>JAYSCL010000040.1:0-27383 GCA_041914905.1 Enterobacterales bacterium
TCAAAGCAAAAAGGGGATGGCTTTTGGCCATCCCCTTTTTACTTTGGCGGAAGCGGTGAGATTCGAACTCACGGTCGACTTACGCCGACGCCGGTTTTCAAGACCGGTGCATTCAACCGCTCTGCCACGCTTCCAAAACTCGAATTTTCAGAACTTTACCCGTGTTTCCAATGGCTTACTTCCGTTGGAAGGGGGTATTGTTCAACTTTTAGACGGTGGTACCCGTCAAAAAGGGCGGCAAGAATACTCGAAGCTTTCCCATTCTGCAAAGAGCTGTTGCCCAGGTTTCTAAATCTGGTACCTTTCCACGTCAGGAAACGTCGCTTTCCAGTTTCTATGCCGGCGCCAGATCGGCTTTCAGCGGGAACTCATGGGGCAGTGCGAGGGGGCATCGTGATAAAAGTGTTGTTGGTTGACGATCACGATTTGGTTCGGACCGGCGTCAAACGTTTGCTTGAAGATGCGGGCGATATCAAAGTCGTGGGTGAGGCTGGTTCGGGCGAAGATGCATTGCGCATCGCCAAAGATGCCAAGCCGAATGTGGTGTTGATGGACGCCAATATGCCAGGCATGGGTGGTCTTGAGGCTACCAAACGTCTGTTGCGTCAAATTCCGGAAGTCAAAATTATTGCGTTGACAGTGCACGGTGACGAACCGTTTCCATCCAAGTTTTTGCAAGCCGGTGCGCACGGTTATTTGACCAAAGGTGCGGACGTGCAAGAAATGGTGCGTGCGATTCGTCAGGTCAATGTTGGTCGCCGCTACATTGCCGCCGATGTCGCGCAGCAAATGGCGTTGCGTCAAGTGCAGAACGACGGCGAAGAAAATCCGTTTGAATCGTTATCTGAACGTGAAACCCAAGTGATGTTGATGGTGACGCAAGGTGTGAAAGTGCAAGAGATCGCCGACAAACTTTGCTTGAGCCCGAAAACGGTTAACAGTTACCGTTATCGCTTGTTCGATAAATTGAAAGTGACCAGCGATGTCGAATTGACCCATTTGGCGATACGACACGGTGTTGTACAATCCACCTAAGCAAACCCAAGACAAAACAAAGCTCGCTACGGCGAGCTTTGTTGTTTTAATACCATGACATTACTCAAAGACGACGAAACGCGACTGCGCGAATTTTTGCAACACCTGACCAGTGAACCCGGCGTTTATCGGATGATCGCGGCCGACGGCGAAGTGCTGTATGTCGGCAAAGCCAAAAACCTGAAAAAGCGCGTCAGCAGTTATTTTCGTCGCGAACATGACAGTGCCAAAACGACGGTGCTTGTTGATCACATCGAAAACGTCGTGATCACCGTGACGCAATCCGAAAGTGAAGCGCTGGTTCTTGAATACAACTTGATTCAAGAGTTTTTGCCGCGTTTTAATATCTTGTTGCGTGACGACAAATCCTATCCTTATGTGTTGTTGTCAGCCGATGAATACCCTCGCTTGTCGTTGCATCGTGGCCCTAAAAAAGAAAAAGGCCGTTATTTTGGCCCCTTTGTCAGTGCCTATGCGGTACGTCAAAGCATGGCGCTGCTGCAAAAACTATTTCGTGTACGTCAATGTGAAAACACATTTTTTGCCAATCGTTCACGACCTTGTTTGCAATATCAGATCGGTCGCTGTTCCGGCCCTTGCGTCAAAGCGGTCAGCGCAGAGGAATACGCCAAAGACGTACGTTTAACGGCGATGTTTTATGAAGGCCGCAATCAGGATGTGATTGGCGAACTGGCGCAGCAAATGGACAGCGCGGCGCAAAAACTGCAATTTGAAAAGGCCGCACAGCTGCGTGATCAAATCGCTTCATTGCGTCGTGTGCTTGATCGCCAATCAGTGTCCGCCGATGCGGGAGATGTCGATGTCGTCGCCGGTATTATTGAGAAGGGTATTGCCAGTATATACGTGCTGCATGTGCGTGATGGACGCGTTAACGGCAGCCATGGTTTTATGCCAACGTTGCCGGAATTGGTCGAAGCCGATGAATTGATCAGCAGCTTTTTGAGCCAATATTATTTATCAGAACGCGAAGTGCCGCGCGAAATTATTCATAACGCCACCGAGTTTGACGATGAAACCTTTGCCGAATTGCTGTCGAGTCGAGTCGGTCGCAAAACACGCGTAACGTCGTCGGTGCGTGGCGACCGCTTATCGTGGCTCACGATGGCCATTCGCAATGCGCAGAATGCGGTTGCAACAAAACTATCGCAAAATGCGCAAGCGGATAAACGCGGCGCTGCGCTAAAAGAGTTGCTGCAACTCGATGCGATACCGCAGCGGTTTGAGTGTTTTGACATCAGTCACACCATGGGCGAACAAACGGTGGCCTCTTGCGTTGTGTTTGATTTGAAAGGACCGCGCAAAAGCGATTATCGTCGTTTTAATATTGAAGGCATTCAAGGCGGCGATGATTACGCTGCCATGTATCAAGCGCTCACGCGGCGATATTCGCGATTGAAGAGCGGCGAAGCACAAATGCCTGATGTATTGATCATTGATGGCGGTCCGGGACAGTTGTCGCAGGCCGAAAAAATTCTCGATGAATTGCAGATCGATAATGTGTTGGCGATTGGTATTTCAAAAGGCCCCGATCGCCGCGCCGGCCAAGAAGAGTTGCATGTGCCGACCATCGCCGAGCCGCTGCAATTGCCCCCAGATTCACCGTTGTTGCATTTTTTGCAGCAGATCCGCGATGAAGCGCACCGCTTTGCGATCAGCGGCCATCGCGCGCGGCGTGAAAAGAAACGGCGCACTTCACCACTCGAAGGCATTGAAGGGGTCGGACCAAAACGACGCAAAGAGTTGTTGCGGCGTTTCGGCGGCTATCAAGAAATCGCCAAAGCCGGCATCGACGATATCGCTTCGGTACCCGGTATTAGCCATGAATTGGCTGAACGCATCTATCAAGCGTTGAAGAAATGACGATACTGACCCTGCGTGGCATACTGTGCGCGCGTTTTATTCGAGAAATTTTCTGCTAAATGACAACAGCCAATATGCTGACGCTGGCACGGATCGCGTTGATACCGTTGTTCGTGATCTGTTTTTACTTGCCGTGGAAGTGGAGTTACCTCGTCTCTGCCGCGATTTTTGCATTAGCAGCGGCCACCGATTGGCTGGATGGTTATGTGGCGCGTCGCTACAACCAAACGTCACCGTTGGGGGCATTTTTAGACCCGGTTGCCGACAAATTGATGGTGGCCGTTGCCTTGATTCTGCTCGTTGAACGTCATGCTTCACCGTGGTTGGCCGTGCCAGCTTTTGTGATCATCAGCCGTGAAATCACGATTTCTGCTTTGCGCGAATGGATGGCCGAGCTCGGCAAACGAACACAGGTCAAGGTGTCCTCCATTGGCAAAATCAAAACGGCTTGCCAGATGATTGCCATCACGGTGTTGCTGGCCACGCCGCCAGATTGGGAATATTGGCGCGTGCGCGTGGGCTATGTTTTGCTCGATGTCGCCGTAGTGTTCACGTTGTGGTCGATGGTGATTTACCTGCGTGCTGCGTGGCCCGAGTTGCGCGTAAGTACGCGAAAATAAAGGCTGTTTAGCTTTTAACCAATGTAAAAAAAGTTTCAATCATTGCTTGACAGGGGGGGCACAATCCGTAAAATGCGCCCCGCTGTGACGGCAACGCCGACGCAGCAAAATGCGGGAATAGCTCAGTTGGTAGAGCACGACCTTGCCAAGGTCGGGGTCGCGAGTTCGAGTCTCGTTTCCCGCTCCAAATTAAAAACCTCGGCGTCGTTAAAGACACAAGTCAAAGCGGGCCGAGGTTTTTTAGTTCTACGTCACGTAGTGTGTGACACACCCTTTGGCGGGATGGCAGAGTGGTCATGCAGCGGACTGCAAATCCGCGTACTCCAGTTCGATTCTGGATTCCGCCTCCAAATTGAGATAAAAAGGCCAGCTTAAACGCTGGCTTTTTTATTGATGATTAGGCAGGTATCTCAGCATGACTGCCATTTCCGTTCGTCCTGAGCCTGTCCCACAGGGATTTTCTTTGGTCATTGAAGGATGAACGACAACGGTGGCTGAGTTTGCTACCTAATCAGGTTTTTATTTGTAGAAGCATTGTCTGTCGTTGTGTACAACGTCGACGATGTGCATCCATTCTTATCACCGCAAAGGAGTTTCATCATGCTAAATCATGTTCGCCTTTGCAGGTCTTCCGCGCAGTAATTCCTTTCGCGATTTTTCGCGTAATCTCGCCCCAAGACCTGCACAAAAATTTTCTCAAAATTTTTTTACAGGTAAACCTCTATGGGCAATAACCTCAAATGGTTATCGGCAAACGTAGCATTACTCGCCGATGATCAAACCTGGATCGAAGGTTCTGCGATCCAACAATTACAAACAACGGCCACATTGGCAGGCATTGAATGCGCGGTCGGCATGCCGGATTTACATCCGGGTCGTGGTTACCCGGTTGGCGCAGCGTTTTGGTCGCGTGATGTGTTCTATCCAGCGCTAGTCGGCAACGATATTGGATGTGGCATGGCACTGTTGCAAACGGATCTGTTGCTGCGCGATGCGTCGGCAGAAAAACTTGATAAACGTCTGGGCAATATCGACACGCCGTTGGATGAGTCGTGGCAAGCACGTTTGCATGCACTGCAGGTTGCCGATCTGCCTTGTGCCGGATCGCTTGGCACCATTGGCGGTGGCAATCACTTTGCAGAGTTGCAAGCCATTGACGCGATTTTTGATCATGACGTGATCGAATCGTTGAGCATAAATCCCAAACAATTGTTGTTGCTGGCACACAGTGGTTCGCGCGGATTGGGTGAATGGATCTTGCGTCATCATGTTGATGCTGTCGGTCATCGCTCGGTGGCGGCAAATGACAGCGCAGGGCTGTGGTATTTGCAGCAACATGATTTGGCACTGCGTTATGCGCGCGCCAATCGGCAATTGATTGCTGAACGCATTGCACATCGTTTGCGTTGTCAGCTTCAGCCCATACTTGATGTACACCACAATTTCGTCGAATCGTGTGAACGCAACGGCGAGATCGGTTGGTTGCATCGCAAAGGTGCAACGCCAGCTAACGCGGGCTTGGTCGTCATCCCCGGTTCGCGGGGCGACTACAGCTATTTGGTGGCACCAAGCGCTGCGCCCGATGCGTTGTGGTCGTTACCGCACGGTGCTGGTCGCAAATGGAAACGCGGTGATTGCAAGGCGCGTTTGCAATCACGTTATCGTCACGATCAATTACAGAAAACCGCGTTTGGCAGTCGCGTTATTTGCAACGATCGTGAGTTGATTTACGACGAAGCGCCTGAAGCCTACAAGCCCATCGAATCCATCATTAACGTGATGGAACAAGAAGGCTTGATACACCGTATAGCGCGCTTAAAGCCGGTGCTGACGTACAAAACGCGCGGGGAGTGTTGCGAATGATCCTATTGCAATTAAGCTCCGCGCAAGGACCAGCTGAATGTGAACTCGCGGTTGCATTGGCTGCACGTCGTGTGCTGCAAGAAGCGGCGCCGTTGTCGGTTACCGTTGATGTGTTGGAACAGGTTGACGGCGCTGTCGAAAACGCCATGGCGTCAGTGTTGTTCGCACTCGATGGCGACAACGCTATGGTGTTGGCCGAGCGTTGGGTCGGTAGTTTGTTATGGGTTTGCAAAAGCCCATTGCGACCACAACATCAACGCAAAAACTGGTTCTTCGGCGGGCAAGTTTTTGATGCGTTGACGCCTTGCGCTGACAGCGACATTCGATTTGAAACGATGCGCGCGGGCGGGGCAGGCGGCCAGCATGTCAATAAAACCGATTCAGCCATTCGCGCCACCCATATCGCCAGCGGCATTGTGGTTAAAGTGCAAAGTGAGCGCAGTCAGCATGCCAACAAAAAATTGGCTCGTCTGTTGATTGCAAAGCGTTTGCAAGACCGACGCGAGCAAAGCCTGGCTGATGAGCGACAAACTCGCTGGTCGGCACATTATGCGGTTGAGCGCGGCAATGCCGTACGTCGTTTTGTCGGTTTGGCGTTCGAATCGATGTAAAAACAAGCCGGCTGCAAAGCCGGCTTCTCTCTAGCCCTAATCGCTCAATAGTTCGTGCCAGTCGCCACCAAATTCGCCGCACTCCACAACGTTACGCGTGAAGGCACATTTAATGCGGTGATCATGCGGCTGACTTGTTGTGTCGTGTAATTCGCGTACTGGCTTGAGTAGTTCATAAAGTTCTGCCAGTTGGTCACTTTGCCAACGCAATTCAGCTTCGTTCCCCATGAGCTGCTGTTGACTTGTGGTGTGTCACAAATCTTGTCGCCGGTGCTGCTGCAACGCGTTTCGTTGTTCTTTCGGCAGCCGCCTTCAAAGGTGTGAATCAAATTGATGAAATGGCCAAATTCATGTGTCAACACTGAGCGAAAATTTTCGTCGGTGTTGGCACCTAAATAGGCGCCGTTATACACAACGCGTGCCGTGTTTTGATTTGACATTGTTGTATCGGGATACCACGCAACACCGGAATTATTCGTTGTACCATCGGCATACAAATCATTTTGGATATAAATGTTCATGTATTTGTAATTGTCCCAGGCATCGGCTGCAATTTGCGAATCGTAACCCGAGCCGTTGCCGTAACCGGACTTCACCGGGTGATACACAATACCGGTAGTCGGATTGCCATTTGGATCGCGCGTCGCTAAACGAAACTCAATGCTCAAACTCTTTTTTATGGTTGAAAATTCGCTGATCACATCCGCATAGTCGGCTGTCTGGCCCTGAAAGTCTTCATTGGTACGACGCAGGGCATCGATAATGATCGCGTCGTTCACCACCTTGCCATTAAACACGGTGCCATAAACATGAAATACCACCGGAATAATGTAGGTGGGTGTCGTTGAAAGCGCTTGCTGTGTGGTCGGCGAGAGGGCGCCCAATTTATCGCTGTGGCGAGCGGCTAATGATTTTTGCGCTTGCGCCATGTCGATGTCATTTTGTTTTTTTGCATCAGGGAAATATTGGTAATGTTCGGTCATCGCGAAGTCGGTTCCACAGCGACGATCGCGAATGGTCGTTGAGCCGACGGGGTTTTCCTGCTGCGCGATGTCCTGTTTCGCGGCTAAGACGTGTGTTGTGCATAACAATAAGCTCAACGCGGAAAGGGCGAGCATGCCGTATTTCTTCATTTATGACTCCTTAGTGTGAGAGCGCCGCCTCGCTTTGTTTCTTTCTGATGGCGGTCATCAACAGACTAAGGCCAATAAAACTGGGCTTATAGGCAAAAAGGTATGAACAGGGCTTTGTATTTGCTCAAAAAATATCCATCCGCAGGCGTTTGATCGCAAATTGCACAGAAAAGTCGCCAATTGCACAGCTAGATCGCGCAGTTAGTGCACAAGCAAAAAACAGCACTTTGACAAAGGCAAGCCATTGATTTATAAAGACCGCCCTTCGCAAGTCGTTCCTGATAGCGCCTCCGGCGCCGCAATACGGGGACGTAACATCCTTAGCCCGGGTGGCGAAATAGGTAGACGCAACGGACTTAAAATCCGTCGAGCCCTTATACGGCTCATACCGGTTCGATTCCGGTTCCGGGCACCATTCATTGCCTCAGCTGATTTTCAATTTTTTCGATATCAAAAAAATCCGACTGAACACGAACATGATTCGTCGCATTCAGTCGGAGCGCTCGGGGATCGAAGTGTTAGTTCAAACCCAATCCGTAACACGAAGTTCACGAATAACACAAAGGCAACGAAGAAAATGTCTTTTACTTCGTGGTCTTTGTGAACTTTGTGCGCTTCGTGTTGACGTTTGGCTTTAATGGTTACAGCGGCCTAAGCTGCAGCCGACGTCACTGGTGCGCTGCTGCGAATCAAGTGATCAAACGCGGACAAACTCGCTTTTGCGCCTTCGCCCATCGCGATGATGATTTGTTTATACGGTGCGGTCGTTGCATCGCCGGCGGCGAATACGCCGGGCAATGAGGTTTGGCCGCGTGCGTCGATTTCTATTTCACCGCGTGCGGATAAATTGACGGTGCCTTTTAACCAATCGGTGTTTGGTAACAAACCGATTTGCACAAAGACGCCGTCCAAGTCGATTTTGTGCGCGGTGTTGTTAATGCGATCGTTGTAAGTCAGTGCGCTGACTTTATTGCCATCGCCGATCACTTCAGTGGTTTTGGCATTCACGATCACGCTAACGTTGGGCAGGCTGCGCAGTTTGGTTTGCAGTACGGCGTCGGCGCGCAATTTGGAATCAAATTCTAGCAACGTAACGTGATTTACAATGCCAGCTAAATCAATAGCCGCTTCAACACCGGAGTTACCACCACCAATGACCGCAACACGTTTGCCTTTGAATAAAGGGCCGTCGCAATGTGGGCAATAGGCGACACCACGACCGCGGTATTCGCGTTCGCCGGGTACGTTCATTTCGCGCCAACGCGCGCCGGTGGCGATGATTAGCGAACGAGCTTGCAACGTAGCCCCACTGGCCAATTCAATCTGATGCATACCGTTGCGTGAACTTAAAGTTACGGCACGTTGACGATTGATGATATCAACGTCGTATTCTTTGACGTGTTGTTCCAGTGCGGCAGCCATTTTGGGGCCTTCGGTGTGGTTCACCGAAATAAAATTTTCGATGGCTAAGGTGTCGAGCACTTGTCCGCCAAATCGTTCAGCGACAACACCAGTGCGCACACCTTTACGTGCAGCATAAATCGCCGCTGCCGCGCCGGCTGGGCCACCGCCGACAACTAACACATCAAACACTTCTTTGGCGTTAAGCTGGTCAGTGATTTTACTTTCGTCGGTGACAACCAATTTGACCAAAATGTCTTCAATGCTCATGCGGCCATTGCCAAATGCTGTGCCATTCAAGAATAACGCCGGCACCGCCATGATCTGACGCGATTCCACTTCGTGTGGAAACACGGCGCCGTCGATCATGATGCTTTCGATGCCGGGATTGAGCACCGCCATTAGGTTCAGTGCTTGAACAACATCCGGACAGTTGTGGCATGACAACGAAACAAACGTCTCGAAACGCAAACCCGCCGGCAACGCTTTAATTTGATCAATGACCGATTGATCCACTTTGGGCGGATGACCACCGGTTTGCAAAAGTGCCAACACCAGAGACGTAAATTCATGGCCCATCGGTACACCTGCAAAATGCACTCGCGGCGCTTCACCAGCACGGGCAATCGCGAACGACGGTTTTAATTGAGCGTTACCGTCTTCGCGTAAAGAAACTTTATCGGATAAGGTTGCGATATCGCGCAACAATGACGAAATTTCATTCGCTGTTCGGCTGTCGTCCAGCGTGGCAATCAGCTCAATTGGGAATACCAGCTTTTCGAGGTAGGCAGCCAATTGATTTTTGATCGTGATGTCGAGCATGAGATGACTCCGTAACGGCGTTTTAGGATAAACCACCCCCAACCCCCTCCTTGAAAAAAGGAGGGGGCTTTTGTCACGTAGATACGAGGACGGGGTTTGCAAAAATGGTGATTAGATCTTGCCAACCAGATCCAGCGAAGGAGCCAAAGTTTTGTCGCCTTCTTTCCATTTGGCGGGGCACACTTCACCCGGGTGATTAGCAACATATTGTGCGGCTTTGACTTTGCGCAATAATTCGCTGGCATCGCGGCCAATGCCGCCAGCGTTGATTTCAACAATTTGGATGCGGCCATTCGGATCGATAACAAACGTGCCGCGATCAGCGAGGCCAGCTTCTTCGATCATCACACCAAAATTGCGTGTCAACGTGCCGGTGGGATCACCAACCATTGGGTATTGAATTTTGCGAATCGTGTCCGAGGAATCGTGCCACGCTTTGTGCGTGAAATGCGTGTCGGTCGAAACGGCATAAATTTCAACGCCCATTTTTTTGAATTCGGCGTAGTTGTCGGCCAAATCGCCCAATTCAGTTGGGCACACAAACGTGAAATCGGCTGGATAAAAGAACACGACCGACCATTTGCCTTTTAAGCTGGCTTCTGACACGTCAATGAATTTGCCGTTGTGAAAGGCGGTGGCTTTGAACGGTTTGATTTCGCTGTTGATCAGGGATTGCATAAAGACTCTCCATAAAATGCGTTGCGTGATAAGACTCTGAGCAGAGTAGCGGCTGGTCCGAACGAACGACATTAAATGGTCTTTATGGGAGTGATAGACGTTGTCTATCACTGCAGTCGGGGTGTTGGGCGGCCTTCAGGCTGAGGGATCCCCGCAAATAATTCAGCGACGTCCAAACCACAAACGCATTCGCCGATGTTTCTCGAGACGAATGGCCACGCGAGATCTTCAATTTGAGAGGCCGGTATCCGGACCGGCGACCGGCTCACTTTCTTTGCTCGCGCAAAAGAAAGTAAGCAAAGAAACGCGCCCCTGACGACGCCAGAAACTTTAGCGCGTTTAGCGGCACCGGTCCTGCGTTGCTCGTTCGTCACAGAATTTTTGTGATGGGGCTTCCCAGCCCCACACAAAAACCTCGCCATCCTTGGGCGAGGCCTTCCGCTTCGCTGCAGGTTTATCTGCGCCGAACTGCGCTACTCGGGGCGTCGAAAGGGGACCCCATTTGCGATAATCAGTGCAGTGCGTCAAACAAAAGCAAAACCAAATTCTTTTCCTTCGTGTCCTTGGTGATTGGATTTGGTTTTTTGTAGTTGATTTTCTTCGGTAACTTGTGGTGATTCGTCAGCCTTAAGGCCTCCAGCGATTCAACTCGGAAGAGGGGAAGGTCATAAGGCCGCTTCACAGCAGGAAAGGATGCGATAGCGATGAAAATTACACGCCTGCACCGAACAGTGCTTCGCGCTTTTTACCGCGTCGAATGCCGTACCAAGGCATCATGATGGCTAACAGTGA
The DNA here is from genome assembly GCA_041914905.1 of Enterobacterales bacterium. Lineage (GTDB taxonomy): Bacteria > Pseudomonadota > Gammaproteobacteria > Enterobacterales > Permianibacteraceae > Permianibacter. The sequence goes on from JAYSCL010000040.1 coordinate 10,837, forward strand.
ATAGGAAAACGGCGAGAACAGCGCCCATTGAATGGGCAACAACCAGCAGAGCAGTAACGACAAAATGCCGGTTGTGCTCATCAGAAAAAAGGTTTGCATGCCCGATTTGGCGTCAAAGCGATCTTGTTCGGTTAACTGAAGTTCAGCGTGTTTTGACAGAGCATGGCGATAAAGCAGCACCATAACGCCGCACATGACCGTGAAGCCAATGCCATAAATGATAAAGAGAGTGAGTTGATCACCACGAGTGGCAACGGTGAAGTTGGCTTTTAACCAGCCACCGCTTACCCAATGCATAAAACTGCTGAACATCAGACGCAAGGGATACACAAATACCATCACGGTAAACACCAGCAGGCAGGTCAGCATGACGGTTTTGGTATCACACAAACAATAACGCTGAGACCACTTACTGTGATGATGCCAAAACAACATCAGCAAGGCGCCACTGGCGACAAAGGCCGGGATCGCTTTCATTGATTGCACCAGCTCGTCAACCGAGGAGGGCAGTGCATCAAATGACACCACCAGCATGGTTAGCGCAAAGGCAAAGGCGGCATCGGTGAAGGCTTCGATCCGTGTTGTCGGGCGAGTAGGGATATCCATTTGTGCGCTCATTGCAATCTGTTGGCGCATTATGCCCGGATCACGGTGAAAGAAAAGAGCCGCCCGAAGGCGGCTGGAGATGAGGGTTGATCGGCTATCAAACGATCAACAGCAGACTGTTATTCTGGTTATGGCGTGATGGCGATCAGTAAATGTCCGCCACCGTGTTTTTGACATTGAACTTGCCTGTCGGAGTGACCAACCGTTTGTCTTTGATGACATGCTTCAATTGACGTGTTTTATCATCCAGCACGACAATCGCGGATTCTTGTGTTTGACCATTCCACACCGAGAACCACACTTCATCACCGTTCGCGTTGTATTCCGGTTGCACAACACGTTTTGGTCCATCGCCCAATTGTGCTAACTCAGCAATTGGCACTGCTGTAAAGCCGGCATCAAAGTTATTGATGTCAAACACGGCAATGCTTTGGCTGACTTTCGCATCCGGATTAAGCGGCGTGTCGACCCATAAGTTTTTCGATTTCGGATGGCTCTTCACAAACAACGAACCACCACCTTGTCCTTTTAACACGCGCACGACTTTCCACGCGTTTTCTTTATGTTGTTCTGGATCGGTACCGATAAACGTGATCTTTTCATTACCCAAGGCAGACGTAACCCACACTGGACCATACGTTGGATCAACCAGATTAGCGCCACGACCCGGATGCGGGATCTTGTCGACATCAATCAGCGCGGTCAGCTCACGTTTTTTCGAGTCAACAACCGCAATTTTGTCGGACTTATTCGCCGCCGTCAGGAAGTAGCGATGTGTCGCATCCCAACCACCGTCGTGCAGAAACTCCGCCGCATCAATCGTTTTGACATTGATGTTTTTTAGGTCGCGGTAATCCACCAACAAGATCTTGCCGGTTTCTTTTACGTTGACAATAAACTCGGGATGTTCATGCGAGGCAACGATTGCCGCCACACGCGGTTCGGGGTGGTATTCCTGCGTGCTGACGGTCATGCCGCGTGTGGACACGATCTTGAACGGTTCCAATGTGGCGCCGTCCATCACCACGTATTGTGGTGGCCAGTACGAACCGGCGATCGCGTATTTGTCTTCAAAGCCTTTGAACTTCGATGTTTCGACCGAACGCGCTTCCAAACCGATTTTAATCGTGGCCACTTTGTCCGGTACTTTCATCCACATATCGATCATGTCAATGCGGCCGTCGCGACCAATGGTGAAGCAATAGCGGCCGGAGGCGCTGATACGTGAAATGTGCACAGCATAGCCGGTTTTAATGATATTAATAATTTGTTTGGTGTCGCCGTCAATCAACGCCACTTCACCGGAATCGCGCAGTGTCACTGCAAACACATTTTCAATATTAAAATCATTTTCTTTTTTCGTTGGGCGTTTATCGACTGGCACATGCAGCTGCCAGCTTTCACGCATTTCTTTCATGCCCCATTCCGGTGGCTGTGGCGGTTCGTGTTGCAGGAACTTCGCCATTGAATCGATTTCGTTATCGCTTAATTGGCCACTGGTGCCCCAGTTCGGCATACCGGCAGGAGAGCCATACGTAATCAATGCTTTCAAATAATCAGTGCCTTTTTGCCGTGTAATATCCGTTGTTAACGGCTTACCGGTAGCACCTTTACGCAACACACCGTGGCAACCGGCGCAGCGTTCAAAATAGATCTGTGTTGCATGTGAAAATTCGTCGGTGGTGATTTTGGGGCCTTCCGAGGTGACGAATTTTTTGGTGTCAGAAGCCTTAATGGTTGACGGAGCGGCCTGATATTTCAATTCCGAAACAGACGCTTTCGGATGTGGCCCTTCAGCGGTTTTCGGATCGGCTTTGCCACTGCGCGCGGTTTTTACATCCGCCACCGAAATCGAGCCCAGTTTATTGCCCCAGCTGTTCAAAACATACGTCAACACATCGGCCATTTCATCGTCTTTCAGGTAGGCGAAATTGGGCATTACGCTGTTGTACTTTTGCCCGTTAACCGTGATGGGGCCGGTTAAACCGTTGATCAGAATTTTGATAGCGCGTTTTTTATCGGCGGTTAAATAATCCGATTTGGCCAACGGAGGAAATGCGCCTGGCATGCCCGCACCAGTAGCTTGATGGCAACCGGTGCAGTATTTGTCATACAACACTTTGCCTCGTTCAATTTGTGCGGCAGCATTGCCTGCTTGCGCGACTTCGGCTTTGTGTTCGGCGAGCGCATCGGCAGCCTTTGCTGTCGCGATTGAACCGGACAACGTCAAGCTACCCAGAGTGCAGGCGACGGCAAAGGCCACTGACTGCATCGTTAAGGTTTTCATGATTTCCTCCACTGCCGGAAAATAGTTTTCGGCGTTTTGCCTTGGTCCGGCCTTCACAGCGTAAATTCACACAAAATTTCGCTCTTGATATGGATCAATCGTGTCGTGCTGTAAAAGGCCAATTCATTGTGTGATTTTGATCCACGTCATGCATACGCATCAGTATTGTTTAACGCGGATCAAGATCCCAATCGAAAAGCCATAATTTAATTGTGGTTTTCGATTCACGTGGTTGCACAAAAACATCAATACGTCCAACGCAACGTTGCACTGATATAACGACCCGGTTGTGACAGCAAAGGAATCGCAGGGTGCGTTGATTCCAGTTGTTTGATATCGGTCCATTGCCACCAGGTTTTATCGGTGGCGTTGTAAATGCCTGTGGTCAATTGCCAATGCGTTGTAATGTGCCAATCGGCCGACACATCAAACACAGCATAACCAGGCGTTTTGAACACTTCTGTTTTGGTTTCGTCGACGTGCTTTTTGTTGTCGGCGAAGCGCGTGCAAAACTGCACAGACACATTTTCATTGCGTGTGAGCCAAATCAAACCCAGCGTGCCATTGGCCGGCGCTACCGTATTTAAGGGTTCATCATTGCTGCGGTTTTCGCCTTTGCCGTAATACAACGCTGAGCGCAACGTAAATTCACCGACAGACGTTTTGGCCAGCTGTGTCAGGCTTTGCCATTCCATGCCGTAGATCCGTGCTTCATTGATATTTTGTGATTGAAACAAGGTATCGCCGCTGACCGGGTCAACACCAAGATTCACTTTGGTTTCAATAAAATTGTCGAACTCGGTGTAGAACAATCCGATGTCCCATTGCGCTTCACTTGACTCGCGTCGCCACCCCAGTTCGATGCCATGGGATTCTTCCGGCTTCAAGTCTGGATTGGGCAGCGCGCGCAAATGCAGCGCAGGCAAATACAAACCAATGTTGGCATCTTCAAATGGCGGCGAACGAAAGCCTTCTGACCATTGCAGATAAACACTGTCGTCACCATTCACTTTTAACACGGCACCCAATTTGGGCGTTAAAGCGTGTTCGGTGACATCGACCAGTGGTGTTGTGGGATTGTCGGCTTGCCAAACGGCATCGGCGCTGACATTGAGGGAATAGGTTTCGTAGCGCAGGGCTGGTAGCAACAGCCAGCGTTCGTTTAATGCGATTTCATCGTTCCAATATAACGCACGTTCTTCGATAGTGGATCGCGGAAAATCGCGCACAGGCAGTTCTTCGCCCAATACCGTGGTTGTCACAACGCCCGATTGCAGATCGCGTTGCAAACCATCGCGTTGCTCATCAATGTTTGCGCGTGTCCATTCGATGCCGTAGACCATATTATTGGTCAGCGAGCCCCAATCAAACGATTGCGCCAATTGCCAGTTCAGACCATCGACATCGTATTCGTAATCAAATTCGCGAATCAGTTGCAAAGGGCGATTGCGCACGGTGCGACTTTCATCAGACAGTTGTCGGGTTTCGACGGTTTGGCGATACACGGTTAACACGCTGTAGTCATTACCGCGACCCAAATCATTTTGCCATTGCAATGAAACACGTTGACGTGTCGTTTCATCGTCGCCGGTCAATGCGGTGGTGCTGGCAAATCGGCCGTAGCCGATAATGGCATTCGATTCGCTTTGTGATGTTTTTTTACTTGATTCGGCAACGAACTCCAGCCGATTGCCACGGCTACCTTCCCACACAAATTTGGCGAGCCCAGCATCATGGCGATAGTCGCGTTCATCATCACGTGGACTGTCGGCACTGTGATCCAGTGCTGCGCCTTCGCGATAGGCGTACGACAGCAATCCCGATACATTGTGATAAGCGTAAGCACCGGTGATGGACGCGATTTGGCTGGTATCTTTGCCGTCGTATCCAGTACGCACATTGGTGAAATAGTCGCCGTTGCCACGGCGCAATAAATCAGCGGGATCAAAGGTTGTAAAGCTGACGACACCGCCAACCGCATCACTGCCATACAACGCCGATGCCGGTCCATGCAACACTTCAACACGATGGATTAAATCGAGATCCATTAGATCACGACCGCTGTTTGAATAATTGCCAATATCAAATTGATCGGCGACAGGAATGCCATCGACTAGCATCGCGACGCGGTTTTCACCAATGCCACGGATCGCGATGCCCGTGCTGCCAAACCGCGTACCGCCGTTATCCACATTGATGCCGGGTTCGTAACGGAACAGATCGCCGAGTGAATTGACCAGATTTTCACTGATAAATGCATCATCGATGTCACTGACCATGCCAGCGACATCTTGTATCGGACGCGGAGCGCGTGCCGAAATCACGACGATATGTTCAGCGTCACTGTCGTCGTCAGCGCGTGCAGGGGCAAGCGCAGCGACAACCCCAAGATAAACCAGAGATAAAACCATGCCCGTTTTTTTCATGATGGGTCCTTCGCGGGATAAACAAGGGAATTATCAACGCTGAAGAATGCGAGATGCTGATCACGATCAAATGTCGGAATTGCACGACAAAAGAACAGGCAAAAATTGATTTAACGCAAAGTTTTAAGGCGAAGGGTTCAACGTGTTAACAAGCGATAGACCTGTAACAAGGCTTCCGGCAGCTGTTGCGGCTTTCTGACGACAATAAAATGCTGTTGACCAAACATATAGGGCAGATAAGCCGAAGCTTTTTCATCAATGGTGACACAAAACGGTGTGATGCCTTGCTGACGCGCCTCAAGAATCGCGTGGCGTGTGTCTTCGATGCCAAAGCGGCCTTCGTAATGGTCCATATCATTCGGCTTGCCATCGGACAGCAAGATCAGCAACTTTTGCTTGCTGTGCTGCTGAGCAAGACGCGCACTGGCCGCACGCACTGCGGCACCAACTCGCGTGTAAAACCCTGGTCGCAACGCAATGACGCGATCTCGCACCGTTTGGTTATAGGCTTCGGTAAAGGTTTTCAGTGTGTAAAGTCGAATTGGATCGCGACGCAAAGAATAGAAACCATGCATTTCGAATGGATCGCGGCAGGCATTGAGTGCGTCGCCGAATAACAGCAGAGCGTCTTTGATAACGTCGATGACGCGTTGCTCGTTATTGACAAAGGTTTCGGTGGAGCGCGACAAATCAGCAAGCAGCAAACACGACAGATCGCGTTGCTGTTTGCGTGTGGATTGATACAAGCGTGAGCCATCCACCCAATGATGACGCCTGTCGGCGATAAAACGAATCGTTTCATCAAGTTCAATTTCATGGCCATCGGCCTGATGGTGAATCGTTACGTTGTTGGGTTGCAAGGCCTGAAATTGTCGTTTCAGCTTGCGACTGATGGGCAACAGATGATCATGCTGACTGGGCATTGCAGTGGTTTTTGCAATCATGGGCACAACGCGGCAAACATTGTCGCTGAATTGTTGCTTTTTATAATCCCACTCCGGCAAGGTCCAGCCCTCGCCAATGGCGATGTCATCCTCGATGGCGGCGGGCAGGTCGAGATCAAACTTGATGCGACTTTTACGTGACTGATTATCTTGTGTCACGGCAATGCTTTGCAGATCGTCAGCTGCGGACAGATTGTCCTCATCTTCATCGTCGGTACTGCGATTGATATTCAGATTTTCTGCCCAGCTTAAAATGCTCTCAGCTTTGAAAAACAAGACGATTGGGCTGCGTTGCGGTGTGTTGTCGGCTTGCTGTGCTTTGCGTTTGTGCTGGCATGCGTCGCGCGTGGTTTCAGTCGGTGTGCTGGTGTTTTCTTCCGGTGTTTGTCGGCGTGTTGGTGACGTAAGCGCATCGGCTTCACGAAACCACAACGCGATAGGTAATAGCGATGGGCTGTAATCGATATTGGCCAAAGCACTGTCATTAATGTGGATTAACAGATTGGCGATTTGCTGTTCAATGGCATCGTACCGAAGGCCAAGCTGTTGTTGACGTTGTGTGATATGAGCCGTAACCAACTTCTCATAACGTTGGCGTAATGCAGGATAACGCTGCAAAGTTTGTTGTGTTGCGAGTCGATTGCGTTGACACCAATGACCGACAGCCGCGATAAATTGCGGTGCGGCGGCTAGCCACCACCAATACAGATCGTCGTTTAGCGTTTTGTCGTTAAAGCTCTGTACTGACTCTGGTAGCAACACTTGGTCATCGGCAATTTGTGCGTCGACAAAATCATGATCAGCACCGGCGATGCGTTGCCATATACGACGAACGCCGCGTTGTTGCCGATCGTGAAAGGCATGGATCTGCGTACCGGGATGTCCACCCAGTGCGCGGAAGAAGATCGGCGCCGCTTTTTCGATATCGGCCAGCCGTGCAGCATAGTGCGCGCGATCAGATCGCGCTAATCGCGTTGCCGCCTTATGCCACAGTTCGCCAACAAATTCTTCCATCACTTAACCTAAAGACCGCAGTTGAGCGTTTCTCTTGTGTCCATGTAATGTGATTTCAAAAACCGATCCGATTCTTCGCATATTTGCTCTCCGTTATGCCCACTACACGACGCATAGCGCGCCCCGGACTCGGTGATACTGCGTTGCGAATCCTCGCGAGGTGTTCAACCTCGCTGCGGTTCGCGCCTTTTGCTTTGCACGCATAAAAACGCGTCGCCTTCGCCGGGTCACACTCTACGTCGTGTTCAACTGCGGTCTTTAGGTTCACTCAAAAAAGCTGCGCGCCACTTCGTGCAACGCGCGTTGTGTATCGATATCATCTGACAACGGTTCAATCAGCCCGGCGCGAATAGCGGCGAGTGGATCATAACCGCTGACCATTAAGGTGGCGGTGTAAACCAGCAGACGTGTACTCGCGACTTCTTCCAAATCATGATCTTTGAGTTGACGAATATGCTGCGCCAAATCAACCAACCGTTGTGCACGCAGTTTGTCGAGACCACTTTCGTCCTGCACGATATTCACTTCAGTGGATGCGGGTGGAAAGTCCAAACTGATCGCAACAAAGCGCTGGCGCGTGCTGGGTTTCAAACTCTTTAAGATATTTTGATAACCGGGGTTATATGACACGACGATCATAAATTCATCCGGTGCGTGCAACTCCTCACCGGTGCGTTCGATGGGGAGAATGCGGCGATCATCGGTCAGCGGATGCAACACCACGGTCGTGTCTTTGCGCGCTTCGACAATTTCGTCGAGATAACAGATGCCGCCACTGCGTACTGCGCGTGTTAACGGGCCATCGCTCCAATAGGTTTCATTCGCGCCAATCAAATGGCGTCCCACCAGATCGGCCGCCGTCAAATCATCATGACACGATACCGTGATGAGCGGGCGCGATAACTTCGCCGCCATGTACTGCACAAAACGCGTTTTGCCGCAGCCGGTGGGGCCTTTAACCAGCAGCGGCAATTGATTGCGCCACGCGTGCTCAAACAATTCACATTCGTTGCCAACCGGAAGATAAAAGGGCAGTGTGGGTTTGTCGATTTCGTGGAGTTGGGCGGGCATGGGCGTTTCCGTTTTGATGGCGTGCGTTGTTTGTGTGTCGAGTCAATTACCCCTCACCCCAGCCCTCTCCTCACGATGTGAGGAGAGGGAACTTGGCTCCTTCTCCCTTCATGGGGTGAGGGCGGGGTTTCAGAACAGTCAAAATTGACTGTTCTGCCGCTCGAACGGGACACGCTCTGCGTGTCACCGGGGCGCGAAGCGAGGCCGGGATGAGGGATGGTTAAATTGCTATGTGATTTAAGCCGTAGCCGCTTTTTCTTTCACAAAAAAGCTCCACAGATAAACCACTAGTCCAATCAGAAACACAACGCCAGCTACTTCACGCATCCAATAAATGATCGCGATTTTGTCTTGCACGACCATGAAAGGTTGTGGTGTGTCGGTGTAACGTTGCAACCACACTTGCACGATGCCGGCGGCGGTTAAAAAGAACGTGATGAATACCATTGCCACGGTCATCAACCAGAATCCCCACATTTCAACGACTTGTGCTTGGTTGCTATTGGCGATACGGCCACGCAATTGTGGCATCGCGTAAGAAATGATCGTCATCACAATCATTGCGTAAGCGCCATAAAACGCCATGTGGCCATGAGAAGCGGTTAATTGTGTGCCGTGTGTGTAGTAATTCACCGGGGCGAGTGTGTGAATAAACCCCCAGACGCCGGCGCCCAAAAACGCCATCACGCCGGTGCCCATTGCCCACAATACGGCGGCTTTGTTCGGATGTTCACGACGACGTTGATTAACCATATTGAATGCAAACAGCGTCATCATGAAAAACGGAATCGGTTCTAACGCCGAGAAGAATGATCCAATCGGTTGCCAGAATTCGGGCGTGCCGATCCAGTAATAGTGGTGGCCCGTGCCGATAATGCCGGTGACTAAGGTCATCGCAATGATCAAGTACAACCATTTTTCGATCACCTCACGATCAACGCCGGTCACTTTGATCAACACGAACGCGAGGATAGCGCCAAGGATCAATTCCCAAACGCCTTCGACCCACAGATGCACCACCCACCACCAGTAGTATTTGTCTTTAACCAGATTATCCGGGTTATAAAACGAAAACAGGAAGAATACTGCCAGACCAATTAAGCCCAAAACCAGCACCAAGCTGATCGCGGTTTTGCGACCGCGCAACACCGTCATGGCGATGTTAAAAATAAACGCGAGTGCAACGACGACAATGCCCAATTTGGTCGGTAAAGGTTGTTCCAAAAATTCGCGTCCCATCGTGGCGAGAATATTGTTGCCCGTCAGGTCAGCCAAGCGTGCGTACGGCACCGCGAGATAACCGACAATGGTCAGTGCACCAGCGACTAAAAAGATCCAGAACATCGTCATCGCGAGTTTGGGCGAATACAATTCACATTCAGATTCTTCGGGTACCAGGTAATAAGCGGCGCCCATAAAACCGAATAGCAACCACACAATCAACAGATTGGTGTGCACCATACGGGCCGCGTTGAAGGGAATTTCGGGAAACAGAAAATCTCCCCAGACGTATTGCAGACCCATGATGAGGCCAAACAAGATTTGTCCGACAAATAAACCAAGCGCCGCAATAAAGTAGGGCTTGGCAACCGCTTGTGATTGATATTGCATAATGAGTTCCTCGCCTTAACCCTCGATATTGGGTGGCCATTTTTGCGTATCGATCTCGGACGTCCATTTTAAGAACGCCACCAGATCATCCAACTCTTCATCGGTCAAATTAAATTGCGGCATTTGACGACGGCCAGGTGATTTGGTCGGCTGCATTTTCATCCACATCTTGATGAAATCACCGCCGCGACGTGGATACACATTGCCCAGTTCTGGCGCAAAGTACGCGCCTTCACCGAGCAGACTATGGCAACCGATGCAGTTATTTTTCTCCCACAGCAGTTTTCCACGCGCGACCGACTCAGTGATATTTTCCGGGTGAGACGATTTGGGAAAATGTTGGTGAGATTGAAATGTCATGCCCAAAAAGAGCAGAAAGAAAAAGACGGCACTACCATAAAAAATATTGCGCGCCGCCTGCGAAGTGAGTTTTCCGGCCATGCTGGCACCTCGTTTGTTGTGGGTCGGCATACAATCGGCCTTGAAGCTGCAGCACAGATTGATCCGGCTCAAACCTGAGTGCGCTACTAGGTTGTTTTGTTGATTTGCATCAACCATTCGAAGTGGTTTGAGCTGCGGTGCTGGCGATTGACGAGTCGCTGCAACTCGTTTGAAATGGAGCTGTCACCTCGGTGCGACATAATAAGAACGAAAATATTAGGGGTATTTAAATGCCAGCGCGCGAACGCGGAATCGTCAAATGGTTTAACGATGAAACCGGCTGTGGCTTTATTTGCCGCCCCGACAATCGAGGCGATGCCTATGTGGTCAGTGCGTTTTTGCGCGATCATGTAACCCTGTATGACGGCCAAGACGTTGAATTCGAACCGGTTTCAGGTCTGCACGGCATTGAAGCGCACGACGTCATCGGCGCCAATTGAGGCGCGTGGCGGGTTGGGCAGTCGCGTATAATCCCGCCACCGTTATTACTTGGGTTTGCAGATGTCCGCTGTTCCTGAAGCCATTGCGCTTTCTGTTCCCTCTACATTGCCACCAAAAGAATTTACCCGTGCCGAGCGCGAAGCACTGCGCGAACGCATCAAAATGCAATTGCGCGCGCACAATGCTGTGTTGGTTGCACACTATTACACCGATCCTGATATTCAACAGCTCGCCGAGGAAACCGGCGGCTGCGTGTCCGACTCGCTTGAAATGGCGCGTTTTGGCAGTCGTCATGCCGCGTCTACTGTTGTCGTTGCAGGTGTTCGTTTTATGGGCGAAACCGCGAAGATTTTGAATCCTGAAAAACGTATTCTGATGCCAACGTTGAAGGCCGAATGCTCCTTGGATCTTGGCTGTCCAGCCGACAGCTTTGCACAGTTTTGTGACGCGCATCCGGATCGCACGGTCGTGGTGTATGCGAATACATCCGCCGCCGTTAAAGCGCGCGCGGATTGGGTGGTAACGTCAAGTATTGCCGTCGATATTGTTGAGCATTTGCAAGAACGCGGCGAAAAAATGATCTGGGCGCCCGATGTTAATCTGGGTCGCTATATTCAACAAAAAACCGGCGCCGATATGCTGTTATGGAATGGCACCTGCGTTGTACACGATGAATTCAAAGCCAACGCTTTGCGACAATCAAAGGCGATGTTTCCCGATGCGGCGATCCTTGTACACCCCGAATCACCACGCAATGTGATCGAGTTGGCTGACGCAGTAGGTTCAACCTCGCAGTTGATTGCCGCTGCCAAATCGTTGCCGCATAAACAATTGATCGTCGCGACCGACGGCGGCATTTTTTACAAAATGCAGCAAGCGGTGCCGGACAAAGAACTGATCATCGCGCCAACGGCCGGTACCTCGGGCAGTTGCCGTTCCTGCGCGCATTGTCCGTGGATGCGCATGAACGCGCTCGATAATCTGGCTGCCGTTTTTGATGAAAGCGGTCACGATATTGAAGTGGAGCCGGCACTAATACCGTTGGCAGTGCGTTCGTTGAACCGTATGATTGAATTTGCTGCCACGCGTGGCGTCAAAGCAACCGGCAGAACCTGATCAGGCGCTTATCCATTCAGTACTTGATCAAAAAAAATGAAATGCAGTTCGTCTCGTTATTCAACCAGCGGAGTGGAAGCATGCAGTTAAAGCAATTGATGGGTGGTTTGGTGTTGCTGACAACAACAGCGTTTGCAGCCGATGATGCGGCACTAAAAGCGGCCATTGCCAGCCCGCTACGTGATCCGGCCAACACACCTCGCGATGTTTATCGCCATCCCTATGAAACACTGACGTTTTTTGGCGTTCGCCCAGACATGACCGTGGTCGAGGTGTGGCCAGGTGGTGGTTGGTATGCCGAAATTTTGGCGCCGTATTTACGTGATAAAGGCAAATATTACGCGGCGCATTTTCCGGCCGATTCCACCGGTTATTTCGGCCGTAATTACGCGGCATGGACGCAAAAGGTGGCAGCGCGTCAGGACATTTACGGCAAAGCAATTCAAACGGCGTTTATGCCACCCAAAGCCGTTGATATTGCTCCACGCAACTCGGCCGACATGGTGCTGACGTTTCGCAATGTGCATAACTGGTATATGAACGGTGGTGAAGAAGCGAATGTCAAAGCCGCATTCAAAGCGTTTTACGATGCGCTAAAACCTGGCGGCGTGCTGGGGGTTGTTGAACATCGTTTGCCGGCCAATCGTCCGCAAAGCGACACCGAAAAATCTGGTTACACACACGAAGCCTTTGTCATTAAAGTGGCGCAAAGTGTGGGTTTCAAGCTGGCGGCCAAATCGGAAATCAATGCCAATCCGAAAGACACCGCCGATCACCCTGAAGGAGTTTGGACATTGCCACCGACACTAGCATTAAAAGACAAAGATCGCGAAAAATACCTCGCAATTGGTGAAAGTGATCGGATGACATTGAAGTTTGTCAAATAAATCGTTTTATCCCGCCAGATTTTACAAATCACAAAACGCCTCACTCTGTTGAGGCGTTTTTTTATAACAAAAATTTTCCGTTTGTTGGCTCACACTCACATTTGATGAGTCAAAGGCCACGTTTTAGTTGAGTAAAAATTTCTATTCAATCGTATTGATTGTCCGACTAAGTACAAATTGATACACGCCTGTGCGGACTTCTTAGGTGCGCCACGTCATGCGAAAAAAATCTTTGATGAATATCAAGTCCCTTGTACAGTTTTTACACCGAAGCGGATGGCTTTCGCCAATGCAAGCATAAAAATTGCGCGCAGTATGTTTCATACAAGATTCACCGAATCGTCATTTCAAAAAGGTGAACAACGGGGCCGCACACAATATGGCGGAGGGCCATGACAGCAAAAATTAGGCGCTCGTTTTCCTGTTAGAGTTGTAATTGAATTTACTGTTGTATCGAATTCGGTACGGGCTGTGCTTTGCCCGGGGTTTACCGAAACAGTGATGACGCGCGCAGTGCAAACCTTGTCAAATAAGGAGACACTGCAATGTCTTTTTTAAACTTCTCTAATCGCGCGACGACGTCAATCGTCGCACTTCTGTTCACCAGCGTCGCTGCGTTTTCTATCGAAAATGATCGTGATGAACAAGAAAAGCGCGGCGGTAAGCCTGGTCGTGAGGAAAGCTGGCAAATCGAGCAACGGCAAAAATGGTTTGAAGAAAGCCGTGGCTTGCGTCAGCAAAAAAATGCCAGTGAACTACGTCGCGAAAGCGTCAGAAAAATGCGCGAAGAAAACAAACGCGTGCAAAACAAATTTGCAATGGCTGGCGAAACTTGGTCCGAAATGGGCCCATCGGCGATGCAAATGGGATCGTGGTCAATGGGGCGTGTATCGGGGCGTTTGAATGCGATTACACCGCATCCGAGCAACGAAAATATTGTGTATGTCGCGAGCGCGGCGGGTGGTGTCTGGAAAACCACTGATGGCGGTGGTTCGTGGACTCCTTTGATGGATCAAGTCGGTTCATTGCCCAGCGGTGCGGTACATTTGCAAAGTGATGATCCGAACAAAGTGTGGGTTGGCACCGGCGACAAAAATGGTGGTGGCTGCGCGGGCTATTTTGGTCAAGGTGTTTTTTACAGCGCAGATGGCGGTGCCAATTGGTCGGCGCGTAATGGCAGCGGCAGCCAAACCATGCCATTGTCGATTGTGAACAGTGTTGTCACGCAACCCACAAACGGCAATGTTGTTTTGGCGGGTGGCTACGGTAACTGCGACAGCAACGGCACATTGAGCAATGCCGGCATTTTTCGTTCGACGGATGCCGGAACATCGTGGACAAAAGTTTTAACGGGCCGCGTTGAAGATATGGTGTTTGTGCCAAATTCTTCGACGGTGTACGCCACCGTCGAAACGGTGGGCGTGCACAAATCAACGGACGGTGGCGCCACGTGGACCAAGATCAGCAATGGCATGACAGTCGGCACTGGTCGTATGCGCATTGCGATGGCCCCAAGCAACAGCAATATCCTGTACGTATTGATGGGCAGCAGTTTGTATCGCACAACGGATGCGGGAGCTACCTGGAGTTTGCGCAACAGTTCAGCGTGCGAAGGTCAATGCACTTATAACCAAGCGATTTCTGTTCATCCCACCAACAGCGACACCATTTTGGTGGGCAGCATTCGTTACGCACGTTCTACCAACGGCGGCACATCGTTAACGTATTTGACGGGGCAGTGGGGCAGTGGGCAAAAAGTGCATCAAGATACCCATGTGCTGATGTATTCCAAATCGAACGGCAATCGTTTCTGGGTGGGCAGTGATGGCGGCATTTGGCGCAGCGATGATGGTGGCACCAATTACGTCAACATGAATGCCAATTTGAACATCACGCAGTTTTACGATGTCGCCATTGATGTTAACGATCCGACCAAGATTTTCGGTGGCGCACAAGACAACTCTTCTTCCGGTCGCACCAGTAGCAAGGTGTGGAATCTGACGTTCGCCAGTGGTGACGGATTTATGAATGTCGTTGATCCGAGCAACAATGCAACGGTATTGCAAACCAGTTATCCGAATGGCTCTCTGCCGTATATTGTGCGTTCAATGCAAGGCGGTGCGCCGGATACCTTTTCGCAATTGTCAAATTCCGGTTTGCAATCGTCGAGCAATTTTCCGTGGGTAACGCCGTTGGCGGCGGCGGGCAGTAAAGTTTGGGTGGCCTCGGATCGCGTTTATTTTGGCACAACGTCAGCCAGCAGCTTTTCGTGGACAGCGATTGGTTCAACACTCGGTAGCGCAGTGTCGGTGATTACACCGGTACAAAATGGCAGCAGCTATCCGATTTACGTTGGTACCTCGGGTGGTCGTATCTATTTCAGCAGCAATGGGGCGATCAGCGGCGCTACATTAACGGATGTCACTGGCAATTATCCGGGTGGTCGTGTTTCCGATATCGCGTTTGACAAAAGTAATACACAACGCGTGTTTGTGACGCGTGGTAATTTTGGTGGCAGCCGTTTGTATCGCAGCAGCAATGGTGGTTCGTCATGGACCGGTGTTGGTGCTGGATTGCCAAGTGTGCCAGCTAATGCCGTTGCCTTGGATCCCGCGAATGTGAATCGTGTGTTTGTGGGGACTGATATCGGTATGTATGTCAGTGAAGATGGTGGTGACAATTTTGTTCCGTTTAATAATGGCATGCCACTTGGCAATGTCATTACCGATCTGGAAGTGTTGGCTAGTCCGTACACGCTTGTTGCCGGCACCTATGGTCGTGGCGCATGGAAAATGGATCTGTCCGGTGGTGGTAATGTACCGCCTACCGCGAATTTCAATTTTTCAGTGGCTGGTTTGACGGTTAACTTTAGTGATATTTCAACGGATGCCGATGGCACCATCACGGCGCGCAATTGGAATTTTGGTGATGGCACGACCTCCACTGCGACGAATCCGTCACGCACCTACACGGCGGCTGGTACGTACAATGTCACGTTAACCGTCACCGACAATGCTAATGCCAGTTCAGTAATCACCAAATCGGTGTCAGTCGGCAGCAATGTGCCACCGACCGCCAACTTTAATTTTGCGGTATCGGGTTTGACCGCAACGTTTACCGATACGTCGACCGATTCGGATGGCAGCATTAGCGCTCGTGCGTGGAATTTTGGTGACGGTGGTACATCAACCGAAACGAACCCATCGCGCACCTATGCCGCTGCCGGAACGTACAACGTAACGTTGCAAGTGACTGACAATGCTGGCGCCACCGCGACAAGCAATAAATCGGTTACGGTAGTCAGCAGTGGTTGCACCGGTACATCAGTCAACGGATCGTTTAGCGGTGCCAGCGGCCAAACACAAATTCACCCGAATGGTTCGTGGTATCAGAGCACGGTGTCGGGTTCACACAAAGCGTGTTTGAGCGGCCCCGCCGGAACCGATTTTGATCTGTACCTCGACAAATGGAATGGTTCAGGTTGGTCCAATGTTGCGAAGAGCGAAGGTGAAACGTCGGTCGAAAACATCAATTACACCGGCACCGCAGGCTACTATCGCTATCGTGTCATCAATTACAGCGGAACGGGCGCTTACACGTTGACGTATTCGAAGCCGTAATTTCTGGTTGCCAGTTGTTGGTTGTCAGTTGCAAGTGGGCGAATTTCCCAACTGACAACTGACAACTGACAACTGACAACTGA
>JAYSCL010000040.1:27483-38669 GCA_041914905.1 Enterobacterales bacterium
CAACTGACAACTGACAACTGACAACTGACAACTGATTTCTACAACTGGGTTTTGAACGGATTGCGATTTTCCGCCGGTGGTTCACTGAAACCGCTGCTGTCGCCGCGGCCGCCGGCTTCGCCGAGGCGCATTTTCAAATTCAAGTCAGTGCGTGATTCAGCGTAGTGCAACGCGTCTTCGCGAGTGATTAAACCCTGCTTGTACAAATTGAACAAACACATATCGAAGGTCATTTGACCGTCCAGCGCATTTTTCTCGATGGCTTTCGGAATGTCTTCGAGATAGCCACGCTGAATGATTTCACCAATATCGGGTGACATCAGCATGACTTCAATCGCCGGCACGCGCTGAGCATTGCTGCCTTTGACGAGGCGTTGTGACACGATACCTTTCAGAACGCTTGATAGTTCTTTCATCACGTGATTGCGCATTTCTTGTGGAAACAAATTGCGAATACGATCGAGCACCTGCTTGCAATTGTTACCGTGAATCGTAGCCAGTACTAAGTGACCGGTTTGCGCATACGACAGCGCGTATTCCATTGCTTCAGAATCGCGGATCTCGCCGATCAGAATCACATCCGGCGCTTCGCGCATCGCATTTTTTAATGCATTGTGATAATTCTTGGTGTCAACGCCGATTTCGCGTTGATCAACAATCGACATTTTGTGATCGTGCAAAAACTCAATCGGATCTTCAATGGTCAGAATATGGCCGGTTTCACGGCGATTGCGGTAATCGATCATCGCGGCCAGAGAAGTGGATTTACCGGAGCCGGTTGGTCCACACACCAGCACCAGTCCAACACGTTCCATGACCAAATTTTTTACGATTTGCGGCAAGCGCAAGCTATCAATATTCGGGATATTCGACTTGATGTGACGCATGACGATGCCGACTTCACCACGTTGTCGAAAAACGTTAACGCGGAAGCGTCCAATGCCCTCAAACGCGACGGCGAAATTCATTTCCCAGGTTTCTTCAAATTCTTTGATTTGATTGGCGTCCATCAGGCCGTAGGCGATTTCCTTGATGGCGCCAGGTGGCAGCGCGCCGGAGCCCATTGGTGTCGACACACCTTCAATTTTCATGTGTGGCGGCGCGCCAGTGCTGAAAAACAAATCCGACGCTGACTTTTCCGCCATCAGGCGCAGTAAGAGCTTGATATCCACGTGTGCAACTCGTGTTTTTATGAAAAGACCGGTCTCAAGTATAGCGTTGTCGTTGTTACTGTGTATGCTTACAACGGTTTCCGTCATCACTATTTCCCATGAGCTTGATGCAACGCTTGTGGCTGGCGCTGTTGTTGACCGCGTTAGTCAGTTTTTTAGGCAGTCTGGCCGTCACTTTGCTGACGGCGCGCTCCTATTTGCAGCAACAACTTGAAGTGCAAAGCAACGACAGCGCCAATTCGTTGGCGCTGTCCATGACACAACAGAACAAGGATCGTGCGACCGTCGAAACGCTGATTAACGCGTTGTTCGACCACGGACATTACCAGCGCGTGACGTTTGAATCGGTGACCGGCGATGTCGTTGTGGACCGTCACTCTTCCGAAAGTGCTGCCAACGTGCCGCAATGGTTCAAGGATCTGCTGCCATTGTACGATTCGCCTTCGGTAGCCGAGG
Organism: Enterobacterales bacterium; assembly: GCA_041914905.1. Lineage (GTDB taxonomy): Bacteria > Pseudomonadota > Gammaproteobacteria > Enterobacterales > Permianibacteraceae > Permianibacter. Next base: position 29,112 of record JAYSCL010000040.1, read on the forward strand.
TCAGCGATGGCTGGCAGCAATATGGCAACGTCACCGTCGTTGCCCATAACCGTTACGCGTACGAGTCGTTGTGGCGCGGCGCCGGCATGTTGCTGGTGTTGATGGCGGGGGTTTCGTTGTTGGGGGGGTGGTTTGCCAGCCTGCTTATTCGCAGCGTGCGCAAGCCGCTGCAACAGGTGGTGGAACAGGCCAATGCGGTCAGTGCCCGTCAGTTCATCACGGTGACCGAGCCGCGTATTCCCGAATTGGCACATGTTGCCCACGCGATGAACACGATGGTGACGCGTGTCAAAGCGATGTTTGATGAAGAGAGCGCTCGCTTGGCGCGTTTGCGTCAGGAAGCCAACAGCGACCCCTTAACGCAATTGGCTAATCGTCCGTTTTTTTTGGCCCGCCTACACACCAGTCTGCGTGAAGAAGATGCGCCAGCACACGGTATGTTACTTAGTTTGAAAATTGCCGATCTTGCGCTATGGAATCAGCAGCTTGGCCGTGAAAAAACCGATCAATTGGTGGTAGCGCTTGCGCATGTCATTCATCAGCAGGTCGGCGCATTTGACGATGCGATAGCTGGTCGTTTGAGTGGCACCGAAATGGCATTGTTACTGCCGTCGTGCGACGCCACCGCCGCCAATCAGTTGGTGCGCGCCGTTCAGTTGCAATGGCAACAGCTGGCACAACAATCGCAAGTTAATGCCGCAAATATGTTGGCGTCCGGCGTGCAGTTTCAACGTGGACAAGAATCGAGTCATTTACTGGCGCTTATCGACAAATATTATTTGCCGATTGCGCAATTTGCCTTACATGAAGGTGATGAGCGTGCGGGCGTCGATTGGCAAAGCGTGCTGACGGAAGCGTTGGCCGAGAAACAATTCCGCTTGATTCCATTTCCGGTGCTGGACAGTAAAAACAATGTACTGCATCAAGAGCTGGTGTTGCGTTTGCATTTACCCAATCGTGCCGAGCCCTTGTCGGCGATGAGCTTTTTGCCGCATGCACAACGCTTGCATTTGTTACCGCAGTTGGATCTCGAAGTGCTGCGCCTTGGACTGGAATGGTTACAGCAGCAGGGTGGTCAAATTGCATTAAATTTGTCGCCAATGTTGTTGCACGATGCCGAGCTTCGCGAAAAGGTGCGGGCCCAGTTATTTGCGCGCCCTTCATTGGCCGAAAAATTGTGGTTAGAGATCTCTGAAGCGGCAATGACCGGTTGGAGTAGCGAACTGGTGCAACGCCTGGCGAGCTTTGCAAGCAGCGTGCGTGCGTTGCACGTAAAAGTCGGACTCGAACATTTCGGCCGCCGCTTTGAACATTTGCCGCGCCTGCATGAAACTAGTTTGGATTATTTAAAAATTGACGCAAGCTTTGTGCATGGCATTGATGCTCACGGTTCCAATCAAGCGCTGATTAAATCAATTGCCGCGATTGCGCATGGCTTGGATATGAGTGTCATCGCGGTGGGTGTGAACACTACAGAAGAGTGGAAAGCTCTCGTGTCTGTTGGTGTGGATGGTGTGACCGGGCCAGCCGTGCGCAATTAAAAAGAGCGACGGAGTGCGTCGCCCTGAATGTCTAGATGCCATCTTAAAAATAATTCAGGTGAAACGGCAAACGCCGATCGACGTTTACCGTTTTGTTTTTACGGATTGTCATCCACGCGCAATTGGCCATTGTTCAGCAATTGCTGGATGATGGAGCTGTCATTGCTACCATAGAGCGACAACAGATCGACGTTTTGCAGCACGATTACTTGATCGGCTGCATGGCTGTGATCGCCATCGCTCCAGATCTCGATTCGTGTGCCGCCGGCGCCATCCGAACTAAAGTGCAAGAACGCTTCGATTTGTCCGCTTTCTTCACCGCTTAACAAATCGCGCAGATCCAACACATCGCCGCCAGATCCCACTTGGAAATCCGACACAATATCGGTCGCAGGTGTCAGTGGTGAACCTGCATCCTCGAGTGACCAGGCAAAAACATCTGAGCCTGCACCGCCTGTAAGCAGATCATTGCCGCCACCGCCGCTCAATATGTCGTTGCCATCGCCACCCAACACAATGTCGTTGCCAACGCCGCCCAATATCGTGTCGTTTCCGGCACCGCCCGTTAGTTGATCGTTGCCGGCTTCACCACGAATGGTGTCATCGCCTTCATCGCCCACGATCACGTCATTGCCAGCGCCACCGTCAACCCGATCATTTCCGGCGCCTGCGTTAATCATATCGTTGCCATCACCACCTTCGACGATGTCATGACCGGCACCGGCGTTGATCGTATCGTTGCCACCTAATCCAGCAATGTAATCATTGGCTTGCGTACCGGTTGTCAGCGTTGTGTCATCGGCATTGGTGCCGGCGATATTATTGGTGATGACGTTCAGTGTCAGCGTGGATGACGAAGTGTCGCCATCGCTGTCAGTTAACGTATAGCCGATGACTTCAGGTGTGATGCCCGTGTTTGTGGTGTTCAACACCACATCGCTGTAAGTGATACTGCTCAGTGTGACTTGTGTGGCACTGCTGGAGCCGGTGTGATCCGGTGCTTGCACATCAATGCGACCGACATTGCTGTAAATCGACGGCAAGGTGATCGTTGTGTTTGATGCACCGGTTCCCGACACAACAAATTGACCCAGTACATGACCATCAATGTGATAAACCGTGACGATCAAGCGTTCAGACGTTGCGAAGCCACGCGCAACAATCGACACATTTTGAACGCCATTTGGATGTTGCGCACGATTGAAATCGATCACGATCGTTTCGAGACGATCAATGTTCGAATCTGAAGTGCCGCCGCGCACACCGACACCATTTGTGCCGCTGTAACTGACATTGCCCGTGCTAGCGGTGCTGCCACTGCGTGAAATGCCGCTGATGACGATTCCCGTTGATGCCCCTGGTGCGCTGGTTAAAGCAACCGTTGTTGCTGTTCCGCTTGCCGGATTGGGCATATCCGCGGTTGATGGCGTGTAACGATAATAGCCATCACGATTCATCGTTAACGTCATGCCGGCCATCGTGCCATTACCCACAATTGTCAACACACCAGAGGCGTTGACAGACCACGTGTAACCGCTGCCGGCGCCGCTACCCGCGGCAAGCAAATTGATCGATTCGCCGTGGAAATGAATCGACGAAATGCGCGCGCCATCAACAATGTGATCGACACCACTGCCTTGCGACGAGAAGCCGGTGAATTGCTCGCCGAGAGCAACGCCACCGTCTGTACCCATGCCCAAAATGACATTGCCTTCGAGGAATGAGTTGCGCGCAAACAATGTGTCGGTATCGGCACGCGCAATTGGTGTGCTGTCGACGATATTGATTGTCAATGTGGCGCTATTGGACACATCACCATCGTTGTCAACCGCGATGAAACGGAAATCAAATTGATCGCCTTCATGCGCAATACCTGCGGTGTAGTACGTGTATTGTCCAGTGCCAAAGTTGAACGTCAATGAACCGTGAGTAAAGCCTTGTGAGGCACCCAACGTCAACGTTGTGCCGGTAATCGTTGGCAAGCCGCCATTGTTGGTGATCTGACTGCCATTGAACGTAAACGTGATATCCGATTCTGGAACACCATCACCGTCTCGATCGAGCATGATCGTCAATTGGCGTATGTAACCACCGTCTGCCCCCATATCAACATAATTGACGCCGCCCGTTGACAGCACGGTGCCGCCCGTATTGCTCGGCACCGTTGCCAATAATTGTGACGACAAATCTGACAAATCAGGAACAATAATGGCCGCATCGCGTGTGCCGCTTAAATCACCGTCAACATTGTGAATGTTGTCGAGGTAAGTGATATTGGAGATGCCGCTTCCCATCGCAATCGCGTAGGTTTGAATGCCGTTTGCTGAAGCAAATGCATTGAAGTTGCTTGTTGCGGTTGCGGTTTGTCCTTCGGTTGGTGCACCGTCGGAAAGGAAATAAACAATATTCTGAGCACCGTTTACAACGGTCGCGGCAGAAGTTCGCACGCGATCCAATGCATCAGCGTAATCGGTGCCACCGCCAGCCGTTAATGCGTTGATGGCAGCCGTCACCGCAGCTAAAGACGTGTAAGTCGTTTCACTCGACGCCGTCGAATGGAAGCTGACCAAATTGATCGACACATTATTGGTTTGACTGAAATATTCTCGAATCAATTGCAGCAGTGCTTCTTTTGCCATGTCGAGACGCGACTGCTCATGCACAACGCCATCACTGTCTACCCACTTCACCAAATCAGCCATACTGCCTGAAATATCGAGCACCAAGGTCACGTTGAATCGTGGCAACGTATTTTCGCCGATATTAACGGCGTGGCTCGTGGCAGTCGGTGCATCATCATGAATGTCAACGTGCAACGTGGCCGATGTGCCTGTGTTGGTGGTGTAAGTAAAGTTCTCGGAGAAGCTGGTGTCCGTTGCGCCACTGGCGCTGTCATTGTCGACAGCATTTTGCAATGTGTAAGTGTAAGCTCCAGTTGCCGTGCTGACTTGCAATACGCCGTAAGACGTATTGATCGTAATCACACCGCCACTGGGTGTGTAAGTGACGCCGTTGTAAGTGATCGACGAGATCGATCCGGCACCACCGTCGTTGCTCAACAGATTGCCACTGGCAACACTGTTGGCACCGCCATCGGACAGGGCGTTTTCATAAACGGATGCCAAATCATCGAAACCGTTTACGGCAACAATATTGATGTTGGCCGTATCGCTTTGACCATCGGAATCCGTGATCGTGTATTCGAAACTGTTGGCGCCTAACGTTGATGGTGTAAATGTCCACGTGCCATTGCCGTTGTAAATCACCGTGCCACCACTGGTGCTGCGCACGTTGGTAATCTGCGCGTTGTCGGGCAGAAAATCGTTACCCAATAAATCGGCTGTGGTGATGATAATGGGATTGCCGAGTTGTGTCAGGAAGTTGTCGTCGCGCGCATTGGGTGTGCCATCATCAACAGCATTAACGGTAATGGTTGCCGTTGCCGTCGATGTGCCACCATGGCCATCAGAAACCGTGTATTGGAACGACGCGGTGCCATTAAAGTTGGCAAATGGCACAAACGTAATCGTGCCATCGGCCGCCATTGAAATGGTGCCATTGGTAGCGCCGTGGACGCCAATAATCGTCAGTGTATCAAGGTCAATATCACTGTCATTGGCGAGCAGCGTAGCGGCGCTGATGATCAGCGCATTGTCTTCGTTGGTGACCAGCGTGTCGCTGCTTGCAACAGGATTGTCATTCACTGCCGTGACAACAATATTCAACGTTTGCGATGTCGACGATGTTGAACCGTTGGATAGTTCGGTCGACGTTGCCGTGATCGTCAATGGAATGGTGCCGTTGAAATTGTTCGGCGGCAATATCGACAACGTTGATAAATCCCAACCGCTGACATCGACACTGGTATTGCCTGCGGTAGCCACAAATACATGACCGTTATTGTCTCGCAATGTTGCGCCGACCGGAATCGCGCTGATCGTCACCGCCAACGATTCTGATCCGTCGTTGTCATTCAAGCTGGCGTTGATTGTTGACAGGCGAATCCACGTGTCTTCGTTGCCGCTGTCACGCACTTCGGTTAATGCGATATTGTCGAGCAATCCCCCCATGCTGTTGCTGTCGGCGGCGCGAAACTCCAATCGATAGGTGCCATCGGCATTCACGGGCAGATCAAAATGGTAATGCGTAAAGCCGACACTCGATGCACTGAGTGTTGCGATTAATTGACCACCCCAGTACACATAAATGGTGGAGTTGCTTGTTTGTCCACTACGCGGTGAATAATCGAAGTCGAACGAGTATGTGGAACCGGCGCGCGCTGTTACGTCGGTGTACAAATTGGAAGCGTCACCGTTTCCGCGTTCTAATTCGATCACAAGATTGGTGCTGCTGCCGCCCATGTAAACACTTTGGCGACCGACTTCAATTTGACCACTGGGATTGCCGGTTTGCCATACACCACCAATGCCGTTGTTAATGCTGCTGGCCAAAATACCGGTTGAATAAGATGTCGCACCCAAATTGACAGATTCAAAGTTGGTTGCGGCGGCAATTGTGTTGCCAACCAATGTTAGCGTTGGTGCATCGGCTACCGCGGCGACCATCAGGGTTGCTGTATTCGGTGTGGTATCGTAAGCACCGTTGTTATCGCGCACACTAAAGGTAAATGACGAATCGTCGTCGCTGTTGCTGCTTGGTGTAAACGTTAATTGTCCTGCCGCAATTTGCGCGGCACTGACGAATGTGCCAGCGGTAATCGCCACACCATTCAGGAACAACGTACCATTGGTTGGAATCGTATCGATGCGAACACCCGCGAAGCTATCACCGACATCAATATCGCTAAATCCAAATTGTGCGACAGTAAACGTAACGCTGACATCTTCAGTGACGTTGACAGTGAAATCGTTCGCGGTGGGGGTGTCATTTGTGTTGTTGACGGTCAGTGTGAAATCCGCGTTAACGGCACTGCCATGACTGTCCGTGGCGGTGATGCGAATTGATAAATTGCCGATGTCACCATTGCCCGGTGTTCCGCTAAACGTTTGTGTCAAGGGATCGAATGACAACCAAGACGGCAGCGCAGAACCATCACTCAAAGTGGCGGTGTAGATCAATGTATCGCCATTGTCTGCATCGCTAAAGGTTCCTGCTGGTACCGTAAAGTTGAACGCGCTGTCTTCATCGGCTGTTTGTGCCGCAATAGCCGTTGCTTGCGGCACGTCATTGCTGCCTGTAACTGTGATCGTCAATGTCGTTGTTGTTATTGCACCCAAGGCATCAGTCACGGTGACCGGTACGATGATTTGCAGTACTTCACCGTCTTGCAACGAGTCGTAACTCGATGCATCGAATGACCATGTACCGTCGCTGTTAAACGTTAAACCGGCCGCCGTGCTGGTGGTGCTGAACGTCAACGGTGTTCCAATAGGTTGGTCGACATCCGACGCGGTTAATTGTCCGCTGACAGTGGCATCTTCATTGACGGCGGCAGTGGCGGCTGTCGCAACCGGTGCATCGTTTGTACCGGTAACGGTGATCGTTAATGTCGTCGTCGTGATTGCACCGTGTTCGTCGGTGATGGTAACCGGAACAACAATTTGTTGTGATTCGCCATTGGCCAGTGATGAATAACTGGAAGCATCAAAGGTCCATGAGCCATCACTGTTGAATGTCAAACCGGCGGCTGTGCTAGCGGTGCTAAACGTTAATATGGCACCTGCGTCGGCATCACTTGCTACGATGTTCCCACTGATCACGGCATCTTGATTGACGCTTGCGATCGCCGCAGTTGCTACTGGCGCATCATTGGTTCCAACAATCGTGATCACAATGGTTGTGCTGCTGCCATCAGCCGAATAAATCGTGAATGTATCGGTGACGGTTTGACCTTCGGCTAATGATTGAATAGCCGACTGTGAATTGTCGGCGATATACGTCCATTCACCGTTGGCATCAATACTGAATATGCCGTAAGTGCCCAACACATTTGCTTGTGCTTGTACGGTGGCTTCACCTGCATCAGGATCCGTGACATTGACGGTGCCAGTGGCGACCAATTGATCGCTGGCGTTCGCTGTTTCTTCTGTCACCGTTCCGCTTGTTGTACCTGAGAAAACCGCGCTGTCTGCAACCGGATTAACGGTGATGTTGACAACGGCGGTTGAGGTGCCGCCAGCACCGTCGCTAATCGTGTACGTTATCGTGGCAACGCCATTGAAATTGGCAGCGGGGACAAACACCAATTGATTGCCAACAATAGTGACTGTGCCAAATGCCGGGGCGACCGTAGCGGATGTGATGGTTAACGGATTGCCATCCGGATCGGTATCGTTGGCGAGTGCATTGATCGTGATCGTTTGATCTTCATCGGTGCTGGCCACATCGTTATTGGCAATCGGTGCATCGTTGGTTGCGTTGATGGTGACATTGACGGTTCCGCCGACGGTACGAGCGCCACCTGTTCCTTGCGCACCCGTGTTGCCGTCACTCAATGTATAGGCAATAGCAACCGAAGCCGGTGGTGCATCGCTGCTGTTGCTGTATGTAATTTGTTGCAACACACTGTTCGCTTGCGCGCGCGTGGTGCCATCGGAAAATGTAATCACCAGCTGGCCAGAAGCGAGCGCTGTCGTGTTGTAGGTGCCGACCACAACGCCATTTAATATAACGTTGCCACCCGTTAATTGAAGCGTACCGGTTGCGCCAAAATGATCTTGTGCATTGGCGCCACCGTTGCGCTGCAAGGTTAATACGGCGCCACCGAAGTTGTTCAAACTGCCGACAAAGCCAGTGCCCAATTCGGGATCATTTAACGTTGCATTGCTGTCGAGTCGAACGGCCGCGCCACCTTCGGTAAATCGAACCGTGCCACCGAGCGATGCAAATGAAGGACCATCATTACGCGAAACAATCGCGACGTTAATTGTTTGACTGACGGTATCGCCACCACCGTTTGCCGTGCCATCGCCATCGACGACCGTGATCGTGATCGAGCGAGTGGTAGTGTCCGGCAATTGTGATTGATTGCCGTAATTGATTCGTTGAATTAACGCATCGACTGAAGTTGCTGTTGCATTCGCATTGAAGCTGACGACAAATGGGGCGCCATTGCTGCCGCCAGTAAACGTACCGATCACAACAGGACCGGCGCCGAAATTAAACAAAATATTGCTGCCGGAAACGCTGATTTGATTGACGCCGGTACCTTGATTGCTAATGCCGAGCAAATCTTCTGTTGCCACACCATTGTTGACGGTGACGGTCAAAGAACCCCCAGCGAAATTGCTGGAGTCACGATCAGCGAACACGACGTTGGAATCGAGAATCGTGCGCGCAATTCCCGTGTTGTTGCTTTCGGTGTAGGTGACATTGGTGGACAAGTTGGCCAATGTTGGTGCGTCGTTCGTGCCATTAATGGTTACGCTGACCGTAGCAACACCGCCATTTGATGTGCTCACCGGGAAGTTCACCACAACCGATTGACCGGCACTCAAATTCTGTACGGAAGGACTGCTGTTGTTGAGTGTAAAGATCCAATCGCCGCTGCTGTTCAGCGTAAAAGTGCCATAACTGTTCGAAACCGTTTGTGCAACAAACGTAATTCCGCTGGTATCCGGATCGGTAACCGTTAAGGCACCGGATGTTGTCACTGAAGCATCTTCGATTACCGCTCCCGTTAATGCACCACCAACCACCGGCGCATCATCGGTGCCGGTGATTGTGATCGTCAGCGTTGTCGTTGTTGATGCACCGAGATTGTCCGTCACGGTGACTGGGATGCTGATTAACTCGGTTTGTCCCGCGGTTAAATAATCGTACGCTGCTGCGTCGAAGCTCCACGTGCCGTCGCTGTTGAATGTTAAACCGGTGGCGGTGCTGGTCGTTGAGAACGTTAATTGCGAGCCTGAAGGCAAATCGATATCACTGGCTGAAATGGTGCCATTGACGGTTGCATCTTCAGCCACTGCGGCGGTCGCAGCGGTGGCGACCGGAGCATCGTTAGTGCCAGTAATCGTGATCGTTAGTGTCGTTGTGGTGGTCGCACCGAGATTAT
>JAYSCL010000041.1:0-1208 GCA_041914905.1 Enterobacterales bacterium
AGGGTTTTTAGTGCGCTTTCGAGTTCGCGCGACCACAGCTGTTGCTGCTGCGTAATATCGTCGAGTTGTTTTTGATCCGTCGTCACACTGATCGAGGGCGCCAACGCAATCAAATTGGTGAAATGCAACACCACGGCGTCCATGCGTTGCAACTGCGGCAAATTGTCACCGGCAATGCTGTTTACGGTGTTGCGCGCTGTTGCAAAATTCCACAACGCGACGCCGCTGGCGATTAACGTTAAACCGGCAAAAATCAGACACGCCAGCCAGATCTGGCCGCGCACACCGGTCATCCGTTTTGGCCATTGCGCACTGCGTGTCAGTAAATCGATCATTCCAAAGAGGCTTGTGGTAAGCGGGTCACCCCGCAAGTATGGCACGCCGCTTGCCAATTTGATGAGGTTAACGCCAGTTAAATAAAGCGCTTGCTAAGGCTTGGCCTCGTCTGCACCATAGCGCCCAATCTACAATTCCCCTAAGTGGCATTCCCGCCGCTCAAAAATTGATCGCCCAAGCGAGAGCACAATGGCCGAAAAGCAGTACAACGCCGATGCCATCGAGGTTTTATCCGGCCTCGATCCCGTCAAACGCCGTCCCGGTATGTACACCGACACGACGCGCCCGAATCACCTGGCCCAAGAAGTCATCGACAACTCCGTCGACGAAGCGCTGGCCGGTTTTTGCCGCACCATCATTGTCACCTTGTATGGCGACAATTCACTGTCGGTCGAAGACGACGGTCGCGGTATGCCGGTTGATATTCACCCGGAAGAAAAAGTCTCCGGCGTTGAAGTGATCATGACCAAGCTGCACGCCGGCGGAAAATTCTCCAACAAGAGTTATAACTTTTCCGGTGGTTTGCACGGTGTCGGTATTTCGGTGGTCAACGCGCTGTCGAGCAAAGTCGAAGTGCGCGTCAAACGCGACAGCAAAGAACATGCAATGACCTTTGGTGATGGCGATGTCACCAGCAAATTGAAAGTCGTTGGCGAAGTGCCCAAACGCCAAACCGGCACCACCGTGCGCTTTTGGCCCAACCCGAAATATTTCGATAGCGCCAATTTTTCGGTGCCCAAATTAAAACATCTGCTGCGCGCCAAAGCGGTGCTCGCACCGGGTTTGCGCATCACGTTCATCAACGAAAAAGATAACGAACGCGACGAATGGTTTTACGAAGATGGTTTGCGCGCCTATTTGTTGTCCACGCT
>JAYSCL010000041.1:1308-5042 GCA_041914905.1 Enterobacterales bacterium
CCCGAAGACATCTGGGAAAAAATTTCGTATGTGCTATCGGTAAAAATTCGCGAGCCGCAATTCGCCGGCCAAACCAAAGAACGTTTGGCGTCACGCGAATGCGCGACATTTGTCAGCGGTGTGGTCAAAGATGTGTTCTCGCTGTGGCTGAATCAGCACGCGCAGCTCGGTGAGCAACTCGCGCAGTTTGTCATCAGCAATGCCAGCAAACGTTTAAAAGCCGGCAAAAAAATCGAACGCAAAAAAATCACACAAGGCCCTGCATTGCCCGGCAAACTTGCCGATTGCGCCGGCAGCGATGTGATGAAATCCGAATTATTTTTGGTCGAAGGTGATTCCGCCGGCGGCAGCGCCAAACAAGCGCGCGACAAAGAATTTCAAGCCATCATGCCGCTGCGCGGCAAGATCTTAAACACCTGGGAAGTCGACAAAGACGAAGTGCTCGCGAGCCAAGAAGTGCACGATATCGCCGTTGCAATCGGCCTCGATCCTGGCTCATCCGATTTAACCCAACTGCGCTACGGCAAAGTGTGTATTTTGGCTGACGCCGACTCCGATGGTTTGCACATTGCAACATTATTGTGCGCGTTGTTTGTTAAACACTTCCGCCCGTTAGTGGATGCCGGTCATGTGTTTGTCGCGTGCCCACCGCTGTACCGCGTCGATATCGGCAAGGACGTGTATTACGCGCTTGATGAACACGAACGCGATGGCATTTTGGATCGCATTGCGGCAGAAAAAAAACGCGGCAAAGTGCAAGTGACCCGCTTCAAAGGCTTGGGCGAAATGAATCCTTTGCAACTGCGCGAAACCACAATGGACCCGAACACGCGCCGCTTGGTGCAATTAACGGTTGAAGACAGCGAAGGCATGTTTGCGATCATGGACATGATGCTCGCCAAAAAACGCGCGAATGATCGGAAGCAGTGGTTGGAAGATAAGGGTAATTTGGCGGAAGTGGTGTAATAAACTCCTTCCCCCTTCAAGGGGGAAGGCCGGGATGAGGGATGGTTTTGTTTTTCGAAACAATATCGAATTGACTTCTCCTCACCCCAACCCTCTCCTCGTAAACGAGGAGAGGGAGCAAAAAACAAATCAATAATCGAAAACCAATGTAGAGCGCCAGCGCCAACTTGTACGGAATGATGTAGCCCAGAAAGTTGCGAAACAGTAACTCATCATGTTAAAACTTCGCGACAGTGATTCAGATAGTTTCGATTGCGAAGACTATCACCGAATGAGGTGACATCACGGCTACGCACAAACCTCCCCATCCTGGTGAACTTCTCGGTGAAGACATCCTTCCTTCATTGGGTTTAGCGATTACCGCAGCAGCAGTCGCACTGGGCGTTTCACGCATAACCTTGTCCGCGATTATTAATGGTCGTCAGTGCATCAGTGCAGAAATGGCGTTACGTATCGAAAAAGCCTTTGGTGGTAGCGCTGAGCATTGGTTGCGGATGCAGGATGCTTATTGAATAGATGCAGTATTTCAAATTACGTGCGATGCAGACCGTGAAGGCTGCTATGCGGAATTAATATCGGGACTAGAAATAAATTCGTCCCCATTGTTTAATCACTCAATTTGAATGATATGGAGGGGTGTAGTGAATATTGATCAGCAGAAGATTGTTATGTCCTTAATAGATGAATGTGTAAAAGGGGATTATGTAAATAAATTTATCGCAGCACATGCAAACAAGAACAAGTTGGCATCAAGAAAAGCATTTGCGTCAAGTGATTTTGTTTTTACAATCAATAAGCTTTTTAGAGTATTCAAATTTTCTGAGAATGTAAAAGAGTTAGTGTTTGTTCCATCCTCTATGAGCGGGACAGAATATGGCGGTATAACTGTTCAAGGTTCCCTGTCTGAGCTGAACGGCGCATTGCGAGCGGGAAATGAGCAAACGGCGATTCTTGAACTAAAAAAGTTAGTACATTTTTGTATGGTAAACGGAATTTGGCGAGATGTAGATGTTGAAGGGGTGATTCAAGAAAAAATTAGAGAAGTTGAGACAAATTCCGCAAAAATCGAATCAGGTTTTAAGCGTGTTTCCGAAATCAGAGGCGAGGCTGAAAGGATTCAAAAGGAACTGCTCAACGGTATAGAAGTTGCAACAAATTCGTTGAATAAATCAGAAGTTGTTGTCTCAAAAATGGATGCGATTGCCGAATCGGTAAGAGAGAAAAGGGATCAATCTTTACTAGATTTCGAAAAAGCTTTCATATCTTTACGAGCCGATCAGGAAAAAATCGAGGCATTCCGCGAAAGTTTGGAGGCCTTAGAGAAATCTCAGAAAGCAAAATTGGAAGAAATCGCTTTGAGTTTTAAAAAGGTAGAAACGTCAAGTAGTGCAATGACCGACTACCTTGCCTTTGCCGAAAAAGCTAATGAACGAATAGCTGTCCATTTATCTTTCTTTGAAGAGCGCGAAAAAATTGTTAATGCCTTAATAGGAAAAGAAGCTGGTGCCCATCTGTTCGGAACATTCAAGGAAAGAAAAACGGAACTCAAAGGGCCATACAGATTTTGGGGATGGATGGTGGCGCTCACAACTACACTACTGTTTGCTCTTTTATATTATTTATTCACTCCAGAAAACATAAAAGATTCAGATTCGGTGAAACTATTTTTTGTGACATTCAAAACTGTTCCGGTTGTGATTTTTCTTTTATTTGCACTATCTCAGTATAGAAAAGAACGAAATATCCATGAGGAATATGCATTCAAAGCTTCGGTTGCGTTGACAGTTGATGCGTTTGCTAAGTTAGTCGTTGATCAATCAGTTAAAGATACGCTTATCCGCGAATCAGTAACCAGAATTTATGAAGTCCCAATCAGTGTTGAGCAAAGTACGAGTAAACGAAATTTGAAATCCTTGACGTCTGTACTGAAGGAAATAAATGAAATTACCGGAAAGTTATATAAAAAGAGCAGTGAATAAATGGCTGCAATTTATTGCGTGTGTGGTGAAAAGAACCTGTGATATTCAATAGTTAGTAAATTTCAAAAATTATCAATCCCCATTGAAACATGATGACAATGCTAATAGCCACATTAACGCTACCACCCGTCCCCTCCGATTTAACGCAATTGGCAATCTGGCTACAACAACGCGAATCATCACAAACTGATTTAAAACCGGATAACCACGCACGCTTGGTTTGGGCCAATCCCGACAATCCCACTCGCACGAAATACGCTTTTGTTTATTTGCACGGTTTTACCGCGAGTCCCGGCGAAGGTGAACCGGTGCATCGGCGTTTGGCGGCGGATTTTGGCGCTAATTTATTTGTCGCGCGGTTGCCGGCGCATGGCAGTGATGAGCCGGAGGCGATGCGCGGTTTAACGTTGACGGCCTTATTGCAATCGGCCGAAGAAGCGTTGGCGATCGGCAAAACGATTGGCGACAACGTTGTTGTGTTGGGTCATTCTTTAGGGGCTTCGTTATCGGTGTTTTTGGCGGCGAATTGGCCGCAGGACATTGCCGCCGTGTTGGCCTGGTCCCCCGGCGTGCGGGCGGCCAACGAAGTGTTGTTCCGTCTGTGTTGTGAACCTGGTGATGTGCTCAACGCGGAAACACCGGATCGCAGTGACTATCAGCGGCGTTACTGGTCGTCGCGTGTGCACCGTGATGCGTATCGCGCACTGGCGGCGTTTCTCGATGAGGTGATGACGCCGGAAACGTTTGCGCGTGTTCGCGCGCCGTTGTACATGGCGTATTACTACGCCG
>JAYSCL010000041.1:5142-38561 GCA_041914905.1 Enterobacterales bacterium
CCGGAAACGTTTGCGCGTGTTCGCGCGCCGTTGTACATGGCGTATTACTACGCCGATGAAGCCCATCAAGATCCCACCGCGTCGGTCGCGGCCATGCTCGCGATGTTTGATGCCTTGGGCACACCGCCAGCACAACGTCGTCGCCAGGCATTTGCCGAGGCCGCGCATGTGATTGCATCGCCGGCGCGTTCTCCCGCCGCCGAAGCGGTGTATGAGGCCAGCCTCGCTTTTTTGCGTGATGTGTTATGTGTTAATTCGGTGATGACTGCGTAAAATAGCCGCCCTCGTTTCGTTGACCGACTTTCCCGTTAGTACCAACGCGTTTGATCGTGTCGTGCTTAGGCAAAATTCAACGATACTTACGTCCATTTCCGAACAAGAGAGTTAAGCCGATGTGGCGAACAAATACAGTGTGTTGGCTTAGCGCCATGTTGTTGCTCAGCCCGGTATGGGCCGCTGAAGAGGCGCCGACGACGACCACCGAAGTGCCGGTAGAGCAACCGGCCAGCTCAACACCTGCTGAAGCCACACCACCCGCCGACGCTACCACTGCACCGGCGGAGACTCCGACGGCACCGGTTGTCGAAGCCGTGACACCTGTAGCCGAAACGGTGGCTCCTGTAATCGAACCGGCGGCGTCGATCTATCAACAAGATTTCGAATTTTTCTGGCAAACCATCGCGGCGAATTACGCCTATTTTGACATCAAGCAAACCGATTGGGACAAAGCCAAAACGTTTTACAGCGACGCGGCGGCGAAAGTCACCACAAAAAGTGAATTCATTGGCTTGCTCGAAAAAGCGCTTGATGAATTTTACGATCCGCATATGCATTTAAATACCAACACCGACATGTCCCCCCCGTTGTTGCCAAGCGGCACCGATCTGTGGGCGCAATGGGATAACGGCAGCGTGTTTTTAACACAGGTGCGTCATAACAGTGCCGCCGCCAAAGCCGGTTTGCGCGCCGGTCAACGCATCATGTCGGTGAACGGTGTGAATGTGGCTGACGCAGTAAAGGCGCGATTGGGTCAACACTTAAAAGCCGACGATCCGGCGGCAATGAATTGGGCCGCCACCGCCGCTGTGGCGGGTCAACGCGATAAAGGTCGCGAGTTTTTTATTTTGGCCAATGGCATCACGCGCTCGGTGTCGGTGCCGGTGAGTGTCAATGAAACACCGCGCACGGCGTTGACGTTCAAGCGCTTTGACGACATCGGTTATATCCGCATTGAAAACAGTTTAGGCAGCAGCGATCTGATCGCACATTTTGATTCCACGCTGGCACTGCTGCGCGATACCAAAGGGTTGATTCTTGACTTGCGCAACACACCCAGCGGCGGCAACACAACGGTGGCGCGCGCGATTTTAAGTCGTTTTATCGATCACGATATGCCGTATCAAAAACACGTCTTGCCGATGGAAGAAAAAAACACGGGTGTCAAACGCAGCTGGTTGGAATTGGCATCGCCGCGTGGCAGCTTTGTTTATCGCGCACCGGTCGCGGTGCTCGTCGATCACTGGACAGGTAGCATGGGCGAAGGTTTGGCCATTGGTTTAAATGCCACGATTAAAGCGCCATTGATCGGCACAGAAATGGCGCATTTGCTGGGCGCGATTGAATCGTTTTCATTACCCAATAGCGGCATTCGGTTTAATTTGCCGGTCGAAAAACTATTTCATGTCAATGACACACCGCGTGAGCAAGTGATCCCAACCCAACGCTTGCCCGATATCGCCGGCGAAAAAGATTACACCGACGCGGCGATTGTATCGCTGCGCAAAATGCAGCGCGGCGAAGCGCCGACACAAACGGGTTCGCAACGTTAATTTACAAGGGGAATAACATGGTTCAATGTCCAAAGTGCCTTCATTTGATGGAAGCGGTAACGACTCAAAGTGGGGCGGTCGAACGTTGCAGCGGTTGCAAAGGTCTGTGGTTTGACATGCTCGAACACGATGATCTGAAGCCGTATGCGAAGCAAGTTGACATTGGTGATGAGCAAGTTGGCGCAACGTTCAACAAAATTGATCGCATCAATTGCCCGAAATGCGCCAACAGCCAATTGTTGCGCATGGTCGATCCGAAACAACCGCATATCTGGTTTGAAAGCTGCCCCGTGTGTTACGGCCGTTTTTACGATGCGGGTGAGTTTCGTGATTTAGCAGATAACAGTTTTGCGGATTTTGTGAAAAAAATTAAAGCGGTTGCGCGCGACTAAACGTCTCCTCACCCCGGCCCTCTCCTCGCACGCGAGGAGAGGGAGCAAACCAACGGCTCCTTCTCCCTTTCAAGGGAGAAGGCTGGGATGAGGGATGGTTTTTTTTCGGTTAACGAGAAAATGAAGTCTCCTCACCCCGGATCTCTCCTCGCACGCGAGGAGTGGGAGCAAACCAACGGCTCCTTCTCCCTTTCAAGGGAGAAGGTTGGGATGAGGGATGGTTTTTTTTCGGTTAACGAGAAAATGAAGTCTCCTCACCCCGGATCTCTCCTCGCACGCGAGGAGTGGGAGCAAACCAACGGCTCCTTCTCCCTTTCAAGGGAGAAGGTTGGGATGAGGGATGGTTTTGTTTTTTCAGGAATAACAGCAAATGGACAAAAACACCGCGTTAAAACGCCGGCGTCATTTGCGACGGGAAATGACCGAGCCTGAAAAATTATTGTGGTACAAGTTGCGTGAATTCGCGCTTGCAAAATTTCGGCGACAACACAGTATTGGTGACTTTATTGTCGATTTTTACTGTGCTGAAGCGAAGTTAGTTATCGAAGTGGATGGTGATAGTCATTTTGATGACGATGGCATTCGTGCAGATAAGGTGCGTGATACGTTTTTACTGCGCGAAGGTTTTTCTGTTTTGCGGTTTACTAATGAACAGGTAATGCGTGAAACCGAGGCGGTTTTGGTAGTGATTATGACCAAGATCGCTGAAAAGACTTCTCCTCACCCCGGCCCTCTCCTCGCACGCGAGGAGAGGGAGTAAACAAAGACTCCTTCTCCCTTCATGGGGTGAGAACGGGGTTTCGGAACAATCAAAATTGATTGTTCCGCCGTTTGAACGGGACTCGCTCTGCGTGTCACCGGGGCGCGGAGCGAGGTTGGGATGAGGGATGGTTTGGTTTTTAACTTAATCGAGAAAAGATTTCTCCTCACCCCGGCCCTCTCCTCGCACGCGAGGAGAGGGAGTAAATAAGACTCCTTCTCCCTTCAAGGGGGAAGGCAGGGATGAGGGATGGTATGAAATTCAAGAAAACAAATTAAGAAATGAGTGCACAATGACCGATTCCATATTTGGTGATATAGAAAAACGTTCGCTCGCGGATTTTACCGAGCAGGCGTATTTGAACTATTCGATGTACGTGATCATGGATCGCGCGTTGCCGTTTATTGGTGACGGTTTAAAACCCGTGCAGCGTCGCATTGTGTATGCGATGTCGGAGCTGGGTTTGGATGCCGCCTCCAAGCACAAAAAATCGGCGCGTACGGTCGGTGATGTGCTCGGTAAATACCATCCACACGGCGATTCGGCGTGTTACGAAGCGATGGTGTTGATGGCGCAGCCATTTTCGTATCGCTATCCCTTGATTGATGGTCAAGGCAACTTCGGTTCGCCCGATGATCCAAAATCATTTGCGGCGATGCGTTACACCGAAAGCAAGTTGTCGAAATACGCTGAATTATTGTTAAGCGAATTGGGTCAGGGCACCGTTGCATGGCAACCCAACTTTGACGGCACGATGGAAGAGCCGATCAACCTGCCGTCGCGTGTGCCGAACTTATTGTGCAATGGCACCACCGGTATTGCCGTCGGTATGGCGACGGATATTCCTCCGCATAACCTGCGCGAAGTGATCGCGGCATGCACATATTTGCTTGATCATCCGAATGCCGATCTCGATGAAGTGACGTTGCGTTTGCCGGGGCCGGATTTTCCGACTGAAGGTGAAATCATAACGCCGCGTGCCGAGATCATGGAGCTGTACAAAACCGGCAAGGGTTCGGTGAAACAACGCGCCAAATACATGGTTGAAGACGGTGAAATTGTGATCACCGCATTGCCGTATCAATGCTCCGGCGCCAAAGTAGTCGAACAAATTGCGGCGCAGATGCAAGCGAAAAAATTGCCGATGGTGGCCGACATTCGTGACGAATCCGATCACGAAAACCCAACACGACTGGTCATTGTACCGCGCAGCAATAGAGTTGAAGCCGAAGAGGTGATGAATCACTTGTTCGCGACCACCGATCTCGAAAAAAGTTATCGCTGTAACTTCAATGTGATTGGCTTGGATGGCAAGCCGCAAGTTAAAGGCTTGGTGCAACTGCTGACCGAATGGCTCAGCTTCCGTGTTGAAACGGTGCGCAAACGTTTGCAATGGCGTTTGGACAAAGTCGAAGCGCGCTTGCACATTTTGGACGGCTTGTTGATTGCGTTTTTGAATATCGACGAAGTCATTCGCATCATTCGTGAAGAAGACGATCCCAAAGCTGAATTGATGGCACGCTTTGGTTTAAGTGACAAACAAGCTGAAGCCATTCTTGATTTGAAATTACGCCATTTGGCCAAGCTCGAAGAAATGAAAATTCGCGGCGAGCAAATGGAATTGATGGAAGAGCAAGCGACGATTCAGCGCACCTTGTCGAGTGAAGCGCGCATGAAGAATTTGGTGCGTTCGGAATTGATCGCCGATTCGCATAAATTTGGTGATGAGCGTCGTTCGCCGATCGTGGAGCGTGACGAAGCCAAAGCGCTGAGCGAAGAAGATCTAACGCCAGCCGAACCGGTTACTGTCGTGTTGTCACAAATGGGTTGGGCGCGTTGTGCCAAAGGCCACGAAGTGGACGCCGCCGCATTGTCCTACAAAGCCGGCGATGGTTTGTTGATGGCGGCGCTCGGCAAGAGTTCGCAACAAGCGGTGTTTATGGATTCGACGGGACGTTCGTATTCCTGTGTCGCGCGTGAGTTACCGAGTGCACGTGGTCAGGGCGAACCGTTGACCGCGCGTTTT
This sequence comes from Enterobacterales bacterium, assembly GCA_041914905.1. Classification (GTDB taxonomy): domain Bacteria; phylum Pseudomonadota; class Gammaproteobacteria; order Enterobacterales; family Permianibacteraceae; genus Permianibacter. The sequence continues at coordinate 10,150 of JAYSCL010000041.1, forward strand.
GCACCGCCGGCAGGCGCAACGTTTACGTCGGTGATTGTGGGCGATGAAAAAGATCTGTATTTGGTGGCGAGCGATGCCGGCTACGGTTTTGTGACCACATACGAAGAAATGTTGTCGCGAAACAAAGCCGGTAAAACGGTGTTAACGCTGCCCGACAATGCCAAATGCTTAAAACCGGCCGACGTGGTTGAGCCCGAAAAAGCCCAAGTTGCCGTCGTGTCGAGTGATGGTCGTTTGTTGTTGTTCCCGTTAAAAGACTTGCCCCAAATGGCCAAAGGTAAGGGCAATAAAATGCTCGGCATCGATAGCGAAGCGTTTGAAAAACGCGAGGAGTTCGTTGTCGGTGTGGCGGTGCTCGGTGTCAAAGATTCGTTGGTCGTCACCAGTGGCAAACGCAATTTAACATTGAAGCCTTCTGATCTCGCCCATTACGCCGGTGAGCGTGGTCGTCGCGGTAATAAGCTGCCGCGTGGTTTCCAAAAAGTTGACGATGTTGGCGTTGAGCGAAAAGAAAAATAATGTCATCAGGAGCGGACCATGACGATGCCAAAACTGGAAAGTCTGTGTCCGCTTCTGCAGGTGTTTGATATGCCACGCGCACTGACGTTCTATGGTGATGTGTTGGGGGTTGAGATCGCATAGCGAGTGGTGTTGGTTGCACCGTCACACGCCGACACGACGTTGTATTTGGCTTGTCGTGATCTTGATGCGGCTTATGCACATTTGAAGCAAGCCGGTGTGATGTTAAACCCTGCTGTGATACGCGATTACGGTCTGCGGCAACTGTCGTTTTTTGACCTCGATGGTTATGGTCTGTGTCTGCAATGGCCTGTGGAAAAAAACGCAACCTAAAGTTTTTTCAATTGCCTCTTTGTCGTTATGTGGCTTGCGTGCACTACACTCTGATCCAAATAGGAGTGGTCATGCGCCTGCTGTTGCTGTGGTTATGTTGTTTACCGTTGTCGGCCGCTGAGTTGATCTTTGGCATTACCAATGCGCACAAAATGCCGTGGGTACGTTTGGTTAACGACGAAGCGCACGGTGGTTTGTTGGTCGAAATTGGGGCATTAATGGCGCAGGCACTGCATCACGATGTGCGCTTTGTGATGGTGCCGCGCAAACGTGTTGAAGTGATGTTGCAGCAGCATGATATCGATCTGATCTGCAATTACCGCCCGCAGTGGTTTGATGAACCGGCCAAGGTGTTTTGGAGCGGTCCGGTCTTGCGTCAAGGCGATGTCGTGGTGTCCTTACGTGCGCGCGGATTGGCCGTCACGGCGGCGGATTTGGCCAATAAAAAGATCAGCATGACACTTGGCTATCACTACCCTGAATTGCAAAAGTTGATGGCCAATCACCCCTTCAGTCGCATCGACGTCAAATACGAAGAGTTGACCATTCAACAAGTGATGACGGGTCTTGCTGACTATGCGGTGCTGAATAGTTATATGTTTGATTGGTATGTACATGAGCACCCGCAGCATCCGTTTACCACGGCCACCTTTGTCTCGACATTTGATTTTGAATGTGCGTTGTCCAAGCGGGCCCCGGTAACGGAGTCCGAACTGCAAGCGGCGACAAAGCGCTTGCGTGCGCAGGGGCAGTTTGCCGCGCTGGCCGAAAAATACGGATTGACGATACCGCCCTGAATTGATCTGGATCGGTCTGGCCAGCAGGAAAATTTGGCCGCTGTCGCCTATGCTTAGTGTTCGCATCCGTTCAAAACGGACAGGACAAGAGGATAACCATGGCGGACAACGACGCCGACCTGCCCGATGTGCTGAAAGGCATCTTCATTCCTCCGCAACCCCGTTTGTTGCAGGACATACAAAACTCCCAAGATAACCTGGATCAGGTGGCGAAATTGATCTCGTCCGATCCGGGGGTTTCGGCTGCGGTGTTAAAAACCGTTAACTCGCCCTTCTATGGACTTAAACGCGAAGTCGCGTCGATTAAACAAGCGGTCATGTTGCTCGGCATGAACCCAGTGATCAATTTGGTGCGCGGTTTGCAATTGCGCGCTGCGACCGTTGGTCAAAAATCGAAAGTCGATTTGACACCCTTTTGGGACACCGCGCAGGACACCGCCAACATCGCGGCGGCCATTGCCAAGCAATTAAAATTGGACATGGCCGATGAGGCGTACACGTTGGGGTTGTTCAGCAATTGTGGCGCGCTGTTGTTTGCGATGAACGACGGCAACTATATCGACAACATGAAAAAAGCGTACTCCGTTGGTCAACGCGGAATTGTCGAGGCTGAAACGTATTTGATGAAAACATCGCATGCCGATCTCGGCTTTGCCGTGGCACAGCAATGGAAATTGCCGGCGCGTTTGGCAGAAGGCATCAAGCTGCATCATCATGTGGCCAAAGTACTGGCCGACACGACACTGGATGGCCAATTTCAATCACTGATCGCGTTGCACAAAATTGCCGAACATTGGGCCATGTTATTTAAACGATTGGGCGCACAAAGCAACGATGCCGAATTTGCGAGCGTGCGCAGCGCGATTCTCGAACATTTTGTGATATCTGAAACCGATTATGAAGACCTAAAAGCGGCAGTCACCGACACGTTGGGCTATTTGCCAACATAAAATTACGTGCGCATTTGGCGCTGGCTTTGCAAATACAATTCCAATTCGGCACTGCAGTGACCGGCCATTTGCAGCAATAATTGCAGTGCACGATCTTCGCCGACCAATACTTTATCGTCAGCGATAACGAGTACGCCGATGATTTGTTGGGCGCGATCGCGCAGCGGCACGCCAACATAACTGTCCAAACCAAATTCGGCCACGTACTGTTGTGACAGATCACAGGGAATGGCCAACGACTTGCCGTGAAACACATGCTGGCAAGGCGCGGTAGCGACTTGGTAATGAAACGGTTGTGAGGGATTGCCACGATCGGCCACAAACAACGCCTGCGCGTGTTCGCGATTGACATCGGCGACACTGATAAACGCAAAACGCGTATCGCATAAACGCGACAACACAATCGGTAGCGCCGACAGAAATTTTTCGCCGCGATAATCCCGCAACTGTTTGATCAACTGCCACGCGTGATGACGTAACCAATCGTCGTCGCCAAAACGCATGGCATGACCTCAGTTATCGGGATCGTAATTGAGCTCGACAAAAAACTCATACGCACTGTCGGGCAATTCGTCGCGCATCGGAGGGAACGGCGCTACCGTGTCAACCAGGGCTAACGCCGCCTGATCGATAATCGTTTCACCGCTGCGTTTTTGCAGCCACGCCGCGTTGACATCGCCGCCCTTGTCGAGGAACAAACGCAACACCACAGCGGCTTTGACGCGTCCCATTTGCGAGATGCCGTATTTGCGTTTCATTTCGCGTTTGGGATAACTCACCGCGCCAGTAAATTTGGCGCTGACCATCGTTTGATAGTCAGCCAACCAGCTTTCAATTTGCTGCTGGGTGGGCGGCGGTGGTGCTTTGGGCGTGACGGGTTTACTGGCTACCACAACCGGTTTTTCGACAACCGGTGCGGGGGTATGTTCGGCCACGGCGGCCGCCGGTTTTTCTTCGACTTTATCGCTGGGCTTTTCTGCCGGCTTGTCGGCGGGTTTATCGGCCGGTTTAGTGGCCACCACCTTGGGTTTATCGGCGGGTTTTTCCACCGCTTTTTCGGCCGGCTTTTCTTCCGGTTTGGGGGCGCTGGCGATCGCGGGGGCCACCTGTGCTGGCACGGCTGGCGTTGGTTCAACACTCGCGTAAATTTTGGCGCGCTCTTCGTTCATCAGCGTGCTGTCGAATTGCGCGGTCAACACGCTGCGATCGGTGTTGTTGCTGCCCATCAGCTGTGCTTTAAATTGTTGGCCGGGTGGCGTGTCACCAATTAACCCCCGCAAAATAAAATCAAACAAACGTGGCGGAAAATCAGCGACTTTGACCGCGTTGACGCTAACGGCGGTGGTTTTGCCGGGACGATAATCAATAATCACTTCGTCGCCGTGCAACAAACCCAATTTAAATACGCTGCCAAAGCGCTGAATGGTGCCGGATTCACGTGTCAGTTCATCGCGTGGGTTGTTGATCAAAATCAGATCGCGAAAATGACGATTGACGCCGCTGGCATAGATACGGTCGGCAAGAATGCGCAAGTGCAGGCGACGTGCCTGCGTCGCATCAAACAGATTGGCGGGATCGGGGCGCGTCATATAGAACGCGGCCACGTAAAAGTTTTCGTTGAGGGTGCGATTGAGGGCGATACCTTGCAGCCCAAGCACCAAATTGTCGCTGGTCTGCACGCGTTCCCAATCGGCGGCCTGACTGCTGGGCAGCAGCGAGGCTCCCAGTAACAGTGCAGTCAGTACGCGCGCTAAAAACGGCCAATTCATCGGCAGATTACCTTAAGTCCACAAACCTGCGTTAAGGATAGAAGTTATTTGGCGTGCAGTAAGCGTAAATACGACCGATTGACGCCGCGACTTACGGTTGAGCCTTGCTGCTGCCGGTTTCGTTGATGGCTTTCAGATTGTTCAATACGCGCTGGGCGCGTTCGATCAACGACTTCAGTTCAGTGTCTTGCGGCGCCAGTACCGCCGCTTGCTGCCAGAGCTGCTGGGCACCGGCTACATCGCCGCGCTGATAATTTTGTGAGGCTTGGGCTTTGAGGCTACGTACGCGCTCATTCAGCATTGGGCGCAGTGACGCTTGCCACTCGCTCCATTGAGCTTCGCCGGGGAACAAGCGGTTCAGTTCGCTCAGTGCCGTCACCGCCGCGGCCAGATCGTGTTTGGCAAAGGCCTGTTGATACTGTGCGATCAGCTCCTGCTTTTTGGCGTCGAGCACGGCTTGTTCGGTTTCTTCGGCGGTTGGTGTGTCGGCTTTCTTGGTTTTGGTGGCTTTTTCTTTTTGCACGACGTCGGCGAGCAGTTTGCTGGCCACTTCTTTTTCGCCAAGGTCGCTGGCCACGTTCAGTGCCCAGCGCGCATAACCGTACTGTTTGCGCTCGGCAGCGCGCGTGCCGATATTCAATGCTTTTTGCCCCAATTCCGCGCGTTCGCTGTCCAGCGTGTTGATGGCATCGGCGCCGATGCTGTCATTGGGAGACAATTGATAAATGCTTTTTTGTGAGCGCAAGGTGTCGGCAACATAACGGCCGCGCACGAGCGCGAGTTCGTCCTGAATCGCTTGCAGGCGACGATCGAGCAATTCGCGGTAATAAGCACGGCGACGTTGCAACGTGGTGCTGTCGGGCAACGACAGCAGGCCAATATCGAGATCGGCAATGGCGGCGCCCGGCTGATCTTTGCTCCACAATTGTTGTGCGCGGCTGATGTGGGTCGTTTCCAATGCTTTGATTTGAGCGCTCAAGGTTTTGTGTTGCTGCTGCAACGCACTGTCGCTTGGCGTGTCATGCATCTGCTGTTGCAACAGTGTCAGCGCCTCACTGAGTTTGCCTTCGCTGGCGAGCTGACTGACCGTTTTAGGCGGTGGCAATTCCAGATCGGTTTGACGCCGCATCGGATCACACGCGGTCAGCAACAGCGCACCGCACATCAGACTGCCCACCACACCGAGATGTCTCACGCATTGCCCTCCAACTGTGCCAGCAAATGCTGCATTTGGCGTTGCAGCAGTTGATCGAATGGGGATTGTAATTTCTCCAAACGATAGCACAAGGTTTCGCGTGTTTTCCCTTTTAATGTTGCCGCTCCTTCCGGTACCGCTTCTATGCGATTGCGGATATCCCGTTCGTGCAGCACTTCTTGTGAAAACCATACTTGACCGGCATTGGCGGTTTCGCACAAACGTGCCGCCATATTCACCGAATCGCCGACCACGGTGTATTGCATACGATCATCGGATCCCATGCTGCCAGCGATCATTTCACCGGTGTGCACGCCGGCCCGAAATTCAACCGACGGTTGCCATGCCGGGCGTTTGGCATTGACCGCATGCGTCAGCTGCAAAAACAAATGCGCGCAGGCGAGGGCGTGAAAACAGTGATCTTCATCGGGCGTGGTGGCACCGAACACAATCATTGCGCCATCGCCAATGTATTTATCGACATTACCGTTATAAAGTTTGACGGCGCGATTCAGTAAGGCGAAATAACGATTCAATAATGCGGCGACGCGTTCGGGTGTTAGGCGTTCGCTGATCGTGGTAAAGCCGACCATGTCGACAAACAACACGGTGCCGCGCACTTTGCGGCCATGCATGATGGTCGCATCGCTGTTCATGATCTGTTGTGCAATTGCGGGCGACACAAAACGCGACAGTGTTTTTTCGGCGTGCAGTTTGCGTTGCAGTGATTGCGCCATATCGTTTAAGGCGTGAATGATTTCACCGATCTCGTCATCGCGACGTTCATCGATCAGCAAATCGTAACGACCTTCGCGCAGCGCGCGCGTCGCAATCGCCAAGCGGTCAATCGGTTTGGCAATGCGACGACCAAGCCAATACGCCGCAAGCACGGCAAAACAGATCATGACAACGGTAATGATGCCGATTTTGCGCACCGATAAACGCACGGGCTTTTCGAGTGCACTGCGATCCAGCGTCAGCAGTAAAAATCCGACCGGTGTATCGTTAAACACAATATCGTGCGCGAACAACACGGCGCCATTGGCCGAGTTTGTGGCGGTTTGTTGCGCGACCAGTTTTTGCAATTGCGCTTGCGCCTGAATCGGTGATTCGCCGCTGTGCACAATGCGTGTTGCATCGCGCCGATAAATGGCCGCGCCGCGAATGCCGGGATCTTTAGTGATCGTGTTGACCAGCAGCGACATTTGTAATCGATCGTCAGCCAGCAAGGCTTCCGACGCCGAGTTGGCCGTCAGACTGGCCAGCGTGCGGCCGTAGTTGCCGGCATGTTCGGTCAGCAAGTTTTCAACATTGCTGCTGATCACAAACCAGGTGACACCAAGCACACCAATCATCGTGGCGGCAATCGCAAACACTAATTTGTGTGCTAACTGCAGCGCCGGGCGTGTGCGCAGTTGGGTGTCGTGAGGAGAGGAACGTGGTGGTGTGGGCATGAATGTGCGAATCAGGTTGTTATCCGCGCCGCGCTTTTCTGCTCGCGGTCAGACGAGCTAGGTTTGTGCGGGCTTTTAGAGTAATGTGCTTCGCCGACGCGCACTGCCGAATGTCGCGCGCCGTAACTGCACCGCAGTTTGCCATCATCATCGTTGTACATCCACCACCGTTTTTAGCTGGCGAGGTTTATCGTGTCAGGCGTCGCAATTTTTGCGCAGTTGCTGCAAGCCCATCAACAACAAGCAGAACAACAACAACAAGATCGGCCCCGCGACACACTGTGGCCAATTGTAGCTCAACACAACGCACCCTCGGCGCTCATGGTGGTCGCGCCACAACTGCGCGATAGCGCGTTATTGGGATTGCAACAACGCTTGTCCAATCAATCACTGTGGCCAACCGTCGTGCGCGTCGCCGAGCGCGATGGTCATCAGGCATTGATCTTGGCGACCGAGCCGGTGCCAGAGCGGGTGTTATTGCGTCAATGGAGTGACGAACTGCAGATCGATATTGGTGTGCGCCACCATAGCCAGCCGTGGACTTGGCCACGCCTGGCGCTGTTTGATATGGATTCCACGTTAATTACAATGGAAGTGATCGACGAGCTGGCCAAAGAAGCCGGTGTCGGTGAACAAGTGGCGGCGATCACCGAAGCGGCGATGCGCGGCGAATTGGATTTTAATGCGTCGTTAACACGTCGTGTCGCGACGCTGCAACATCTGCCATTGACGGTTATTGAACGCGTGCGCAATCGCCTGCAATTTAATCCGGGCGTGCCTGACTTTGCACAACGTGCGCGCACGCAGCAATGTCATTTGGCGTTGGTGTCCGGTGGCTTTATTCCGTTTGCACAATGGGTCAAAGCGCAATTGCAGTTTGATTTTGCGCGCGCCAACGAATTGGCCGTGGCAGCAGATCGGTTGACGGGACAGGTTGTCGGCGAAATTGTTAACGCTGACGTCAAAGCACGCACACTGCACGAATTGGCGCAACAGTTGGCCATCGCCTCCACGGAGGTCATGGCGGTTGGTGACGGCGCCAATGATCTGTTGATGCTGCAAGCCAGCGGTTTTGGTGTCGCCTTTCGCGCCAAACCCAAATTGCGTATGGCCGCCGACTTGGCTCTGGATGTCAGTGATATGCGCGGTTTAAACGCGCTGTTTGAATAGCGGACGAACGTAGATTCAACGTCAACTACAACACGAAGGTCACCAAGAACACGATGCTCACAAAGTAAAATCCTAGAAGTAGATTATGTTTTTCTGAGTGTTCCTGGTGGACGTTGTGAGCTTCGTGTTGTGGTTGACTTCAGGTTTTCTTAAAAATCCGTTGAATTAAAATCGAAGTTCATTTGTTCCATCGGCGCTTGCAGATAATAACCTTGAATGTAATGTACGCCGAGTGGGTACAGTTTCATCAAGCAACCGGCGTCTTCGACGCGCGGTACGATCGTGCGGCGGTTAAGTGAATTGGCAGAATTCAACAGCTTTTGCAGTTTTTGCTGTGCTTCTTGATTGCTGGCCAATTGGGGGGCGAATGAACCGTCCATGCGCACAAATTCAACGGGCAGTTCACGCAACAATTGTTCGGAGTTGTCGGTGCTGCCGAAATTCGACAAACAACTTAAACCTTGTACCTTGCGCAATCCATCGAGGAAGTTGATGCAGCGTTTTAAATGATCCTGCGCTTCGCGTTCATCAATCTGGAAAATGAGCGCATCAGGCGTCAAGCGAGCCGCGCGCAAATTCTGGCCGATAAAACTCGGCAACGATTCTTCGACCAGTGCGGCGCCGGATAAATGGATAAACAAACGCGGACGGTCTTTACCTTGAAACGCGGCCAAGGCCTGTGTCGCTTTCGTGATCACCCAGCGATCGAGTTTGGCGGCAATGCCGCCTTGTTCGGCGACAGGGAAAATTTGATCGGGACTAACGTGATTGCCTTTGTCGTCTTTAACGCGCAATAACACGGAATACATCGGACCCGGTTGGCCGTGCATTTTGATCACGGGTTGGAACAACAAATAGGCGCGGCCGGAATCCAGCGCTTCTTGTACCGCCAACAGCACTTTTTTGTCGACTTCACTGGCACTGCCGCTGAACAACGCGGGATCAAACAACTTGAAGGCATTGCCGCCTTTTTGTTTGACGATGATCAGTGCCGCGTGGGCATTGGAAATCAACGATTCGCCATCTTCTGCTTTTTCGCCAATCGGAATCGCACCGACGGACAACGTCGCTTTGACGGTGTGACGCTCCACTTCAAACATATTGGCGGCAAATTCGCGGCAGATTTTTTCACCGAGCTCACGTGCATCGTCGGGTTTTTTAATGTCGACCAGCGCCGCCAAGCAATCGTCGCTGATGCGCGCCAGCAAAATATTGTCATCGAGTTTGCGGCGGAAATAATCGGCACATTCGCGCATCAACTCATCGGTGCCACTCATGCCATGTTTGGCTTTTATCTGATTGAACTGATCAATTTCCATCAGCAACAAGGCACTCAAACCTTCTTGCTTGTTGGCGCGCTCCACGGCGCTGCCCAGTTTCTCAATCAAATGGCCGCGATTGAACAGGCCAGTGACTTGATCGGTGGCCGACAATTCTTTTAAGCGTTTTTCCAATTCGGCATTGTCAGTGCCGCGACGGATCAGCACTTGTGTGCATTCTTCGCCGTCGTATTTAGCGGCCGACAAGGTCAACACGGCGCTGAAAGTTTCACCATTGACATGCAAGCCTTGAAACGAAAATTCGCTGTTTTCGGCATTGCTGGCGTAATCGCGTAAGAATTCGCGGAAGGCCGTTTGTTGTTCGTCGGCGATTAAGTCCATCACCGGCATCGAGGCCAGTTCATCCGGGTCTTCGTAACCAAACAGTTCGGTATAGGCTTTGTTGGCGTAAATGTGCATGCCATCGTGAATATAGGCGATGGCATCGCGCGAAGAGGCCAGCAATAAATCGCAGCGTTTTTCGGTTTCGCGCAATGCGGTTTCGGCGGCTTTGCGTTTGCGCCGATCATCGATATTGTTTAATTCGCGCGCGACCACCAAACGAACTCGTTCCAATTCATTGGCCGGCACCACGTCAACCATGCCCATTTTCATCGCATCAACGACCAATTCGCCGCTGTAGGTATCGGTTAACAACAACACAGGGGTATCACGCTGAAAATGCTGGATGATGCGCAAGGCCTTTTCGGCCGTAAATTCGCCGACGGAGGGTTTGCTGATCAGCATATCCCACGCTTGCTTTTCGAGCGCCGCTTTTAACTCGTCTTCGTTGACGATCTGCGTCGCGCGCACGGCAAAACCGTTATTGCGCAGCAGGTTAATGGTGTGCTCTGCATCGTTAGATGAGGGGTCGAGCAACAACAGGTGAATAGTGCGGATCTTGTTAGACATGTGCCGCGAACGCTCTGCAAAAAGTGAATTACCTTGTCAGCCAATCGAGCCGACGACAGACACGCAGTATGCGTCGGATTGACGCATCTGTCGAATCCGATACTGACGTGTTCGAACAGCCGTCATTTCAAAATGCTCAGGCTTGCTGAGCGGCGCGCGTTGGATGCACACCTCGTCATCGCTTGAACTATTTTGAGATAACTTCTGGTTTTAGTGCGTGTTTCTGTTGCCGCACAATGTGCTACAACAACTCCCAAACCGCATCAAAATTATCCGGCGTATCATTGGACGGGCGTTTGTTCGGTGCCGGTGTGGCATCGTCACCCGCGCCAGCCGCCTCATCGTATTGAAACTGTTTAAAACTGGCCGAGGATGCGACTTGTTTTGACAAGCGTACATCCGAACTTAAGCTGCCATCTTTCAAACGGATTTTCTGGTTCACAGCATACGGCATCGGAGCGGTAATTAATGTGGCCGGCTGCCCGATCCCTTTCAGGGCCGGTAACAACAAGCTGCGCTGAAACGCGGCGCTGGCCATCTGGCTGTTGCGGACTTGCGTCATCACCGGGCGTGCGTTCGGCGCGATCAGCTGCAAACCAATGTGCAAGGCCGCATCCGGCACCCGTTTCATCCAGCGGATGGTGCCGATATTCCAGTGCTTATTGCCGTCGGCATCTTGTTCCATCAAGCCGACGATTTCGCCTGTTTGCGTTTGCGCCGGTACGGCGCCCCGCAGCGCAAGGCAATAGCCGCCCGGACTGATGTTCACCAATGCGGCGATCTGAAATTCGTAACGGACGTCGGCATTGGCCGTGAAATTATTGGGCGACACGGCAGTAATCTCGGCCGGCTTAGGGTGCTCGCGTTCCCACGCTTGTTTGGGGCGATAAAGTTTTTCCCAAGGGTCGCCGCCGGTTTCAGGCTTGCCGGTACCGGCATGAAAACGGCCTGCACGTCGGCCATCGTCGACTAACGTGGCGTTACGCAAACTGCCCTCGAGCGTCGACAGATCGTGTTCGCTCGGGGCATTGTTGAATTGCAGTTCATGGTCATTGCCCGCCAACAAATAATGTGTTGCCGACAAACCGACGCTGATCTTGACCGTGCCGCTCGCTGGTGTGCGCGAAAACGCACGTGTCGTCAAATTGCCATACGAACGCACCAAATGACGCAACAACACGGCGCCAAGTTGTTGCAAGGCTGAGCGCTGCAAACCGACCTGAATTTGCGAGCTGCTGCGCAATTCGTTTTGCAGGATCTCAACCACCTGATCGCACTGCAGGCTGCGCCATTGTGTGCTGTTGGTCAGTGTTGCCAATGCGATATTTTGTGGGCCTTGATCCGAACCCAAGTCGATGTAATACAAGCCGTGGTCGCGTGAAAAGTTGCCAATGTAAACGCGATCACACACTTCGCTTAACGCCTCGAACAATTGCTCGATCTCGCGTTGGCGCAATTGATATGGATTGGCGCAGGTGACCAATACAATACGGGCATAGGCTTGGCGTACCGATTCATTCGGATTCAGCGCACTGGTCGCGTCGATAAAGCCATTTTGCTCGGCAAACAAAAACAAAATATGCAATTCGCGCCACAATTGTGCGGGCTGTTGTGAATACAGTTGATAACAGCGCAGTAACACCAGACTTAAGTAATGAATTGCGCCGTGTGTTGCTGGCGTCAGCAATTGCGGGTTTAGTTTCTGGCTCGATAATGCGTCTTCGATGATGGTTTTGAAACCAATGGCCATTTCCGATTGCATGGCTTGCGCCAGCGCGGCGACTTTGCGCTGTTTTTCGTTTAAGGAAACCGATTGGCCGATGTAATGTTTGCGCAGTGCATCGCCGATGTGTTGCGTGATTTTCATCAGCGTTTGCATGATTTTCAGACGTTCGGCCGGATCAATGACTTGTGCATTGCTATCGACCAAAAATTGATAGACCTGGCGGGCGGTTTCGCCAATATTGGCGACCGGCAACACGTCAATCCATGCGGCTACGGCGCGCGCATTGAGCGCTACCGACGACTGCCGTGGGGCGCCGGTTTCGCGAATCGACAAACCGAGTTGTCCGCGTTTCATTGTGTGGGTATCCCTACCGTGCGGGCAGCTGTTATTGAAACCGTTACACCATTGTCCACAAGGTTCAGCGGCACTTGGCTATGACCCTGACAGTTTTTATAACGGTTTTTGATGTTATGGCGGCAGTCTAACAAGTGCCAACACTCCAGAAAAACATTAATACGACATCGTCCATGACGCAGCATGGCCGATCCTTCTATCAAGAAATAGACCAGATCTGCCCAAATGTCAGTTTTTACCGATAAAAATCAGTCAGATAGCTGTAAATCGAGGGGGATTTTGCTGGCCGCACCGGCCACCTCACGTGTCAGGCGCGGCACCAGAAAGCCGGGCAATGCCGCTAGCATTTCGCGCAGTAACTGACGCGCTGCGTCATCATCGACAAAAAAATGCGCCGCACCGTGCACTTTGTCGAGCACATGCAAGTAATACGGCAGCACGCCCACCGCAAATAACCGCTCACTCAAGGCCACTTGAGCGCTGGCATGGTCATTGATGCCTTTGAGCAGCACCGCTTGATTCAATAGGGTGACGCCGGCATCCCGCAGTGGACGCAAAGAGCGGGCCACCTCATCGTCAATTTCCTGGGCATGGTTGCTGTGTAAAACCATCACGCTGTTCAAACGGGACACGCCGAGTCGCTGCACAAATTCGTCGGTGAGGCGTGATGGGATCACAATCGGTAGCCGCGTGTGAAAGCGTAAGCGGGTCAGTTGCGGCAGCGCTTCAAAACGTTGGATCAAATCGGACAGATAACGGTCCGGTACGGCCAGCGGGTCACCGCCGGACAAGATAACTTCATTCACATCGGGATGCTGTTCGATATAGGCAGTGACGGCGTCCAAGCCCTGACGCCCGGGGCGATTGTCGTCATAAGGAAAATGACGGCGAAAGCAATAACGGCAGTTGATGGCACAGGCACCGGTCGTGATCAGCAGCACACGCGAGCGGTATTTGTGCAGCAGACCCGGCACCGCCGATTGTTGTTCAGACAGCGGGTCGTGGCTGAAACCCGGCATCGCCAGTAACTCGTCGGGACTGGGCAATACCTGTTGTAACAGGGGATCATTGGCGTCGCCATGACGCATACGCGCCGCAAACGGGCGCGGTACCCGAACGGCGAAATCGGCCTGCGCCTGCAGACGCTCAGGCATCTGATCCAAGGGCAATCCGACCCAGTTCAGCAGTTCGCCGACCGTGTTGATGGTATTTTTCAATTCATCTTGCCAGCTACCGAGCTGCCAAGTGGGGAGTCTTTCCGGTACAATGCCGGCCATTTTTTAAGCCGCCTAAATGATGTGTTGAGGATCCAATGGCCAGTTATAGTACCAATGAAATGAAACCGGGCGTTAAAGTGATGATGGATGCACAACCTTGCGCCGTCGTTGAAAACGAATACGTCAAACCGGGTAAAGGCCAAGCCTTCAACCGCATCAAACTGCGTTATATTTTAACGGGCCGCGTCGTTGAGCACACCTTCAAATCCGGTGATTCGCTCGAAGGCGCTGATGTACGTGACGTCGAAATGGAATACAGCTACACCGACGGTGAGTTCTGGTATTTCATGAACCCGGTGTCCTTTGAACAAATCGCCGCCGACAAAAACGCGATGCAAGATCAGTTTAAATGGATGCGTGAACAAGACCTGTGCATCCTGACCTTGTGGAACGAAAAGCCTGTGCAAGTGTTGCCGCCGCATCACGTTGTGCTGGAAGTGACCGAAACCGATCCGGGCCTGCGTGGTGACACGTCAAGCGGTGGTACCAAGCCTGCAACGCTGGCCACCGGTGCCGTCGTCAAAGTGCCGTTGTTCGTGAACATCGGTGACAAGATCAAAGTGAACACCCGTACGGAAGAGTACATGAGCCGCGCGTAAAATTTTTTGTTGCGGGTTCGGGTAATGGGTTGCGAGTACAACCCAGGCAAAAATGCGGCATTAACGCCGCATTTTTGTTTCTGTGCTAACGATCACTGCAACTTCGCAAGCGCCGTTTGTTTCCATCCGCAACCCGAACCCACAACCCGACACCGAACCAGCAACCATGATCCCCTGGCAACCTTCAGCACCAATTGAACACTTGAAAAAACGCGCGGCGATCATCGCGGATATTCGCGCCTTTTTTGCCGAGCGCGATGTGTGGGAAGTGGAAACGCCGATCTTGTCAAACGCCAGCATCACCGATGTGCAGCTGCGTTTTCTCGAAACGCGAACGCAAGGTGCGGCGGGCAATCGTCGTTTGTTTTTGCACACTTCACCTGAGTTTGCGATGAAGCGTTTGTTGTGCGCGGGCAGCGGCAGTATTTATCAACTTGGCAAAGTGTTTCGTGATGATGAATGTGGTCGTTATCACAATCCTGAATTCACCCTGTTGGAATGGTATCGCATCGGTTTTGATCATCATCAATTGATGGCGGAAACGGATACCTTGCTGCAACGGGTGCTGCAGTGTGGCCACGCTGAAAAACTGCGGTATGACGAAGCGTTTAAGCGTTATGTTGGCATTGACTGTTTTGCGGTGGAAGACGCTGTGTTGGCGCGTTTGTGCGAGGAACGCTGTGCCTATCACGGTGCCGCGTTGTCACGTGATGGCATGCTGCAACTGTTGTTTTCGATGGTGATTGAACCGCAGCTGGGTCAATCGGTTCCTTGTTTTATTTATGATTATCCGGCATCACAAGCGGCGTTGGCGCGTGTGCGTGATGAACAACCCTCGGTGGCTTCGCGTTTTGAAGTGTATGTGCGCGGCATTGAACTGGCGAATGGATTTCACGAATTGAGTTCGGCCAGCGAGCAGCGCCGTCGATTTGAGAACGACAATCGCGAACGCGTGGCGGATCAGATTATGCCGGGTGTTATCGATGAATACTTTTTGGCGGCATTGGCGCATGGTTTACCCGATTGTGCCGGTGTTGCGCTGGGGATTGATCGTTTGCTGATGCTGGCACTAAAGGCAAATCATATTGATGATGTCCTGAGTTTCCCGATCGATCGCGCTTAATTGAAAATGAGAACGTTATGAATCGTTTGTTATTCCTCATACTGATGGTGTCGGCCTGTGCGGTAAAGGCGGAAGTGTTGCCAGACAACGAGCGTGAACAACAGTTGTTGACACAGGCATACAACTCACAAGATGGCGTGTCGTTTCACAACGATATGTTTATTTTGCCGGTCTCATATAACGAACGCTTTACTGGTTCGGATATGGAAACCATTTTCCAACTGAGTTTAAAGGCGCATATACGCGGTCATCTGTATTTTGGCTATACACAGCGTTCGTTCTGGCAGGCCTATGCGTCAGAAAAGTCATCGCCGTTTCGCGAAACCAATTACAACCCTGAATTGTTTCTTCGATATGCGCCGGGCCAGTTGTTTGATTTGCCTTTTGGCGTCGACCTTGGCATTGATCACATGTCCAATGGCCGTTCGCCCCCCGAATCACGTAGCTGGAATCGTCTTATTGCGACAGCGTTTTATGTGCGTGAGCATGATCGTTTTAGTTTGAAATTGTGGAAACGCATTCCGGAGGATGACAAAGACGATCCGATGGATCCGGAAGGTGACGATAACCCGGATCTGACCGATTACTGGGGACACGCGACGTTTTCGTACGCGAGTTGTCTGGATGGTGTGACTTGCGAGCATCTGTGGGACATCAAAGTGCGCGGCAATTTGAATACGCGCCGTGGCGCGATTGAAACGCATTGGGCGTTTCCGACCGGATCAAAACAAATCAGTTGGTATGTAATGTTGTTCAGCGGCTATGGCGAGTCGTTAATCGATTACAACAATGCCGAAAACCGTATTGGTATCGGCATTACGTTGCAGCCTCGTTAGGTAAATCGACATGTTAGCCGATGTTGTTTCCCATCATTTCGCCCATGCGAATGGCATTCGTTGGTTGCCAAGCGGTGTTGAATTGAATGGTGCCAGCAGGGAACAGCATCACGACGGTCGAACCCAATAAAAAGCGACCCATTTCTTCGCCTTTTTTGAGACGTATTTGCTGATGATCGTAATGCCATTCGCGCACATCACGAAAGCGCGGCGGATTCACGACGCCGTGCCAAACGGTGGCCATGCTACCGACAATGGTTGCACCGACCAATGTCAGCACCATTGGACCGTATTCAGTCTCAAACACGCAAACGACGCGTTCATTACGCGCAAATAAACCGGGGACACCACGTGCTGTCGTGGGGTTCACCGAAAACAATTCGCCCGGCACATAAATCATCCGCAACAAGCGGCCATCACAGGGCATATGAATACGGTGATAGTCTTTCGGGCTTAAATACAGCGTTGCAAAATGGCCGTTTTCAAACTGGGCGGCCAATTTGGCGTCGCCACCGACCAAGGCGGTGGTCGAATAGCTGTGGCCTTTGGCTTGAAAGATCTGATCGTGTTCGATCGGACCAAACTGACTGATTGCACCATCGACGGGGCAAGCAAATGCGGCGTCCGTTATTGGGCGCACGCCATCTTTTAGCGGGCGGGTAAAAAACTCGTTAAAGCTGCTGTAAGCCGCCGGATCGGCGTTGGCGGCTTCGTTCATATTCACACCGTAGCGTCCAATAAACCAGCGTATCGCCGCCGTGGTCATGCCGCCGGCTTGTGCGCTGGCGAGTTTGCCGGCCAGAGCAGTAAGTGCTTGTTTTGGAATTAAATATTGTGGCAACACCTTGATGCGATCGGACACGGCTTTGGGCTCCAGACAAAAAGCGCGGGGATTATACCGGGCGGCTTCCAATAATTTAGAGCGGAACTAGAGTTTTTGGCTTCATACGCTATTTTTAAGTCTGAGTAGCGGCGTTTGGCCGTCTTGTGGATAACGAGAAAGTCTTCTTACCATGAATATGATCATTGGTTGTTTGGTCGTGATCGGGATGGTGCTGCTGGGCTTTGTGCTGTCTGGCGGTCAAGTGGTCGCGTTGTGGCAACCGTTCGAGCTGTTGGTGATTGGTGGCGCATCCTTGGGCGCATTTATCGGCGGCAATTCGATGGACGTCATTAAGCGCACTTTCGCTGGCGTGATCGGATTGATGGGCAATTCACGATACAACAAAACCCTGTACATGGAATTGTTGGCCTGTCTGTACGATTTGTTTCAGAAGATCCGTAAAGAAGGCCTGATCTCAATTGAAGGCGATGTCGAAGATCCAAAATCGAGTGCAATCTTCAGCAAATACAAACTGATTTTAAAAGATCATCACGCGCTCGATTTTATTTGTGACTATTTGCGCTTGATGGTGGTCGGTGACATGGCGGCGCATGAACTCAGTGATCTGATGGATGCTGAATTGGAATCGCATCACGAAGACGCGCTATTGCCGGCAGCGGCAATGCAAAAAGTCGCCGATGGCTATCCTGGCTTCGGCATTGTCGCTGCGGTGCTCGGTATTGTGATCACGATGGCCTCGCTCGGTGGACCACCGGAAGTGTTGGGCCACCACGTTGCCGCTGCATTGGTCGGTACCTTGTTGGGTATTTTAATTTCCTATGGTTTTTGCGCGCCGATGTCGATGGCGATGGAAGGTCGTGTGCGCGAAGAAAGCAAATTTTATATGTGCATCAAAATGTCGATGCTGGCCTGTGTCAGCGGCGCGCCACCACAAGTCGCCGTTGAATTTGGTCGCAAAGTGTTGTTTCACAAAGATCGTCCGACTTTCCAAGAATTGGAAAAACGTATTCGTGGTGGTTAATTGAATCATGGCCGGCAATAAAGGTGGTGAAGGTCAGCAACCGCTGATCATCAAAAAAATTAACAAGGGTCATGGCGGTGCTCACGGTGGCGCATGGAAAGTCGCGTTCGCCGATTTTGCCACGGCGATGATGGCGTTTTTTATGTTGATGTGGTTGATGGGCGGTACCAGCAACGAGCAAAAAGCGGCGATCTCCAAATACTTTCAAGATCCCGGTGGCGCATTTATCGGTGAAGGTGGCGCTAATGCATCGGCGATTGATTTGGGTGAACCCAAACTACCGACGACATCAGAAGTGCCAGAAACCTTGACACCCGGCGGACCCAAATCCGAATCCGATGAAATGGCCGAAGACAGTGAAGAAGCGTTGGCCAGACGCCTCGAAGAAATGGAACAGCAACAGCTTGAAGCGCTCAAAGACAATTTGATGAAAATGGTCGAGAGTAATGCTGCGTTTACGGATTACAAAGATCAGGTAATTATCGACATCACGCCAGAAGGTTTACGCATTCAAATTGTCGACAAAGACAAACGTCCCATGTTTGATTCGGGTAGTCCGCAGATGCAATATTACTCGATGGCGATTCTGGAAAACCTGGCCAAACTGATCACGCAGGTGCCCAACCGCATTTCGATCACCGGGCACACCGACTCGTTGCCATTTTCGGTTGACGATGGTAAATACACGAATTGGGAGCTGTCAGCCGATCGCGCGAATGCCGCGCGTCGCGCGCTGGAACGCGGCGGCATCAAAACGTCACAAATTGCTCGTGTCGAAGGTTTTGCCGACACGGTATTGTTTAATGAAAACGATCCAACCGATTCGATCAATCGGCGCATTGCGATCATCATCCTGAAAAAGAAAGTGGATGATGCGATCAAATCAAATGCGCTGGGCGATTGGGCAAAACCGGCCGACGAAACCGCGCCACCGGCAACCGACACGACAACCGCGCCCGATGCCGCCACTGACGCGCCTCCTGCTGCGCCGATCGTTCCGCCAGCGGAAACGCCGAGTAAACCATAAGGCGATATTAGGATCACTTAAGACGCAAGGCGCTCGCCCAGCGGTTCATAAAAGCGAAATAGAAAACCATCGGGATCGGCGACAAAAAATTCGCGTGAACCGTGCTCGACGTTGTCCACACGATACCAGCTGTCGACCAACGGTTTTACCAGTGGCACATTCGCCGCCAGCACACGGTTTAATATGGCGTGCACATCATCGACTTCAATCTGAAAATGCAAGCCGCGTCCGCGCGGTGTGTGATCCGTCAACTGATACAAATCATCCACTTGAGCTTGCAGCAACATCAGTTGCGCGCCGTTCATGTCGAGGTAGGCAAACCGATCTTCAGCGCGCTCAAAGCGGACGTCAAAGCCAAACACGTCGGTGTAAAACTGTGTTGACACACTCAGATCACGTACCGCCAGCTCAGGGACGAGTCGATTCCAAAATTCCACGAAGTATTCCCTTAATAAATAAAAAATTATTGCTTTTCGTTCGCGTCGCGAATCGCATTAAAACTTTGCCAGCGTAACGCCGACAACTCACCACTGTCGGCGGCGGCATGAACGGCACAGCCGGGCTCTTTCATGTGTTGGCAATTACGAAATTTGCAGCGGGCGGTCAGTGCACTGATGTCACGAAACCCTTTCACGATTTGATCGGGATTCAAATGCCATAAACCGAATTCACGCACGCCGGGCGAATCAATCAACTGACCGCCGCCTGGGATCGCAAACAAACGCGCTGCCGTTGTGGTGTGTTGACCGAGATCCGAACCATCGGAAATATCACCGGTGAGCGCCGTCGCTTCCGGCACCAAGGCATTGACCAAGGACGATTTGCCTACGCCGGATTGACCGATGATCA
Source organism: Enterobacterales bacterium (assembly GCA_041914905.1). GTDB lineage: Bacteria > Pseudomonadota > Gammaproteobacteria > Enterobacterales > Permianibacteraceae > Permianibacter. The sequence continues at coordinate 30,224 of JAYSCL010000041.1, forward strand.
CACACACACCATCGGATAAGTGCGCACGCAATTCAGGCAAACCACGGCCATCGTGGGCGCTGATATAAAACACGTCATAACCCAACTGACGATACAGTTGCAGACGCGCATCCAGTTCGTGGCGTTCGTTGTCGTTCAAGCGATCAGCTTTATTGATGACAATGGTGGCGGCAATTCCGCTGCATTCAGCGGCGACCAAATAACGATCGAGCAGTAATTCGGAAAACGCTGGTACCGGCGCGATCAACACCACAATGTGATCGACATTCGCGGCGATGGTTTTTATGCCTTCGTAGGGATTGGGGCGCTGCAACTCACTGCGGCGCGGCAAGATATTGACCACCACATTATGACCGGATTTGTCTTCCTGCCATTCAACGCGATCACCAACGGCGATGCCAACCATATGTTTACGCAAATGACAGCGAAAACTATCGCCCTCATCGGGAAGGATATCGGCTTGTTGACCAAAACGAGAGACAACTAGGCCTTGATGCAATGGCTCATCACTGCGGGCGGCGGAAAACAGATCGCGCTTTTTATTTTCACGCGCGTTGCGTTCGGTGGTGCGCCATTCTTTGGGCATGAGACGCCTTACGCCAATACCGGACCAAAATCGCCGAGGCCTAATAGCGCATCGACTTTGGCGGCACAAATAAAATCGTTGCGTGACACACCGCCCGAATCATGCGTGGTGAATTTCACCAGCACACGGTTGTACGACACTTCCAAATCGGGGTGGTGCGCGTCTTTATTGGCGATCCAGGCGATCGCGTTGACGAAATTCATCACGTGGTAATAGTTCTTAAAACGGAATTCACGCAGCAAATGGTCGTTACTGATCTGCCAATCGGGTATCTGAGCCAGCAATGTTGGCAGGGCGGCGGCATCGCAGCGCGGTGCCACCGGGACGCATTTTTCAGTCAGCAAGGATGTCATAGGAACACGCTTTCAACAGTGCTAGAATTGAGCGCAGGCATTCTACTAGGAATACAAATGAAACACGATGACAACCTGATTTGGATCGACTTGGAAATGACCGGGCTCGAACCGCTTGCCGATCGCATCATTGAAATTGCGACGATCGTTACCGATAAAGATCTGAACATTCTCGCTGAAGGCCCGGTGCTGGCGGTGTATCAAACCGAGCAAGTGCTGTCGGCGATGGATGACTGGAACCAGAAAACCCACGGTGAATCGGGTCTGGTGCAACGTGTGCGTGACAGCAGTCATACCGAGGCCGATGCCGAAAAGCAAACCATCGCGTTTTTGCAGCAATGGGTGGATAAGCGCAAATCACCGATCTGCGGTAATTCGATTTGTCAGGACCGTCGTTTTTTGGCACGCCATATGCCAGAGCTCGAAGCGTATTTTCATTACCGCAATCTCGACGTCAGCACATTAAAAGAGTTGGCGCGGCGGTGGAAACCCGCAATCATGGAAGGCGTTTCGAAAAAGAATTCGCACACAGCCTTAGAAGACATTCGTGAATCCATCGAAGAACTGCGCTATTACCGCCAGCATTTCCTGCAATTATGAATTTGTTTGTTAACGCGGCGCCGCTGCGTGAGTTGTACACCGTTGAGCAAGTACGCGATATCGAAGCGGTGGCGATCGACATTGATGGCATTCCGGGCATTGAATTGATGCATCGCGCTGCGCAAGCGTGTTGGACGATTGCACAGCAACGTTTCGCCGACGCGCAATCCATCGTGGTGATGTGCGGCAAAGGCAATAACGCCGGTGATGGATTTTTGCTGGCGCTGCTCGCGCACGCAGCGGGCAAAGTGGTGAACGTGGTGTTGTGTGCCGATGCAACGCGTTTGCACGGCGATGCGGCCAAGGCCTATGCCGAATTGCGCGCCGCGGCGATTCCCGTGCAAGGATTCACGGAGTTTGCGGCAAGCGCCGCGCCGGCCGATTTGTATATTGATGCGATGTTGGGCACGGGCTTACGCGGTGCGCCGGCGGATACGTTAGCCGATGCAATCACGTGGTTGAACGTAGATAAAAAACGCGTGCTCGCTATCGATATACCGAGTGGTTTGAATGCCGATACCGGAGTGGCCGAAGGCGTCTGTGTGCACGCTGACCTGACCGTGACCTTTATTGGTTTGAAGCGCGGCTTGATGACCGGTAAAGCACGTAATTTCTGTGGCGATGTCTATGTCGATCGCTTGGGCATACCGGATTCAACGTTTAAAGCCGAAAGTCATCGCGGTCGCGCGGTGTCGTGGCATGACGTGTCGGCATTGTTGCCTCCGCTCAAACCGGCGGCCTACAAACATCAGCGTGGCCATTGCCTGATTATTGGTGGCGCGGCTGGCATGGGCGGTGCGATTTGTTTGGCGGCTGAAGCGTGTTTGCGCGCCGGTGCTGGTTTGGTCACCGCTATGTTGCACGCTCAACATTTATCGGCGTTGAACGTGCGTTGTCCAGAAGTGATGGCGCAACCATTCAGCGATGCGCCAGCATTGCAGAGCGCGATTCAGCGCGCGAACGTGGTGGTGATTGGGCCGGGTTTGTCGCAAGCCGATTGGGCGGTGACGGCTGTTAAATTGGTGCTCGACAGCAAAAAACCGTGTGTGCTGGATGCTGATGCGTTGCGTATCGCCGCGGTGCATGCGTTTGACTTGAGTGGCACCGTGATCACACCGCATCCGGGCGAAGCCGCTGCTTTGTTACAGCACAATGCAACGACCATTGAAAACGATCGTTACGATGCCATCGCGCAATTGGTTGTGCATTGCAAAGCAGCCGTTGTGTTGAAAGGTGCCGGCAGTTTAATCGCGGATGCCAAACGCCTGTCAGTATTGACTGGTGGCAATGCCGGAATGGCCACCGCGGGCAGTGGCGATGTGTTGTCGGGCATAATTGGTGCGTTGTTGGCGCAAGGTTTGCGCGGATTTGACGCCGCGCTGCTCGGCGCAGCCTGGCACGCCGAAGCCGGTGATCGCGCCTCCGCCCTAGGTCAACACGGTATGATCGCCAGCGATCTGATTCAGCACATTGCCGCGGTTGCCAATCATCCATGACAGCATCATTTTTTTTGGCGGACGAGTCCGCCACTGTATCCACGGGGCAACAACTCGGCCGTTTATTGCACGGTGGTGATATCGTTTATTTGCTTGGCGATCTCGGTGCCGGCAAAACAACGTTAACGCGGGGCATTTTGCAGGCACGGGGTCACACCGGCGCCGTGAAAAGCCCGACCTATACTTTGGTGGAACCGTATGCGCTGGCGGATGGTGCGGTGTTTCATTTCGACCTGTACCGGATCCGTGGTGCCGAAGAACTCGATTATCTGGCCTTGGACGATTATTTCCGCCCTGACGCGATCGCAATCGTCGAATGGCCTGACAAGGGTCAGCCATTGTTGCCAGCGCCGGTTTTAACGGTGACGTTGCGGCGCGAGGCGGACGGTCGTCGCATCGAATTTCAGGGCAGTGGCACGCCACGCGGGCGTGAATTGCTTGATTTTCTTTCCAAATCAATACTATAGTTACACTATTGAATGTGATTTATTAAGGTCGGGCATGCGTGTCCTTAGGCGTTTGATGTGGCTGTTTTGGGGGGCGCTGAGTGTTGGCGCAGCCGAGCCTGTGGCCGTCAAAAACCTGCGTGTCTGGCAAGCGCCCGACAACACACGCGTGGTGTTTGATCTGTCGTCTGCGCCACAATTTGATGTGAAATTATTAACCGATCCGTATCGCCTCTTGGTCGATATCAAAGACGCCAAATTGTCACTCAATTTGGCCAACGCCGCCGCCGGTAGCAGTTTGATCAGCAAAGTGCGTGAAAGTACACCGTCTGATAAAAACGATCTGCGTTTGGTGTTTGAATTAAGTGCCGATGTGCAACACAAAGCGTTCGCACTCAAACCGTTTCAACAATACGGCGATCGCCTCGTCATCGACCTGATTGACAAATCAAAAAAAGCGACGATAGAAACACCGTCAACCGCTGACGATCGCGACGTGATTGTCGCCGTTGATGCCGGTCACGGTGGTGATGATCCGGGCGCAATTGGACCGAAGAAAACCTACGAAAAAAATGTCACGTTGATCATCGCCAAAAAGCTGGCGGCGCAGATCAACGCGACACCGGGCATGAAAGCGATTTTGACCCGCTCCGGTGATTACTTTGTGCCACTGCGCAAACGCACGGATATTGCTCGTCGTCAGCGTGCCGATCTGTTTGTCTCGATTCATGCCGACAGTTTCAAAGACAAATCGGTGCGTGGTGCCTCGGTGTGGGCGTTGTCGCACAAGGGGGCGCAAGGCGAAATTGGTCGCTGGCTCGAAGAAAAAGAAAATGCGTCCGATCTGCTCGGCGGCGAAGAGTCATTGGATCTCGCGTCCTACGATGACGATGTCGCCAAGGTGTTGCTCGATCTGTCGATGTATAACGCCGTCGGTTCCAGTCTTGATGTCGGCACGTCGGTACTGAATGAAATCAAGGGTGTTGTACCCAAATTGCACAAACCGCGCGTGCAACAAGCCGGGTTTATTGTGTTGAAAAATCCAGACATTCCAGCCATTTTGGTTGAGACGGCATTTTTGTCGAATCCGCATGAAGAAAAGTTATTGTTGGATGTGAAACACCAAGACAAACTTGCCAGTGCCATTATGTCCGGCGTCAAAGTCTATTTTGATCAAAACCCGCCTGAAGGCAGCAAACTCGCCACGCAAAAAGCCAAACGCAAAAACGGTGGCAATATGTTGGCCAGCAAAGCACGCTAACAGCTTTATCATTCTATAGTCTAAAAGCCAAAGACGAACACGAAGCGCACGAAGTTCGCGAAGAGCACGAAGAAAAGCGTATTTCCTGTTTTAACTGCGTGTCCTTTTTGGCTTCGTTAACTTTGTGTTCGCCTTTGTTGTTAGTGTCGCTAACACTTACTATGGCTCAATGCTAATCTGAATTTTGTTAAACCAACGTAGTCTCTTGTCATGAATTCAATCAAGGTGTCGGTTTTTGTTGGCATCAGCGTTGATGGTTTTATGGCGCGCGGTGATCATGCGCTCGATTTTTTGCCGGAAGAACCGGAAGATCATGGTTATGAGGCGTTTATCGCCACGGTTGATACGTTGGTGATCGGGCGCAATACCTACGACAAAGTGTTGTCATTCGGCGACTGGCATTATGGCGACAAACGTGTCGTCGTGCTGAGTTCGCGTCCGTTGACGATGCCGGATTCTGCTGAATCAAATGTGGCGCAAATGACCGGCGATCCAGCCTCTATTATGGCGTCATTGGCCGCCCGTGGTGCGCGCCACGTGTATGTCGATGGCGGTCAAACCGTGCAGCGGTTTTTGCGTGCAGGTCTAATTGATCGTTTAATCATCACACGCGTGCCGGTGCTGATTGGTGAGGGGATTTCGCTGTTTGGTGAACTGAGCCACGATATTCGGTTGCAGCATGTTGCGACACGCTCCTTTGCCAGCGGGCTCGTGCAAAGCGAATATACAATCCTAAAAACCACCGCGCCATAACGGCAAGCGCGCAAATTCTGTCAGACTATCAACGCCCTATCTTACTTCGTCAGCACCATGAACGCGCCGCATTCTCGTATTCAGCTTTTACCTACTCGCCTCGCGAATCAGATCGCGGCTGGCGAAGTGGTGGAGCGGCCGGCGTCGGTCGTCAAAGAGTTGATCGAAAACAGTTTGGATGCGGGGGCCACGCGCGTCGACATCGATCTGGAACACGCCGGTATTCGCCGTTTGCTGATCAGCGACAATGGCAACGGAATTCATCGCGATGATTTGACGTTAGCACTGGCACGTCATGCCACCAGCAAGATCCACAGCATTGATGATTTGTCAGCGATTCACAGCCTTGGTTTTCGCGGTGAGGCGCTCGCCAGTATTGCTTCGATTGCACGCTTGACGTTGACATCACGTGCTCGCGATGCTGAATCCGCCTGGAGTGCGTTTGCCGATGGTCACGACATGAACGTCAAAGTGCAGCCCGCCGCATTGAACCATGGCACGCGCGTCGAAGTCGCTGATCTGTTTTACAATACGCCGGCGCGTCGCCGTTTTTTGCGCAGCGAAAGCACCGAGCTGCAACACATTGAAGAAGTCGTCAAGCGCGCTGCATTGGCGGCACCTCACTGTGGTTTTTATGTGCGGCATAATGGTAAAACAGTAAAACAATGGCGCGCGTGCACGCATTGGCAAGATCGCGTACGTCAAGTGTTAGGCGACAGTTTTGCTCACCACGCGTTGCCATTTCAGCAGCAGGTGGATCAGGTGCAGTTAAGTGGGTTGATCGCCCCAGTGAGCGCACATCGCGCGCAAACCGATCTGCAATACGTGTTTGTAAATGGCCGTGTGATTCGTGATCGCGTGGTGCAACACGCGCTGCGCGCCGGATTTGCCGATTTAATTCCGGAAGGGCGTGCGCCAGCGTATGTGGTTTTTATTGCGATGCCCGCCACGGATGTTGATGTCAATGTGCATCCGACCAAACACGAAGTGCGTTTTCGTCACGCGCGTTGGATGCACGATTTGTTAACGTCCACTGTCGCGCAAACGCTGGCGCAAACACCGGCGCAAACCGCCACGATCAGCGTCCCGCCCGCACAGAGCCATTCGCCTGTGTTGTCGTTGTATCGTCCGGCATCACCGGTGGTCACACCGTATCCTGCTGCCGCAGCGATTGCCGAACAGCAGGCATTTTATACGGCGCTGTCACAACCGCTTGCGCCACGAATGGATACGAACATTAGCGTTTCGGTGTCGACGTCGTTTGTGCGTCTGAGCGCTTCTTTTGTGTTGTTGCACGACGATAGGGAATGGCTGCTCTGTGACTGGCCAGTTTTGCTGACGCAGTGGTTGCAACATTCTCTCAGTAATGCCGTGCTGCGACCCTTGCTGATGCCGGTGGTGTTGCCAGTGACAGACGCATTGAACGACGCGCAACAGGCCTTGCGTTTGCAACTGAAAAGCGGCACGACTGTGTTGCTGGCGGCACCAAACTGTCTGGTCGATTGCGAGTGGCCTGCACTGTTGTCAGAGTGGCAAGGCATGCAAACTGCTGAAACCCAAGTGGCCGCGCACTTGCAAATGCGCGTGCACGCACACAGCAAAACGGTGGCGTTAGTGCGAGCCTGGTTGAAACAGCAAGCGTTGTCATCGTTGCCGGTGCGCAAGATCGACGACGCGTTTTTGCGGGCACAGTGGGCATCATGACGCGCAAACCCTTTGTCGTTGCCATCATGGGACCGACCTCCGCCGGCAAAACGGCCTTGGCCTGCCTTTTATTTGAAGAGCGACCGGTACGACTGATCAGTGTCGATTCGGCGCTGATTTATCGCGGCATGGATATTGGTACGGGTAAGCCCAGTGCCAACGAACTGGCGCGCTATCCGCATCAGCTCATCGATCTGGTTGACCCCGCTGAAGCGTTTTCGGCTGCACGATTTTGCGAGGCCGCCTTGCGCGAGATCGCGCTCGCGCATGAGCAGGGCGAGCTGCCGGTACTGGTGGGCGGCACCATGTTGTATTTCAAGGCCCTGTTCCATGGCTTGGCGGAGCTACCTGATGCGAATCCACAGGTTCGCGCTGAGCTCGAAGCGCGTTGGCACAGCGAAGGTTTGGCCGTGTTGCATACTGAGCTGGCGCGCTGTGATCCGGAAGCGGGTGCTCGCATACATCCGAACGACCCGCAGCGTATCTTGCGTGCGTTGGAAGTGTTTCAGGTGTCCGGCCGCCCCATCAGCAGCTTCTTTGGTGAAACGCGCACGGCGTTTGATTATCCCTTGTTCCAGATCGCCGTCATGCCGCCTCAACGTCAGGATCTGCATCAACGCATTGCCGATCGGTTTGACGCCATGCTGGCAGCCGGCCTCGAAGCAGAAGTCGCCAGCCTACGCGCCCGAGGCGATCTTCACGCCGATCTGCCCTCGATCCGCTGTGTCGGTTACCGTCAAATGTGGGATTACCTTGATGGGCGCTGTGATTGGGCCGCGATGCGAGAGCAAGCGATCAGTGCCACGAGAGGGCTCGCCAAGCGTCAGTACACCTGGCTGCGCGAATGGGCAACCGACGTTGTTGTGCCCGATGGCAGCGAAGATTCTTTTGCCGTTGTCTTGAAACGGCTGGCTGACGTACCCATTTAATGCCCGTCGCTGTCAGATTTGCCCTAAAGCAGATCTGTCAAACGTCAGCTACAATGATCTTGCGAAGCTGTTTAGAGCTGTCAGCGTCGCTTTCTCATTTTTTTCCCGGTCTGTTTGGCCCGCGTTTATTGCGCGGAAAAAATAAAGGGGCGTTAAACGCTCCCAACAATTAGGAGAATTGACATGTCCAAAGGGCAGTCGTTACAAGAC
>JAYSCL010000042.1:0-37718 GCA_041914905.1 Enterobacterales bacterium
TTGCACGCTTCCCTTTGAACTTCTTGCCAACCGAAACTGGTAAGAAGCGGCGTCTTGTTTTGATTGACCGAAAAATTAAGCGCGTGCAGCTTTGGCTTTTTCGGCCAAGGCGGTAAACGCAGCAAAGTCAAACATCGCCAAATCGGCCAGCACACGGCGGTCGATAATGATGTTGGCTTTTTTCAGACCATCAATTAAACGGCTGTAGCTCAAACCGCACAGACGCGCACCGGCGTTGATACGGACGATCCACAAAGCGCGGAATTGACGCTTCTTCTGACGACGATCGCGATACGCATATTGCGCAGCTTTGATCACCGCTTGTTTGGCAACACGGAAAGTACGCGAGCGAGCTGCGTAATAACCTTTTGCCAGTTTAAGCACACGCTTATGACGCGCACGAGCGGTCACACCACGTTTTACACGAGCCATGACTTATCTCCTTACGCGTACGGAAGCAAACGCTTCATTTCTGGTGCGTCCTGATCGGACACCATTTTCAGGCCACGCAATTGACGAACGGTTTTGCCGCTCTTGTGCGTGGATAAGTGACGCATACCAGCTTGCTTGTGCTTATAGCCGCCACCGCCGGTCTTTTTGATGCGCTTTGCAGCGCCGCGGTGCGTTTTCATTTTGGGCATGTTACTGCTCCTGTACATCTGCGCAGGCCGTTACACGGTTAATGCAACAGTTGATTCGCCTAGCGTCAGAATTCGGTTGTCGAAGTCAGTCGTCAGTTGTCAGTTGCCAGTTTTTTTACTGACAACTAATAACTGAAAACTGACAACTGAATTACTTCTTCTTTTTCGGCGATATGATCATATGCGCCTGTTTGCCTTCCATTTTCGGCATTTGCTCGACCACGCCGTGTTCAGAAAGGTCTTTTTGGATACGTTCCAGCATTTGCATACCAAGCTCTTGGTGAGCCATTTCACGACCACGGTAGCGTAACGTCACTTTAACTTTGTCACCGTCTTCGCTCAGGAAGCGAATCATATTGCGGATCTTGACTTGGTAGTCACCAATGTCAGTACCCGGGCGCAATTTGACCTCTTTAACTTGTTGCTGAACCTGTTTCTTTTTGGCTTCGGCTTGTTGCTTGGACTTGGTGTACAAGTACTTGCCGTAGTCCATGATGCGACAGACAGGCGGTTCAGCATCAGGCGAGATTTCAACCAGATCCAGATCGTTTTCCTCGGCGGCTTTCAGCGCGTCACGAGTGGCCACAACACCGATCTGAGTACCGTCGGGGCCGATGAGGCGTACTTCACGAACAGTGATCTCTTCATTGATCTTGTTTTCACGTTGGATCGTCGGCGCTGCCCGTTCACGTGGTGCACGTGGTTTCGGCGGCGGACGCGGTCCCGATGGACGTGGACCTGACGGACGTGGGCCCGATGGGCGCTGACCTTGCGGCGCAGCAGCGCCCGATGGATTTGCCGGTTTTATTGCTCAACCCTCCAAAACAGAGCGGCCGCGCGTCGCAACATCTTGTGCAAGGAGGGCTTTGAAAGCGTCAACGCTCATCACACCCAGGTCCTTGCCGTCGCGTCTACGCACGGCCACGGAATTCGTCTCGACCTCACGGTCTCCGACGACCAATAGATAAGGCACACGCGCTAGCGTGTGCTCGCGGATCTTATAGCTGATCTTCTCGTTCCTCAAGTCAACATTGGCTCTGAGGCCTTGATCGTTGAGGGTTTCGGTCAGATTTTTGGCAAACTCGCCCTGCTTTTCCGTGATATTGAGAACGACCGCCTGTACCGGCGACAACCAGGTCGGCAAGAAACCGGCATGGTGCTCAATCAAAATCCCGATAAAGCGCTCGAGCGACCCCAAGATGGCCCGATGCAACATGACCGGCGCTTTACGCTGGCTATGCTCGTCGACGTACTCAGCGCCCAAACGTTCCGGCATATTGTAATCAACCTGCATCGTACCGCACTGCCAGTTACGACCAAGGCAGTCGCGCAAGGTGAACTCGATTTTGGGACCGTAGAACGCGCCTTCGCCCGGTTGGTATTCAAACTCAAGGCCTTTGGCCTTTAATGCATCGGCCAGCGCACCTTCGGCGCGATCCCACATTTCTTCGCTGCCGATTCGGTTTTCTGGACGCGTCGATAATTTGATGATGACATCACTGAAACCAAAATCTTGATACACCGAATACAACAGATCGACAAAGCTGATGATTTCATCACGCATCTGATCTTCCGTGCAGAAAATATGCGCATCATCTTGCGTAAAACCACGCACACGCATGATGCCGTGTAAGGCACCACTTGGTTCATTGCGATGGCAAGCACCAAACTCGGCCATGCGCAATGGCAGATCGCGATACGAATGCAAACCGGTGTTGTAAATTTGCACATGGCAAGGACAGTTCATCGGCTTGATCGCGTATTTACGATTTTCCGATTCGGTCGTAAACATATTCGGTGAATATTTGCCCCAATGGCCGGAGCGCTCCCATAAACTCAAGTCGATCACTTGTGGCGTACGCACTTCCTGATAACCGGCTTTGCGCAAACGGGCACGAATATAATTTTCGATTTCTTTATAAACGATCCAGCCATTGTTGTGCCAGAACACCATGCCCGGGCCTTCTTCCTGAACATGGAAAAGATCGAGGTTTTTGCCGATTTTACGATGATCGCGCTTTTCGGCCTCTTCAATGCGATGCAAATAAGCGTCAAGATCTTTTTTGTTCGCCCACGCGGTGCCATAGACACGCTGCAGCTGCGCGTTCTTGGTGTCGCCGCGCCAATAGGCACCCGACACACGGGTCAATTTAAACGCTTTTAAGCGGCCAGTGCTCGGTACATGCGGACCACGGCACAGATCTTCGAAATCGCCTTGGCGATACAGTGAAATGTCTTCGTTGCTGGGGATCGATGCAATGATTTCCGCTTTGTAATGCTCGCCCAATGATTTGAAGTATTCGACGGCTTCATCACGCGGCAATAATCGACGCGAAACCGGAATATCCTTGTTCGCCAACTCCATCATGCGCTTTTCGATTTTTTCCAAATCTTCCGGCGTAAAGGGTTTGGGCGAGGCAAAATCATAATAAAAACCGTCTTCAATGACCGGGCCAATCGTCACTTGAACATCGGGGTACAATTGTTTAACGGCTTGCGCCAACAAATGCGCGGTCGAGTGACGAATCACTTCCAAACCTTCGGCATTTTTATCGGTAATGATCGCGAGCTCAACATCGGTCGTGATGGTGTAGGACAAGTCGACTTCTTTGCCATTGACCTTGCCGGCCAATGCGGCTTTGGCAAGACCGGGGCCGATATTTTCGGCAACTTGTAAAACGCTGACCGGCGCATCAAATGAGCGCTCGGAACCATCGGGAAGGCGTACGACTGGCATAAGGTTGCTCGGATTCACTAAGAGAAATCATAAAAGGACGGCGATTATAGCGAGCCGGCCCCGGTTGTTAAGCCCTGCATGCGAAATGACCAGCGGAAATTGCCAACCGGTAACAGCAAACCCGACTGCTACAATCGTGTTTTTAGACGGCGCCACTGTTCGTACCCAATGTTGTACAACGGTTTTTTCGTAACCGTTAGAGGACCATGACCACCTTCCTTCGTCTCTTGCGCACACGGCTGTTCAGCAGCTTTTTTATTGGCTCTTTACTGATCGGGGCCGTGCCAGCCCATGCCGATGATGATCTGGGGGCCGCACAATGGTCGTTTATCGCGCCAGCCGGGCAAGACCAGATCCCAACACAGATCATTACCGCGCTGTTACAGGCCCAAGACGGCGCCTTGTGGATTGGCACTCAGCAAGGCTTGGTGCGTTACGACGGCTATCAATACCGCCTGTTTCAACCGGACAATCGCGATCAACATAGCCTCGGCTCGGCCTATATTCGTTGTCTGTTGCAAACGCGAGACGGACGCATCTGGGTCGGCAGTTTCAGTGGTGGTGTATCGATTTACGATCCTCAATCCGATCGCTTTACACAGCTCAGAAACACCCCGGGCGACGCACAATCGCTGGCGCACAATCGCGTGGAATCGATTATTGAAGACGAAGCCGGCTTTATTTGGTTGGCGACGTATCACGGCCTCGACCGTTTTGATCCGCGCACACAGCAGTTTCGTCATTTTGTTCACGATCATCATCACACAAGCAGCTTGGCATCCAATCAAGTTCGCATCGTCTTTCTCGACTCACAGCAACAATTGTGGATAGGTGGTCGCAATGGACTTCAACGCTTTGATCGCGCACATGAGCAATTTGTCAACGCACTGCCAGAACACGTCAGTCCACGTTCCATCACCACGTTATTTGAAGACAGCGATCAGCGTTTGTGGATCGGTAGCGCGGACAAAGGCGTATTGCTGCGCGATAAAAATGGCGACATCACAGTGTTTCATCCAGAACAATCCAATGTTGAACGGCGCCTTTCGCATTTTTGGATTTCCAGCATTCTCGAAGCGCAAAACAATGAGATCTGGCTCGGCACATTTGGCGGCGGCATAGACATTATCGATGCCCGGCACAAACGCCGGAGCGGCCATATCGCACACGATTCTGCACAACACAACAGCATTGGCAACGATCGCATCGGTGCATTGCTGCGCGATCGCAGTGGTTTGATTTGGGTCGGCAGTTGGGGCGGCGGATTGAGCCGACAGAACCCCACTCATCGAGCGTTCCGTCATTTCCGTTACAGCAATAAAGCGGACGGCGTGTTAAGTCATCCGTCCGTTGTGCGTCCATTGGTGTTGCGTAACGGAGAGATCTGGTTAGGCAGTAACGGCAATGGCATTGACGTGCTGAATGCACAAGGAAAAAAAATTCGGCATATCGCGGCGGATCACCAAAACCAACAAGCACTGAGCGATGGCGCCATCACGGCACTACACCAAGATCCACACGGTTCTATTTTTGTCGCCACACTGGACGGTGTGCTGCATCGTTGGCTGAGCGCGTCGAATCAATTCGAGCGCTACCACGCCACTGACATTGGCTTGAGCGGGCAGATCCGCGCTATCGCCGACGATCCTGAATCGGGTTTATGGATCGGTGCCTCCGATGGCTTATCGCATTTTGATCCCCTCCGCAAACAGTCCACCGTTTTTCATCAGCAACAAACCAACGGCATTGGTCTGGCGGGCGTTTCTGCCGAGGCCCTGCAATTTGACGCGGCACAGCGATTATGGATCGGCACAGAAAATGGCCTGTCGGTTTATGACAAACGCAACGAACGTTGGTATCAAATTAATGCCAACATTGAACAACCTTCCGCGCTGCCGGATGCGTGGGTGCCCGATATATTGCTCACGCATCACGGCGAACTTTGGTTTGCAACCGCCAACGGCGTCGCCATTTTGCAGGAATTTGAAAATGGCCATGCGGTGTTCAAACGTTTAAGTGACATCAGCACATTACCGGCGCGGCGCGTTGAGTCATTAATCGAAGACAAACAGGGATTTATCTGGTTGGGCTCACGCTATCGTGTCGATCCAAACAATTATGCCTTTACCGAATACGGTGCAACTGATGGCAATGAATTTGCCAGTCTGTATATCGCAAGTCGAGCCCGCACTGCCACAGGCGATTTGTTGTTTGGTTCACCACAAGGACTGCTTTGGCTGCACATTGACCAACTAAAATCATGGCAGTTTGATCCGCAACCTCGCATTAGTGCCTGGCAGATTAATGGCGTTACGCAAGCACCGTTGCAAGCACACCATAGCGCGATCATTCCGCCGGGTTGGCGTCAGCTGCGATTTGAGTTTGGCAGCAATGATTTAAGCGCGCCGGATCACAATCGTTTCCGTTATCGCATTCATGATATTGATGAAGAATGGACCGAAGTCGGCGCCGATCAACGTTCATTGAGTTTCAGCCAATTGTCGCCAGGACATTACCAATTCGAATTGCAAACCGGTCGAGCCGGTCATTGGTCGAGCCAAACCTGGCAACACGGTTTTACGATTCAAGCCGCCTGGTATCAAACCTGGACATTTCGTATTGCGAGTTGGCTGCTAATCATTGCCATTGCGACGGTTATCGTACGCTGGCGTTTGCGGCATTTACGGCAACGCAGTGCCTTGCTCGAAGCCATGGTCAACGAGCGCACAGCGGAATTGCAGGCGGCCTATCAACGCATCGAACAGATCAGCTTGACCGATCCGTTAACCGGGTTAAATAACCGCCGCTACTTCGAGCAAATCATCGAACACGATTTGCAACTTTGCCTGCGTCAACGTCATGAACAGCGAGAAAATCATCATCTGGCCTTTCTGCTGCTTGATCTTGATCACTTTAAACACGTCAACGATCAATACGGTCATGCCGCCGGTGATGCCGTGCTGCAACAAACCGCCACATTGCTCAAACAAGTGTTGCGCGGCAGCGATCGCTTGATCCGTTGGGGGGGTGAAGAGTTTTTATTGGTGGCGCATGGCAAAGACGAACATGATGCAACGCATTTGGCGGAAAAAATTCGAGACCAAGTCGCCGCGACAGAGTTTGTTCTACCCGACAACCGCAGGCTTCGCAAAACCGTGTCGATCGGTATTGCTCGCTACCCGTTCTTTGATGAAGCACCAGACGCCGTTGATTATCAGGTAATACTGCAATTGGCCGATGCGGCGTTATATCGAGTCAAAGCCCATAGCCGAAATGGTTGGCAAATGTTTGTACGCGGGGAGCGACTGACCAGCGCGCACTTCGCGGCTGAAGGTGAAGCGCTGATGGCAAATCCAGAAAACGCCATTGCACAGAATTTTCTGAACGTCAAAATGTCAGGCGGCCTTAACGACCGCCCGATATGACAGCAATCACGTTTTCGGCAACGTCACGCCAGTCTGGCCTTGATATTTGCCACCGCGATCTCTGTAGGACGTTTCACAAATTTCGTCGGATTCGAAAAACAACATTTGTGCCACGCCTTCATTGGCGTAAATTTTCGCCGGCAACGGTGTTGTGTTCGAAAACTCCAAGGTCACATGACCTTCCCACTCGGGTTCGAGCGGCGTCACATTCACGATAATGCCGCAACGCGCATATGTCGATTTGCCCAAACACACGGTCAACACGCTGCGCGGAATGCGGAAATATTCCACCGTGCGCGCCAGCGCAAATGAGTTCGGCGGAATAATACAGACATCACCGGTGAAGTCGACGAAGTTACCTTCATGAAACTCTTTCGGATCGATGATCGTCGAGTTGATGTTGGTGAAAATTTTAAATTCGCGCGCACAGCGCACATCGTAACCGTAGCTCGAGGTGCCATACGACACAATTTTGTGGCCATCTTGTGCGTAACGCACCTGACCCGGCTCAAACGGCTCGATCATGCCGTGCTGCTCGGCCATACGCTTGATCCACTTGTCGGATTTAATGCTCATGTTTTCCGCCTTTCTTTCCGGTTTTATCGCTGTCGTTCCCGCGCAGGCGGGAACCCAGTGTCTTAGAATTTTGCTCTCATTGCATTGACGCAAGCCAACATCAACACCATCCCTCATCCTAAATCCTTATCCCCTGAGGGGCGAAGGACTTGGCTCTCCCTCTCCTCGCTTGCGAGGAGAGGGCCGGGGTGAGGAGAAGTCTTTTGTATTACATTTTCTTGCACGGATAATCAAAATCAATGTGAAAATGCTCATCGTGCCGTACCCACGCTTCTTTTTGCATGAGTGCCAGGTGCTTTTTTACAAACACACCGTCGGGCGTTTTGCCAAGCACCTCATGAAAGTCCAATGTGACGATTGTTCTGCTGATACCCACACCGTGTTTTTTTGCGGCGAGATAAATGGCTTTTAATTCGGCCGCTAACACAGCAAAGTCTATGGCGTAATCAGCATTCACACCTTTTTTATCAAAATCGACATCGTAGCCCCATTTGTTCATTACATGGGTGGCAATCATTGTCGGTTTGTTCGTGTCGCGTGTTCGCACCGGCATCATCATGTCAATCGACAAACCATTTTGGTGTGTGCGATGCGGCTTGAATTTTCCGCCCTCTCTTGCGCCCGTCTCGCCGTATTTGAATTGCCACTCCGGGTGCGACTTTTCCAACGCAGCAAACGCCGTGAGCAAGACATCGTGCACTTTTGAGTGCACAAAGTTACGCCCCAACAATTCCGCCGTGGTGCCATACGATTCAAAGTTGTCACCGCTGCTTGGAAGCTCGATGGCGTCTTTGATACGACCATTCGAGACCGTACCGTAACAAACACTTTCTGCAGCAAAAACTGTTGGCAACAGTAATAACAACAGCACCAATGATTTCACGTCTCACTCACCGAAATCACCGGCCCCAACACCGCATAATTTTTTGCTTCCAAACTGAGTTTGGCGCCGAAACGGCGTGCGATATCGCGATAAATGGCCGCGATATCGCCTTGTGGTTCCGCCGCAACAGTCGGTTTGCCACTGTCCGTTTGTTCACGAATGCGAATATCCAGCGGCAAACTGCCGAGCAGTTCAACACCGTATTGCTGCGCCAATTTGGCGCCGCCACCGGCGCCAAAAATATGTTCTTGATGCCCGCAGTTCGAACAAATATGAATGGCCATGTTCTCAATGACACCGAGCACTGGCACATTCACTTTCTGGAACATCGCCACACCTTTGATCGCATCAGCGAGCGCGATGTCTTGCGGTGTTGTGACGATAATCGCGGCGGTGACGGGCACTTTTTGCGCCAGCGTTAATTGAATATCACCGGTGCCGGGCGGCAGATCGATGATCAGATAATCGACATTGTCCCAGTGCGTGTCGTTCAGCAATTGTTGCAGCGCACTCGACACCATGGGGCCACGCCACACCATCGCTTGCTCTGGCTCAACAAGATAGCCAATCGACATGGACTGCACGCCATGATTGACGATAGGTTCGATGGTTTTTTGATCTTTGGATTCGGGATGTGCGCCGGCACGACCCAACATGATCGGCTGTGATGGACCATAGATATCCGCGTCCAGAATGCCCACGCGCGCGCCTTCAGCTGCCAGCGCCAAAGCTAAATTGACTGCAGTGGTCGACTTGCCGACACCGCCTTTTCCGCTCGCAATCGCGATGATGTTTTTAACACCGGCCAGCGGTTTAACGCCGGTGCGCACGGCGTGAGGGGAAATGACACTGCTAATACGCAGGCTGAGCTGCGGCGCCACATCGCATAAATGCTCCCGCAGTTTTTGCTCAAGTTCATGCTGATAGCCCAAGACCGGAAAGCCCAATTGCAGGCTCAACGCGGCTTTTTCAGCGGCCACGGTCAATTCACGCACCGCGCCAGAGGCGACCAGATCCGCCGTGATGTAATGGTCACGATAAGCGGCAAGGCGTTGTTTAATGGCGGCTTCAGTTGGCATGGTCGACAGGGGTTGTTTGCAAGGCCGGCCATGCTAGCAATGACATGAAGGGCTCGCTAGCGGATCTCCCCAAGCAACTTTCCCGATGACCATCAACGATTTAACCGGCCGATTTTTGCATATGCCTTGGCTAATTGATGAGCAGCGAGCCAGTTTGGCCGTACAAACGCCTTAAAGTGGGGGCCAAAAACCGCTATCCTTGCCGACCCTCTTTAGTCGATTGCACCCGCATCATGTCCAAACGCCGCATCCTTGTTACCAGCGCCCTGCCCTATGCCAATGGTTCGATTCACCTTGGCCATATGGTGGAACACATCCAGACGGATATTTGGGTGCGTTCGCAGAAGATGCGCGGCAATGAATGCTGGGCCGTTTGTGCCGACGATACGCATGGCACGCCCGTGATGTTAAAGGCGCAAAGCCTTGGCATGAAACCGGAAGAAATGATCGAGCAAATGCGCGCCGAACATATGGCCGACTTTGCCGGTTTTCATGTTGCCTACGATAACTACTACACAACACACAGTGACGAAAACCGTGAGTTTTGCTACACGATTTATAAAGCGCTGCGTAACAACGGTCACATTGCCACGCGCACAATCTCGCAATTGTTCGATCCGGAAAAACTCATGTTCTTACCGGATCGTTTTGTCAAAGGTGAATGCCCCAAATGCAGCGCCAAAGATCAGTACGGCGATTCCTGCGATGTGTGCGGAGCCACCTATTCCCCCACCGAACTGAAGAATCCGAAATCGGCAGTTAGTGGTGCCACACCGATATTGAAAGAGTCGGAACATTACTTTTTCAAACTGCCAGACTTCGAAGCGTTTTTGAAACACTGGACTCGCAATGGCCATGTGCATGAATCGATCGCAAACAAGCTAGATGAATGGTTCACCGCCGGATTGAGCGAGTGGGATATTTCACGCGACGCGCCGTATTTCGGTTTCGAAATTCCGGACGCGCCCGGCAAATTTTTCTATGTTTGGCTTGATGCGCCGGTTGGTTATATGGCCAGCTTTAAGAATTTGTGCGCACAAAAAGATCTGGAATTTGACGATTTCTGGAAAATCGATTCCAACGCCGAGGTCTATCACTTTATCGGCAAAGACATTGTGTATTTCCACACCTTGTTTTGGCCGGCGATGTTAAAAGGTTCAGGCTTTCGCACACCAACGTCGGTTTACGCGCACGGTTTCTTGACGGTGAATGGCACCAAGATGTCGAAATCGAAAGGCACGTTCGTCATGGCGCGCACTTATCTGGATCATCTTGATCCGGAATGGCTGCGTTACTACTACGCCGCCAAGCTCGGCCCCGGTGTTGATGATATCGATTTGAACCTCGAAGATTTTGTGAATCGCGTCAACAGCGATTTGGTCGGCAAAGTGGTGAATATTGCGTCGCGTTGCGCCGGCTTTATTCACAAACAGTTTAGTGGATATTTGTCCGGCCACAATGCGGAACCGGCACTGCTGACCGAACTGCAAAACGCAGCGGATGGTTTGACCAAAGCCTACGAAGATCGCGAATACGCCAAGGCCATGCGCGACATCATGGCGATGGCTGACAAAGTGAATGAATATATTGCCAGCAAAGCACCGTGGGCATTGGCGAAAAATCCGGCAACGGCACAAGAAGCTCACGATGTTTGTACGGTGGGTTTAAACGCCTTCCGTTTGCTGGCGTTGTATTTAAAACCGGTGTTACCAAAGTTGGCGGAACAAGCGGAGCATTTTCTGGCGATCGACGCGTTGCTGTGGATGGATGCGAAAATCTTATTGCTGAATCATAAGATCAATGAGTTTCAACCGATGATGACGCGCGTCGAAATGGCCAAAGTGAATGCGATGATCGATGCATCAAAAGAAAATCTGCAAGTCTCCGCGCCAGCTACGGTGGTAGCCGAAAAAACCAGTGATGTTGAAGCATTTAAACCAGTAATCGGCATCGATGAGTTTGACAAAATTGATTTGCGTATCGCCCGCATCGACAATGCAGAACACGTTGACGGCGCTGAAAAGCTGATTAAATTGACACTCAATTTGGGTAGCGAAATGCGCACCGTGTTTGCCGGCATCAAGAGCGCTTACGATCCCGCTACATTGATCGGCAAACACACGGTGATGGTCGCGAATTTGGCGCCGCGCAAAATGAAATTCGGCGTGTCCGAAGGCATGGTGCTCGCGGCCGGTCCCGGCGGCAAAGATCTGTGGATTCTGGAACCACATTCCGGTGCACAAGCGGGTATGCGCGTAAAATAGTTCGTCATACGCTCGATGCAGGGCGGTCGTCAGGCCGCCATTGATTTATCAGCGCACACGTCACGACCATTTGAGATTCAATTCATGACAACAGCAGTCCCAACACCCAGCCCAGAACAAACCACCGCCGTTGTCGAACAGGTGGTGGAATACTATGGCGCGGCGTGGTCCGCTTACATTATCGCTGCACTGCTTTTTCTTGCCATCGTAATCTGGTTTACACGCAACGGAAAACCGTGGTGGCGCATTCCATTATGGTCAGCCATCGCAGCCGGCTCATTAACACCCGCCGCCAGCACGGCCGATCAAACCTGGCATGCCCCTGCGATCATCGTCGCCATTCTTGGTTTTGATTTAAACGGCATGGAAGGTCTGGCTCAAGGCTTGGTGCCGATGATCACGTGGTTTGTCGGATTTATTCTGTTGTTTTCGATCGCCCACGTTGTGTTACAGCGTTTACCGCGCAAAGCAAAAACCGTTACGACAGAAACGACCGAACCATCGTCTCCAGAACCCAAGCAAGAACCCAAGCTATAAGCAAACCGGCAATGTGGCAAATCGCTTATGCTGGCCACATCGCGCAATCGTCCTTGGTTTAATCCCCACCCATACGCCATAATTACGCCGTTGTTTTCATGGCGATCACAATGACCGACTACCTTCTGTTATTTGTCAGCACTGCGCTGGTCAATAATTTTGTATTGGTGCAGTTTTTGGGGCTGTGCCCCACGATGGGCGTGTCCAATAAACAGGAAACCGCGATCGGAATGGGGCTCGCCACCACCTTTGTGCTGACCTTGGCTTCCGGTTTATCGTGGATTGTCGATCACGCGATCTTGTTGCCGCTTGATCTCGCGTATTTACGCACCTTGAGTTTTATTTTGGTGATTGCCGTCGTTGTACAATTCACCGAAATGATGATGGCCAAAACGGCCCCCTTACTGCACAAAGTGCTCGGTATTTTTTTGCCGCTGATCACCACCAATTGCGCGGTGCTCGGCGTCGCGTTATTGAACACCAATCACGATCACAATTTTGTGCAATCGTTGATTTATGGTTTCGGTGCCGCCTGCGGTTTTACGTTAGTGCTGGTGGTGTTCTCGGGACTGCGCGAACGCATTAATGTGTCTGACGTGCCAGCGCCGTTCAAGGGCCCCGCCATTGGTTTAATTACGGCCGGCTTGATGTCGCTCGCGTTCATGGGCTTTTCAGGACTTATCAAATGATCAGCGCCTTGCTCGCACTGGGTGTGTTGGCGCTGGTGTGTGGCATCGTGTTGGGGTTTGCCGCGCAAAAATACCGCGTCGAAGGCAATCCCGTGGTCGATCAAATTAATGCGATCTTGCCGCAGACACAATGTGGTCAATGCGGTTACCCCGGCTGTAAACCGTATGCAGAAGCGATTGCGAATGGCGACACGATCAACAAATGCCCACCCGGTGGCGAAGAGGGCATTAAAAAGCTCGCCGATCTGCTCGGACGCGAAGTGATGGCGATGGATGCTGACCGCGTTGCGCAACCGGTAAAACGTATTGCGTTTATTCGTGAAGAAGAATGCATCGGTTGCACCAAATGCATTCAAGCTTGCCCGGTCGACGCGATCGTTGGTGCGCCGAAATTAATGCACACGGTGATCACATCACTGTGCACTGGTTGTGATTTATGTGTGCCGCCCTGCCCAGTCGATTGCATCGACATGATTGCCCAAGATAGTTCACTGCAGCATTGGCAATGGCCGAAACCCAACGCACCTCAAATAATTCCAATTAGGGTTTTGTCGTGAGAACCTTGTTTGATTTTCCTGGCGGCATTCATCCGCCCGACAACAAACAACAATCGACACAAACCGCGATTGAAGTGCTGCCGATTCCGCCACTGCTCATTTTGCCGTTGCAACAACATATCGGCGTCGCTGCCGTTCCTGTTGTTAACGAAGGTCAGCGAGTTGTGCGCGGTCAACTGATTGCCAAAGCTGGCGACGGTCTCAGTGCCGCACTTCACGCCCCCTGCGATGGTGAGATCAGTTTTATTGGCTTGCACGCGGTCACGAACGACTCCGGTTTAATGGATCAATGCATCGCGCTGGCCACTGACGAAAGCAACACTCCTGAGAACGACAACGAATCGGATTTTTTATGTTTGAGCAATGAGGATATTCGTGAACGCATTGCCCAAGCCGGTATTGTTGGATTGGGGGGCGCCGGTTTTCCGAGTGCCGCCAAACTCAGCACACAAGCCGTTCAATATTTGATGATCAACGGCGCAGAATGTGAGCCCTATATTAGTTGCGATGATCGTTTGATGCAGGAGCGTGCCAGCGTCATTGTGCACGGCATTCAAATTTTAATGCGCTTGCTGTCGCCCACGTCCGTGTTGTTGGTTATCGAAGACAACAAACCCGACGCCATCGCCGCCATTGCGCTGGCGATACAAGACTCCCCCATTGAATTAGTCGTGATTCCCACCAAGTATCCGAGCGGCGCCCAAAAGCAGTTGATCCAAAATGTGCTTGGTATTGAGATTGCCAGCGGCACGCATTCCATTGATGCCGGTGTCGTTATGTACAACGTTGCCACGTGTTATGCAGTTGCACGCGCGGTCGTGCACGGAGAGCCATTGCTGTCGCGCATTGTCACCGTTACCGGCAACGCTGTCACGCGCCCCGGCAATTACGAAGTCGCATTAGGAACCCCCATTGATTTTGTGCTCGAGTGTGCGGGATTAAATCCCAACAAACTCGCTCGTGTGATCATGGGAGGGCCATTGATGGGCATTACGGTACCGCACACACATGCACCGGTCACGAAACTCACCAATTGTTTAATCGCGTCCAGTCACGATGAAATCGACAATGACAGCAGCGTGCGCGAATGTATCCGCTGTGGCGATTGTGTCAGCGTTTGTCCGGCCAGTTTATTACCACAACAACTGTATTGGATGATTCGATCCGAGCAATACCACAAAGCCGACGATTTGTTTTTGTCTGCCTGCATTGAATGCGGCGCCTGCGCTTACGTATGCCCCAGTCATATTCCACTCGTTCACTATTATCGTCATGGCAAATCGGCAT
The DNA here is from genome assembly GCA_041914905.1 of Enterobacterales bacterium. Lineage (GTDB taxonomy): Bacteria > Pseudomonadota > Gammaproteobacteria > Enterobacterales > Permianibacteraceae > Permianibacter. Next base: position 14,676 of record JAYSCL010000042.1, read on the forward strand.
TGCGAGCGCAACGCCGTGAACAACAATTGGCTAACGACGCTAAAGAACGGTTTGAATGGCGACAGCAACGACTGCAAAAACAAAAACGCGATCGCGAAGCCAATCGCTTGGTGAGCGTAACGGAGCCGGTGGCCGCTGAAGCGAGCACGGCACCAATCGATCCGGTTGAAAAAGTGATTGATAATAAAGCGGATCAAATTGCAGCAGCGGTGGCGCGTGCAAAAGCCAAGCGTGAAGCGATGAAAAAAGTTGAAACACCTGAGAATGATCAGAATGAATAAACCATCCCTCACCCTAGCCCTCTCCCTTGAAGGGAGAGGGAATGTACTCATTCCCCGGAAAGGTCGGGATGAGGGATGGATTTTCTCTTCAACGAAAAAGAAATAGACATTAACGATGAGTATGCTGTCCTCCCCTCACCAAACCCAAGGCGATCGCATCGGACAAACGATGCGTTGGGTAATTTATTGCACGGCGCCTGGCATGGCTTTGCAAATGGCATTTTTCGGTTGGGGTGTCGCCATTCAGGTGTGGACATGCGTGTTTTTTAGCGTCACCACCGAAGCAGCAATTTTAATGTTGCGCGGTCGCGATCCGCGTCGCGATCTGTTCGATTGCAGTGCGCTATTAACCGGTATTTTATTGGGCCTGTGTTTGCCACCGTTGGCGCCGTGGTGGTGTGCTGTGGGTGGCAGTTTTTTTGCGATCGCGATTGCGAAACAATTGTACGGCGGCTTGGGTTTAAATCCGTTTAATCCAGCCATGGTTGGCTACGTTGTGTTACTGATCGCATTTCCCGTACCGATGACAGCGTGGACACCGCCCACCGCATTGCAAATAACGCCGCCAGGATTTTGGGATTCACTCGCGATCATCATGAGCGGCAGCAGTTTTGATGGCCTGACCTTGCAACAGATTCGCACCGGCATTGATGGCTTTACGATGGCGACACCGCTCGACACCTTAAAAACCGATTTGTCGCACGGCATGATGGCGTCGGAATCGTTATCACAACGCGTCATTTACGGATCATTTGCTGGCTACGGTTGGGAATGGATCAATGTCGGCTTTTTACTGGGCGGCGGCGTGTTGCTGTGGCGAAAAATCATCAGCTGGCACATTCCCGTCGCGACACTCGCGGGCCTGTTTATCAGCGCGATGATTTTTTATGTATGGAATCCGGATGGATTTGGCTCGCCACTGTTTCATGTATTCAGTGGTGCTGCCATGCTCGGTGCCTTTTTCATCGCCACTGATCCGGTAACGACCAGCACCACGCCCAAAGGGCGATTAATTTATGGCGCCATGATTGGTGTACTTGTGTACCTGATTCGGACTTTTGGTGGCTATCCTGACGCATGGGGTTTCGCCGTGTTGTTGCTGAATATGGCGGTGCCATTGATCGATCAATATACCGTGCCACGCGCTTACGGGCAGCGCGCAAAGGAGACATCACATGACTGATGCACCACCGTCTCCGATTCGTTTGGCGCTGGTACTGATGACGTTTGCACTGGTTTGCACCGCACTGGTTGTAATGACGAATAGGCAAACAATACCCGCCATCGCGACCGCTCAACATGAAGCGATGATGCAGCAGTTTGCGGAAATCATCCCTCGCGATCGCTTTGATAACGATGCGATTACCGATTGTATTGTGATCAGTGACATTGAATGGTTGGGCACAGAACGACCATTAAAACTGTATCGCTTTCGCCAACAACAGCAACCGGTCGCGGTATTGCTGCAAGCGGTTGCACCAGATGGCTATAACGGCAACATCGATTTGTTGATCGGTATTTATCACAACGAGCAATTGGCTGGCGTTCGCGTCAGCGCGCACAAAGAAACACCGGGGTTGGGTGATAAGATCGAGCGCAAAAAAAGTGACTGGATTGAAGCGTTCAAGCAGTTATCTTTGACTTCAACACCGGCAGAAAAATGGACCGTAAAAAAAGACGGTGGTGCATTCGATGCGTTTACCGGCGCAACGATTACACCACGAGCGGTAATAAAAGCAGTCAACAAGGCGCTGATCTATCATCAGCAACACCGTGACGCCATTTACGGTGAAGGCCAGCATTGTGAAGCTGACACATGACAAACACGGTTCGCACGATTTCAGTAAACGGCCTTTGGAAAAACAATCCCGCCTTGGTGCAAGTGTTGGGGTTGTGCCCGCTGCTTGCGGTCAGCAACACGGCTGTTAATGGCTTGGGCCTCGGTTTGGCGACGCTATTGGTTTTGACGCTGTCCAACACTACTGTCGCGGCGACACGGCAGTTTATTCCGCAAGCCGCACGCATTCCCTGTTATGTGTTGTTGATCGCATCGGTGACCACTTGCGTTCAGTTGTTGATGAATGCGTACACCTATTCACTGTATCAAGTACTCGGAATTTTTATTCCGCTGATTGTAACCAATTGCGTGATCATGGGACGTGCCGAGAGTTTTGCCGCTCGTAACCCCGTTTTGCACGCAGCATGGGACGGCATCATGAATGGCCTCGGTTTTTGTCTGGTGTTGTTCGTGCTCGGTTCGGGACGCGAAATCATCGGCACCGGTGTGTGGATGGCCGGCGCCGAACAATTATTCGGTGAAGCCGGCACGGTGCTTACGGTAGAATTGATGCGCTTGGACAACACCTTTTTGCTCGCTGTTTTGCCACCGGGCGCCTTTATCGGTTTAGGTTTGTTGATCGCCGCCAAAAACGCGATTGACGCTAAACGCAAAACAAAATAGTGGCGAGTTTTTGGTTCGTGTAGCGAGTAAAATAATAAACGAAAATTTGTGTTTTACCCGCCCCCATAACCCGAACCCGCAACCGGAACCCATTATGAACGCTGACAAGCGCCACCAAATCTTCACGCGATTGCGCGCTCACAACCCAGCGCCCACGACCGAATTAAATTATTCCACGCCGTTTGAATTATTGATCGCGGTTGTGTTGTCGGCACAAGCGACCGATGTGTCAGTCAATAAAGCGACGGCCAAATTGTTCCCCAAAGCGAACACGCCAGAAAAGATCGCCAAACTCGGCGTTGACGGTTTGAAACCCTTTATTCAAACCATTGGCCTTTACAACAGCAAGGCCGAAAACGTGATCAAGCTGTGCCAGATCTTAATCGAACAACACGGCAGCGAAGTACCACATTCGCGCGAAGCGTTAGAAGCGTTGCCGGGTGTTGGTCGTAAAACAGCAAACGTGGTGCTGAATACCGCATTTGGCGAACCGACAATTGCTGTCGACACGCATATTTTTCGCATCAGCAATCGCATTGGTTTGGCGCCCGGCAAAACGCCGTTGGCCGTCGAACAAAAACTGCTGAAAGTGGTGCCAGACGAATTTAAAAAAGATGCGCACCATTGGCTGATCTTGCACGGTCGTTATGTTTGCACAGCGCGCAATCCCAAATGCCCGGTGTGCGTAATCAATGATTTATGTGAATTCAAGAAAAAGACGGCGTTAACCTCATGATCTTTGGCAATGACAGAAACAATTTGCGTCGTATGTGGTTTGAGGTTTATCGCAAAGCACAGGCCGGCGAACCGTTAACGGCACTTGAAGAGCAAGTCAAAGCCGTGATTGCCTTGCATCCGGAATACTATGCAATGTTGTCAGCGCCAGACCAATATGCCGATCGCGATTATTTGCCCGAATTTGGTGAAACCAATCCGTTTTTGCATATGGGTTTGCACATGGGCCTGCGCGAGCAAATCAGCACCAATCGGCCCGCTGGCATGCAATCGTTGTATCAGCAATTTTTGCTGCGGTTTGGCGACAAACACGACGTTGAACATCAGATGATGGAAGCGCTCGCGCACAGCATTTGGTTGGCCCAACGCGAAAATCGCGCGCCCAACGAACAAGCCTACTTGGACTTGCTGCGCGCGCGCTTGCAGTAACGGTTTTTCGTTTCTACGCTGTGAAGGTGAACAACCCTTTGCAGCGTCATTGTGCAGCGCATTCGATTCTTTCCCGTACTGATGGGTTTCTTGTTGAGCTGCCTCGTCGCCGCTGAACTGCACTTGTCTTCCAAATTGCTCGATGCGGTCGAGAAGAAATTTGGTAAACCGGCGCGCGCGCGTTTGCTGAATTGGCAGATCCTCGTTGATGATCATGGCAACGATGAGGAAAAGGCCAAACTGAATGCCGTCAATCAGTTCTTCAATCAGCAAGCCTTTGTCGACGACAGCGTGCATTGGAAAAAGAACGACTACTGGGCCACGCCGGTCGAGTTTTTGGCCACCCAAGGTGGCGACTGCGAAGACTTTTCAGTGGCAAAATATTTCACCTTGCTGGCCTTGGGCGTGCCACAAGAGCGTCTGCGCATTACCTATGTCAAAGCCCTGCTCATCGATCAGGCCCATATGGTGTTGACCTATTATGAGAAGCCCACGGCCGAACCACTGATCCTCGACAACCTGATCCCAGACATTCGCCCAGCGTCGCAACGTAAGGACCTACTCCCGGTCTACAGCTTTAACGGTGCGGAGTTATGGCTTGCCAAGGGCGGAGCAGCCGTCGGCTCCAGCGACCGTTTGGCACCGTGGCGCGAACTGAAAGTTCGCATGGATGCAGAACAACGAGGCGAACTGGGCATTTAGCGCTTTTGGTTATTTGCTAATCGTCACGCCCCCTCCTAGACTCAATTCGACCCCCACTCCCTTATTCGATTTTGTTTCAACAGATGCTATTTCAACAGCTAAGGAGCTAACACCATGAAGCAAGGTTTATTGTTATCGGTCGCTTGCTGCAGTTTGTGGTGCGTATCGGCTATGGCCGGCAAACCCAACCCCTATCAGGCTGGCTTTAGCCAAGCAGCCAACCTCTGTGAAAAGGTCGCTCAGGCCAATCCCGGCGAAGAAAACGGCAATTATTTCTCCCCGGAAAGCTGCTACAGCTTCCAGGTGGCAACCGCGATTATCGATGCAAAAGATTGTGCCGTAAAAGGGGCGCACGCCAATCGTTGCGCCAACTTTGCTTCCCAGTTTGACAAGCAGGTGCAAAAAGCCGGTCGTTCTGATTTGGTTGCCGCTGCCGTGCAAGCTGCACCGCAATATGTCGGTGAAACCGTGCAAGCGGCATTGCGCTCTGGCATGGATACCTACGAAGTGGTCCGCGTGGCCACAGCCGCCCACCCCGCCGCTGAAGCGACCATCGCGCAGCAAGCAATTACTTACGGCGCAGACCCCACAGCAGTGCTCAGTGCGACCGCTTCCGGCAAGGCCAGCGGTTATCAGTACGACGCTGATAAGGGCTTGAAACGTAAGGAAAAATAAATCCTGTGCGAGCGGCAAACTGGCTGGTGTTTTCCGCTACACTGACATCTCCAGTCAACGGCAGCGCCCACCTCGTGTGGGCGTTGTTGTTTCTGGCTTTCGGCTTTCAATAGAGTCAAAAACGTCGTCTACCCAGCTTGCGTTATAGTTTTCTCGCCTATACTTCGGGGGAGAATTTCTTGTTGTTGAGAGATAGAAACGATGCGACACCTTGCACTGTGTGTGGTTCTGGCTTGCTCAGGGCTGGCAACACCCACTCAAGCAGCCGATGAAGAAATGACCCGCCTGGTGACGGCCCTGTGTGATTTCACCAAGGCCAACGACCGATCCAATTTGCGCAAAAAACTGACGCAAGCCCATATTCGCCTGCGCCAGATTTATGGTGGTTTTTATTGTGAAGGCATCAGCCTGTATCGCTTGGCCGTCAAATACAACGCTAACGAAGCTGCCGAATACATCGCCGGCCAATTGGGCGCCGAAGGCTTAAGCGTGCCGGAACGCGATGGTAAAACCTGTATCGACTGGGTCAAAGAACAAATCGCCGCGGACGCCAGCAAACAGCAATTTCTCGACATCATCAATTCCGCCAAAGACGACGGTTAAAACTGACGCCAATAAAAAAGCTCCCGAGGGAGCTTTTTTATTGCATGGCTTTTTGCTGTTATACGCGGAACTGGTGCACCAAATTTTGCAACGTTGTCGCCAGCTGCGCCAACTCTTGACTCGCCGACAGGTTTTGCGCAGCACCTTGCGAGGTTTGCTCCGACACATCGGAAATCGCCGTCATGTTCTGATGAATTTCCTGCGTCACTGCGGCTTGTTCTTCGGCGGCACTGGCAATTTGGGTGCTCATATCGTTGATCACATTCATCGACTGCGTAATGTGTTCCAACGATTCACCGGCCCGCGATGTTTGCGCGACGGCCGATTCCGCTTCGCGCTGCGAACGCGCCATCACCTGCACCGCATCTCGGGCACCGGTTTGCAAACGTTCGATCATTTGCTGAATTTCTTGCGTTGAACTTTGTGTGCGCGATGCCAACGTGCGCACTTCATCGGCAACCACCGCAAACCCCCGACCTTGTTCACCCGCGCGCGCGGCTTCGATCGCAGCATTCAAGGCCAATAAATTGGTTTGTTCGGCAATGCCACGGATCACATCAAGCACGGTGCCAATTTGCGCGCTGTAACCATCAAGACGATTGATCACGGCCACCGACTCTTGCACCTCTTTGGCTAGCCGATTGATCGCATCAATGGATTGTAAAACAACTGTGCGGCCAGCGCTGGTTTCTTGGGATGCTTGCGATACTTGCGTCAAGGTGCTGTTGGCACTGCGCGCAACATCATTGACGGTAGAATTCATTTCGGTCATCGACACCACCACCTGTTCGGTTTGGGTGCGCTGGTGATTAATGGCTTGATGGGTTTGCTGCGAAATGCGCGCCGTTTCTTCCGCGGCGCTCGACAACGCCAGCGCCGTTTCGGCAATTTTCTGCAACATGGAGCGCAGTTGCCGCGTCAGATCATTTACCGTTGTGGCGACTTTGCCGATCTCGTCTTGATTGTGCACGCGGGCGATCACGGTCATGTCGCCACGGGCAATTTCCTCAATCACTTTAACGGTATCGCTCAGCGGTTGATTGATGGAACGCACAACCCATGTCGCCACAAACGCAGCAAACACCAGTGCCGTAATCGCCGTGATGATCAACACGCTGTTGCTAAAACTGATCGCCGACGACGCATGTTCGGCGGCTTCGTCTTTGAACGCTTGAACAGCATCCAAAAAGGTACGCAGCGAAGTCAGTGTTTCCGTTAACTTGGCATCGGCTTCGTTAAACGCCGCGGTGGCAGCGGCCGACTGCTCCAATTGCATTTTGTAATGATCAGGAAGGCTTTGCGGACCGCTGATCACTTTGCGAAATTCTTCCAGTTGTTCCAGCACATCGCCACCACCGCCTGCGGCGCGCAACTCGGCAGCACGCGACGTGATCGACGTTGCCAAACTGTCGAGATCTTTCATCACCGTGCCCAAGGCACTGATATTGCGATTGCCAAGTGCATCAACGGCCGATACTAACGCTTCACCGACCAAACTGGACAATTTGGACGCAACCGCTCGGTGGCGTCCACCGTCGGCCAGATCTTGCAAATTCGCATCCAGTTCATCGCCGAGATCTTCGGCATTCGAACGTGATTTGCGCACTTTTTTCTCGGCCGCTAATTCGGCTTCGTGCGCCGTCAAAATTTTCGGTACTATCGCTAAATAGTCGCGAGCCAGCGTGTTGACCTTTTGCAACTCATCGGCCAAATCACTGTTCTCCCCCAACAGCTGTTCCATGCCGGTATGCGTCTTTTCATAACGAGCCGCCGCGGCATCAAATTCTTCGCGCGCGGCTTTCACCACGTCATCGGTACGGCCATTGAAATGACGGCTTGCTGCCCGATTGGCTTCCAACAACGCCGACATCAACTCGCCACTTTCCACCACCATTGGTGTTGCTTGATCGGCAACGGCAGACAAATCCCCTTTGACGCGCTGCATCCCCCACACTGCGACTACCGCAATGAGCAGCAAGAAACCGCAAGTGAAAAAGAAGCCTCCGGTGATACGTTGAGACACCGTCAGATTCATTGTGCTTACCCCATTTTGCTTCTAAGAATGTTTCAACCTTAAGCGTAGTTCACCGTCCTTGGTTTACCAGTCAGCGCCTGCGAATTCGCGGCAGGCGCACGCTACATAGTGGGCGCAATCGCCCTTGTTACGGCCGTTATTTTTCAATCTCGATGACAACGCGGCGGTTCTTCTCACGGCCGCTTTCTGTTTTATTGTCGGCAATCGGTTTGCGCTCGCCATACGACACCGCTTTGACCCGGTCTTTATCGATGCCCGACTGCAATAGAAATTCGCGCACCGCCACAGCACGGCGCTCACCCAGTTTTTGATTGAAATAACGGGCACCTTTGTTATCGGTGTGACCTTCGATCAGCATCAAATCGATGTTTTTGTCGGCAGCCAAGTAGTCGCGGATCTGGAGCAACCGCGCCTTGGTTTGTGGCGTGAATTCAACGCGATCAAATTCAAACAGCACGGTTGATTTGGCGATATCCGCAAAGGTGTAAGGCAACAGCTGAGACAGGCAACGGCGAAACTTGTCGGCCGCCTCGCGAAAGCGTACTGAAGACACACTGACAATGACCGTATCGAGCCCGTGCATAAAACCATCGGTGGTGAAGGTGGGCATATGGCCCATTTCCAGCTCCGTCCACATTGCCCAGGCCTGTGCCTGCTTCAGTTGCAGCAATAATTTGTCACCGGCCATCGCCACTTTGCCCAGTTCACGCGATTCGGCTTGCGGCAACCACGGCGGCGGCAAAGATTGCATCGCCACTTCGCTGCCCGCGACTGGCACGCGATAGGCATAACTCACATCAAAACGCAGATTGATTTGCTTGCCGTGGCTGCTGACAAAACGCGCCTTGCCAAACTGAGGAATGTCCTGACTCAGCACGCAATTCAAGCGCGAGCTGCTGACCTGCCATTTGGCCTCATCAACACGCGGTTCAAAACGCCGAAGCTCGGCCTGTGCCGGCATCATGGCGATGGCCCAAATCAACCAACCGACTACCCTTGAAATGCGCATGACAAGCTCCTCCACTTCAGGCTGTTAATCGGCAAAGTCACGGCAATCTTGAGGTGCAGTCAGTATAATTCTCGCCTTTCCGTCTGCCGTTTATGTGGTCCACTATGTTGGAAATGATTCGTCCTGATGATTGGCATTTGCATTTTCGCGATGGCGATCGCTTAGCTGATACCGTCGCGCACACCGCCGCGCAATTTGCGCGTGCGATTGTAATGCCCAATTTAAAACCGCCTGTCACCACGGTCGCCGATGCGGCGGCTTATCGTGATCGCATCGTCGCGGCTACACCGACTGGTGTGAAATTCACCCCGCTGATGACGCTGTATCTGACCGACAATTCTGATCCAGCCGAAGTGCAACGCGTCAAAGATTCCGGTTTTGTCGTTGCGTATAAATTGTATCCGGCGGGTGCGACCACCAATTCCGATGCCGGCATTACCCAAATGGACAAAGTGGCGGCTGTATTGGCCGAAATGGAACGCTTGCAAGTGCCCTTGTGTGTGCACGGTGAAGTCACCGATCACAACGTCGATGTGTTCGATCGCGAAAAAGCGTTTATCGACGACGTGATGTTGCCAACGCTGAAACGCTTTCCTAAATTACGCGTTGTGTTCGAACACATCACGACCAAAGACGCCGCCGATTTTGTCGCGACAACCTCACACGATGTCGGCGCGACCATTACTGCCCATCATTTGTTGTACAACCGCAACGCCATTTTTCAAGGTGGCATTCGCCCGCACTATTATTGTTTGCCCATTTTAAAACGTGAGCTGCACCGCGAAGCATTGTTAAACGCCGCGACCTCGGGCAACAAAAAATTCTTTTTAGGCACCGATAGCGCACCACACGCGATTCACACAAAAGAAGCCGCGTGTGGCTGCGCGGGTTGCTACACCGCCCATGCGGCCATTGAGTTGTATGCCGAAGCATTTGCCTCGGTCAACAAACTCGACAAACTGGAAGCCTTTGCGTCATTCAACGGGCCCGACTTTTATCGCCTGCCACGCAATACCGATAAAATCCGCATCGTTGATGAACCTTGGCAGGTGCCAGCGTTGTATAAATTTGGTGATGCGTCGGTGGTGCCATTGCGCGCCGGTGAAACACTGAACTACCGCGCGGTAAACCGTTAATGGCCGCGATTGGTCAACGTTTTCGCGGGTTTTATCCGGTGGTGATCGATGTCGAAACCGGCGGCTTCGACGCGAAAGAAAATGCCCTGCTTGAGATCGCCGCCGTGTTGATCGAGTGTGACGACAATGGCGTGTTGTCGCGCGGCGAATCACTGCATCATCATGTGCAAGTGTTTCCCGGTTTGCGCTGCGAGCCGGCGGCCTTGGCGTTTAATGGCATCGATCCCAATCATCCCTTTCGATTTGCGGTGTCCGAACAACAAGCACTGAACGATATGTTTCAAAAAATCCGTTTGGCACAGAAAAAGCATCAGTGCACACGCAGCGTCTTGGTAGGACACAATGCGTGGTTTGATCTGGCTTTTGTCAACGCCGCCATCGAACGCAATAAAATCAAACGCGCGCCATTGCACCCGTTCACCAGTTTTGACACCGCGTCATTAGCCGGCCTGGCCTGCGGTCAAACTGTGCTGGCCAAAGCTTGCGCGACAATGGGCATTGCGTTCGATGCCAAAGAGGCGCATTCGGCCGTTTACGACGCTGAACGCACGGCCGATCTGTTTTGCCTGATCGTCAATCGTTGGCAAGAACTCGGCGGTTGGCCTTTGGCAACATCATTTGATGCCAACTCGAACAACGCCGATGGCGATGAAGAAAATGCAGAAGGAGAAGGGGAATGAAAATGTGGTTCGCCTTGGTGATGATCACACTGTTATCCGGTTGTGTGACCAATGCCGTGTCCGGGCGTAAACAATTGATGTTGGTGTCGGAAGATCAGGCCATCGTCGCGTCTAAACAGGCGTATACCGCCGAAGTGCAAAAACTGAAAAGCGAAGGCAAACTCTCGACAGACACCGCGCTCAATATTCGCGTTTACACGATCACGCGTCGCTTAATTGCACAAGCCATTGCCTATCGACCCGAAACCCGCCAATGGGAATGGAGCGTGCAAGTCATCAACGATGACAAAGTCGCCAATGCGTATTGCATGGCGGGCGGTCGTATGGCGATTTACACCGGCATCATCAATCAGCTTGACGCCAGTGATGACGAAATTGCACAGGTAATGGGCCACGAAATTGCACACGCTTTATCAGCGCACACGGCCGAAAAAATGTCCGAGATGATGTTGATTTCGGGTGTGGTGGCGGGGCTCGGTGTCGCCAAAGGTGATCGCGCGGCACTGCTCGCCGGTTTGGCGGGCGGCGCGTTGTCGATGAAATATTCGCGCGACAAAGAAACCGAATCCGATGAGATTGGGATTTTGCTGGCCGCCAAAGCCGGTTACGATCCCAATGCGGCCGTCACGCTGTGGCAAAAGATGGGCAAACTCAGCGGTAGCGACGGTGGCGCGATGGCCAAAGTGCAATCGTTTTTTTCGACTCACCCGAGTTCAGCTGATCGCATCAGCAACATGAAAAAAATGACGCCGAAAGTGATGCCGTATTTTCTGCAAGGTGGCGCACGCGACGAGTTTCCGTTGCAACTTTAAAAACGGTTGCGGGTTGTGGGTGCGCGTTGCGGTGAAAGAAAATAAAGTCACGCGTTTTTTACTCGCAACCGACAACCCGAACAAAAAAAGAAACCCCGCGTTTGCGGGGTTTCTTTTTTTAGCGTTCTTACAACGTCTTCGCGTTTTCAGCCAAATATTTCGCGACACCATCCGGCGAAGCGGTCATACCTTTTTTACCTTTGTTCCAACCGGCTGGGCAAACTTCACCATGCTCTTCGGTGAATTGCAGCGCGTCGACCATGCGCAGCATTTCGTCGATATTGCGACCCAGCGGCAAATCGTTGACGACTTGATGACGCACAACGCCTTTTTTGTCGATCAGGAACGAACCACGGAACGCGACACCGGCTTCGGGATGTTCAACATCGTAGGCACGGCAAATGTCGTGTTTAACGTCTGCGATCAACGCGTAACCGACCGGACCGATACCGCCTTTATCCACTGGCGTATTACGCCAAGCGTTGTGGCTAAATTGGCTGTCAATCGACACACCAATGACTTCAACGCCACGTTGTTTGAATTCGTTCAGACGATGATCAAACGCGATCAATTCCGACGGGCAAACAAAGGTGAAATCGAGCGGGTAAAAAAAGATCACCGCGTATTTGCCTTCGATCGATTTTTTCAGGTTGTAATTACCAACAATTTCGCCGTTTCCGAGTACGGCAGCCGCCGTGAAATCCGGGGCTGGACGACCAACGAGAACACCCATAGTAAGCTCCTATAGTGAGAGATATGGCTGTGAGCAGCCGATGAGAAGACTAGAGAGTATATGCTACCGCCCATTGACGATATTTCCTAGCAAACAGCTCGGACTTTTGAATGTGAGCTGCGCTTGCCGGTTCGAGCGGCCTTTGAGGGATAAGCGCGCCCCCTCAGCCTCGTTGAACTTATTGACAATCATTCTCATTTGCATACAATAACGCCTATCACTTACCAAACCTGTAGTTCCCATGTACGTTTGCCTCTGCAAAGCCGTTACCGATGGTCAGATCCGCGAAGCGGTGGCCGGTGGTTGCGCGTCAATGAAGCAACTGGCCAAGGAGCTGGGGGTCGCCACGCAATGTGGCAAATGCGGTTTGGATGCCAAAGCCTTGATCGAGGCAGCCAGCAAACCCTTAGCGTACGACACACCGTATGTTGAAGCGGCTTAAGCGACAACACCGCGCCTAGTTACATCATTCCTCTTCGCATTTTTCATGAACCGTGTTGCCGGCTTGTGGGGGCTTTTGTTCGCGCCTACACTACGCGTCAGATTCAACGCTGATGAACAAGGACACGAACATGAAAGGCGACAAAAAAGTTATCGATTTTTTAAACAAGATCCTCGCCAACGAATTGATTGCCATCAATCAATATTTTCTGCACGCCCGCATGTACAAGAACTGGGGTTATCACAAATTAAATGAACACGAATACCACGAGTCGATCGACGAAATGAAACATGCTGACAAGTTGATCGAACGCATTTTGTTTTTGGAAGGCCTGCCCAATTTGCAGGATCTGGGCAAACTGATGATTGGGGAAAACCCGAAAGAAATGCTCGAATGCGATTTAAAGCTGGAAAAGAAGGCGTTGCCGGCGTTGCACGATGGCATCGCTCACTGCGAATCCGTGCGCGATTATGTCAGCCGCGATGTCATGAAAGACATTTTGCACAGCGAAGAAGAACACATCGATTGGTTAGAAACGCAGCTCGGCTTAATTGAATCGATTGGTTTGCAAAATTATTTGCAATCGCAGATGTGAAAACAACCGTTGCGGGTTGTTGGTTCGGGTGGCGGGTAAAAACGGTAACAACAAAAAAAGGCGCGTTGGCGCCTTTTTTATTGTGTCGGTTTTGCCTTTACCAGCAACCCGAACCCGCAACCGTTTTTCAACCGGCTTTGGCTTTGGTCGCCTCTTCCAACAACGGACGCAGCTCACCTTTGGCATGCATTTCCATCATGATGTCGCAGCCGCCGACCAATTCACCATTGACCCACAGTTGTGGAAACGTTGGCCAGTTGGCGTATTTGGGCAACTCAGCGCGAATGTCCGGGTTCGACAACACATCAACGAACGCAAACGGTTGACCGCAAGCCAACACGGCTTCGGCGGCACGAGCCGAAAAACCACACATCGGCAGTTTGGGTGAACCTTTCATGTACAGCACAATGGTGTTATCAGCGAGTTGCTGTTTGATGCGTTCAATCGTTTCCATCACGACCTCGGGTTAAATCAGAGTAAATTACTCGGGCAATTTTACCCGTTTGTGGCAAAAAAGCCTAATGCTGGTCGATAAAAAAGGGCCGCGATGCGACCCTTTCATGAACAGACGGCAAGACTTACAAGAAAGCCAAAATGCCGAATAGCGCGACCGTCAAGCCAACGCCACAGTGAATGACGCCTTTGACCGTTTGTAGCGGTCCGATTTTGCCGAACAGCGCATTCGCTTGCAGCGCGCCGATAATGATTAGCACCAAGGCCAATTTGACCGCGCCCATTTCGGTGAACATGCCAAACGGCAAATGCGCGCCGGCGCCCATAAAGAACAACATCGCCAACGAGAACATCACGTTGGTGCGTGAAGCCAACAAGGCTTTCGGGCCAGCAGCAGCGGCTTCAGGCAAGGCGGCACCACCGCCCAACACTTGCGTCGTCGACGCGATCACGATTTTTTGGTTCGGCCAAATGATCAGCCAAACGTTCAAGAACATCAGCGTGCCAAGCAAAGCACCGACTGACAACGATGCGGTGATACTGCCACCGCGCATACCGATGATGATCGCACCGGACAAGAACGTCCACAGTGCGCCAAAACGGAACCAGTCCAACGCGCGCGGCAATTGGCCTTTGATCATATTGTTTTTGGTGCCAGCGTCAGTTTCTTTAAAAAACTCGCCTTGGATAAAGTTGAAGTAGTACAGCGTACCGATCCAAACCACGCCAAAAAAGAAGTGTGCCCAGCGGAGCAATTGCTCCCACAGACCTTGATTAAACACGTCCATACCAGCCCCCATTCAGCTTGTATTTGTTGGAAAAACCTTGGGAAATCCAAGGGTTTACGTTAAAAACGTGGCGCATGGTAGCACGCAGACCGACGCTTTTGGATCGTTGGCCTATATTTTGAAAACCGCTATTAGAAGAAGTCCGATGAATCTGCCGACGATTTTCGTCCAAATCCACAAAGCGATCGTGTCTGGCAGCTTGCAGTTACCCGCATTGCCCGACGTTGCGTTGCGGATCCGCGAAGCGTTGCGCAATCCCGATATCGATCTGAACGGTGTCGCCAAAATCATTCAGGTCGATCCAGGCCTCACCGCCTATCTCATTCAGGTCGCCAACTCGCCGGTGTATCGCGGCAGCAAACATGTCGACAACCTAGGCGTCGCGCTATCGCGCTTGGGCTTAAGCGCCACCAAAAATCTGGCCATGAGTTACGCCATGCTGGCGCTGTACACCAGCGAACACACCGTGCCGCGCCCGATGCTCAGAGTGTTGTGGCAACAAAGCACTCGACTCGCCGCGCTCGCGTCTGTGCTCGCAAAACATTGCAAAGGATTTGATCCCGATCGCGCCTTATTGGCCGGATTGCTGCAAGACATTGGCTGTTTGCCGTTGCTGCAAGCCAGCGTGCGTTATCCAGAATTCAGTACGCAACCGCATCAATTGCTGGCGCTGTTCAACCGTTACGCGGCCAATGTCGGCGCCACCTTATTGAAAAGCTGGCATTTTGATGAAGACATCGTCGAATGCGCGCGCAGCCGCGAAAACTGGCTGCGACAAGGCTCACCTCAAGCCGATTACGCGGACATTGTGCTGGTGGCGCGTTTACACAGTTTTGCCGGCACTGAACGATTGCAGCAGTTGCCCAAGATGACCGACATTCCGGCCTTTCATAAGCTACCCTTAGGTGAGATCACGCTGAAATTCAGCCTCAAACTGCTGGATGAAGCCAAAGATCATGTTGCGGAATTGCAACGGGCGATCAGTGGCAGCGTTTGATTTTTTCACCCAGTTGTATCTAAGCTTGTCACACGGCGGGAAAACGCCTTTCCCACACGATTCTGACGAACATGAGCACGGAAGTGGAAATACTCCTCGTTGAAGATGATCCGAACGATCTTGAATTGACCTTGCGCGCGCTGCGCAAAAAGAATCTGGCCAACAAGATTGAAGTCGCCCGCGATGGTGCCGAAGCGTTGGATTTTTTGTTTTGCACCGGCGCTCATGCCAACCGATCGATCAGTTCGCAACCGCGTTTGATTTTGCTCGATCTGAAGCTGCCTAAAGTCGATGGCCTTGGCGTGCTGCAAAAAGTCAAAAGCGACGAGCGCACAGCCCATATCCCGGTCGTGGTACTGACCTCATCGGCCGAAGAGCGCGACATCGTGAAAAGCTATCAGCTCGGCGTAAACAGCTTTATCACGAAACCAGTCGATTTCAATCAGTTCACCGAAGCGATTGGCCAACTGGGTTTGTATTGGATGATCTTGAACACGCCACCGAAGACGTAGTTGTCAGTTGTCAGTTGTCAGTTGTCAGTTGTCAGTTGTCAGTTGTCAGTTGTCAAAGAAATTATCTAAGAGCCAGCTTGATGCTAATGCCGATCAGTTAGACGATTTTATGTCGTTGTAGGGCGGCCTTCAGGCCGCCAATTGGCGGGCTAAAGCCCGCCCTACAAAAGCTAAGATATCTTAACTGACAGGCATTACAGCTTGATGCTGGCTTTTTTTATTGATTTTACATTGCTGTCAAAGTTGATCTCCGTTCATCCTTCGACAAGCTCAGGACGAACGGAATTGGCAGCGTTAATGCGACGTGGTTAAAAACCTAATATAAATAGGCGCCGGCGGTTGCAAACGTTGAGTAACAACGCCTATTGGAATACCGTTCGTGGTGAGCCTGTCCCGCAGGGGGATTTCCTTTGGTCATCGAACCATGAAAGGGCACGTCACTTATATTTATCAACGAAACTCCGACAACTGAAAACTGACAACCGCCTTCACGCCACCTGCGCATCACCATCATGGCGTGCTTCCAGATCTTTGAGCATCTGCAGAAAATCATCCGGCGGTAAAGGTCGGCTGAAATAATAGCCTTGCATCATGTCGCATTGTTGATCGACAAGAAAATCACGTTGAGCGGCACTTTCAACGCCTTCGGCAATGACTTGCATATCCAAACCGTGTGCCATCGCGATGATAGCTTTGGCCAGTGCTGCGTTGTCGCGATCGCGCGTGATGTCACGCACAAACGAACGGTCGATTTTCAGCACATCAAACGGAAAGCGTTTCAAATACGACAGCGCAGAATAGCCGGTGCCAAAGTCATCGACCGACAAACGCACACCCATGTCATTTAATTTGTGCAGCTGATTGGAATTGCTGGAGGTTTCATTCAGCACCAGCCGTTCGGTGATCTCCAGTTCGAGCAATTCTGGCGTCAACTTGCTGGCCGATAAGGCCGATTGCACCACACTGATGAGTCCGGCGCCGCCAAACTGACGCGCCGACACGTTCACCGCCAGCCGCAACGGCGTTTTCAAATACTGTTGCCAACCGGCAACGGCTTGCGTGGTTTCGTGCAACAGCCATTCGCCAATCGGCACAATTAAGCCGATTTCTTCAGCAAGCGGAATAAATTGATCGGGCGACACCAAGCCCAACTCCGGGTTTTGCCAGCGGATAAGCGCTTCGCACGCCACCACGCGTAACGTGCGCGCCGACACGACTGGCTGATACACCATATACAGTTCTTTGTTGTTCAGCGCCCGGCGCATCTGCACTTCCATCGACAGACGCTGCGCCGCTTGCTTGTTCATTTCTGGTGTAAAGAAACAGAAATTATTGCGACCGCTTTCTTTGGCCTGATACATCGCCGCGTCGGCGTTTTGCAGCAGCACCTGCGTGTTTTCACCATCGTCAGGAAAGATCGTGATACCGATCGATGCCGAAATATAAATTTCGCGACCGTGAATATTAAACGGCGGTTGAAACGATTTTAGAATGCGCTGCGACACCAAGCGGGCGGCATTCGGTGTGTCGATATTGGGCATGACCACAACAAACTCATCGCCACCAAAACGCGCCAGCGTGGTGCTTTCGCGCACACAGCTTTGCAAACGCCCAGCGGCTTCAATCAACAACGCATCACCGGCAAAGTGCCCGAGCGTGTCGTTCACATTTTTAAAATTATCCAAATCGATAAAAAACAACGCAACGCGCGTATTTTCGCGTTTGGATTCGGCCAGCGCGACCGATAAGCGATCAAACGCCAGCAAACGATTGGGCAATTTCGTCAGCTCGTCATAACTGGCTTGCCGCATCAGCTTTTGTTCATACTCTTTGCGCACCGTGATGTCTTCGAGCATGACCAGAAAATATTGCACGCCCCGGCTTTCACCTTCACCCAAGATCGGTGACAACGACACGTATTCCCATATCGTGGTGCCGTCTTTGCGCCGCGTGTGCAATTCGCCGCGCCACGTTTCTTGCGCGTTGATCGCTTCTTGCAATTGGTGCGTGCGCTGACTCGGCGATTGCGGCGTAATAAAATCAATCAGATTGCGCCCCGTCATCTCGGCGTTTTCATAGCCCATCATGTCGAGGTACGACTGATTGATGTATTCAATCAGGCCATGATTATCGATGATGACAACGCCGGTCGGACTCTGCTCAACGGCCTGCGACAATTTGCGCAACTGCATCGCCGTTTTTTTCTTTTCACTGATGTCGATGGCCAAGATCACCAAGGTGCCCGACAACAATTGTGCGCGCATATCCACCGGGTACACGGTGCCGTCGTCCCGTTTGAACCATTCCTCAAACGCGATCTGCACTACGTTACCGTCATACAGCGGTGCCAATTGTTTGCGCATCGTGTGTTCGTCGTGACAGGCCAGATCGTACAACGTCAATTGCTCAACCTTTTCCGATTCCATGTGCAGATTGCGACACGCCCCTTTGTTGGCGTGCACAATGCGCAAGGTTTCGGCATCGACCCATAAGATTTCGTTAACGGATTCATCGAGGATACGGCCAAAGCGTTGCGCCTGTTCAGCGGCGGCTTGTTTGTCTTTGACCATGCGCGCATCGCGCAACGCGCGTTCGACGGCCGGCACCAATCGCGCCATATCGTCTTTTTGCACAAAGTCTTCGGCGCCGGCACGCATCATGCTGACGGCGTCCTCGGTGCGCAGATGGCCGGAGATCACAATAAAGGGAATATCGATGCCCTCTTCCGTGAGGATCGCGAGTGCAGCTTGGGCGCCGAAGCTCGGCACGCTGACATCAGAAATGATGATGTCCCACATTTGTTGGGCCAATGCGGCACGAAACGCGGCCGCCGTTTCGACACGGAAAAGGTTTAATGGCTTAAAGCCGCCGCGCTTAAGCGACATGCTCAGCAGATCGGCATCGTCTGGTGAATCTTCGACCAGCAGCAGGTTTAGCGTCTTGTCAGTCATGTCCGAGCGAAAAATTTTTTTATCTGACTCAGCATAGTTCACCGCTCGCAAAACCGCCGGCGCCGAACACGAATTCCTGACCGTTTCAGGTGAGGGAGCGACGCACTGCCGCAGCGGCAAAAACTGCGCCAACCCGATCAGCTGTACGCGTTATCAACAAGCCAAAGACAGCCAAAATGTTATCCACATCGCATCCACAGAAAACTCAGACACAGTCCCCCAAGTTCCGATCTTGCAGGTTGCCGTAAAACGACCTACAGTTCACTTTCAGCGCGCCACTACCATATATGGTGGTCGGTAGATCGGTCGCATACCACGCGTTGTGCTTAGCAGCAATAGCCATGCCAAGGCAAAAAGCGTTAGCGTAAGGCAAAGAAGGACGCGACCGACAAAGAACTGAGCCAGTACCGCGTAGTCCCGGCGCGATGCCGGAGTGAGCCGATAGTAGGTACTTTCGCAGACCGTTCTATGTAAGGCCCGGCAGTTCAAACCAATAAAAATGGCCAAGATGGGAGGCGCCATGGAACACCAATCAGTCACCAGCAGCACCATGATGAACAACCCACAACCTGCACAACTCTCCCCCTCCGACGTCGCTGACAGTGCCCCTGGCACCCTGCGCGTCATTAAACGTAACGGCAAAGTCGTGGTGTTTGACGATTCCAAAATCGTCGTCGCCATGACCAAAGCTTTTTTGGCGGTTGAAGGTGGCAATGCTGCCGCATCCGCCCGCGTGCACGAAACCGTGCGTGCGTTAACCGACGAAATCATGCGCATCCTGACGCGCCGCACCTTGGGCGGCACCGTCCATATTGAGGACATCCAGGATCAGGTCGAATTGGCCCTGATGCGCAACGGCGAACACAAAGTTGCCCGTGCTTATGTGATTTACCGTAACGAGCGCGCACAAGAGCGTTCTGTTAAAGAACAAGCGATGCGCGACGCCGGCATCAGCACCCAAGTGCGTGTCAAAGACAAAAACGGCGAGCTCAAACCGCTCGACGTCGCCCGTCTGCAAACGCTGGTGCAAGAAGCCTGCGAAGGCTTAACCGATGTTGATGGCGGTGCCATTTTAAAAGACACGATCCGCAATCTGTATGACGGCGTGGCCGACAAAGACGTCGCCACCGCGCTCATCATGACCGCGCGCACCCAGATCGAAAAAGATCCGAATTACACCTATGTCACCGCGCGTTTGCTGCTCGACACCGTGCGCAGCGAAGTGCTGTCGTATTTAAAAGTGGCCGACTCGGCACAACAACACGACATGGGCGAGCTGTACCCCAAAGCACTAAAAGCCTTTGTGCATTTTGCAATTGAACAAGAATTGTTGTCACCCGAATTGGCCACCTTCGATCTGGACAAATTGGGCGCGGCAATTAAACCCGAATGCGATATGCAATTCGATTATCTCGGCATCCAGACGTTGTACGATCGGTATTTCATTCACCATAAGAAAAACCGCATCGAATTACCGCAAGTGTTCTGGATGCGTGTTGCGATGGGCCTGGCGATTAAAGAACCCCAAAAGAACGACAGGGCCATCGAATTTTATAACCTGCTGTCGTCGAACGATTACATGTCGTCGACGCCAACGTTGTTCAACTCGGGCACGCTGCACTCACAATTGTCGAGCTGCTATTTGACCACCGTGCCGGATGACTTGGGCGACATTTACAACGCCATTCGCGATAACGCTCTGTTGTCAAAATTTGCCGGCGGTTTGGGCAATGACTGGACACCGGTGCGCGGCATGGGTTCGCACATCAAAGGCACCAACGGCGAATCACAAGGCGTCGTGCCGTTTATGAAAGTCGCCAACGACACGGCCGTTGCCGTGAATCAAGGTGGCAAACGTAAAGGTGCCGTCTGCGCCTATTTGGAAACCTGGCATATCGATGTCGAAGAGTTTCTGGAGCTGCGCAAAAACACCGGTGACGATCGCCGTCGTACGCACGACATGAACACAGCCAACTGGGTGCCAGACTTGTTCATGAAACGTGTTGTCGAAGACAAAGAATGGACGCTGTTCTCGCCAAACGAAGTTAAAGATCTGCACGATCTCTATGGCAAAAAATTCGAAGAGAAATACGAATACTACGAAGAAATGGCCAAGTACGGCAAAATCAAAACGTACAAAACCATTTTGGCCAAAGATCTGTGGCGCAAAATGCTGTCGATGCTGTTCGAAACCGGCCATCCATGGGTCACATTCAAAGACCCGTGCAATGTCCGCTCACCGCAACAACACGTTGGCGTTGTACACAGCTCTAACCTGTGCACCGAGATCACGCTGAACACCAGCAAAGACGAAATCGCCGTGTGCAATTTGGGTTCAGTCAACCTTGTTAATCACATTGTGAATGGCAAGCTCGATCACAAGAAATTGAAAAACACGATCACCACTGCCGTGCGCATGCTCGACAACGTGATCGACATCAATTTCTACCCGGTGCCACAAGCGCGCAATTCGAATATGCGCCACCGTCCGGTGGGCTTAGGCATCATGGGCTTCCAGGATGCGCTGTACAAACTGGGCCTGTCGTATGCGTCGGAATCGGCCGTTGAATTTGCCGATCGTTCGATGGAAGCCGTGTCGTATTACGCGATTGAAGCGTCAAGCGATCTGGCCAAAGAACGCGGTGCGTACGAAAGCTACAACGGTTCGCTGTGGAGCCAAGGCATTTTGCCCATCGACTCCATCAAAAAATTGATCGAAGAGCGCGGCAGCAAGTACATCGAAGTTGATCTGTCTGAAATGATGGATTGGAAATCCTTGCGCGAAAAAGTCAAAGCACAAGGCATGCGCAATTCAAACGTGATGGCGATTGCGCCAACCGCGACGATTGCCAACATCACCGGCGTGTCACAATCGATCGAACCGACTTACCAAAACCTGTACGTCAAATCGAACCTGTCGGGCGAATTCACCGACATCAACGCCTACCTGGTCAACGAGCTGAAAAAGCGCGACCTGTGGGACAACGTGATGGTCAACGATTTGAAATACTTTGACGGTTCAGTGCAAAAAATCGATCGCGTACCGGCTGACATCAAAGCGATGTTCGCCACCGCGTTTGAAGTCGAACCCAAATGGTTGGTCGAAGCCGGCAGCCGCCGTCAAAAATGGATCGACCAAGCACAAAGTTTGAATTTGTACGTGAGCCAACCGAGCGGCAAAAAGCTCGACATGGTTTACCGCATGGCTTGGTTCCGTGGCCTCAAAACCACGTACTACCTGCGCAGCATGGGCGCCACCAGCACCGAAAAATCCACCATCAGCGATGGTGCATTAAACGCGGTGTCGGCCGGCACACCGTCGCCCAGCATTGCCGCTGCAGCCTCCGCTGCACAACCCAAGCAATGCCTGATCGACAACCCAGAATGCGAAGCCTGTCAGTGAGACAGTTGCGAGTTTCGGGTTCGGGTGGCGAGTAATAAATCCCCTCTCCCTTGCGGGAAGGGACCAATAAAAGCAGTCCCCTCCCCTTACCAAGGGGAGGGATAGGGTGGGGTCGAATGAGCGTGCAAACGCTCATTCGCTCTCCCCCCAAAAAACAAAAACCGTTGCAAAGGCAATCAGTAGTAAGGCGGCCAACAAACCGCCAATCGCGCCAAGCCCAACGCTGCCGCGCGAACCAACAATAACAAGCGATAACGCACCAACCAAAGCAACCGATTAACACGCACACGCTGCGTTATGTGACAAAGAAAGATGAGCCAAGAGGAAACCAAAAAAATGTTCAGCTGGGAAGAAGCACACGACGAACAACCGGCGAAAGCCGCGCCAGTAATGACAGGTTTTACTCCCGAAACTGTTTCCAATAAAAAACAAGACGTCAGTGGTTTACGCGCGGGAGATACCGTGATGACCGAAAAACCGATGACCGACACCATGGTAAGAGAAACACCCAAAGCCACCGCGCCCAACAGCAATGTGCAACAAGCACAAGAAGCGATCAAACAACTGGATTCATCCACCGGTTTGGCCGAACTCGAAATGGGCGCCGCGCG
>JAYSCL010000043.1:0-34260 GCA_041914905.1 Enterobacterales bacterium
TTTTCGGTCTGAGCCAACATCTCGCGCGCGTGCGAGCGGGTTTTGTCTGTGATCGTTAGGCCGCCGACCATGCGTGCGATTTCGTCGACGCGATCTTTTTTACTTAAGCTGATCACGTCGGTGCGGGTGGTTTTACCGTCGCTGTCTTTTTGCACGCGATAATGGTGATGGCCCAATGCGGCAACTTGGGCTTGGTGCGTCACGCACAACACTTGGGATTGATCACCGAGTTGACGCAATAAGCGACCAACCATTTCGGCGGTGGCACCGCCGACTCCGACATCGACTTCGTCGAAGATCATGCACGGTAATGCGGCACCTTGCGCGTGGATCACTTGGATGGCAAGGCTGATGCGTGACAACTCACCGCCGGAGGCGACTTTACTTAAAGGACGCGGTGGTTGGCCAGCGTTGGCGCTGACTAAAAACTCAATTTTCTCGGCGCCGTCGTTATGCGGTTCTTGATCGTCACGCGCTTGCAACTCGGCGACAAAGCGACCGCCAGTCATACCAAGTTGATCCATATACGCCGCAATTTCTTTGCCCATTTTACTGGCCGCTTTTTTGCGGCTGGCAGACAGTTTTTGCGCGGCATCTTGATAATCGGTCAACGCTTTTGCGATCGCGCCTTCAAGGGCATCCAAGCGTTCGCCACTGTGGGTTAAGGTTTGCAACTCGGTGTGCAATCGCGCGTGCAAGCCATTTAATTCATTCATCGCCACACGGTGTTTTCGCGCAAGTTGATGCAACGCGGCGATTTGATTATCGAGTTCGCTCAGCTCACTTTCATCGACTTCAATATGTTCGCTGTATCGCTGCAGATCGGCCCCCAATTCTTGCACTTGAATCAACGCGTCATTGAGCGCCTGCAAACAGGCGTTTTGACTGTTGTCGATTTGTGCTAAACGTTTGATGCGATCGATCGCGGTTTCCAGCCGTGTGGCGGCGCCGTCTTGCTCATCGTGCAATTGTTCAGCGGCTTGCGCCGCCAGTTGAATCATTTCGGCGCCGTGCATCGCTTGTTTGTGGCGACGTTCCAGATCGGCGACATCCAGCTGATGCGCGCCAATTGCTTCGAGTTCATTGACTTGAAATTGCAGCAGATCGAGACGGCTGTTGCGATCAAGTTGCGCCGCGCGCAACCGTTCGTATTCGTCGCGCAATTGCTGCCATTGTTTGTAGCGTTGACGCACATTGTCCACGAGCGCGGTGTGCTGTGCATATTCATCCAGCATGTCGCGTTGCGCGCTCGCTTGCACCAGTCGTTGGTGTTCGTGTTGGCCGTGAATATCGATAAGCATGGCGCCCAATTCGCGTAATTGCGCGAGCGGCACTGACGTGCCATTCACAAACGCGCGTGAGCGACCGTCTTTGCTGATCACGCGGCGCACGATCAGCTCGTCTTCGTGCGCAATCGCTTGCTCGGTTAACCATTGCAGCGCCGGGCTTGCCGCCGCCAACGAAAACGTCGCCAACACTTCGGCTTGTTCGGCACCGTGCCGCACAATACTGGCATCGGCGCGATCACCGAGCACCAAACCTATCGCGTCGATCAAAATCGATTTACCGGCACCGGTTTCACCGGTCAGCACGGTCATGCCTTGGGCAAACTCCAGCGACAGCTGCTCGATGATGGCGAGATGACGGATGGTCAGAGTGGTCAACATGGACGGGTTCCCCGGTTAACGCTTGTTAGCCGCAGTGTACGAGAAGCGGCGGGCCTTGTCAGCCCATCTATACTGATGAACGGCAACCTTGGCGCACAAACAGGACTGCAACGATGAAGGATCTCAAAGAGTATTTAACCACCATGGTGCACAAAGATGGCTCCGACCTGTATCTGACGACGGGTGCGCCGATCTGTTGCAAGGTACACGGGCATTTGATGCCACTTGATAACGAGATCTTGAAACCGGGCCAAGTCAAGGAAATCGCCTACGGTGTCATGGACAATGAGCAGCGCCAGCAATTTGAAAAAAAGCCGGAAATGAATTTGGCGATTTCGGAAGCGGGTGTTGGCCGTTTTCGGGTCAATATTTTTAAGCAGCGCAATGAATGCGCGATGGTGATCCGTTCAATCAAAACGGATATTCCCAATTATGCGTCGCTGGGTTTGCCCGACACGTTAACGCAATTGATCATGCACAAACGTGGACTGGTGTTATTTGTGGGGGCCACTGGCTCCGGCAAATCAACGTCTTTGGCGGCGTTGATTGATTTTCGCAATTCCAATTCCGCTGGCCATATCATCACGATTGAAGATCCGGTTGAATTTGTTCATCGCCATAAAAAAAGCCTTGTCAATCAGCGTGAAGTTGGCGTTGATACCGACTGTTATGAAGACGCACTGAAAAATACGCTAAGGCAAGCGCCTGATGTTATTTTGATCGGCGAAATCCGCAGCGCCGAAACCATGGAACACGCACTCGCCTTTGCCGAGACCGGGCATTTGTGTCTATCGACGTTGCACGCGAACAATGCGAATCAAGCGATGGAACGCATTATCAATTTTTTTCCGGAAGAACGTCACAAGCAAATTTTGCTCGACTTGAGCTTGAATATGCGCGGCGTCGTGTCGCAACGTTTGGTGCCGACTATCGACAACAAACGTTGCGCCGCCATTGAAATTTTATTGAATACGCCCCTCGTGGCCGAAATGATCAAACGCAGCGAAATTGCCGGCTTGAAAGAAGTGATGGAAAAATCGGAAAACCTTGGCATGCAAACGTTTGATATGGCCATTTTTAAGTTATGGCAGCAAGGCAAGATCAGCGAAGAAGAAGCATTGAAGAATGCCGATTCACGCAATAATTTGGCGCTGAAAATGCGATTGTCGAGTGACGGTGGTGGCGGCGCTGCACCGCGTGGTGGCATGAGTTTGAGTTTGCACGAAGAAGAGAAAAAAGAAGAACCGATCACGGCGCAACCCAGCGGCGCCGCTTCGCGTCCGATTACGCCACCGACAACGCCCACGCGCGCAGCGGCACCCGTTGCTCCCGCTGCGCGCCCGCCGGCGCCAACGGCCACTGCCGCGCCGGCACGACCTCCAATACCACCGATCCCCTCAGCACCCGCTGCTCGTCCTGCTGTCCCGGCGACGCCAACAAAACCGGCATCCGGTTTGTCACTGTCGCTGGATCCAGATCTGGATAAATGATTGGAGTTTCCACAGATAGGTCACCCAATCCGGCTTAATGCTGGTGCCTTGTGAAGCTAAGAAAATTTAGTTCGATGTAGATCGTCTTCTGCACTCGGTCTTAATGGCTCTCGCGTCCTTTAAAGCATAAAACTCTCTGCATTTCTCAGCAGATAAATCTATGTCACGGAAGCCGATTTCAGACGTTTCAAAAAATTCACTTGGTGTGACATCACCATCTTGATCCCAATCCATCTCAGACAAATTAATTGGCGAGAATGCGATTGAAATTGCTCTCATCATGTAATAGAGAATAGTTATGCCAATCAATGCACACGTTACCATGAACAGAACTTTTTTTGTCACTACTTATGCGCCCCACATACTTGATAGAAAATGGCCTAACCGCCAAACCATCCCTCATCCCAACCTTCTCCCTTGAAGGGAGAAGGAGACAAACTCCTTTGCCTCGCAGGGACAGGTAGGGGCGACATCATTTTCACGACTTCCCCGCCACCCGTCGCAATTGCGCAAACGCCGGAAACTCCCACATTTTGAATGACAGCAACACGCTGCAGCCTTGTCGTTCTGACACGGGTAAATGACTTTCTTTTTTTAATTGTTCGGCGAAATCATTGGCGAGCTTTTCCAGTTTTTCGCGCAGCCATTTTGCCGTTTGTGTGCTGATCAATCCCGGCACAAAACGGTTGTAATCGTCGCTGGTTTGTTGCGCGATAAACGCATCGCGCACCACGGTGTGAAAATAGCGGATAATGGGACCTTGGTCACGCCAGCGAAAACCGGGGGCAGTGCGCAAGCGCACACGATTGCCAGGCAATAGTTCAATGAGTTTCATGCGATCCAGACGCGCGAGCAAACGCACCATCGGCAATTCATCAATTTGATAATCCTTCGTGATTTGTTGTGGCGTCCAGCCATTCAACAGCAAATACGCCGTCAACAGCAAATGTTGGTCGGCGACCAGTTCAGCTTCTTGATCGACGGTCAGCGATTCGATCCATTCGGCATCAGCCTCGGCTGCGCGCGCGAGCTCAATCAGATCCATATCAACCAGTGCCGCAATGGCTTCTAAACGATCGAGGCTGAAATCAGCGCTGGCGAAACAGCGTTTGACGCTAGCTTCAGACAAGTCAATCGACGTCGCGACGTGCGCGTATGTGATACCGCGCTGCTTTAAAGCCCGCTTTAAACTGGCGACCATCCGTTCGGCTGACGACATCGGTATTACTTCCTGCTACTTACCTTTCCAATGCCCGAAACTTTAACGGGAATGTTTGCCGCCGACCAGCCTCACGCGCAGTCTCACATCGCCGCCTGTTGCGGTAAACGAACGATACGATCATGAAAAGAATGAAATGGATGCTCATCACGCTGGCAACAGTACCGGTGCTCGCCGATGACCAGGCAAGCGCGCACGCCGGCTCATTCAGTGGCGGCGTGTTGCTGTTGTGTTTGTTGGTGTATGTCGGCAAACGCGTGTTGACGTTGTGCGAGCGTTTGCCGAATGAGCCGCGTTAAACCGCGCTTGGATGCTCATGCACGCGGCGGGATTTGACGACCTTTTTGAAACGCTGGACGTTCAGCCAGTTCATCGTGCCAGCGTTTCAGTTGGGGATAACGATTCAGATCTTGACGTGCACGCGCGGCTAAAGCAATCCACGGCCATGTCGCGATATCGGCGATGGTTAATGTGTTGTCGGCGATATAGCGCGAACGGCCAAGCTGCGTGTTCAATACGTCATACAGCCGCGCGGTTTCTTTGGTATAACGGTCGATGCCGTATTCCACCTGCACGGGCGCATAGTGCAGAAAGTGATGCGCCTGTCCTTGCATTGGACCTAAGCCGGCCATTTGAAACATGAGCCATTGCAAAGTACGCGAGCGTGCTTTCGGTTCAACCGGCAAAAACTTTCCGGATTTTTCGGCCAGATAAATCAGGATCGCTCCCGACTCGAACACACAAAAATCGTCGTTGTCGTGATCGATGATGGCAGGAATGCGTCCATTCGGATTGATCGGCAAATACCAAGCTTGTTTTTGCTCGTTGATCTTGAAATCCATCACGCGCAATTGATACGGCAAGGCCATTTCTTCCAGCGCGATGGAGATTTTGTGGCCGTTGGGCGTGGGGGCACTGAATAGTTCGATCATGATGAGTCTCATACTGGGGCGAGACCGTCATTGTAGAAGGCACGCGTCGTGACGTCAGCCCTACCCGTTCGCCGCAGCGATGGTCTACACTTTTTTTGCGAGAGTTGACCGCCGCCGCTTCTTTCCAATCCTTGTTTGGCCGGTCGTAAAAGGTTACTGAGCAGCGAATACAACGTGAAAGCACCGGCCATCAGTACCCATGCCATTTTAATGACGTCGATGATCGTCGCGACGCTGGGATTGGTGCTGGCGATCACCTTGCTCCTCAAGGCCTGGCACTCGCAGCAAAACGAACAGCAGCAGATGTTCGATGCCAGCGTCTCGAAACAAGTACAAGCCATCGATCAGCAACTGCGTTATTTCGACACCGTGATCAGCGACCTGGCACGCGTCATCCAGCAAACCAATGCCGGTCCCGAATTATTTGCCAGCCTGACTGAAAACCTGAACAACCGATTGAAAGTGATGCGCTTCATGGCGTTTTATCGCGGCGATGATAACGGCAATTTGCGCTTGACCGATGTTATGCCCAAGGACTCGCCTGAGCTGCGCACCGGCAGTGCCTTGTTGCATATCTTGCCCAACGCCGGGCGCGAATTGTGGGCCGATGCGCGCCAATGGCGCAGTCACTATCTTGTGCAAGCAACGGACAATTCAGCGCCACGGATGAATGTATTGTTTCCAGTTATCACACGCATCAATCAGTTCGATGCCGCGCAATTACTCGGTGTGCTGCACATGGGTATTGATCTGGAAAAATTTGTCTCGGCAAGTCTGCATCACGCCGGTCGCGCCGATGTGTTTGTGACGATTTTGGACGCCGATAACGATAACCGTGTGTTGTACAACTCCGGCCCGGATGGGCAGCTGTATCTCGAACAAAAACGCTATGCGCATCACGGTGAATTCAGCTTGCTTACCGGCGGCCTGAATTGGCGTTTGCACTTTTTTTCGCTGGATACGGCCTCCGGAATCACTTTCATCAAACAGCAAATGGGCACGCTGCTGGCGGCCGTGGTGAGTTTGATGACGCTGCTGGTCAGCCTCGGATTGTTGACGCATGTTCGACGTTTGCAACAACAGTTTTCCCATGCGCAGCAGTCGTTTTTGCACACGCGCGAATTGCTGCATCAAACTGAAACTGAGCTCGATAATTTTTCTTATTGTGTTTCGCACGACCTGCGCGCACCGCTGCGGCACATTCGATCGTATTCGCAAATATTACTGCTCGATCACGGCGAACAATTGGCGGAAGAAGGCAAATTATTGAGCCAACGCATTTCCGAAAGTGGCGCCAAAATGTCGCGCTTAATTGACGATCTGTTGCGCTTGTCGCGTGTCAGTCGCAGCCCGATGAAGCCGACCACCTGTGACTTGTCCGAATTGGTGTCAAGCGTATATGTTGAAATGCGCCAGGAATTTCCGCAGCTCGATGTGCGGTTCAAATGTGAACCGGCGATCACCGTGGTGGCTGATGCGACGTTGCTGCGTATTGCGCTCAGTTGTCTGATGCACAATGCGCTCAAATACTCCAGCAAACGCGTGCTTGCCGATATTCAATTCGGCATCGATTTGAACACGCCGGGTGAAGCAACGTATTTCATCCGCGACAACGGCATCGGTTTTGACATGCGTTATGTCGATCGTCTGTTTGCACCGTTCAACCGCCTGCATGGCGAAGATGATTTTGGCGGCACCGGCATTGGCCTCGCGACCGCCAAACGCGTGATCCTGCGCCATGGCGGACGCATCTGGGTCAAATCGGTGCCAAACGAAGGCACAACCATGTTTTTTACCTTGCCACCGCCCGGTAGTCGCCCCCCTTCACTCAACGAAAAAGGCGATGCGAAGTCCCTCCCACTTGAGGCCGGTCAAGGTTCCGAAGACATTTAGCACTGCAAATCTAAACGATAACGTTTATCATTAGCACTCATTTACTGCATGCTTGCTTATTGTGCTATTGCGTTCATTTACCTTTGCTGCGGTGTCTGTCGCCGGCCTTCATGCCGTTGCTCTATGGGCGGCGTGGCAGCGCCTCGCACCGATCCCCGAACCAGTCATCCCGCCGCCCTTGCCGGTGACACTTCAGATCGCGCCGGTAGTCGCCAGCACCGTACCTGTCGCAGAACCACCCATCGCCACACCGAAAAAGTCAGTGCTCACTCCGTCTCCGCGACCATCCAAATCGCCACAACTGACGCAAGCGACACCCGCTCCAGAATCTACCCTTAGCGCAGTGGAGACAGTCGCGGCCGTGTCTGAACCCAGCCCCCCCATCGAGCCGGCGCCAGCACCAAGCCCGCCTCCCGAGCTTTACGCGGCCGATTACTTGAATAATCCGGCGCCCGATTACCCAAAACTGTCGCAAAAATACCGTGAAGAAGGTGTTGTTGAAGTACGCGTTTTTGTCACGCCGGAGGGGCTCGCTGAGCAAGTCGAAGTGGCCCACAGCAGCGGTTTCAGTCGTTTGGATCGCGCCGCGCTGGCGGCGGTGAAACAGTGGCGATTTATCCCTCAGCGGCAAGACACGACGTTAATCAGCAGTTGGGTTGTGGTGCCCGTTCGATTTGATCTGAAAAAAAAGGAGTCTGTTCGTGGATAGCCCCTATGGCTTGGCCTCTTTATGGCTGCAAAGTGATTGGATACAACGCGCGGTTGCCATCACGTTATTGCTGATGTCGATCAGCAGTTGGATCGTTATCGTCATGAAGATTCTGCGTTTGTGGTCACTTCGCCGTTACGCCGACAACGTCAACCAACACTTTTGGCATGCGCGTGATTTGGAGCAGGCATTTACCAGTCTGGGAGACACGGCGTACAACCCTTTTCGCCAGATCGCCGAAGAGGCACGTAATGCCGTCGCCCATCACGCGCAACATCGTAGTGATTTGCACGCACAACTGAACATCAGCGATTGGTTGTCCAGTTGTTTGCGCCGCGCCATGGACGACGCCACGGCACAGTTGCAAAGCGGTCTGGCGATTCTGGCCACGATTGGGTCGACGGCACCGTTCATCGGATTGCTCGGCACGGTCTGGGGCATTTATCACGCGCTGATCAAGATCGGCGTTTCGGGCCAAGCCAGCATTGACAAAGTGGCAGGTCCGGTCGGTGAAGCGTTGATCATGACGGCCTTCGGTTTGTTCGTCGCGATCCCGGCGGTGATGGCGTACAACGCGCTGACACGCGGCAACAAAGCCATCGTGATGAAACTGGCGTCGTTTGCGCACGACTTGCATGCTTATTTTATTACCGGTGCGCGCGTTAGTTCTGCTCCCACCTTGCGAGCGGTTGGTGAACCCTGATGTCGCTGAATTCATCCTTTGAACCGCAAGAAGAGGTGATGAGCGAAATCAACATGACACCGCTGGTCGACGTCATGTTGGTGTTGCTGATTATCTTTATCCTGGCGATGCCGGTGCTAACACAACACTTGAATGTTGAATTACCGCGTGCGGATGCCAATCCCGCTCCCATCAAAGCGATCACGCTGACCGTGCAGGCCAATCACACGGTACGGTGGGACAACACAGAAATCGACAGCGCGCAGCTGGCAACACAACTGCAACAACTGGCGCAATCACCGGATGCCGCCGTTCAGATCGCGGCCGACCGCGCGGTCGCGTTTGAACAGGTGGCGCAGGTACTGGCCACCGTTCAGTCATCCGGTATTCGTCAGGTCGCCATCCTGACACAAGCAAATTGATCTTGATCATTAAACGATAATCGTTATCATTTGCATCTCTTGCGATGTGCAAGCGCTTTTCCCTTGAGGGTTACCATGTCTTTCAGCAAATCCCCGATCGCGCTCGCGGTCGGTCTCTGTGTTAGCTGGCCCGTGTTGGCCGCCGAATCAGCATCTTCCGAACAACGTTTAAAAGAGGTGGTGGTAACCGGTACCGAAACCGAAGCAACGCCCAAAGTGGACGAACTGAGTTCACCGAAACGCACGCAAAAAGTGGCTGACATTGCCCAAACGGTGCATGTCATCAACGAGCAAGTGATGCAGCAACAAGGTGTCAGCAGTTTGCGTGATGCGTTGCGTAATATTTCGGGCATCAGCATGGCCGCCGGTGAAGGGGGTGTACCGCCGGGCGACAATTTGACGCTACGTGGTTTTTCGGCGCGCACGGATTTGTTTATTGATGGCGTGCGCGATCTGGGGGGGTACACACGCGATCCGTTCAACTTGGAAAGTATTGAAGTCGTCGAAGGCCCAAGTTCGGCATTCAGTGGTCGTGGTTCGACGGGCGGCTCGATAAACCAAGTCAGCAAAGCACCCAAACTCGACGATTTTATTCACGCCGAAATCGGTATGGGTACCGACTCATTTTCGCGTCAAACGTTGGATGTGAATAAACCGGTTGGTGAAACATCCGCCGTACGCATCAATGTATTAAATCACGAAGCCGATTCACCGGGCCGTGGTCCCGTTTTTACCGAACGCCGAGGCATTGCACCGTCAGTCGCGTTTGGTTTGGACACCGCCACCCGCGTGACGATCAGTCATTTATCGCAAGAACAAGAAGGATTACCGGATTACGGTGTGCCGTACACCGCCACGGTGATTGTGCCGAACAACGGCGGACCGCTTGCTGTCGATCACGATACGTTTTATGGCTTAACCGATCGCGATTACGAAGAAATACAAGCCGATGTCAGCACGGTAAAAATTGAACATGATTTTTCCGACAAACTGCTCCTGACGAACCAAACGCGTTACGGCGTGTTGTTGCGTGATTCAATCGTAACACCACCTCGACTGGCCAATGCCACGACGGTGACGCGAGGTGGTCGTGCGCGTGACACCAACGATTCCATCTTGGTAAATCAAACCGATTTGCGTTGGCAATTCAGCCGCGGCGACGTTGAACACGCGCTGATTGTCGGGCTTGAGTTAGCCAAAGAAAAATCACGCAATAACACGCGCAGTGTTGCCAACGGTGCCAATGCGCCGATCGATAATCCCGATCCGGATACGCCGTATACCGGCGCTATTTCGGATACCGGCTATTCTTCGGCCCAAAGTGACAGTCGAGCGCTTTATGTGTTCGATACACTCACGTTTGGTTCGCAATGGCAATGGAACATCGGTCTCCGCAGTGAAAGTTTTAAAACCGATTACCATTCGGAAACAATCAATACAACACCGTTGGATTTTGACAATCGTGACAGCACAGTCAATTACTCGACTGGTCTCACATTCAAACCCATTGAAACTGGCAGCGTTTATCTTGCATACGGTTCATCGATCAACCCATCTGCCGAAGGATTGACGCTGAGTGAAAGTACGGTTGATTTGGATCCGGAAAAAAATCGCAGCAGCGAACTCGGCAGCAAATGGGAGTTACTGGATAGAAAACTATTGTTGACTGCAGCGCTATTCCAAACCGACAAAACCAGCGCCCGAACCAGTGACGGAACAACGGGTGCTGTAACAGTGCTGGAAGGTGAACAACGCGTACGCGGATTCAGTGTTGGCGTTACGGGTATTATCAGCGAAAAATGGCAAATCATCAGCAGCTATACTCAGCTGAACAGCGAAGTGTTGGAAACGCGCGCTTACACAACAATCAACGGCGTTCCTTACAGTCAAGTTGGAAATCAATTGCCCAACGTACCAGAGCAAAGTTGGACCGTTTGGACAACGTATCAGCTTAGCGATGCTTTGCAGCTCGGCGTTGGCGCCCAGCACGTCAGCTCGCGATTTAGCAACGTGAACAATTTGAACGAAGTGCCTGGGTACACGCTGATTGACGCGATGGCAAACTACACTTTCAACGAACATTTTGATCTGCGTTTGAATGTGTATAACGCGAGCGACAAAGAGCATTACGCAACCGTTGGTGGTGGACATGTGGTGCCAGGGGCGGAACGTTCAGCGGTATTAACCGCGGCGTTAACGTTTTGATCCTGACATTGAATTTTGTTGCCATTCTCGAGGGGCGATTCTTTAGTCGCCCCACTGTTTTTCTGGAGTGATTATGCTGCTCACGATTCCTGCCGTATTAACACCTGAGCAAGTCAAGATCTGTCGTGCCAAACTCGAAGCCGCTGAATGGCTCGATGGCAAAGTCACGGCCGGTTATTTGTCGGCCCACAGTAAAAATAATTTGCAATTGTCTGAGGAACATCCGGTGGCGCAAGAAATCGGCAGCCTGATTTTGCAAGCACTGGGACGTCATGCGCTGTTCATGTCAGCCGCTTTGCCATTAAAAGTATTTCCTCCGCTGTTTAATTGCTATCGCGGCGGTCAATCGTTTGGATCTCATGTGGATAACGCCATTCGCGATCATCGCGCCAGTGGCCAACGCGTGCGCACCGATTTGTCGTGCACTTTGTTTTTCGTTGACCCAGACGAATACGACGGTGGTGAGTTGTTAATCGAGGACACCTACGGCGCCCACAAAGTCAAATTGCCGGCAGGCGATATGATTCTGTACCCATCGACGAGTTTACATCGAGTTACACCGGTCACGCGCGGCGCGCGTATCGCCTCATTTTTCTGGTTACAAAGTCTGGTGCGTGATGACGGTGAACGCACCTTGCTTTTTGATCTGGACAGCACAATTCAGCAATTGCAACAACAGCAGCCTCACAGCGAACAAGTATTGCGATTGATGGGGGTTTACCACAATCTGTTGCGCAAATGGTCGGATACTTGAGCCGCGCGGGTATTCCGTAGGACGGATTTCAGGCTGCCATTATTTCCTGATTGGGTAGCGGCCTCGGTGTTGCTCCCGCTCATGGTTCGATGAACGGCCACACTCCCTGAGAAACCAATCCAATCGGTTTTATTTAATCTTGTCTTTCACTTTGAATTACTTGCGCAATAAAAAAGGCGACCAAAGGTCGCCCTACACAACATTCAAAACCCTATTCTTTAATAAATATCGCGATGATAACGAGCTTCTCCGATTAACTGTTTAACCGCGTCTTTGCCAAGCAGATCCTGTAACACGATATGCACTTCCGCCGCCATCGTCATTGCGCTACCGCACACATAGATATGGCCGCCGCGATCGATATAGTCACGTAAACGATCGCGATGTTCAACCAATGCATGCTGAACATAACGCGGCGGTTCATCACGCGAAAAAGCCAGATCGACATGCGCCAGCACACCGTCACGACACCAGTGCTCGATTTCTTGTTGATAATAGAAATCGTGTGCGCGTTGACGTTCTCCAAACACCAACCAATGACCATGATTGTGCTGGTCATGCAGTTGTTTCAAATGCGCGCGCAGTGACGATACACCAGAACCATTGCCGATAAATAGGCTCGGTGGCAACTCGGCATCACTGTGAAAATGTGGCCCGTCAATGACTCGCGCATTCAGCGTTTGACCAATGCCACATTCTTGCGTCAGCCAATGTGACGCCACACCAAATTGCCCATCGGCTTTACGCACATAGCGAATCAATAACCAGACAGAGCCATCCGCAGATACAGATGCAATTGAGTAACGTCGCGTTCCACCGAGTGTGGCCGGCAACCGAATTTCCAGCACATCGCCAGCTTGCCATTTGACGTCAGGCGCAGCACGCAAACGAAGGTGATACATCGGCAAGCCAACGCTACCGACATTGACGTGTTCACGCGCCAACAAAATGAAGTCGTGCCAAACAACAGGAGCGAAGGGTTTAAACATGGCAGAAGGAGAAAATTGTTCGGCGAGCTTGTGCTGCCATTGATGTAATGCCAGTGTATCGTTTTTATCGACATCAATGCGCGCGAATAGCGGTTGACCACCGTGTTGCAACAACCACTGCTCAACGCGTTTACCGAAAGCACAGAACGATTGGTATTGCCGATCGCCCAAGGCCAGCACACTGAATTTTAATTGCGACAATTTCAGCGATTTAACGGGCAATTGCTCATCAAAATGGCGGGCATGGTCCGGCGCTTCACCGTCGCCAAATGTACTGACAATAAATAGCGCATGCTGCGCACGATTGAGCAGGTCGAGCGGTAGTTGATGCAAGGCATGCACCTGCACTGGCACCCCCACTAATTGCAACGCCTGCGCGGTTTGCCACGCCACCTTCTCGGCATTACCGCTTTGACTGGCGAAGCCGATCACCGTGGAGCGATCATCGTCTTGCGCCGTCGGTTTCAGTTGCCGTTTCAACGTTTGCGCCGCACGCTGGCTACGTCGGCGATCGAGATACAGTAACCAGCCCGTAATAAAAAATAGGGGCATCAGCAATGACGCGCACATCATGATGATCGTACCCATCACGCCGAAAAATTCGCCGCTGTGCAACACAAACATGCTGCGCAGCAGTTGCTCTCCACCACGTAAATCGCGATAGACTTCGTGTTTCTGAATGGCGTTGGTTTGATTGTGCAATTGGAGTAAATTGCTGGCCCGTTTATGCGGGGCATCGGTGCGCCAATAGCGAATCTCGATCGGCGCTTCGGCTTGCAGCGGCAAGCGCAAATTGGCACGCACCACGTCGGTACTGTGTGCATCAAACGTGGACCAAAACTGATGGTAATCCTGATCACCGTAACGTTGTGCAAACACCGTTTTGTCTTTTGACGGTGGCAAACGTTGTGGTTTTTCGACACCGGTCAGCTGATACAAACCGTCGCGATACCAATCAAACGACCAATACAATCCCGTCAACGCGGTCAGCAAATAAAACAACATGACCCAGGTGCCCACCACGGCGTGCAAGCGCCATAAAAAACTGCGCCCAGACAAACGCCGATCCAGCCAAAACCATTGTCGCCATTGCGCGGCCTGACGCGGCCAGCGCATATACAAACCCGACAGACAGAAAAACAGCAGCACAATGGCGGCAATACCGGTGATCAGTTTGCCGACATCACCGCCGAGTAAACGTCGGTGCAGATCTTCAACAAACTCGAAAAAGTCATGGCCGCGCTCGCCTTTCCCCAACAATTCCAGCGTGTAGGGATTGAAATAGAGCCATTCGCCGCGTCTGCCATCGGCAAAGCCAATTTGCCAGGCCTTTTCGGGCGCACTGAAACGGGTCAAACCGATGATGATCCTGTCCGGGTGACGCGCGCGCATGCGTGCCATCACCGCCGCGCCAGTGGGCGCCGTCGCTGACTGCGGTACCACCAAACGGCTTTCGCGATTCAAGAGCTCCTCGATTTCGTCCTGAAAACTCATCAGGCCGCCGGTCACCCCCATCACCGCGAGCACCAAGCCCAGACTGATCCCCAGGAACCAATGGGTTTGAAACAGAATTTTTTTGAACATGCACAGCGCCCGTATCGACTGGCGACAAGTAAAACCAGAATACGCAAATGATAAACATTATCATTTGCGTATGGAAGTCATGAGCTTGGTTTTAGTTGCCACGAACAGGTTTCAACAGAATGTTGCGCACTCCCTGCCAAACACCTTGCGTGTTGCGCTGCAGATGCACGATGCCAGAGCCGCCGATGTTATTCGCGCGTTGGCGTTTGGCGTTGGTCACCAGCGGGTCATCGTCAAACCACACTTCATCGATCCAGTACTCCGACTGACCCGGTGGTGTCAGCGTGATGTGAATATGCGCCGGCTCATCACGGCCCGGATAGGGCGCCGGCTTTATCGTCACGATGCGATAACGCCCCTGCGCATCGGTTTTCAACCACCCCCGCAAATGGCCGTGACGACGCTCGTTGCCGCGCGGATGGGGGCCAGGCCGATAATAACCCTCAGCATTCGTATGATAGGCATACAGCACAATATTGGCCGCCGGCGTTTTGCCATCAGCTTCGGTGACAACCCCTTCAATAACGAGTGCTTCGCCCGGCTCTTGTTGACTCGCCAACACCATTTCGCTCGGCAGCATCGCCGGTGCTTCGTGACCGCCACACCATTCACATGGGGATGCCCACAGCCAAGAGGGGCACATCACCACCACACTACCCAGCAATAATTCGCGTCGATTCATCTTCTGCTCCTGACTGGCTACACGACGGTATTGATTGTGCGAACAATCAATTCGCTGACACATTAACCCAGGTTAAGAAAAGGCAAATCGAATGACGAACGCGAAGGTTCACTCTGTTGTGTTTTCGCGGCTGACGTCTTTCTTTTCCGATGACTTTAATAAGCGCGATAACGCTACTTCGGTAATGCCGATATACGCCGCAATGTGTTTTTGTGGAATAACCACTTCCAGACCAGGATAGGTTTGAGCGAAGGCGTCATAGCGCGCGCGTGCAGAAACCAATAGCAATTGTTTTTCACGACGCTCTTTGCGAAGCGCCGTTTGCTCAGCCAATTTGCGCCCGACCCGATCCCAGCACCAATGGCGATCATACAACGACAGCAAAATGCGCGTCGGTATGCGCAACACACGACTGTCACTCAATAATTGAATCGCAAAGCCAGGTGGTGTTTGTGTGGCCAACGCGGTCAGTGGTGCCACCAGATCGCCGCTACGCGAAAAGGCTTTGTTGAATTCTTTGCCTTCATCGGTGATGTAATAAAAGCGCGCCAATCCGTCGTAGAGAAAATACAGATAGGCCGGCAAGGTTTCCGGTTCACATAAAAATTGATGGCGTCGCAATTCGACGGCGTCAATCGTGTCATTCAGCCACTGCCATTCGGACTCTGGCACGGTGGCCAACTGCAGCAGTAACTGCTGCAGTTGTTGACGCGCAATCGTGTTCCAATGTGGGGTCATTTTTTCATTAAACGTGTGTCACATGAATAGGTGAGTGAGCCGCGAATATCACGGCCCGACAAGGGTACGCCGGCCTTTTTGACCATATAACTCCAGCTCAACAGAATTGTTGGCGCTGATCACGCGCGCTTGCACGCCGGTGTCTTGGTGCACAAACGACAAGGATTCGCCAGCAATGGGAGTCAGCGCATAACGATCGCCATTGGGAAACACAATCGTTAGCGCATCGTGTTCATACACCAGATCAACTTTCCAACCTTGCTCGCTGAATTCGTATCGACCAACCAGCGCTTGCAATTGCGACGCGGTGGCGGCTACCCGCGTAAAGCGATCTTCGCGAAAAATTGGCCAGCGATATTCTCGTGATACCGCCGCGAAAAACTCTTGCCCTAAATTGCTCCCGTCCAGCGAATTGATCAAATATGCGGCACCTTCACCGCTTTCAAGATTGATGGCCATGCCGGCGTTATAACCGACCGTGCCGCCGTAATGCACAATAAACGTTTGCCCATCCGCGTTGAGCAAACGAAAACCGTAGGCGTGTTCGTCAATGGGCGTGGCGAGCAATTCACGCACACTCGCCTGACTCAAATGCTGACTTTCGCCGCGATAAGCGCGCCGTAATTCGATCAACAATTGCGCTAAATCGCTGGCCGTCGCCCACAAACCGGCTGCGGCTTGTTCGGGATGCGTGTTCCATCCGCCCGGCACCACCGTGCCGGTCGCCGTATGACCGCGCGCCGTCTGATCATGCAGGGCAGCTGGCAACGGTTGTAAAAAAGTAGCTTGTCGCAAACCAAAGGGCACAATGATCCACTGCTGCATCAATTCATCAAATGAGCGCTTGAACTGATCTTGCAACGCGATTTCGGCAACGGTGTAAGCGCCACCTGAATAACGCAAATGACGGTTGGGTTCAGTCAACACCTCCACTTTGCGCGCATTGCTCGGCGCTTCACCTCGCACCGTTTGCAGATCAGTGGGTAACGCCATGCTGCGGTCATATCCCATAAAACCGCCGGGGGTTATACCGGATGTGTGCGCCAGCACATTGCGCAATGTCACCGGATTTTGTGGCGTCTGTTTACCCATCGGCAAATGATACGACGTCAAATACGTTTCAATGTCTTTGTCCCAATCGATGACGCCCTGTTCTTTCATGCGCAATGCCGCCAGCACGGTCACCGGTTTGGCAATCGACCCCGCTTGAAACAACGAGCTACATGTCGCGGCAGTGCCGCCAACATACAATTGCCCCCTAGCAGCACTCCAATCCAATTGGCCTTTGTGAATGACGGCAACCGACATGGCCGGCACACGATAATGGTGCATGCGCTCGCTGACGGGTTTCACCAACGTTTCACCGTCAATGACGGCCGCTGGCAGAAATCCGTTCATCACATGATGCTGTCGTTGCCGCGCTTGTGGCGCGCGATAGCACGACCAGCGATCCGGCGATGCATCCGCGGACACGTTCTTGTTTTCATTGGCCGACGTGTTGGTGATCAATCCAAGCAGCAGGCAGGACAAACCGATTACAATTGAATGTTTCCTCATACCATCATTATCCCTAAGAGTTGTTTTTATCTATAAAGTGAAGCGTGCACACCTTTCAGTCCAAACACCGATCCATTCAATCCAAACACCGATTACGGCGTCATAATGGCGACTTTCGCCCACACAAAATAGCCACCGACTTTGGCCGATGAATAATCCAGCTCAACCACTTTAAGGCGATCACCCACTTTGGCGACACTGGCCACCGGTGCGCGCGAATGCCATGTGTCTTTACTCAACTGACGTACATACACATCGTCTTTTACCGTGATCACATCATCAGCTCGCAATGGCCATTGCGCAGTTGTGGTATCCGATTGACCACCAATCCATTGCGATTTGTCGGCTGTGACGCGGCCTAAAAATACCCAACCGGCCGACGGTAGAATTTGTGGTGCAATGCGCTGCGCTGTCAACACCGCTTGTTTGAAGTCTTGATCGACCGGCTGATTACGTGATTCTGGCGGCGCTTCATCAGGTTCGGCTGATGCGATCACATCCATTTGTGCATTGATCTTTTCTTGTGCCTGTGCGATTTTTTCTTGCTCTTCTTTCAACTCAACAGTAACGCCAAACACACCGAGTTTACTTAAACCACTCTCGGTTAAAAACGCTTTGATGCTGGCCGGATTAAAAATGCACACCGCAACGACCAGTGTTAGCAAGGCGTCACGTAAAAATGCCGACACATCTTTCAGGTTGGCAAACACACTGGCTTTTTTGCTTTCTTCTGCCATCTGACACCTCCATAGGGGATACCTCAACGTACAGTCTGTCACAACAACGCGCCGATTAACGTCAGTCATTTCATGACGATGCCGCCATGAGTGTTCAGAATCATACGTCAAACACTGTTACAAAAGCAGTGATGACAATGGGCTGTTGCACGCGTCGTGGCGCGCTACACTGCAGCACTTATTTTCGCGGTGGTGTTTGCCGATGCCGACCACATACCTTCGCTGTGGCAATGCGCGCTGGCTCAGCGTGTTCCTGTTACTCATAAGTTGCATCAGCAGCAACGCCGCATCAGACATTCAATACACCCGCCATTTGCAATCGCGCCTCATCGCTGCTGATGTGGCCGCACAACCGGGTCACACGGTGCTGCTGGGATTGCTGATGGAACACGAACCGCATTGGCACACGTATTGGAAAAATCCCGGTGACAGTGGCTTGAAAACCGTTATCGAAATGAGCGCGGCCGATGGCGTTATTTTTCATGGCATTGACTGGCCTGCGCCACAGCGCTTTGAGCTGGGTGACTTGGTTAATTTTGGTTACAGCGATCGCATCGTG
The DNA here is from genome assembly GCA_041914905.1 of Enterobacterales bacterium. Classification (GTDB taxonomy): domain Bacteria; phylum Pseudomonadota; class Gammaproteobacteria; order Enterobacterales; family Permianibacteraceae; genus Permianibacter. The sequence goes on from JAYSCL010000043.1 coordinate 18,820, forward strand.
TTGCCATTGCGCGTGACGGTACCGCGCGACATGGTTGGCCACACGCTGCAACTCACGTTCAACGCGCGTTGGTTGATTTGCGAAACGGAGTGCATTCCAGATAAAGCCCAATACACGGTGCAGTTGCCCCTTGCGCGCGATAGCGACGTTCAACCCGATCAACGGTGGCAAGCCGATTTCGCACGCGCCGCAAAACGACAACCTCGCACAGTGGATCTGGACGCGACGGTTACAACCAACGACACCAAAGTACGATTAACGGTGCGTGGCGATGACGTTCCCCGCAATCTCAAGCAATGGACATTGTTTCCGGTCGCCGAAGCGTTGGTCGCGTTTGGGCCACGACCACAGTGGCAATCACGAAACCGTCAATGGCAAGCGACGTTACAACGCAGTACTTATTTCACGACTTTGCCAGCCGACAGCGAATGGTGGTTGGTCAACGGTGAAACCGCGCTGCGTTTCGTAGCACGCGGTGTTATCGAAAAAGCGTCCGTCGACAATCATTAAGCGATCGTTTCAATTGCTAGAGCCGAATTCATTTTTCATCCGCCAGGAGACATCATGAGAACGCCTGTATTGATCAGCATTATTGCCACGACACTATTAACTGGTGTTTCACTGTCCGCACTGGCGGCCGGCACCATTGGCAAAGCCGCCCCGGCTTTTGCGCTGACGGACAGCGATGGCAAAACGCGACAGTTGAGTGAGTTCAAAGGCAAGACCGTTGTGCTTGAGTGGACCAATCCGGATTGTCCCTTTGTGCGCAAACATTATGGCGCAGGTAATATGCAGGCACAGCAAGCCGACGCGGTCAGCAAAGAGATTGTGTGGCTTTCCATTAATTCATCGGCACCGGGCAAAGAAGGTCATCTCAACGGCGATCAAGCCAACAGTTATCGCCAACAAGTCGGTGCCAAACAAACCGCGTATTTGCTTGATCCATCCGGTGAAACCGGACATCACTACGGCGCTAAAACCACACCGCATATGTTTGTGATTGATGGCAATGGCATTTTGCGTTACGACGGCGCGATTGACAGCATTGCCAGCACGGATAAAGAAGACATCAGTAAGGCTACCCAATACGTCAGTCAAGCACTGGCAGAAATGGCCGCTAATAAACCGGTTAGCGTCAGCACCAGCAAACCGTATGGTTGTTCAGTGAAGTATCGCGATTGAAAACGCAACTCTGCGCACAGTGTAAAAATTTTATTGATGTATGCTTTGTCGCAATGCGTCACAACGCAAACCGCGCGTTATCGCGGCTTGCGCTGCTTCAATAAGACTCGTCACTTATCGCCTCGACCTGCCGTCACTTCAACGCAACCACAACGCCAAGCCGAGCCAATCAAAGCAGGCAAAATAGACGCTAATCATGAGTGCCCCCATAATGCCGCACAAACTGCGCCATTTGGCGAGATGCGCCGATTCTTGACGCCAGTGAAACAGTGTTGTGGTTACGCCAAATAGCGCTACCAACGGCAACAGTGTGGTGCCAATAAAAATCAATACAGGGCCGAAACTAATCGTTGCCACGGTTTGCATGCCATTCAATGTTGCAATGCCAACGACGATGCAGAGCAAAGCAACCATCGCCGCCAGATTCAAACGTCGCAGCCACGGATTGTTCAACGCACGGCGACGACCAAATGGCGCGGTCAGCAACGCAATCAAACTGAACAGCAATAACACGGGTGGCAACACAGCCGAGACCGTTGATGTGCGTTCAAGAAAACTGCCGTCGTTATCAATCGCGACGATCTGACCAGCTTCATTGCGCAGCAAAATCGTGTCGGCATTCGTGCGTTCGCTGTCACGCCAGCGATCACCGTCTACATAACGAAAGCGCAAAGGCACACCCAACAATGGCGTCAGTTGCAATTCGTTGGCTTGAACATCGGCATGATAGACACCCATTAACCAATCGGCACCGCGCATCAAACCGTTGCGTGTGTTGGCAAAGCGATACCACCCCTTTACGTTAGCGGCCAATGTAGCGGGCACCGCGCGTTCAACGTTAATGTCGGCCGATTCAATCGCGGCGATGGTCGCGATATAACCTGCCAGAGGCCGAGCAAAAAGATTCATGATCTGATCGTTATTGTGGATCTCGGCATAGCCCATGCCGCGTGCAAGAGTAAAAAATAAATTGGCCGCAAAACCATCGACAGCGCCGTTATGACCATACTCATGCAACTGTTCATGTTCACTTTGAAACAGACCCAAACCATAGCCCCAGGTCAATCCCGCGCGTGCAGCAGTCGTTGAATGAATCTGGCGCATGGCACGCACGGTTTCAGCACGCAACACCCCCGGATGACTGCGGCCCTCCGTCATTAAAAAGCGCCCCAGTTGCGCCAGATCGCGCGCGGTTGACCATGCAGCGCCAGCGGCACGATGCCATAACGCTGGCGTCCCAACGCTATTGATAACATTGCCGCTGTAACCACTGGCGTGTGGGTGCTTTTGCGCTTCCGCATTGCTCAATGAAGTTTGGTTCATCTGCAATGGTTGCAATACTTCGTCATTGACCAGTTGTTCCCAGCGACGTCCGTACAGCGTTTCGAGTAAGGCCGCGAGCACCGAATAGCCGGTGTTGCTATACGACATTTTGGTGCCCGGTTGCCAACGCACGCGTAACGCTGATGCATCATGATGTACCGCGATCCAATGTGGCTCGTCACTTTCTTGTGCACGATAAATGGCACGCAGTTGCATATCATCAAAGCCGGCCGTGTGTTCGAGCAGGTGCACGATACGCACGGGAGCTTCGCGCTCAAATGGATTCTCGATCGGTAAGTTCGACAATAACGACAACACGGGCGTATCGAGAGCAAAACGTCCTTGTTCAATCGCGCGCATCGCCAGTAATGCCGTCAATATTTTGGTCACTGAACCAATGCGCAAACGCGTTTGTTCAGTCAGGGGCTGCTGTGTGTCGCGATGAGCAAGCCCCAACGCTGCGCTGTGAACGACCCCCTTAGCATCAAACACCGCATAACTGACACCGGCAACGCGCTCTTCCTTCATCAGATTTTGTAGGCGCGCATTGAGCGCAGCGATGGTGGCCGGTCGATTCAGTGAATTCAGTTCAGCGGCGGCACTCCCCGGCGGCCATCCGGTAATGCCGATGAGCAACGTAAAAACACAAAAGAATTTGAGCATTGTGAATGTCCCGTTATTGAATTTGTCTCCGCGATGCATAAGTCGGAACAAAATCCAAAACGGTTTCAACAAAATTCGTTTAAATCTGACGGCGTGATTATTCAGATTCCACGAAGGATTATGCGTTGATGCACTGAGAAATGTCCTTGCAGGACAAACTCAAGATGAGGGGCACATGATCAAAATACCGTTCGTGATGATGCATCGACGAGCCTGAGTACCGAAGACGAATCGAACCACGAACGGGCGTAACAGCAATTTAGTGGATAATAAAAAGGTGGTTTACTGCTCGACCAATTCCACGCGTCGATTTTTGGCTTTGCCCTCTTCCGCTTTATTGCTCGCCACTGGCGCCAGATTGGCAACGCCTTGTGCGAGCAAACGATTGCTGTCAATGGCAAACTCTTTGCTGAGATAGTTGGCGACGGCTTTGGCGCGATCAAGTGACAATTTCATATTGTTACTGAAAGCGCCTTGATTATCGGTATGGCCAACAATGAACACCTTCTTCTCGCGATTTTCTTGCAAGAATTTGCCCATCTCAGTCAGTTGCGCTTTGGATTCAGGCTTAATGTCTGCTTTGCCAGTATCGAAATACACGCCGTAAATGGCGATTCTGCCTTGACCCGCCATTTCGCTGGCGATTTTGTCTTTGGTTTGCAAACCATTTAGATCAACGCTGACCTGCCCCAAGGGCATATCCTCAGGTTGCACAATTTGAATGTATGTACTGGTGAAATCCGCCGCAAAGTGCTTGTCAGAGGACACAATGATGTGCGCCGTTTTGCCATTCGCCGAAATGGTGCCCACACTCAATTGTTGATGCTTGCCATGCTCACCAAAGATATTGCCACCATTGTCAATTTTCTCCACAATATTTTTGACGGCTGGATTAAATTTTTTCACTTCATCAAAATCCAGTATGGTCATCTCATCCATGCCAGCGTCCAATCCGTACGACGTTGATTGACAGGCGTCTTCACCGGCACAGGTCAATGTTTCTTTATAGCCCGCCGCCTTTAACGCCGTCACATAATTTTTCTGCACTTCATAGGGACGCTTTCCCACTGGCGCCAGATACAGCAAGCGCGTAATGTTGCCTTCAACGGTTAACGGATTGATCAACTCGTTCATGCCCTGCAACCCCACACGTGATGGCACCACCGTTGCGTCGAAACCGATTTGTTGATAACCGACCAACCATGAGCCATTAAAGCGACGAATCAGCGGATGATCCTTACCGCCCACCACATCACTGGCATTCCATTCCGCTGCGTCTGCTGCTGTCATGAATAATACTGCCACCAGAACCCACATCCGACGCCAAACGACTTGTCGCTTCATCAATTGCTCCTTTATGCAATGAACGGTAAACCTGATTGGAAAAACACCAGCGTTACGGCCGACCAATGTGGTCACCGCACGCTCTGCTCGGCGCAAAATCCGACGCGCGCGCAGTCTAAGGACGCCTCCGTGAAATTAATCTGAACTGATTTGCGTTTGTGTCGACCTCACGCCCACGCCGCTGCTGCACGATTAAATCGCATGAACTTTATCGCAACACGAGATAACGCCTGTGTGACGTTTGCGTTGACGTCAACGGCGAAATAACGAGCGAGCGGACAGTCAAACCAGATAGAACAGTCGCGGTATCAAACACCATTGATGAACAGCGCGCCCTTGTATCAAATCGCATGACCTATACTGTTGACGTAGGTGAGTCAGTTTTCATGCATCGATTGCTGTTCAACGTGTTGTTGATATTAAGCCTGAGTGTTGAGGCAGAGCCCTGTGCACGCATTTATCGCGCAGCGGGTGAATCTCTCACCATCACCCCGCATTCGTCGATTGGCATTTTGCAAACGATGACCTCTTTTCTGGGCTGCCAACTCACCATCGTTGATTACCAAACCAATCATTCGCGCCGCATACGTCTGCTGGAGAATGGTCAGACGGATGTGATGCCGGAAGCGTCGTGGCGCATTGAACGTGAGGCTTTCGCATGGTATTCCGAGCCTTACCGCGACGAAGTCGTGATTCTCGTTGCGCTCAAGACGGTGACACATCAAGACATTCAACATATCAACGATGTCGCTAAATTGTCTAAACGAATCTTGACGCTGGAGGGCGGTTGGTTGGGACCGGATGTCGAACGCGAACGATCACACTGGCATAGCAACAAATTAATAGTGGATTACAAAGACCCCACCGTTGCGCTGCGCGATCTGCGTCTGCGACGCGCCGACGTGATGTTGACAACCGATTTGGTGTATCACCAGGTGTTGCAAACGCCTTCCGATCTGGTCGTTTTACCATTTGAAGTGCATCGCGAAGCCGTGTATTTGATTTTCAGCAAGCGCACCGTTAGTGAAGCCGAAGTCGCGAATTTTAATCGTGCCATTCAGCATTGGCGCCAACTTAATCCACAACCGATTACGCTGCCTCGACGACAGTAAACGAAATAGAATGCCAACCTGCATTGACGAAAACGATTCGGTGATTTCAAATCTTCGACAAAAGTGTTTTAAGAAACATCACAGTTCTTGATGAATTGATTGCAGTCTGCCCCTTCGTGCAACTCGACGAATGGCCCGCGCACCAAAAAGTCTTCATTCTGGTGCAAAGTCGCTTAACAACTTGGCGAAATCTTCCCAGTTCTGATCTTGATAAAACGTAATTTCTATTGGATAACGAGGATGTTCACTCAATGTTTTGTTCAGTGCGTCTAAAAATTCTGCTTGATCATGAATGTAATAGACAAACTCTTTCAGATTATTTCCGGTTCGACTGTACGCATGCCGTAGAACGGCATCGCTTTCGATATTGTCTTCGATAGCATCTTCCAAGCGAATCATACTCTGGTTCACGTCCGCCATCGGCATCCCGTTGTTTGTTGAGCCATCATATGGCCAGGAAATCACCGTCAACCAAGGCAATTGGCTTCTTATTGGCTCCGCGGGAAGTTCATTGACAAATTTAAAGATGACTGGTGCGCCATTTTCGTAGGCTCGGCCAATAATACCCTCAGGTTCATCTGCATTTGCTGTCATTAAATACATCACTCCCAACATGGCGAAAACGCCTTTTATCATCCTGAAATCCAGAAAAGTACAGCTTATGCTTTTGCACTTCACGGTGACGGTGACGGTGCTCCAGTTTATCCATGCTGTCTGAGGTTGCTAAGACACACTGATTTCCAACAAAACTGTGTTGTGATCGCTTAAAAAATCACCACCCTTACTTCTTTCCACATCCACCACAACTGTCGCAGTGCGATGAAGTGGTTTTCCCAAACAATTTTTGCCACTGTGGTTTAACGTAAACGAATACACGCCAGCACGCGATGGCGACGATCAAATACACAATGGCATCTGTCCACTGCATTAGCCGGCTCCGAGCATCAGTGCAACACGGTAGGTGACAAACGACGCAAGGTAAGCCAACGCAAACAAATACCCGGCCATAAATAATGCGTCGCGCCAGCGACCGGTTTCGCGTTTGACGGTGGCGAGGGTGGACAAACATTGAGGTGCGAAGATGTACCACACCAGCAAGCTTAAGGCCGTGGCCAAACTCCATTGTGATGCGATGATTGGAGTCAGCAATTGACCGGCGGTGTCATCGCCAGCAGATAGCGCGTACACGGTGGCAAGTGCGCTGACGGCGACTTCGCGGGCAGCGAGTCCTGGCACCAAAGCAATTGAAATTTGCCAGTTAAAACCAATGGGTTCAAAAATATAGCTGAGTGCACGACCAATTTGGCCGGCGTAGCTGTATTCAATGGCCGGCCCGGTAGCATCGGCAGGGGCGCCCGGAAACGTGCTCAAAAACCACATTAAAATCGTCAGCGCCAAAATGATGCCGCCAACGCGCGTTAAAAAGATTTGCACGCGCTGTTTTAATCCGATCGCAATATTGCGCCACGCCGGTAAATGATAGGTTGGCAACTCCATCATCAATTGGCGCACCTCATTACGCGCATTAATGCGTTTCATGATCCACGCAACGGCCAACGCGGCGACAATACCGCCGCCGTACAAGGCGAACAGCACCACACCCTGCAACGACAAACCGCCGAGAACTGAGCGCTCAGGAATAAACGCGGCGATCAACAGTGCATACACCGGCAAGCGTGCGGAACACGTCATCAACGGTGCAATCATGATCGTGACCCAGCGATCGCGATCGTTTTGAATCGTGCGTGTCGCCATGATGCCGGGGATCGCACAAGCAAAACTCGACAGCAACGGAATAAATGAGCGCCCCGACAAACCGACACCGCCCATCAGTCGATCGAGCAAAAACGCGGCGCGTGGCAAATAGCCGGATTCTTCGAGCACTAAAATAAAGAAAAATAAAATGACAATTTGGGGCAGAAAAACTACAACGCCACCAAGGCCGGCGATCACACCATCCACGATCAAGCTGCGCAGCAAACTGTCGGGCATTCGCTGCGTGATCGTTTCGCCTAACCACGCGGTAGCGGCTTCGATTTGTGTCATCGGCCATTCGGCCCATGAAAACACGGCTTGAAAAATCAAAAACAAAATGCCCAACAGTAACAACGGGCCAACGACAGGGTGCAGAGTGATGCGATCGAGTTTGTCGCTGAGCGCATTCGGCAATACGTGATTGAGCCCCATCTCGTGCAAAATTTGTTGCACATGCGCGTGGTCTTCACTGGCGGTTTGCGGCGGCATCACATAACCGGATTGCCAGCTGTGTGTTTGATCGAGAATCGCCGTTAAACTTTCAGCGCCATGCGCTCGCGTCGCTACGGTCGCCACCACAGGACATTGCAAACGCTCGCTCAATTTATCGATATCGATTTCAAGCCCTTGTGCCTTGGCCATGTCCATCATGTTGACGGCGACCACGACCGGTAAACCCAAGCGTTTTACCGCCAACACCAAACGCAAATTGCGGCGCAAATTGGTCGCATCGACAACGCAAACGACCAGATCAGGCGTGCCGACGTCCGCTACTTTGCCTTGCAATACATCGCAGGTAATTTGTTCATCGAGTGAACGTGCACTCAACGAATAAGTGCCCGGCAGATCGAGCACCCGTAAACGACGGCCTTCGGGCGTCGTGAAGTGACCTTCTTTGCGTTCGATAGTAACGCCGGCATAGTTTGCGACTTTTTGATGCGAGCCGGTTAAGCGATTAAACAGCGCGGTTTTACCGCAATTCGGATTACCGACCAGTGCAATCAAGCGCGCTTGCAGCAGATTTTGATCAAGGTGCATGTCCATCACGCGTGCTCCACCGCACTAACCATAACGCAGGCCGCTTCGACACGGCGCAGCGCAAACGTGGACAGCCCAACCCGTACCGCCAACGGCTCATTGCCGGGTTGGCCACGCGCCAATATGGCGGTTGCTTCGCCAGGCAGAAAACCGAGTTCGATCAGGCGTTCGCCGTGCTCCAGTTGATCGCCACGTACGGCAACAATTTGATAAGCCCGGCCGGTTTCGGCTTGATCCAGCGTGATCACACCTGCCAAGGGTTCGAGGGACATTGCTACTGCCTAGATGATAATGATTCGCGTTCGAAATGATCGGCGTTGGCTGCGAACGCGTCAAGAAAAGCTTGAGGAAAGTTTGATCAAAACAGGCTGGTGGGCGCTACTTCACCAGCATGAGCCATCCCTTCGTCAAACCTGGCGCACACAAGGCGAGCCAAATTGCGCCCTATCAATGGCGCTCGCGGGCATGACGGAAACGTTCGCCGACGATGTGATGCCAGACAAAGACCAACAACGCACTGGCCGCCGCCAGCACATGAACAATGCTGGACCAACGGCTGAACTGTTCATCGCCAAAATAGTAAATGCCGATCGCACTTAACCACATTAACGCGAATAACGAGAGCAATAACATTCCGCTGAAAATATTGGCGCGACGACGCCAACCCGCGCGCATATGAATACTGAATAAGGCGCCGACAGCGGCCATCACAAGAAAGCCAAACGTGCTGTGCAAAGCAACGCTGAACAAACGCGTGGACGATGCGATTTCCCAACCAATTTCCCATTCCAATCGCAAGGAAAACAAGTGGGGTAACAACAACACGCCACTGCCCAACAACACCAAAAAGGCGAGCATCAACACCTTATAAAACCAGCGCGGGTAACCACTCATGCGGCGCATGATGTTGTCTCATTCCAATAAATGGCGCGCCATTGTGCAATGACGGCTGCTCGTTGTGCCAGTGGCGTCGCCAACGCCACTTTGGTCAACGCATCGGCACGCCATGCAAATCGTGCGATCACTGAAATCACTTCGTCGCGTTGCCATGGTTCGTCACAGACGATCTGCGCCGGAAAATCCTGATCCAGATCACGTTTGCGCTGTGAGCTGGCGAACGACGCGTTGCGTAATTGTCCCAGCGCACGCGGTTTTCCGTCGATCTCGCGTCGCCAGATCGGCAATGGCCGATCGCCTATCACACGCAGATCACCACCGGCATTGACCCAAGCATGGACGTAACCGGCGCGTTTGAGCACGGCGATGGCACAATCAATCGCATAACCTTTGGCAATGCCATCGAGTGTCACATAAACCGGACGCAATAAACGCACATGCGCGCCACGGATCTTGATGTCGTCGGCGCGACCGCGCGGCAAAAATTCGCTATCGTTTAAACGCGGCAAGGCACCACTTGCCAACAAATCACCGCCGACGGTGCAATTAAAACGTTGTTGCGTTAGGTGCGTCAGTGCACGCGCCAACGTGATCACGCGCAAGGTGTCACGCGGTAATAATCGCCAACGCCCATTGGCTAAGTTCAATTGCGACAAAGCACTGTCGCGATCAAACAAACTCATCTGTGCATGAATCGATGCGATGCGTTCAAACGCATTATTGATAGCCTGTAACGCGGCATTTTCATCCTGCGCATCGGCCACCGCGATCTCGACGAAAGTGCCGAGCAATGGCCGCATACGCCGCGTTATCACGCCACTATCGTGCATGGCGCAGCAACAGATCGTGAATAACCAGCAAGCGTCGCACGCCATCGGTGACATTGCGACAGGACAGCGTAGCGCCACTGATGTTGGCAATGTCTTGCCCCAGTTTCAGCGGATGTGTCAGCGTTTTGTTTTTGAATTGATCACGCCACGCTTCACCACGGATCTGACCGCCGTGTGTTTCGCGATAACTCATCACATCAACGCCCAGTACAACACCCTCGTGCGAAATCGCTGTCGCATACGTGATCATTTCGTGTTTGCCAATCACCTCATCGATAAACAGCCAACCGAGCACGGTGTTGTCCTTCTCGGCGCGCCACACACGCACCGTTTCGCTGCGCTGACGCACACCGGCTTTGGCTTTGATCTGATCGCGTTGCTCATCGCTTAACGTCAGTGTTTGATCAACAAAACGTGTCGCGTGTTGGAAAAGCTGCTGTTGCGCTTGCTCAACCGTTAAATAGTCCGCCGCGAATGCCGGCGCGACGATGGCCACGAGTGGCGTTAAACAAGCAGTGAGAAAATCGTTGCGGTTCATGTCAGCCGTCAGCTCATCAATGGCGGCCTGAAGGCCGCCCTACGTTTATACGTTGCGGTGCTAATCGAATTAAAAGTTATAACCCAGTTTCAGGCGCACTTCGTTTTTGGTTTTTTCGATCAGATGCAGGCCGCTTTCTTGGCCATCAAATTGTTCACCGCCACCGCTAAGTTGTTTAAACAGCGTAAGCGTTGCCCACCACGCTCTGTCGGCATAATGTAAATTCGGACCGGCGAACCACGACCAGCGCTCTTGACCGACTTCGGTTTCAAATTCAGTTTCGTAAATCGCTTCGCCGCCGACAAACCATCCATCACGAAAACGATAACTCAAACCACCGCCTAATTTGAATTCAATTTCCATTTCGGGATCAGTTGGCCATTCAAACTCATCCGGCAAATTGTCGATTTCATCACGCTTGGCATAGGTGCCTTCCATCGTGAAATTGGCAACACCGATCAACTGACCTTCGAGCCAGTATTTTTGTACGATCAACATCGATTCCAACGACATCGTTTTTTTGTCTTGACCTGAATGTGGATCGACCGTCAAGTAATCAAATGACCAATAGCCCGACACACCAATATCATCGAGCGCCGGACTTAAAAAATTGTATTTCATCGACGCTTCAAAACCACTGAACCCCAGTCGGTTGTCTTTCGGGCCTGGCAAATAACCATCGATCCACAATCCATCCGTATCAAGCTGCATCAATTTGATGCCACCGCTCACTGTGAATTTATCGCTGACACCGTATTCCAGCTCGGTGACGCTATCGAGCGCGGTGTAATCACCAACGCTCTTGTCTTTGCGCTGCGTGAAGATCTGATACCCCTCATAGCTGCCGATCGGCAGCGTTTCCGCGCCTTTGACATAGCCAAACAGATTTTCGTCCGCCTGAACGGCTGACAAAGCCAGCATCAGGCAGCCGGCGAAAACACTTTTTTTCATAAAAATCCCTGAATCAAGTAAGTCTTTAATCAGCTAATGATAGTCATTCTCATTTTTACTCGCAATTGTCTTGACGTACAAATGAGAATGGTTATCATTTAAGTAAGTGACAATCATTCTCATTTAGGCGATGACGGTAGTCGCAGCGCCCTCAAGCCTCGCCTTGGCCACCTATGCAGCGGCCAAGGCGTTGTTACTGAAGGCTGGTGTCCTTTGGTGCGGGACATTGCGACCCGTCAGCGACAATGGTCAAACGCTGAGGTCGATCTCAGGAGTCAAAACCGATGGTGTGTGAACTCAAAGCGGGCGCCAATCGCGATGGCTTCGCGGTACTGGACATGGCGTTATCACAAACGCATTTGCGTTTGGAATTGCGGGGCGATCGCGTGCTGTTGCATGACGACAAAGCAACCCATTTTTTGGATTGTCGGCAAGCACTGCATGTATTGCTGCATCACTTGATGTTGTTGCAAACATTTGGAGACAAGGCATGACATCGGTGATCTGTTCGGCTCATCGCGATCTGTTCAGTCAAGACAGTCACGCGGCGCAACACGCGTTTGAACAATTAAACCAACTGTTGCAGATGGTTCGGCGCAAACACGTGGAAGCACCGATCTTGGCCATTCATCACGCTCGCCTCGAAATTGTGCAGATCCTGCTGCTGGCATCACAACCCTGCGCGTTTGAAATGTTGCGTCAGGTATTGCGTGATTTGGCACAACCGCAACCAACTATCGACCCCCATGCCATCCATTATTTTCTCGACATGATCCGCGATGCATTAAGCGACTGTGCGTTTTTTTCCCATGGCCTTCGCGATGAAGCGCATCAGGTATTAAGCAGTTTGGCGCTTTTGCACGATCTGCCGAATGAAGTCATCTGCCGCGCACTGACGCATATCAGTGCGCCGTGCACGCATGTGTGCTGATTGCGTTTGATGCTTGCTGTGGTCGCGCAGGATGAGGTGTTACGGAAATAGAGGTGACTGATTTATTGCCGCCCTTTTGCCCTAATGCCTGTGAATTAACGCAAAGTCGGTGGGCTCCCACCTTCGCAGGAGCGGTAGATCGCTTCTTAACTGGCAGGCATTGCCGGTTTAAGTTGTCAGCGCGCCTTGTCAACCGCCCTTGGCAACGTGTCGCGCTGACACAGCTCCCTTATTCAATCGGCCTGACACCGGTTATTGCGCTCTGGTATTAGGCTCGGTTTGCATGGTGAAAACAAAACGAAGCGGCACTTTTTAATTGGCGGATTTTATTCCTCCAATAAACTGCGCAGCATCCACGCCGTTTTTTCATGGACATCAAGACGCTGCGTCAACAAATCAGCCGTGGGTTGATCATTGGCGTCGTTGACGATCGGAAACAAGCGGCGAGCGGTGCGTGCGGTAGCTTCTTGGGCGGCGACCAAATGGCGCACCATATCATCGGCACCTGGCACACCTTCCACTTCTTTAATCGATGCCAAGCCAACAAAGGCTTTGTACGTGCCTGGTGCCGGAAAGCCCAAAGAACGAATCCGCTCAGCAATCATATCGAGTGCATTCCATTGTTCGGTGTATTGCACCATAAACATTTGGTGCAGACTGTTGAACTGTGGGCCTTTTACGTTCCAGTGAAAATTATGCGTCATCAAATACAGCGTGTAACTGTCGGCCAATAACGCCGACAATCCTTCAGCAATCGCCTTGCGCTGCTTTTTGTCCATGCCGATGTCGATTTCCGGTGTCTTGTCTTTTTTGCTGGCCATGTTGTTTCACCTCTTGGGTTAAAAGTGCCGTCGGGTAAAAAGATAGTACAGGAACAGAGCGGTTATATTTGTCTTAACGCAAGAAACAGTACGGTGCTCAAGTCCATCGAGACCACGACTATATGCCGACACCACGCTACAAAGCGTTACTTAAGCACAAACACTCATTCCCCTCTGTTTTTTGTTTTTTGCGCCCGTTACTATCAGCTGTACGCTCGGATTTACGGCGCGCAAAAGATCACGGGGGACCCATGAAAAAAATACAAATAACGTGGTGTGCGGCCACGATCATTTCCGCATGGATACCGGCCTATGCCAATGATGACAGCGAAACCATCGAGGTGTTTGGCCACAGCGTTGCCAGCGGTTATGACACATTTGGTACGCAGCGATGGCGCATTGATTTTGACGATGACTTCACTCCCTCGCTGTCGCTGGTGGATCGCCTGGAACAACTGCCTGGAGTTGGTTTAACCGAGTCGGCCGGCCTGATTCAAACCGTGTCCATTCGCGGTGTCGGTCGTCAGGGCGTATTGATGATGCTGGATGGCATTCCGATCGTGACCAATCGGCGCGCCGGCACCGGTGTGCATTTTGTTGATCCGATCGTGCTCGGCGAAGCGGAATTATTGTCAGGCCCCAGCTCGGCCGTTTACGGCGCCGGCGCACTCGGCGGCGTGATCAATGTGACACCACGGCGTTTGCACGGCGTTGAAATGGGTGTGCAATACGACGACAACGGCGCCAGTTGGCGCAGCCATATTGGCCTTGGCAATGGCGATCACACACTGCATTTTGCCCATTGGAATGGCCACGATAGTGAGGCAGCTGACGGCACACCATTAAACGATCACGCGACGCGCGATTCGTTACTGTATGTCGGTGAACATCAGGCCAACTGGGGACGCATAGAGTGGCTGTTGGCGCCGGCACGCGTTCGCGATATGGGCCGTGTCGCCGACGATCCACGCATCACAACCGCGCCGGAAGAAACGCATTTACCGCTGCGTGTCGCGACGCAGATCGGCGCGTTCGAAACCGCGTTGTCGTTTTATCAATTTGATGCCCTCACACAAATAAAAAATCCCGACGACAGCCAACAAAACACCACAAACGAAGGCACTCAGTGGTATTGGAACGCACAACACACCCTCGCGTTTGCTCACGCCAATTGGATCAACGGTGTGTCATGGTCACAACGCCAAGAGGTGCGCGCCGAAGAAATCAGCGTTTCCAGCGATGGCACGGAAACGGTGTCCGTTGCGTTGCCCGAAGGTGAAGAAGAAACACAATCCGTGTTCAGTGCATTGTCGTGGCAATGGCAGGATTATCGCGCCCATCTTGGCGTGCGTTATTCGCAACAAGATCAATCGGCACAAGGGTTTGCCGACACCAACGACAGTGCCGTTTCATTCACCACCGGCCATCATTTTCGCATCACCGATGGCTTTGCATTATCGCTGGCCTACAGCAATGGTTTGCGTTTTGCCGCACTCACCGAAAAATATTATGACGGCGTCACACCACGCGGCCGCACACTCGGCAATCCCGATCTAAAAGCCGAAAATGCGCGCAGCGTGGAGTTTGGTTTGCATTGGCAATACAGCGCATGGTCGCTGGACTGGCATGTTTATCATCAGAACATTAAAAATTACATTGAGCGCTTTCAACTCGATCCGCCCACACCGCGTCGTTTTACGTATCAAAACCTGACCGAAGGCACGATCAACGGCAGCGAATGGCAATGGCGTTATACGTGGTCACCACAATGGTCATGGCAGACGAGCGCCAGCGCAATGCGCGCCGAATCCGAACACGGTGATCCGCTGGCGGGTATTCCCTCGCATCAAATTCGTAACGCCATTGCTTTTGACGTTGGCGATTGTCGTTACAGCCTGCAATGGACGTGGCGCGCCACACAGGATCGTATTGGCACCGACGAAAAAACATTGGCGAGCGCCAATTACGGCGATGTCGCCGCGCAATGCCGCGTGAATACCCATTGGCAATTCGGTGCAACCGTCAGCAATGCGAGCGACGAATTGTATTTGTTAAA
>JAYSCL010000044.1:0-33719 GCA_041914905.1 Enterobacterales bacterium
TTCATATCGGCATATTGAACACATCTTGATACGCCGACACCAAACGATTGCGTACTTGAATAGTCGCTTGCAATCCGATGCTGGCTTTTTGCGATGCAATCATCGCCTGCACCAATGACACACTGCGATCGCCCATTTCAACGCGTTTTTGCAAATCACCGGCTTGTGCTTGTAACTCGTTAACGGAATTGAGGGCTTTTGTCATCAGTTGCCCGAACCCTGGCCCGTTCGCCGGTTTGTTGACGAACGTATCACCGCGAGCCTGCGCTTGCAGCGCACGCAATTCATTCAACAGTTTCGTGGTGTCGATCGTATTCATCATAGCCCTCGCTTCGGGTTTTCAGTTGCCAACAACGAACAACCACCATCAATCACTGTGGTACGGCAATCCCCATTTCCCGCATACGTGCCAGCTTGTAGCGCAACGTGCGCGGACTCATGCCAAGCTGACGCGCGATATTCTCGCGGGTATTTTGGGTGTTTTTCAGCGCATCAATGATGCGTTCGGCCTCAAGATGGCGCATGGTGTCAGCCAAGCGCGAGCTAGCGGCAACGGCGTTTTGTTCGTTCGTATCGTCTTGCAGATCGGCATTCATCTGCAGCTGAAAATCTTGTGCAGTCAATTCACGGCCTGTTTGCAGAATCAAGGCCCGTTGTACGGCGTTATCCAATTCACGCACGTTGCCTGGCCAGCGATAGCTGGTCAGCAATACAATTGCATCGGCACTTAATGTTGGCGCCACGCGACCATTTTGCTGGCAATGTCGCGCGATCAAATGTTCGGCGATTGGAACAATGTCGGCCGGACGTTCTGCCAGCGCATAACAACGCAGCGGAAAAACATTCAAACGAAAATATAAATCCTCACGAAAACGTCCGGATTTGACTTCGTCGAGCATCGTCCGATTTGACGTAGCAATCACGCGTACATTCAGGCTAATGGCTTTGCGACTGCCTAAGCGCTCCACTTCGCGCTCCTGCAAAACGCGCAACAATTTCGCTTGTAGCGCCATGTCCATTTCAGAAATCTCATCGAGCAACAAGGTGCCACCTTGTGCTTGCTCAAATTTTCCAGCACAGGCCTGATGGGCGCCGGTAAAGGCGCCTTTTTCATAACCAAACAGCGTTGCTTCAAGCATGTTTTCTGGAATCGCGGCACAGTTAATTGCCACAAATGGACCGGTTTTACGATTGGAATGATCGTGAATAAAGCGCGCCAACACTTCTTTACCAACGCCGCTCGGCCCAGTCAGCAATACCGTGGCATCCGATTCAGCCACACGACGCGCCAACTGCAACAATTCAACACTGCGACCATCAACCGCCACCGGACCATTACCGTGTTGCACACGCGCTTTCGCGTACTGTTGCACCACATCAAGCAGGCGTTGTGGTGAAAACGGTTTTTGCAAATAATCCGTGGCGCCGATTTGCATCGCTTGCACCGCGTTGGCGACATTGCCATAAGCCGTCATCAACACCACAGGCAAGTTGGCGTGTAAGCGACGAATGGCGCGCAGCAGATCTTCACCACTCATGCCATCCATTTGGCAATCTGACAGCACCAGATCCGGTTTGTGCAAATGCAATTCGATTTGCGCCAACTCCGCTGACTCTACGGCTTTAACGGTAAAACCAGCGTTGCTCAGCGTTTCTGAAACGGCATAACGCAGATCGTTATCGTCTTCTACCAATAAAATAGATGCTTCGTTCATGCCGCGACTCCTGTTGCTGCATTCAAGTTCTGGTTTTGTGTGCGATAAATCGGGAAAGACAAAACAAATTGACTGCCCTTGCCCAATTCACTGTGGATCGATAATTGGCCGTGATGCGACTGCGTCACCGCATTGACAACCGCGAGCCCCAAGCCCGTGCCTTTTCGTTTCGTGGTGAAAAATGGATCGATGGCGCGCGCACGCACGGCATCCGTCATACCTTTGCCGTTGTCACGGATATCGAATTCAATGCAGCCATTACGACGCCGTGTTCGCAACACAATGTGGTGCGTCAATTTTTCGTCTTCTTCGCAGGCTTGTGCCGCATTTTCAATGACATTGGCGAGCGCGCCAATAATGGCATCGGGGTTACCCAACATGCTGCTTCGTCCCGACAAATGCTGAATTTCAAACGCTATATGACGTTGCTGCAATGGCGTTTCAAATTGCTCACGCAATACGGCCAACACAGAAGGAATGGATATCGGCTCGACAATCGCTTCGCCACCGCCGGCGATCAATAACATGTCGGCAATTTGACGTTCCATATACTGCAGCCGATCGATCAAACGCGCGGCCAATTGATTCTCGCCTTGTACATGCAATTGATGGGCATACAGCAACGCCGAAGAGATTGGCGTGCGCAGCTGGTGTGCTAAAGAGGCCACCAAATTGCCCATACTCGCCAAGCGTTCACGTTGTGCCACACGCGATTGCAATTCACGACTGTCGGTTAAATCGGCCAGTGCGATCAATTGTCCGTTGCCATCCGATAGCGCACGCGTGACGATTTTGACACGGCGTCCATCATGCAATGACACTTCGTGACCGTCATCATTGCGCGGAGCAAATGCCCGGGCGATCACATCGCGCCACGATTGATACAGAAGCGGAATACCCAGCAGATCGATGGCAACCGGATTGGCATCCACCACGACACCTTGATCATTAAGCACCACCACACCGATCGGCAGCAGGGCCATCCATTCACGCGTATTGAATTGGCTGTTGCGGTCGTTTGTAGTTGAGGAGGGTTCAGTCAGAATCGTCATGTATCGCGCCATTTTTTTACGGAGGCGATACTGCTTTAGCATTTCACATGCCAAGTTATTTTTATATTTATTTTCAATAAGTTAAAACGACTAAAGAAAAGACATTCGACGCCGAAGTCAAACTTCCGTCACTTCTTCGCCTTTGCTCATGCCATATTTGCGCATCTTCTCAACCAGCGTTGTCCGCCGCATTTGCAAGCGTTCGGCCGCGCGCGCCACGACACCACCGGTTTCGTTCAAGGCCTGATTGATGTAGGCCATTTCCAAGGCCGAAATAAATTCCTTTAGATCAAGTCCATCATGTGGAATGGCCACTGCCACCGGATTAGCGCTCGGCACCGTTTCATCGGCACGCACGCTAAATACCGGTGCCGCACTGATCGTCAAGCCTTCAGCGTGGCGATATTTTGCCGGCAATTCGTTCACGTCGACGACACCATACGGAAACAGAATTGCCATCCGTTCGATCAGATTGGCAAGCTCACGCACATTGCCGGGCCAATCGTAACGCGACAACGACACCAGCGCATTCGGTGACAAACGCACGGCAGGCGAACCCTGACTTTCCAAGCGCGAGATCAGTTCGTTGACCAGCAAGGGAATGTCTTCGCGGCGTTCACGCAAAGGCGGCATTTCAATCGGAAACACATTCAAGCGATAGAACAGATCCTCGCGGAATTTGCCTTCCGAAACTTGCCGTTCGAGATTGCGATGGGTTGCGGCGACAATGCGCACATCGGCGGTGATCGTTTTGTTGCCGCCGACCCGTTCAAAGGTTTTCTCTTGCAATACGCGCAGCAGTTTGACCTGCAAGTTCATCGGCATATCGCCGATCTCATCGAGAAACAGGGTGCCGCCCTGCGCCATCTCGAAACGTCCTTGGCGGGCAGCAACGGCGCCGGTAAACGCGCCTTTTTCATGACCAAACAATTCGCTTTCGAGCAGTTCGGCTGGTATGGCGCCGCAATTGAGCGGTACAAACGGTTTGGTTTTGCGCGCCGACATAAAATGCAAATTACGCGCGACGACTTCTTTGCCAGTACCGGTTTCGCCCAGTATCAACACGCTGGCATCGGTTTGCGCAACGTGTTCAACCAGCCTGCGCACTTCTTGAATGGCTCGGCTATTGCCGACCATCGAACGAAACAACTCCACAGCGCGGTCACCGACGCGCGTCGCGTGCTGGTTGTTGCGACAAACCTGGCATTGATGCAGCAGATCCAGCAGCTGCGCGTAGCGCGGCGGTTCTTCCAACTGGCCAATAATATGCGGTTGCAAAGACGGATCGGCCATATGCAAAGTGGCCGGATCGGTGACGATGACCGGAGCATGACGATCGTATTTGTGCAGCGACTCCATCAGAGATTTGACGTTTTTACAGTGCGTCAGCGATCCCATAAAGATGCCGAGTACCGTTTTCTTCTCGTCAAATAATTGCCGACACGATTCACTGTCAACAGCAATGCAACTTTCACCGAGAAATTCCAGAATGGTCTGCAATCGCGAACGCCGATCGTCGTCGTCATCCACTACCAGCAATTGCATCTCCTGCCACATGACTGCTCCATCAATTTTTGTACTAATTCAATTTGTTAGCACAGGTTTAGACGTGCCCCCGATATTTGTCAAATTATTGGCGGAATAACATGTCGTTGATTCATAACCAGATCGATGAGCGAAGCATTGACTGGTGAGCACATTCCCCACGTATACAACAGGCAACTTTTCGTAGCGGCAAAAAAGAAATGGGCAGAATATTGCCGGAAACGGCAAATATTGCAGCGTCACGTTGAGCATCCCTGCAATTGATCTGCATTCGCTTGCAAACGGGTTACTACCAAAAAAGCCTTAGCTCTTTTACGAGTGCGACGAGAACGTCGCTCCTGCGCATCCATGCGCCCGCGACTGCTTTGAATTTGAATGAATTGAGGGAAAAAATCTAAATTACGCACGTTCGACGGGCACACCGCTCCTGCGCATCCTGCGCCCGCGGTGTTGGTACGTCCCTGTACGGCAAAAAAAAGGGGCTAAGTTACCTTAGCCCCTCACCGTACAACCTGAAGCCGTTTTACCGTGTCTGTTCTCAGCAGGCATGGCAGCGTACTTCACTTTGGAAGCTGCACAATACCGATGTTCTCAGCATCTGCATTGCCAATGCTTCCTGTTTTCACGCGTGTAGACCTCGTAGAAACCAAACGGAGACCTATCATGGGTGGAGCTTCGTTTTGCCTCTGGAGGACAGACTTTTATTAGCAATGCGCGTGCCAACACAAATCATCATCATCACAACACAGCGATTAGCGGACAGCTTGCCAACCCTGCGCGGCGCGTGCTGCTTGCTGTAATGCAGCCATTACCAGACGGTACGGTGCAGGGCCATAGCTGACCCGTGCGACGCCCAGCTCGGCCAGCGTCGCGATGCCACTGATTTGTGGCATCATCATAATGTTCACGGGTAAAGGACTGGTCTGACACAACTGACGAATGAACGCCGCATCACATAACCACGGAGCAAAGAATCCGTTGGCGCCGGCATCGGCATACGCGCGCGCTCGGGTGATGGCTTCTTCAACATGTTCAGTGCTGTGGGCCGCAATCTCAGCGTTCAAAAACAAATCGGTACGCGCGTTGATAAACAACGGCACGCCGACATCATCCGCCGCTGTGCGAATGGCGGCAATGCGTTGACATTGCTGCTCAATCGAATACAACGTACCACTGCGTTGATTTTGATCTTCAAAATTAATGCCCACCACCCCGCATTGCAACACCAAGCCAATATGATCACGCAATGTTGCTTCATCCGCTGCATAGCCACTTTCAAAATCGAGTGTGACTGGCAAATCGACCGCGGCAACAATACGTTGAATATTGTCGAGCACCAAGGCCAGCGGCAACTTTTCACCGTCTGCATATCCCATCGCGGCGGCCACCGACCAACTTCCACTGGCAATAGCGTGTGCACCACTGTCTGCAATTATTTTGGCGCTACCGGCATCCCAGCAATTAAACAAAACCAGTGGATTGCCGCGTTGATGTAGCGACTGAAAACGTTGAGCCTTTTGTTTTTGTTTTGTCTGATTCATTGTTCACTTTCCTTATCTAGAATGTTTTGCGCGTGCCATTTTACGTTCGTGATTAAGCAACCATTGCTTGCGCTGCACTCCGCCGCCATAGCCGCCAAGACCTCCACCGGTTTCAACAACACGGTGACAAGGCACAATAATCGACAATTGATTGGCACCGTTCGCATTGGCCATTGCGCGAATCGCTTGCGGACGTCCTACGTGATTGGCCATTTGCGCGTACGTGCGTGTTTCGCCTATCGGGATCTGTTGCAACGCGATCCACACCGATTGCTGAAACGCTGAACCAAGCCAGGCGGTGGGCGTTTCAAACCGGTCGAGTTGACCGGCGAAATACTGCTGCAATTCGCGCTCAATGCTGTCAATCGCCGCGCTACGTCCCGGCACGATCGCTACCTTGCGACGCTGACGCAAACGTTCAATTTCACGTTCCAATCCACGCCGATCAGTGAATTCCAGCAAATGCAACGCCGATTCATCGGCAATCGCAATCATCGGCCCCAGTGGCGTGTCTAACCACGCGGCCAATAACACCGACGTCATTTCAAACAATTGTTGTTGCGCACGCGGACTTTTTGCCCGTTGCGGTACCACGCCCATAATGCGCGAAAACGCATCACGAAAACCGCTGCCAGATTCGTAGCCACTTAATAGTTGCGCATCAATCACCGAGTTGCCGTCGCGAATATGTTTCATCGCCAACCCTAAGCGCCGTGCTCGAGCGTATTCAACAAATGTCATACCAAAACGTTTTTGAAATTGACGGCGCGCCGTTGCGGCATCAACAGACAGCGCATCAAAATCCGCGTCCGTCCAACGCTTTTCAGGTTGTGCTTCCACAGCGGCCACCAACGCTTGAATCAATGGCGACACCTGATTGGGATGCGAAAGGGGTTGGCAACGCAAACACGGTCGATAGGACGCGAGCAACGCCGATTGCGCATCGGCAAAAAACTCACAATTTTCGCGTTTGGGTTTGCGTGCCGAACACGTCGGCCGGCAAAAAACGCCGGTGGTTTTGACACCGACATAAAACACGCCTTCGAATTGAGGATCTTTATCGAGCAATGCTTGGTAGTACCGCTCGATGTTCAAGGGATCGAACATGGCTAAGGAGACTGAATACGAACGACCGTGATAGTACACGGGATGCGTCCTGTCACCATCGAAAATCTGACATTGATTTTTTTTTGACCAGCGGAGACGACAGACTCAACCCTAGAGGAAGCCTTCGATGGACCTCCTAACGGCAAAGTCTTGCCTGCAACGGGGTGGGGGCTGCCGCTTTCGATTGCCATCCGTGCTACCGAACTTGTTACGGCACTCCCGCTAACATCAGTAAGAAGGGCCCAGCCGTTCACCTAACCGCCATGTCGAAAAAACTTTTTCTAAAGCTTTTAACAGCCCTGTCGATAACTTCCACGAATACGCTCTGTTCTCAGCAGGCGAATTCAAAAGTGGCAGAAATGTTCTCAGCGTTCACGCCCACGGTCGGAAAGGTTTAATCGCCTTGCCGACCGAACGTACGATGGAACAATCTGCCATTTTTTATTGTGCTGTACAGATTGTCCGTCGTTTCTCAAATGCACTTTGTGAGTTGCCGCCGTCATGGGCGGTGGCACATCGAAGTCAAGGAGTAAATGATGGGTAATGTCATCGCTACCAATGTTGCCTCGCTGAACGCGCAGCGCAACTTGTTTGGTACCAATACCGGATTGACGACAACATTTCAGCGTCTGTCATCGGGTTTTCGTATCAACAGCGCCAAAGATGACGCGGCGGGATTGCAAATTGCTAATCGCTTAACAGCGCAGATTGGCGGTTTGGCCGTTGCGGCACGCAACGCCAGCGACGGTATATCACTGTCGCAAGTTGCCGAAGGCGCGTTATCAGAATCGACCACGATTTTGCAGCGCATTCGTGACTTGGCCATTCAATCGGCAAACGGATCCAACGGTCCATCAGAACGTGCGGCCTTGCAGCAAGAAGTCGCACAGCTAAAACAAGAGTTGAATCGCATCGCTGAAACCACGCGCTTCGGCAGTCGCTTGGTATTGGACGGTTCATTCGGCACACAAACATTTCAGGTCGGCGCACGCGCCTTCGAAACCATTACGGTATCAACAGGTGATGCACGCGGGTCGCAAATTGGTTCGTATCAAATCAATTTTGATAACACGACCAATAACCCGGTTGGCGGTACCGTGCACGCGCCATCGACACGACTCGATCCCAGCACAACCACGTCGAATAACTTAGCCGGCACCACGTTGACGCTATCAGGTTATTTGGGCAGCGATACAGTCACTTATGCTGCCGGTGCAACTGCATCAACGATTGCCGCGGCGATCAACGCGCGTGCCGATGACACCGGTATTGAAGCCAAAGCCCGCACCAATTTGAAAATAGACACATTGAGTGCTGCCGGTACATTGGCGTTTAGCATTGTGTCGAGCAACAGCACGGCGGTCGCCATTTCAGCATCGATTTCGTCGACATCGGATTTCACCTCACTGGCGGATTCGATCAATCGAGAAACCTCGCAAACGGGTGTTTATGCGACGTTGGCCGATGACAAATCGTCATTGATTTTGACCAACGAATCCGGTGCTGATATCAGCTTGCGTGGTATCACGCACAGCACCACGTCGGCGACAGTGCAGTTTACAACGATCGATTTCGACGGCGGTTTTGATGCGGTATCTGAATTCGCCAATGCAACGACGATCACAGCCGACGGTGTTAACGCAGATACAACGGTCGCCGGTATTCTTCAATTCAATTCGGCACGTTCATTCACTGTTACCGCCGCAGCATCAACTGATTATTTTGCGACAACAACAGCGGTAGGTGCAGGATTAAATTCCGTATCGTTCATTGATATTGCCAGCTCCGCCGGCGCGCAAAATGCAATTGCGGTCATTGACCAGGCACTCGAAACCATCGACTCGATTCGCGGTGATCTCGGTGCGGTACAAAACCGCTTCCAGGCGACGATCAGCAATCTGAATAACATTGCGGAAAACGCCACCGCCGCACGATCGCGCATACGCGACACGGATTTTGCGGAAGCCACTGCACATTTGTCGAAGTTTCAAGTGCTACAACAGGCGGGCCTTGCGGTATTGGCTCAAGCGAATGCGTCAACACAAAACGTATTGTCACTGCTACAGGGGTAAGTCTATGACGAATAATGTCAGGCCTACCCCCTCACCACTTGCCGAGTGACCGCAAACGCTTTCTCAGAGCCTTGGTTGCCCCGCTGCTTGCAGCGGGGATTTTTATTGTCTTCAGAAAAGTAGGGGCTCGTCGTTCGACTTGGCCAAATGATTGCGCTGGCGACTCATAAAGGAATGATTTACCTTACCCGGATTGAATACGGCGCAAAGCCCTTCGGTTATTGCACTTTACGTGTACAGGGAGACAGATGTGAGCACAAAAAAACTACCGAATAATGCATGTTACGCTTTTGCAAAAAAGCATGGCTTAGCGGATGCCGCAATGACTATAAGGAATACCGAAATAAAACCTTGGGGAAAACCATATTCTGGCAGCGTTCGCAGAGGACGTCTAATTGAACTCCTGCAAGACTCAGGTCTATTTGAAAAATTTCTAGTGGAATCGTGGCCGGAAGGAATGACAGAAGAAGGCAAAAAGAACATAAGCTTTTGCCTTCAACTAAAAGATGAATATAACCAATTTCTAGAAAACTCAGAAGAGGCCTCTGAAACTCATGCAGAGGGTGAGGAAGAAAAGAATATCACATTTGCATTCGAGAGCCACCTTCGAGATTCCCTTGCAATTAATCTGGAAAAAATTGAGAAAGGACTCTCCCTTTATCGCAATGGTGATATCAGTGGTGTCGAATTTTCAATTGATGGCGGTCGAATTGACATTTTGGCCATCGACAGAAATGGTAGACCGGTTGTTATCGAGCTAAAACTCTCACAAGGAAGAAACAAAGTGCTTGGACAAATTCTCTATTACATGAGCTGGGTAGATCGAAATCTCGGTCTAGGTAGCTCGCGTGGGATAATCATTGCGAACGAAATATATCCCGAACTTCAATTGGCAGTTGGCCGGGCTCCGGGTGTAGAGTTAGCCATCTATAGAATGCAATTTTCAGTTGAACGAGTTGAAGTTTCATGACGCAGCGTTCAAAGCACACATAAGGCGCAATAGCCGAAGGGCATTCGTGCCACATTCAACCTTCACCAGCGTGATTACTTAAAGGCGAAATACGGGACGTTTTTCTAGCGTCTCACCAACCACCCACGCGGCGCCGAGCTCAACAGCAACTTCCCGTCAATATGCGGATCGCGGCTAAATTCCGGATTTTTGATTAGCCAATGATCCAGTGCCGTCATCGGACTGTTGCCAACATCCCAGGGGCGGTCGTCAAAAAAACCTTTGGGCAATTGCTCAACGACAGTATCGAACACAACCAAATAGCAACCGGATGAAACAAACGGTGCGTACAGATTGAGTTCGGACAACACATGATCGTGCGTATGCATCGAGTCGAGACAGATCATTGTGCGTCTGCCCTGCGCGGCTTGGCGCACATGATCGATGGTGGTCGTGTCAACCGATGAACCTTGATAAAGCTGAATGCGTTTGCTCATGGGATGCGCTTCGATAGCAGCGCGGTTGTGCGGACGAATATCGATATCAATGCCAAGCACTTCACCTTTGCCGAGCAGTTCCAGCATCGACGCATAAAAGATCAATGAACCGCCGTGAGCAACGCCGGTTTCGATAATAAGCTCCGGTTGGGTGTGCCAGATGATTTCTTGCAAGGCCATTAAATCCACTGGGTTTTGAATGACCGGTCGGCCCATCCATGACCAGTTGTACATGTATTTTTGTTCAAATGAGCGCTGTACCCACGCGCGCGACAGCGACTGCCATTGCGTATCGTCACGGTAAGCGGCCACACGTTGTTGGCTTTCCAATTCAAACTGCTGATGGGCGGTTAATTGGCTGTTCATGGTAACGCTCCCGAGCGATAGCGGTGTTGGGCTGCGGTGTACAGCAGCGGTAATTGTTCGATTAAAGACGGCAACGCGGCCGGAAATTCATCGCGCACGCGCGCATTGCTGATGCGAGGGCTGTGCATTGCGTTTTCTGTGCCAACAATGCGACAGCACTCCGGTGCGCAAGCATTTAATGCGGCAGCAATTTGCGCGTGTGACACCAATTCACCGCTGCTCACATTGTATAACCGCTGTTTGCCACGTTCGGCGATTTGCAGCAACCAATACACGGCTTGCTCACGATCGATATAATCTTTATGCATTTGTGGTGATTGCTGAATACGTGCTTGCCCTTGTACCGCATCGCGCAGCACCATACCAAGAAAACTGTGGTCGGTTTGGTCAACGGCATACACATTGGATAAACGTGCAACACGAACGGCTGAATTGGATTGCGCCAGACACAGTGCTTCCCCTAGCAGCTTGCTACCGTTATAGACGGCATCACGATCAGGCCACAGCGATAAGCGTGAATCTTCATCAACGACCTCGGCGTCGCAGCCCTGATAAACACGCGTCGATGACAAATACAGAAACGATGTAAATCGCAATGTTTGCAGCAGCTTTCGCAACACAATGACGTGCGCATCGACGGTTTCGAACAAGTGCTGACGGAAATCAGCCGTCATGCCGATGGCATAAATAACATTACCTGCATCACCGAGCAGATCCAGTTCAGCGCGAGTTGGTGTCAACACGGTTTCGCCGCGCTGACGCAATTGGCGCACAATTTCGCGTCCGATAAATCCGCTGCTGCCGAGCACCGTCCACGTCATTGCCGCCACCCTAATAATTGCAAGGGATTGCCGGCTTGAATGCTGTAGGCCGGTACTTCGCCGCGCACCAACGATAACGCTCCAATGACACAACCGCGTCGCAGAATCGCGCCATCGAGCAGCACAACGCCGGCGCCGATCCAGACATCATCCTCGATCACAATGCCGCCGCGCGATGGTGCAAAGCGTTGTTCACGAATCAATTTGTCGCGCAGTTTGAATTGATGATTCACTGGTGCAAAGGTGCAATTCGCGGCAATCGCAACGTCGTTGCCAATGATAATGCCGTTGCCGGTATACAGCACACAACCACTGTTTATCGTGCAACGCTCGCCGACCATCAGATCGCCACTTCCTCCAGCCGGTTTTACTTTCACAAAACTGTCGATCACCGAATCGGACCCAATAACAATGCGCGTGCCACGTGTTGAGTCTTCGATATCAGCTAACGCTGAAATTTTCGCGGAAGCAGCCATTTCAATGGTCATCGCAACACCCGAATATGAGGAATGGCCGCCACCAACTGCCCCCCCCACTGCTCGATGTATGCCAACTGTGTGCGCAACTCATCAGCCAAATTCCACGGCAACACCAAGATACGATCGGGTTTCTGCGCGCGCAACACGGATTCATCGACGATTGGAATGCCGCTGCCCGGTAAATAGCGGCCCTGTTTGTTTGGGTTCGCGTCAACGACCCAAGCGATGCGATCACGGCGAATCCCGCAATAATTAAACAGAGTGTTGCCTTTGGCCGCTGCACCATAAGCACCCAGGCGAAGCCGTTGCTTTTTAGCATCAATTAAAAACAACAGCAGCTCATCACGAATCTGCTCGGCATCCCGTTGCAACTGTTGGTAGCGCGACAGCGTTAGCAAACCGAATTGCTGTTCTTTCTGCAACATCTGTGTGACACGAGAGCTGATTGAATGCATTCCCGACTGCTTTTGCCAATACAATCGTAACGAGCCGCCATGTGTTGACAATTCGTCAATATCAAACAGAACCAGACCGTGACGCGCCAACAACGGTTGCAAAGCGGTCACGCTCAAATAGCTGAAGTGTTCGTGATACACCGTATCGAACTGCTTGCCAGACAACAGCTGCAATAGATGCGGAAACTCAAAGGTTGCAATACCGTCGTCACGCAGCAGCAACGCGACACCTGCAACAAAGTCATTCAGGTCGGGCACATGAGCCAGTACATTGTTGCCAACAACCAATGATGCTCTGCCCTGCTGAGCAACCAATTCCGATGCCAGCTCGACACCAAAGAATCGTTCGATAATTGGAATGCCTTTTTGCCTCGCAACGACGGCTGTGCAGTGTGTTGGCTCCACACCCAAGCAAGGAATATTTTTTTGCTGCACATATTGCAGAAGGTAGCCATCATTCGCCGCGATTTCAACGACCCAATCGGATGGGTTTAACTCAAATCGGGAGACGACTTCATCAACATAACGACGCGCATGCGCAAGCCAACTGTTCGAGTAAGAGCTGAAGTAAGCGTAATCAGGAGAAAACATTTGCTCGCGGCCAACGAAGTCTTCTGTTTGCGCCAACCAGCACGACGTGCACACCTGTAATCGCAATGGAAACCACAACTCTGGTTTGTGCAAATCTTCCAGGGTACGGTAAGCATTGGACGGTGGTGCCGCGCCCAAATCGAGAAATGGCGTCAGTTCGTTGTGGCCACAAGCGCGACAGCGTTGTTCACCCACATGAAATGACGGCATATCAAACTCCTGTGAAATCGGGCGTAATCGGAGGATACGCCGTGTCTTTGTCTGATATTTGCGTGACCGGAATCGGCCAATGAATGTTCAATCGGGGATCGTTGTGCAGCACTCCCCGTTGCGCCTCTTCAACATAGGGTTTGTCGTGCAAGTACAACATTTCGACATCATCACTCAACGCGATAAAACCATGGGCAAAACCCGCTGGCACAATAATGCTGGTGCCGACGTTTCCGTTCAACTCAAAGCTTCGCCATTGCAGAAAACTTGAAGATCCGCGCCGTAAATCAACAACAACATCGAACACCGAACCACGTAAACAACAAATGATTTTGCGTTCAGAATGGGGTCGCTTTTGATAGTGCATTCCACGCAAGCAACCTCGCTTGGCCGTTTGAGTCACGTTGATTTGCGCAATGTCAGGTGCAATTGCGGCAGCTTCCAAGCTTTCACGGCAAAAAACGCGACTAAAGCGTCCTCGTTCGTCATTAAACACATGATGCTTGAGCAATTTTAAGCCACTGACATTGGTGTCGATAATATGCATGTTTGTCATAGAGTCGTCGGTTAAAGTAGCTGCCAATACTGCTGTAATTGTTGCACGCTGATTTCGCGCATAGTGTCACCGGCGGCCCACGCGCGATACCATTCAACACTGCGTTGCAGACTGACATCCAAATCCCATAGTGAATGCCATTGCAACTGCGTATGAGCCTTGCTGCTGTTTAACATCAGCTGTTGTGCTTCTTTAAACGGCGCCGCCACGACAGTGAAACCTGAATTGTCCGGCCACAAGCATTGAATGCGCTCAATCATGGCGTTCACTGAACACGTTTGCGCCACATCGGGACCAAAGTTATAGGCCCCCGCACTGACACTGTGCTGCGCCAAACCCTGAGCCAAACGCAAATACCCGTGCAAACTTTCAAACACATGTTGCCACGGTCGCACCGCGTTGGGCGCGCGCAATTCAATCGCTTGTTGCTGTGTCCACGCGCGAACAATATCGGGCAACAAACGCCTTGGCGCAAAATCACCACCACCGATCACATTGCCTGCCCTTGCGGTGGCCAGCGCCGTCGTGTTCAAAAAACTGCTGCAATGACTTTGGCACAGCACTTCACACGCCGCTTTGCTGGCGCTGTAGGGATCGTGCCCCCCCAGAGCATCGGTTTCGACGAATGCACGGCCGGTTTCATCGTTGCGATACACTTTATCGGTCGTCACGATCACGGCCGCCTGCAGTGATTCACAATCACGTAAACATTCGAGCACATTGAGTGTGCCCATCACATTGCTTTGCCAGGTACGCACGGGATCACGATAGCCTTCGGCAACAATCGCTTGAGCGGCCAGATGCAATACAATGGTCGGTTTAACTTCAGAAAAAATCTGACGCAGTCTTTGCGAATCAGTTATGTCGGCAATGGTTTCACTCATGCCATGTCGCGTATTCGCCAACATGTACAGTGATGGCGTCGTAGGTGGTGCCAGCGCATACCCATGAACAGTGGCGCCCCATTGCTGCAACCACAAACTCAACCACGCACCTTTGAACCCCGTGTGTCCGGTCAGCAATACACGTTGTTGTTGCCAGAAGGTTCGGCTCAGGCCCACGTTTTCCACGGCGCGCGATTTTCCTTCAGCAATTGATCTAGATAGTTTTTCTCACGTAGCGTATCCATTGCCTGCCAAAATCCGCTGTGAAAGTGCGCCTGCAACTCACCATCCCGAGCGAGGCTTTGCAGCGGCTCTTGCTCCCAATGTGTCGCATCGTCTTTGATGTAACGGAGCACGTCTTTTTGCAACACAAAGAAACCACCGTTGATCCAACCACCGTCGCCGCGCGGCTTTTCAGTAAAACTTTTAACCGCCGTTTCATCGCAATTGAGTGCACCGTAACGCCCCGGTGGTTGCACTGCCGTGATCGTGGCCAACTTACCATGCGAGCGATGAAACTCCACCAGCATTTTCAAATTGATATCGGATAATCCATCGCCGTAGGTGAAACAAAAGGGCTCGCTGTCGTCAAGATAATTGGCAACACGCTTCAAGCGGCCACCCGTCATGCTGTCTTCGCCTGTATCGACCAAGGTAACCCGCCACGGCTCGCTGTAATTGCGGTGCACCTCCATGCGATTATTGGCCATATCAAAGGTGACGTCAGAGGTGTGTAGAAAGTAGTTGGCAAAAAAATCCTTGATCGCATAGCCCTTGTAACCAAGACAAACAACAAAATCACACATGCCATGCGCGCAATACGATTTCATGATGTGCCATAAAATCGGCATGCCACCAATTTCGATCATGGGTTTCGGCTTCAGATGCGACTCTTCACTGATGCGAGTGCCAAGTCCACCGGCGAGGATCACGACTTTCATACGAGGCTGTCCATGTTGGTTGGGCGTTCCGGTTGCTCTGCAAAAGTTTGGCCAGAAGAATGTCGTTGACGGTCACAATACTGCGTCCATATCTGACGATAGACCGTTTCAACACGTTGACAAAATCCTTTCTGATCACCTAACGCTGAGTGTAGTAGCTGCTGACGCAGTTGCGCGCGCTGTTGCGCTAATTGTTGATGATTGCTAGCCATTGCAGCGGCGATGGCGATATACGACGCATCGTCGTTCGCGATCCATTCATCGCGCCCTAAACCTCGCGCAATGGTTGCTCCCAAACGTCCCATCGATACGCGATCGCGCCGCGTGACAAATGGCACGCCCATGTACAAACCTTCAAATAGCGTGGTACCTGAGTTGTGCGGAAAACAATCCAGCATAATGTCAATTCGTTCATAAACCGGCCAGGGCGGCGTTTCAAAACCAATGTCGAGTCGATCGGCAGTAATGCCGTTTTGCTCAAAGAACTGGAGGTAACGATCACGAAGCGCCGATTCGGCGAACGAAAAAGAATTGAGCAACAGATGACTGTCGGGCACGCGTTGCAACAACTGGATCCACGTCTGTAACAACCGCTGATTCAAACGAACCGTCCGACTTAAACTGCCAAATGTCACATAACCATTACGCAAACAAGGTGCGTCCGCAACGTCGGGCACATCGTCAGGTGGCTGATAGGCAAAACACGGAACAGGAACACGAGCCGGTGCCTCGGCAAAAACACGTTCGGCGCCCGGTGGAAACATTTCTTCGTCTGTTAAAAAATAGTCGATTTGGCGAAGACCTGTTGTGTAGCCAAACCCCAACCAAGTAACTTGTACTGGCGCCGGTTTGCGCGCAAACAACGTTAGACGGTTATCATTAGTGTGACCGGCCAAATCAACCAAAATATCGACCTTGTCACGCCGAATGTGTTCGGCCAGTTGTTCATCATTGCAATACGCCACATCACGCCAGACATCAACGGCAGCTTTTAACTGTGTTGTTTCGCGATCGGCTACAACAACATCGGAATAGGCAATCACCGTAAACTGTGAGCGATCGCGTTGCTGCAGTAGCGGTGAAATAAAGTGAAAACACGGATGATGCCGCAGATCTGGCGACACGTAACCAATCACCAAGGGGCGATCAGCACGCAATTCATTGTCATAGTCAAAAAACTGTTGGCGAGGAAAATGCTGATCAACAAGCCGGCGATAAATCGCATAAATCGCTTCCGCACTTAAATCCGGATGATAATTGGCATAGAACAACATACTGCTGCAGGTTTTCACATCTTTATGAGGCAATGCATCGAACAAGCGTAACGCCGTATCAAACTCGCCAAGCTGTCCGGTCGCGCGCGCTTGATTGCTGAGTGCGGAGATAAACGTCGGGTCGAGCGCTAGGGCTTTATCAAGCGCGTTTTTAGCTTCCAGATGATAGTGCTGATTCAAACAAGCGGCGGCAAGATTGTTCCAACAGGTCACGCTGTCGGGTTCAAACTGCACCGCCAAGCGGCCGCATTCTACGGCTTTTTGCAAAGCACGCTGGCGCAATAAAAAGTTACCGTAGTTGCTCCACAACGCGCCGTTCTTCGGCGCCAATCCAAGCGCACGCGCGAAGGCCTGTTGAGCAACGGCATCATCGCCTTTTTTGGCCGCAAGCATCGCCAATTCTTGCCAGGTGTCCGCTCGAGCACTGTCGATCTGCAGCGATTGTTGATACGCCTGAAATCCCAATTCCAACTGATTTTCAGCCACCAGGCTGGCCGCCAATTTGGCCCATAACAAAGCGTCATCCGTCTGCAAAGCGATCGCTTGACGATACGCTTCACGATAAACCGTCGCGGGTTCATTACAACGTGCACATGCCAGTGCGTACATCGACCAGAAATGAGGCAACGCAGCCAATCGCGACGTTTGTGCCTGCAAGAAATCATACAGCGGGCGCGGTGCTTTGCTGCGCGCGATCCAATCACTGCACGCATCGACAAAAAAAGGCTCTTGCCAGGTTGCCGTATCCGCATCGCGCAAGTATTTAAAGCATGCTTTTTCGTCAGATTGCATAAACGCAATGCGAAGCCCCAGTCCTCTGCCCTTTGGCATTGTCGGCCATTTTTTGCCAAATTGTTTATCGAGCAAGGCCTGAGCGCGATGACAATCGCCGATCATCAACAAACCATGCACCAAGGCAAAACTGATCTCGTCATCCCACGGTGTTGCCAAGGTCAGATGATTTAAAGCTTTGACATAGAGTTTGCTGTGATAAAACGCAAAACCGATATGGCGTTGTTCCGCGGCCGATAGCTTTACCGATGCGTCCAATCGCAATGCGATCAACATCAGCGCTTGCTGATCGCGATGCTCGACCGCTGTCGCGATTAGCAGTGCGATGGTCAATCCACCGAGCGATTGATTGATCTGCGCCATCTCACTATCGATGACCTCAGCCAGTGCGCTGACTTCTTCCGTTTGACGTAGCGACGGTGGCAAATACTGCAATCGCTGTTTGGCGGCGTTGAGCAACCCCACTTGCGCTTCGATGCGCGCATTAAAATAGCTGGCAATACCGCTCTGATCACGTTGTTGCCAAGCATCGCACCACAACGCCGCTTCATACCATAGCTGTGATTGCAGAAGCGCTTCGGCCAATGCATTCCACCATTGCACGTTGTCGCCTTGAAACTGGACGAGCTGCGCGATCGTGCTGCGCAACGTGGCGAGATCACCTTCGTCAAACGCACGTTGCGCTTGCTCTGCCAACAGATCTTGCATCCATGGCGTCATGCGGCGTGCTCCGTTTGCTGTTCGCACCAGTGTTGCCACATCATGTGGTATTGCGCCTCGACGCGGCGCGTGAAATCCGCTGCGTCGCATAAGGCCGACTGCAGCAATTCATCGCGCAACGACGCTCGTAACGCGGCTAACTTAGGGATATCCGACGCCAGCGAGATAGCTTTGTCGATGTATTCTTCATCGCTATTGGCGATCCATTCGGCATGGTTGATCCCACGCGCAATCGTAGCGCCCAAACGGCCCATCGAAACGCGATCGCGCCGCGTAATAAACGGCACTCCCATCAGCAGACCTTCAAATAGCGTGGTGCCAGAATTGTGCGGAAAGCAATCCAGCGCAATATCCATTTTTTGATAAACCGGCCACGGTGGCGATGTGCTGGCAATATCCAAACGCGATGCCGCAATGCCTTGCTGCGTGAAAAAGCTGATCATCTTATCAATCGATAGTTGTTCACCAAACGCGTGACAATTCAGAATCAAGCGACTTTTCGGCACTCTTCGCAATATTTCGGCCCACACCGTCAAGCAACGAGTGTTCAGGCGAATGGGGCGGCTCAAACTACCAAAGTGCACGATGCCGTGTTGTTGCGCAGGCGAAGGCACCACATCGGGCGCATAAACCGACGGCTTGTACACAAAGCACGGTAACGGTATGCGTGCCGCTTTTTCAGTAAACAAACGCTCGCTGCCCACCGGATACATTTCTTCATCACACAAAAAATAATCCATCGTCGCCAAGCCGGATGTGTAGCCAAAACCCAACCAGGACATTTGCAACGGGGCGGGCTTCAGCGCAAACACCGGCAAAATATTGCCTGCCGTATGGCCAGACAGATCCACCAGTATGTCGATTTTCTTTTGGTAGATCAGTTCCGCTTTTTGATCAGGACTCAACGTTGTGATGTCATACCATTCATCACAATAGCTTTTCAGCTCAGCGGTTTTTTCGTCAGGCACTGACACGTTCGAAAAGGCGACGACACAAAATTCATCATGGCGATGATGTTTTAAAAGAGGCTGCACAAAGTGATAACAAGGGTGATGACAAAAATCGGCTGACACATAGGCGACGCGAATACGGCGCTGTGACGTAACGGGATTGGACCAAGCGCTATAGCGCTGTGCCGGAAAACCGTTGCTGATCGTCTTTTTGTAAGTAGCAATGATCTCGTCACTGCTTAAATCAGGATCGTAGTTGATGGAAAACAACAGATTGGTGATCGACGTGACATCGTCGCCGTGCGGTTCATCCTGCAGTTGTTGCAATATTTTTTGCGCTTCGGCAAAACGTCCGATATTGACATAGGCATTGGCGAGATTGCTGCGCAGCAATGGATGCATCGGTTTGATCGCCAAACCGCGTTCCAACGCCGTGACGGCAGCATGATAGCGATAACAACTCAACATCATGCTGCCCAAATTGTTCCAATGATCGACCTCGCGCGGTTTGAGCACAAGCGCCGTCAACAAGGCACGTTCGGACTCACCATAATCTTGCAATTTTAAGCAGGTCATGCCGAGTTCGCCCCACGCCATTGCGTAATCCGGTTTGGCATTGATGGCGCGACGAAACTGATCGCGTGCCTCAGCAAATCGTCCCAAACGAAACAGACAAACACCGCTATTTTTTAGCGCCAATGCAAACTTGTCGCGTCGTGCAATGGCTTGTTGATACAGCGCCAATGCCGATTCAATGCTGCTACCGCAACGCACTTCAGCCAACGCCAGCGCAGCCCAGGCATCGGCATTGTTGGCCAGTGTCGACGTCGTGGCTTTGCGCAAATGATCACGCATCGCCAATGGTTGTTGTGCCGGCATCAACCAAGCACCGACACATTTCCACACGTCTTCACTGTGCGCAAACTGATCGATGGCTTGATGCAAGCGTTGTTCACAAGCGGCTAATTGACCGCTGGCAAGATCGCACCGCGCCGCCAAGGCGATCGCACGACCACTGTGATCGCGCACGTGCCAACGCAACAACGTTTGCCTCGCGGCGTCGATTTGACCGTTACTGAGTTGCGCGTCAGTGAGCGCGGCCAATGCGTCATCATCGTTAAGTGCTGTCATCGACAAACAACGCAAACAATCGTCTTTGCGTTCAGCAGCGTAATGCGCCAGTCCAGTTTCTCGCGCCACTTCGGTTTCGCGTATGCCGAGCGCCAACAAGGCTTCACCGCAGACACAGAGCGCTTCACTGTTCAAGGCTTTGGCCGCCAAAAACGCGTCAATCGTGTTGGCGATCCACAACGCTTCGTTATCGCGCTGCTCGCTTGGCAAGGCCTTTTGCAAGGTTTGCAACAGTTCGGCTACCGGAACACTGCGCAGTGCAGCGGGTACGCTGGCCAATCGACGTTCAGCCTGACGATAGAGCTGCAAGGCCATTTCGATGCGAGCCAGCCAAAGCAGCGCTTCTTGATGGCCGGTTTCGCGATGCCAACGTTCGGCCCAGCGCAACGCTTTAAACCATTGCTTTGTCAGCACCAAAGCCTCGGCCTGCATCGACCACGCCTCGGCGTTGCCTGGCGCCCGCGTCACCAGCCAATCCGTACACGCCGCCACCACTTCGCCGTCACCGCCGGCAAAGGCTTGATCGGCAAGCCTTTTTACCCAGTCATCGATCCAGTCGTGCATGCCCTTCCCTAACCCCTCATTGTTATGTATCCGGTTTAGCAATAACTGCGCCACGGTGGAAAACGGCAGCGCGAACGGTCACAGCAAAATTCCGCTCAAGTTTGTTCACGGCAGGTCGATAACCTGTGTGAACGAGCGCAAATCTCAGTTTGTACTTCGTCCGTCGTAACTTTGTAAGACCCTGCTCTCAGGCGGGGACATCGAAGGAGACCTATCATGGGTAATGTTATTGCCACTAACGTGGCATCGCTGAATGCTCAGCGCAGTCTGTACGGCACGAACAATGCGTTGGGAACAACATTCCAGCGTTTGTCGTCCGGTTTTCGCATCAATACCGCTAAAGATGACGCCGCTGGTTTGCAGATCAGCAACCGCCTGACCGCCCAAATCGGTGGTTTGGGTGTTGCCGCCCGCAACGCCAACGACGGTATTTCTTTGTCGCAAACCGCTGAAGGTGCGTTGTCCGAATCCACGACCATTTTGCAGCGTATGCGCGATCTGGCCTTGCAATCGGCCAACGGTTCCAACGGCTCGTCTGAACGCGCCGCCTTGCAAGCCGAAGTGTCACAACTCAAATCGGAATTGAACCGTATTGCTGAAACCACGCGTTTCGGCAGTCGTATTTTGTTGGACGGAACGTTTGGCACTCAAACCTTCCAGGTCGGTGCTCAGGCCTTCGAAACCATTACCGTCGCCACCGGCGATGCACGTGGTTCGTCGATTGGTTCGTATCAAATCAACTTTGATAACACGACCAATAACGCGATTGGCGGCACGGTTCACGCACCAACGACACGTCTCGACCCAAGCACAACCACGTCGAACAATTTAGGCGGCACCACGTTGACGTTGTCTGGCTATTTGGGCAGCGACACGGCGGTTTACGCAGCCGGGGCCCAAGCATCAACCATTGCCGCGGCCATCAACGCCAAAAGCGATGACACCGGTATCGAAGCGGAAGCGCGCACCAACGTCAAAATCGACACGCTGAGCGCAGCCGGCACACTGTCTTTCAGTTTAGTCTCCAGCAACTCAACTGGCGTGACAATTTCGGCATCGATTTCATCAACGTCCGATTTAACGGCGTTGGCCGACTCCGTCAACAAAGAAACCGCGCAAACCGGTGTCTATGCGACGTTGTCGGATGACAAAACCGCGATCATCCTGACCAACGAATCGGGTGCTGATATCAGCTTGCGTAGCATTACGCACAGCACAACATCGGCCACCGTGCAATTCACCACCGTCGACTTTGATGGCGGCTTTGACGCGAACTCCGAGTTCGCCAATGCGACCTCAATCACAGCAGACGGAACAGCGGCGGACTCCACAACGGCGGGCATTTTGCAATTTAACTCGTCACGTTCATTCACCGTTACGGCAGCCGCTTCGACCGACTATTTTGCGTCGACATCCGCTGTTGGTGCCGGTTTGAACGCTGTGTCGTCGGTCAATATCGACAGCGCACAAGGCGCACAAAACGCCGTTGCGGTGATCGACCAAGCCCTGCAAGCGATCGACTCCATCCGCGGTGATTTGGGTGCTGTGCAAAACCGTTTCCAAAGCACGATCAGCAATCTGAACAATATTGCTGAAAATGCGTCGGCAGCGCGCTCACGCATCAAAGACACGGACTTTGCGCAAGAAACGGCGAACTTGTCGAAGAACCAGGTGTTGCAACAAGCCGGTTTAGCGGTGTTGGCACAAGCCAACGCGGCGACACAAAACGTGTTGTCGTTGTTGCGGTAATCGTAGCGCAGGACGAAAGATGAAACGCCTTGCCACCGTCATCAACACCGCCTTCGCGGCGGTGTTGATACGCGTAGGAGGAAACGACCATGGCTATTAATGTGAATACATCTCGCGATGTAAACGCTACGGTCGCGTCCCGTCTGCCGTCTTCGGGTGAAACGTCCGCCGTCGCTAATGACAATAACGTCGTGAGCATTCGTCGCTTGGATCCGCCGCCGCAAGCAGCACCCAACGACAAAGAGAATGCACCAGCTGTCAAACCCACTTCTCAACAATTGCAACAGCAAGTTGACGCATTGAACGAAAATCGCATCGTTCGCCGTAATCTGCAGTTTACTGTTGATGAAGCCACCGGCATCACGGTCATAACCGTTCGTGATGCCCAATCCGATGAAGTGATCCGCCAGATCCCTTCTGAAGAATTGCTTCAGCTGGCCAAACGCGTGAAAGAAATGAGCGACGAGCAGGACGCCGCCAAAGGTGTGTTGCTACACACCCAAGCGTAATCACTGACGAAACGCACGGGCTCGATTACTTACCACCGAAATCGCAAGATGACGGTGGTTTTTCTCGTCTGCGATTTTTGCATAACGACGAAAGAATTACGTCGCAAACCCAATCTGTCGCTTCCCTGCGACTTGACTTGCATTCATTTGTTAAAAGCAAATCATCTAAGCGGCAATGCGGGTAATAACGCTCCTCTAACGTGGCAAATTTTTGCCGACGTATAATCTAAAGTAAATAGCCACCACGCCGATAACCACAAGGCACAGATGCTAGCAGTTGTGTGAGCGGTTCTATCGTTTGGTATGACGATTGCACAGCCGGACGCAGTGCATGGGGAGAGGCCAATGGGTTTAATCACTTCTGCCGGTTTAGGTTCCGGGCTTGACGTCAACTCGATTATTGGCGCCATCATCAACGCCGAAGCGATGCCGATCAAGCAACGCTTGGATCTGCGAGAAGCCGATGCGCAAGCCAAAATCAGCGCGCTCGGCGGCTTTTCGAGCGCCTTATCCGAATTGCGCACGGCGATTGAAAAACTGGACGCGCGCAGCGATTTCAATCTGCGCAAGGTCAGTTTGTCCAAAAGTGAATACATCACGGTAACAGCGGCTTCCACCGCCAGCATCGATACCAACACGGTCGAAGTGGTTGCGCTTGCCAAAGGCAGCAAACGTGAATCAGCGGCAATTGTTGGCGGTTCGGCGGCAACGTTTGGTGCGGGCAAGTTGACATTTACCGCTGGCAGCAAATCATTCAGCGTCGATGTACTTGGCACCGACACGCTCGAACAAATTCGACAAAAGGTGAATGCCGCAAGTGGCAACTTTGGCGTCTCGGCCAGCATTATCGTGACCGGTAGTGACACCAAAATCAGCTTCAATTCAACGGTAACCGGTGCCACCAATAGCTTAAGCATCACCAACGACAATGCGGCATTGGATGCCATCAGCACCGCAACGGTGGAAACACAACCGGCCAGCGATGGCGAAATCAAAATCAATGGTGTGTCGACCACGAATAGCACCAATACCTACACATCCATTACCGATCTGACGATCACGGCAATCAAAGAAAATGTCGCGGCAGAAACAACGACGGTGACCGTTGCAGCCGATACAGCCGGCATCAAGTCAGCAATTTCTGGTTTCGCTAAAGCGTTGGATGCTGTGTTCAAACAAATCAACGAACTGACATCGAACAAGCAAGGCGCGCAAGGTGTGATGGCCGCTGACGGTGGATTGCGCGGCATCGCAACGCGCTTGAAGAATATGTTGACCAAAACATTTGATGTGGATGGCAATTACAACAGCTTGACACGTCTTGGTTTCACATCGACCAAAAGCGGTGGCGTTGAATTAAAAACAGCGACACTCGACAGTGCGCTGAGTGGCAACTTCGACGCCATTGTCAGCCTGTTTACCGACAGCAGCGGCTTTGCTACCGAGCTCAAAAATGCCATCACCGGCATCACCGGTTCGAATGGCGTGTTACCCTCGCGAACTGACAGTTTGAATGCCGAATTAAAACGCATCACCAAAGAGCGCGAAGCGTTGTCGGTGCGTGTGAGCAAAATGGAAACGCGCTTACGCGCTCAGTATGGCGCACTCGATGCGCTCGCCGCCAAGTTCAAAGGCACCAGTTCATTCATTTCACAAAACCTGGCTCGCATAAACAGCGGTCAGTCGTCATAACCAAAGAGGTTGATCCATGAGCATGTCAGCAGTATCGGCTTATTCCCGCGTCGGTCGTGCCAGTGAAGTGGAATCGGCTGACCCCCATCGCCTGATTCAAATGCTAATTGATGGTGCACTCGAAAAAATGGTGGTTGCGCGTTCAGCGATGGAAAGACGCGACGTCGCCAAAAAGGGCGAGCAAATATCGTGGGCGATTTCCATAGTCAATGGATTGCAGGCCAGTCTCGACCGCAATGCCGGCGGTGAAATCGCCAGCAATTTGGATGCGCTGTACGACTACATTTCGTTGCGCTTGGTTACCGCAAACGCGCAAAACGACACCAAGATACTTGATGAAACCATCGGACTGATGCGCACAATCAAAGAGGGCTGGGATGGCATTCGCCCACAAGCGTTAGCATTGCAGAATCAACGCCCAGAAACGGCCGCACCATGAGTGTAACCGAGCTGGGATCACTACTCGCCCACGTTAACGAACGTATTGAGCAAGCCAACCAGCAACATCAGCATGACGCACTGACTGCATTGGCGGATCAGCAACACACGCTGGTTACGGCAATTTTTGCGCAATTGAATGGCTCACCACCCGACAATGATACGCAATACGTGCTACAGCAAACACTCAAACTGAACGAATCGCTGTATCAGCAACTCAGTACACAAAAGCAACAGCTAGTTGCCGAGCAGTTTGATTTAAAACGACGTGCACAGGCCACGCTGCATTACGCTGAAACCGAACAATTGTGACGATTGCGATTCGACAAGCCACCGCCAACGACCACACACAATTGTTGCAGTGGACGTTGGCTTTGCAAGCTTATGAAGCCGAACACGGCAAAGCCATGCTGCCGGTGGTCGACAACATTGCGGCGTTATTGGGCAATTGGATAACCGATTTATTGAACAACGCCAATGCGTTGATCCTGATCGCCGAAGACAATCAAAAGCCCATCGGATTCATTCTGGGATTACTGCAAATACAGCCGAATCCATTCACCATTTTTCAGAGCCACGGTGTTATCCAGCTGGTTTGGGTCGACGAGCGTGCGCGCCAACAAGGCATCGCTGCCCAATTGGTCGAACAAATGACCAAAGTGTTGCGCGAATCCGGCGCTGGTTATATCGAAATTCAGCACATCGCAGCGAACGTTCCTGCCGTACAGTTTTGGCAAAATCAGGGCTATGAAGCTTGCGGCGTGATTCGACGTAAATTTATAAACTGATTAACCCATTAACGCGGAATACTGTACAAACCGATCAATTTAAAATCTTCTTTTCCCGGTATATCGAGTGCCGTTGAATAAAAACCTGCCACGAACGGTATTCACGCTGGCGTTGTTATTCAACGTTCATCAACCACTTTACGACTCAAACTCATTGCATTTTTTACAGTAACGCCAAACCAAATTGGCACATTCCGCCCAGCTCTCGTCAAAAGATGAACGGCCATGCCACACAAAACGTCCCATTAATTTTCCACCGACGACGGCACCGAC
The DNA here is from genome assembly GCA_041914905.1 of Enterobacterales bacterium. GTDB lineage: Bacteria > Pseudomonadota > Gammaproteobacteria > Enterobacterales > Permianibacteraceae > Permianibacter. The sequence goes on from JAYSCL010000044.1 coordinate 26,662, forward strand.
ACCCAATCAGCGAATATAACGAAACAACGTCAAGCCCTGAATTTGTGCATAACTTTGTTGTGCTGCATCTAACGCGACTTGTTGGGTATTGAGTCGTGTAATCGCTTCGACGTTATCCAAATCTTCTACACCTGACAGGGTGGTTTTCAATTGCGTGTATACCGCTATATTGGATTCCAGCTCTGTCTGCGCAATATTCAACCGCGTACCAATTTCAGAACGTACCGAGTCAATTTTGATCGCTGCTTGATCCAGTGATTCCAGCGACTGATCAATGGCCATGCGCAACTGGGCTTTCTCAGCTGGGGAAATATTGTTCTGTTTAATGGCAGTGATGCCGTTTTGAATCGTCGTGAACACGTCTTGTGCGGTGCTTGGTGTGATAGTGAACGTATCGCCAACAACCGGTGTCCCATCGATCTGCACGGTAATGCCATTGAATGTAATCGCTGCGTCTTCGGTATACAGTTGGTTGGTGATGACAGCGCCCGATGTGACGCCGTTGACGCTGAATTGCAATTGCCCTGTTACGTTTAGCGAGAACGTAAATGTGTAGGTATCCCGCACATACGCGACGCGATCGCTGACTGAACCCGGCGACATAACACCACCGCCAGTATTGGTTGCAGCTGCCGCAACGGTGAAATCGCCGTTTCCATTCAGAATATTTTCAAAGAGTTCATAGCCCGAATCGGAAATCGCAATCGCGACATTGCTGCTGGTGTTTAGCAATCGCTGACCTTGATCGCCAAAATACTGAACCGCGCCGAGCGCGTCTTTGACGAACGGTCTGACATCAGTTTTATAGCCCGCGAAAAGAAATTCGCCCTGCGAATTTTGCGAATTGGCTACGCCGATGATTTCTTCGAGGCGTTCTTCGGCTTCATTGGCCAGTGCCAAGCGATCTTGTGTGCTGTAAGCACCGTTACCGGCTGCCACAAACAATTCGCGAATACGTTGCATCGCGTTGGTGACTTGATCGATCAACGAATCTTCCATTTCGTTGTAACCTTGCACCGATTCGGTATTGCGTTTGTAACGTTCGATGGCCGCCAGATCCGTTTTGTACGCTTCAATCAGGGTTGACGCCACCGGATCTTCGGAGGGCGTTAACACGCGGCGCTGCGTCGCCAGCTGAAGCTGTGTGTGCGCCAAGCGCGATTGCTGGTCAGTGATCGCGTTGATACCGTTCTGATGAAACTGATGAAACGAGAGTCGCATACCTATACCCCATCGTGGCGTTCATTCACTAGAAGCCATCTCAAAAATATCCAGACTCGGCGATCTGCGTGCATGCGGTGCTCAGAATCCTCATTTACTCTGTGTGAACTCCGGTTCTTGCGCTCCTATGCACGCACCTCGCCTTCGCCTGAGTTATTTTTCAGAAGGCTTCTAACAACTCAAATTACCTGACAGCCTGGAACAGCACGTCAAACAAACTGTTGGCGACGGACACAACTTGTGCCGAGGCTTCGTAGGCTTGTTGAAAACGCAACAGGTTCGCCGCTTCTTCATCGAGGTTAACCCCCGAAATGGATTGCTTGCGCGCTTCCGCTTGCCGCATCAGGGTCTGTGACGATTCCTCACTGACTTCAGCTTCGTGTGTGCGCGTGCCGACATTCGCGATTAAGCGCCCATAACCTTGTGCAAACGAACTCGCGCCATTATCCATCGTTTTCATGTTTTGCAAACCAGCAAGCAATTGCATATTGCGGTTATCGCCAATACCGCCGCTGTTATACGTTAAATTAAAACGATCGCCCGTCGTCGGTGCACCAGCAATCACAAAATCAAAACCCATGATCGCATTTTGCGGAGGAACGGCTTGCGCCAACATATTATTATCGGCGTTGGCGGTAAACGTGCCGGTGGCAATCAGTGCGGTCGTGGTTAAGTTACGCACTTCATACGTGGTGGCCGACGTAAACACAATTTGCAATGGCGGTGTCAGCGCGCCAGCCGTTGTTGTAAATGCGGCGGTGCTGGTATCGGTCATTGTCACCGATTTTAAAATGCCGGCGCCGGTATTGCCGGCAACGGTCGATGTAACTACCGGAAATGCCGCTGCAATTTCTTTGACGTCGTCAATGACACGCGTCATGTAGGCACCGGCGCCACGTGATGGACTCAGTTTGAAACTGTCACCGCTGATCGCAGCCCCCGCCGTGAAATTGATCGAAAAACCCTCGCTCGCAATCGCCACCGTTGCCGGCGCGACCGGAGCCACAAAACTGGCTACCGTCGTATTATCGGATAGGCGCAACAACGAGTACGTCCCCGCGTTCAGTGACAGCTGATAGTCGCTATCCGCAAGGCTGTTGGCGTTGTCGATGGTTACCGTCATGGTCGCAGTGCCGGTGTTATTGTTATGCGAATTGACGCGAGCTTGCGCAATTGATGCCGAGTTAAAATCGGTGAAAAACAAGCCTCCGAGTTGATTATTCAGATCCATGCCGAGCGCGTGTTGGTCATTCACTTCTTCGGCGATCGCAATCGCAACACGCCCCAATGTAATCATTGCCGGTTCAAGCACTTGATCACGAAACTGCAGCAGACCACCGACTTTGCCACCGGTCATTTGCGCCGTGATCTCAATGTTTGCAGCGATATTGGGAACGCTTAAATAGAACGAGTTCAGACGACTGTCTTCCTGTGACACACTAGCCGTCACCTGACTGGCTTGTGCACCGATCACAAGCACCTGCCCAGTGCCCATAAAGACACTGACGGAACCGTCAGCCTGTTCCAAGGTAGTGATATTCACCAGCTCATTTAGTTGATCCAGTATGCGATCACGTTGATCGATCAAATCATTGGGACTGCCCTGCGCCGACGCCTTTGCTGCGACAATTGCCGAATTCATTTCAGCAATGCTGGCACCAAACGCCGTGATGTCTTTCGCCATTGTCACCATCGTGTCATTGACGTCGCGCAATTGTGACGAAAACGTTGAATCTAACGTGTTGAATCGTTGCGCCAACACTTGTGCCTGACTGAGTAACACCTGACGTGAAGGAATTGAACTCGGATCTTGTGAGACGCCCTGTAACGCTGAGAAATACGATTGCAAACTACCATTCAAACCAGTGGTGGCATCGGCGACAACGTTATCGAGCCGCGCCGCCTGCTCGGCAAATATTTTATGCTGCTGATACGCATTGCTAAACGCGCGCAATTCATAAATCGCGGTTTGGCTAAACAAACGCGAAACCTGACCGGCATCAACACCCGTACCATAATAAGACGGCCCAAGTCGCGCCGGAAAGCGCGTTTCAAAATCGATGCGTTGACGTGAATAACCGTCGGTATTCACATTGGCGATATTGTGCGATGTGGTGCTTAAGCCCAGTTGCGAACCAACCAGTCCTGACACGCCGATCTGAAAAATATCCGGTGCTGGCATATTCAGCTCCTATCCGCACGTAAGGGCGCACTCGCCAAAATACGTGTCAGTTTTTCAGCATAAAGGGGATCGGTGGCATAACCGGCTTTGGCTATTGACTGCACGAATTGTTCTGGCGTCGCCGCATGTTGAGCTGACGCATAACGTTCACTCGTTTGCACAAATGTGACGTAATCATCAAACGATGCACCAATGTCGTCATAACGACGGAAGCGCGCATTGACCTGACTAACGACGCCCGCATGCACTTCCATGGTTTTGCGCGTGACGGATTGGCCAGTCCAACGTTCGTCGGCTTTGATACCAAAACAGTTATTGCCGTTATGCGGCAAACTTTTTCCCCACCCGGTTTCCAGTGCCGCTTGCGCGATTAACGCTTCTGGTGCAACACCCAAGCGTTTGGCCGCGCGTTCAGCATGCGGTCGCACCTGACTGACAAAGTCTTCTGGTGACTGAACGGGTGCCGATGGTTCGGTTTTCACCGCCGGCGACAGCTGTTTCACCATCAACTCAGCCAGTCCCAATGTGCCCTGCGCAGACAGCGTTGCGGCCAATTGTTCATCATGCATGGTTTGATAAAACTCAACACTGTCGCCGCCCATGACATCGTCATCGCCAAAAACTTCATTGGCATCGCGCATCGATTTCATCAACATATTCAAGAATGTCGCTTCAAACTGCTGTGCAGCCGCCTTCAACGCCGATTTTTCATCACGCGAACGTAAATCGCGCAGCGAATCCAAACTGCGCATATCGTGATAACTGGCTTGTGGTAACAAAGAAGGATCGCGGCTCATGGTGATGACATCGGTAGACATAACATCACGCTGCAGGAAACGTGCCGAAGTAGAGATAAAAACACAACAGATAAAGGTGAACACGAAGAGCACGACGTTCGCAAAGAGCACGAAACAAAAAGAATATTTTTATCGGGAACTAACTTCGTGGATTTCGTTATCTTCGTGTACTTCGTGTTCGCCTTTGGTTTTTGTCAAATAACGACCAACTCAGCCTGCAAGGCACCCGATTGTTTTAGAGCTTCAAGGATCGCCATCAGATCGCCCGGTGCGGCGCCAACAGCATTGACGGCGCGCACAATTTCTTCCAGTGAAACGCCTTTTTTGAACAGGAACATATGGGCGCCGTCTTCATCGACGTTGATATTGCTCTGCTGTGTTCTCGCCGTTTGCCCTTGTGCCAAAGCATTGGGCTGCGACACGTTTTGTTGCTCGGTGATGGTCACCGTCAAATTGCCGTGTGCGACAGCGGCTTCTTTCAAGCGCACATGCTGACCGATCACAATGGTTCCCGTGCGCGAATTGATCACCACACGAGCTCCAGGATCAGCGGTTTCCAACGTCAGATTTTCTAATACAGACATGAACACAACACGTTCGGCCGGATTGCGTGGTGCGCCGATTTGCACGGTGCCGGCATCGAGCGCTTGAGCCGCCGGGCCGCCCAACAAACGATTAACGACATCCGTTAATCTCTTGGCGGTAGTAAAATCCGGCGCATGCAAATTCAGCGTCACGTAATCGGTTTCTGCAAAACCGTGTGGCGACGCGCGTTCAACATTCGCGCCATTCGGAATGCGTCCTGTCGTCGGCACGTTGACGGTAATTTTCGAGCCATCACTACCTTGTACGCCAAATCCGCCAACCACCAAATTGCCTTGTGCAATCGCATAAATTTGTCCATCCGCGCCACGAAGTGGTGTCATTAACAGAGCACCACCACGCAATGATTTGGCCTCACCAATGGATGACACGGTGATATCAATGTTTTGGCCTGGTTTGGCATAAGGCGGTAGTTCCGCGTGCACGGCGACAGCGGCCACGTTTTTGGTTTTAGGATTCACCCCTTCAGGCAACGTAATGCCAAAGCGAGATAACATCGCTTTAAATGATTGTTGTGTGTACGCCGTTTGTTCACCGGTGCCGTCCAATCCCACAACAAGTCCATAACCGACCAAGGGATTGCTGCGCACACCCGAAATGCTTGCGATATCTTTAATGCGCTCAGCGTGAGCCGTCAGGGTAATCGCACACAGTAACACAACGCGCAGAAGCATTTTTGTACTCCAACAACCAACCACCAACAACAAATAGCGACTGCTCAAAACGGCCACCAATCGGTGCTAAAAAAGCGCGATAGCCAACCTCGTGAATTCGCTTCGGCCATTTGTCCAGTACCGCTGTAGGCAATACGTGCGTTCGCAACGCGTGTTGACAGCACGACATTGTCGGGGCTGATATCTTCGGGACGAACGATACCGGTAATGCGAACAAATTCTTCGCCTTGGTTAATCGTGACCCATTTGTCGCCGCGAATGACCAAGTAGCCATTTGACAGAATATTGGTGACGGTGACGGTGACTTGCCCGCTTAAACTGTTGCTTTGTTTGCTGTCGGATTCGGCCTTGAATTCGCGTTTGTCTTCGGCATCGAGATTCAAGATCTCGTTTCCTTTGAAGGTGACCGGCGCACCAAACAGCGTTGGTGGATCAAAATCAGCTTTATCGTCCTTTTTAATTTTGGTATCGGCCTTTTTTTGCGCCTGCATATTCTCAGTGATACGTACCGTCAGCATATCGCCCACCCGACGCGCACGCCGATCTTCAAACAGAAAACCAGCATTAACGGGATTGAACAGTGAACCGTATTCATTAGGCGGCGGTGGTGGAATATACGGCTCGATCGGCGCGTATTCCGTGTCATGCGGCGTTGGCACTGACTGACTGGCACAAGCCGATAACAACATCGCCAACGACACTAAAACAAGAGAACGATGCATAACAACCTCACAGACGCTGACTGATGTACTGCAGCATGCCATCAACGGCCGAAATAACTTTGGCATTCATCTCATAGGCACGCTGCGTTTCGATCAGACCAATCAATTCCTCCACCGCATTGACATTGGAACTTTCCAGCTGACCACCCCGCAGAATACCCAAGCCTGTTAGACCCGGCGTGCCAACCGTTGGCGCTCCACTTGCCTGCGTTTCCAAAAACAGATTGTCGCCAATTGGTTGCAGACCGGCGGGGTTGATGAAATCGGCCGTTTGTAAATTACCAATCACGCTTGGCGCTGCTTGTCCTTGCAAACGTACGGACACCGTGCCGTCTTGTCCAATCGTCAAACTCTGCGCATCGATCGGAATATTGATCGCCGGTTGCAATGCAAAACCGGAACCAGAGGTCACCACTTGACCATTTTGATCCAACGCAAAATTGCCCGCTCTTGTGTAGGCCGTAGTACCATCCGGCATTTGAATCTGAAAAAAACCACGACCTTGAATCGCCACGTCCAATTCATTATCGGTGGTTTGCAACGTACCTTGCGAAAACGTTTTCGGAATCGCCACGGTTTTGACACCCGTACCCAGCATCAAACCGGTTGGCAAAATGGTGTTTTGCGATGACGCACTGCCCGGCTGCCGCGCGGTTTGGTACAACAGATCTTCAAACACGGCATGGCCTTTTTTGAAGCCGACCGTACTGGCGTTGGCGAGATTATGTGAGATCACATTCAGATCGGTTTGCTGCGCGTCCAATCCGGTTTTGCTGATCCAAAGTGCCGGGTGCATGATAAACCTCAGTTGTCAGTTGTCAGTTGTCAGTTGTCAGTTGTCAGTTGTCAGTTGTCAGTT
>JAYSCL010000045.1:0-6503 GCA_041914905.1 Enterobacterales bacterium
AATCTGCGCGCCTACGACGACCACGAGCAAATCGTTTTCTGCAGCGATCAAGCCTCTGGCCTCAAAGCCATCATCTGCATTCATTCCACCGCACTCGGCCCGGCCGTTGGTGGTTGCCGTATGTGGGAATACAACACGGACGAAGGTGCACTGGTTGACGGTCTGCGTTTGTCACGCGGCATGACCTATAAAAATGCGATGGCCGGCCTGCCTTTTGGCGGCGGCAAATCCGTCATTATCGGCAACAGCAAAACGCTGAAATCCGAAGCCTTGTTCCGCGCCTTTGGTCGTTTTGTTAACTCGATCAGCGGCCGTTATGTGACCGCTGAAGACGTTGGCACCAGCCCGGCAGATATCGCGATTGTTCACAAAGAAACCCCGCATGTGTTGGGTCTCGAAGGCAAATCAGGTGATCCGTCACCGATGACCGCTTACGGCGTGTATAAAGGCATCAAATCGGCCGTTAAATACAAACTGGGTCGTGATTCGTTGGATGGCGTCAAAATTGGTGTGCAAGGTTTGGGTCATGTCGGCTACTACCTGTGCAAACATTTGGCTGACGAAGGTGCGAAACTGATCGTCACCGACATCAACAAAGAATCGATTGAACGCGTTGTCACCGATTTCAAAGCAACCGCTTGCGACGCCAATGCGATTTACACGCAAGAAATGGACGTGTACGCGCCTTGCGCCTTGGGTGCCACCGTTAATGACGAAACCCTGCCACGTTTGAAATGCAGCATCATCGCCGGTGCCGCCAACAACGTGCTGGCCGAAGATCGTCACGGTATCGCGTTGATGAATCGCGGCATTTTGTATGCACCGGATTACGTGATCAACGCCGGTGGCATCATCAACGTTTCGTTCGAAAACAACTACTCGAAAGAAGCGGCGATGAAGAAAACCGAAAACATTTACGCCACGCTGACTGAAGTGTTCGAACGTTCGAAACGCGACAACCAGCCAACCAATGTGATCGCCGATGAAATGGCGCGTCAATTGGTCGCCAAAGGCCGTAAATAAGCGCACGTTGTTATACGCTTAAACAAAAACGCCCGTCACTGACGGGCGTTTTTTTTGGTGGCGAAATTGGGCGGTGAGCAATGACGGGCTCATGAGCGCAGCGAGCAGAAAAGGGATTGATTTTCTGAACGGAAAAATCGATCGAAATGATCGCGTAATGATCAAATAAAACTCCCCCTCACCCCAACCCTCTCCCCGCTGACGCGAGGCGAGGGAGTAACAACTCCTTCCCCCTTCAAGGGGGAAGGTTGGGATGAGGGATGGCTTAATACCAAGGGTAATTGGCTGACACTATTCAGCAACACGTTGCCAATTTCGGCGGGCAAACCGCTACTTTTGGCGCCGATTTGACCATAGCACGCGACGCCTCGGCTTTGGCTTCTTCTTCCTCACGCTGTTGGCGCACCGCCTCAACACTGAGGTGCCCATGCATCATCAATAACCCCAAGCTCATTTCATGCAGACTTTTCATCGCCTACTCCTCGCCATCGACTGGCCTTGACTGGATGAAAACAGCTTATGCCTTGGCGCTAAAGATGATAATCCATGTCAATGTGGACGGATTGATTCCAAATTATGGCTGATCATGGTGGCTTTTAGGGCGCACCAACAACATTTGCGACTATCTTTAGCGATACAAAACGCCCGATGCACGAGAAGGAGTGGCCATGAGCGACCAGCGTTCGTCATTGACACGCAAGTTGATGATTGTCACGGCAGAAAGTTTATTGGTGTTGGTTTTTGTCATTTTGCTGGTCAACAGCATTGCGATGCGGCGTTTTATGGATCACTACGTTGTCGAAAGCGCGCTGCCGGCACAGGTAGAAAAAATCAGCAATCAGGTCGAGCTGATTTTGCAGCCCTCGATTCTGCTGTCACGCGCCATGTCACAAAATACGTGGATGACCAAATTTTTATTTGCTGGCGAACCGGCCGAACAAATGAGCGAGCTGCAATCCTACCTGACGACAATGCGCGACGGTAACCGCGCCTTGAACGCCTACCTGATTTCGGGTGAATCGCTAACGTACTACACGCAAGATGGCATTCTGAAAAAGATCGACCCAAACGGCGAACGCGATCAATGGTATTTCAATTTTGTGCGTAGCGGCCTTGATTACGAGTTGGTGCTCGACCGCGATCAAACGTCCGACAATTTAACGATCTATCTCAATTACGCGATTAAGAAAAATGGCAAAACCGTTGCTGTGACCGGTGTCAGTCGTGCCGCCGATGAACTCGGGCAATTGATTCGGCAGTTGAAATTGGGTGAAGAAGGTTACGCATTTGTCGTCAGCAAAGGTGGTGAAATTCAGGTGCATTACGATAAAACAAAACTCGGAAAAGCCATCGACGATGATCCGAACGTGGCCAAAGATGTCGCCGACAAATTGCTGAAGTCGAAAGAAACCGTGATCGAAAACAAAAACGGATTTTATGTGGCCAGTGTGCCTTTGGTCAGCAGCGATTGGCGTGTCATTGCCGTGCAACCCGAAGAGGAACTGTTTCGTGGCATTGTCAAAACCACCTGGCTCACGATTATGGTCGCGATCATCATCACCGTGCTGTCGCTATTTATCGTGGTGAGCATTTCAAAACGGCTGATTCGCCCGATACAAGACGCCGCGCTGGCGCTGCAGGAGATCGGACGCGGTGAAGGCGATTTGCGCCAACGCTTGCCCATTTCAAATGTGGAAGAAACCAATGTGTTGGCCGACGGCTTTAATCACTTTGCTGAAACGCTGCAAAACACCATTAAAACCGTCGATCAGCATGCCAGCGAAGTCACCGAAGTGGCGCATAAACTGTTAAACGAAAGCAGCGCCACCTTGCACGACGCCGACGAACAACAACGCAAAACCGAATTGGTCGCCACGGCGGTGAATGAGATGGGGGCCACCGTTAACGAAATTGCACGTAGCGCGGCCGAAGCCGCCGAGGCAGCAAAACACGCTTCTGCAGAAGCCAATGCTGGCAAAAAAATTGTGCTCGACACGGCCGCCAGCATCGATCAACTGGCGCGCGAAATGAAAGGCTCGGCCGATTCAATTGGCGAGTTGGCTAACGATGTGACCGCCATTGGCCAAGTGCTTGAAGTGATTCGCGGCATTTCAGAGCAGACCAATTTGTTGGCGTTGAATGCGGCCATTGAAGCCGCGCGCGCTGGCGAACAAGGACGTGGATTTGCTGTCGTCGCCGACGAAGTGCGCAGCCTGGCACAACGCACACAACAATCCACAGAAGAAATACGTCGCACCATTGAACGCTTGCAACAAAACGCCGGACGCTCAGTCAGCGCGATGCAAGCCGGACAAGAGGTGGTTGGCGAAAGCGTCAGTCGCGCGCGCCGCGCCGAACAGTCCTTAATCGAAATTGCCGCTGCCATCGACAAGATCAGCGCCATGAATTATCAAATTGCCACCGCAACCGAAGAACAGTCAACCGTGACCGAAGACATCAATAATAATGTGACCCGCATTGCCGATGTCGCCATTACCACGCGCGATTCCGCATCACGCGGTAAACAATATTGTGTTGCACTAAACAGCGAAGCCGATCAGCTCAAAGCGCTGATGGCGAAATTCAAAACATAGATGCTCGATTCGGCAATCAGGTCGTGAGGATCTGCATAAAGGTAGCAGCATCCCAATCCTTGCGATCCGATACTTGACCATCCCCCAGCTCCATCAGTCGTGGTGTGCCATTGGCAGACAACACCACATCAACCGAATAAAAGGGACTGTCGATACGACTCGCGATGTGTTGCACAATGTCCGGCACATTGCCGTCACGCGCAAAAGCCTTACCCTTGTAAACAAAGTAACGCTCTTCACTGTTATCACGCAGTTCTTCAAATTCGCGTATGCACACGCCACCTTCAACACGACCGCGATACATCGCAATTAGCTCAACGATTTCATCAATTTCGCTGGCATTTTTGGCAAATGACCCGCGTGATGTGGTGAGCGATTTCACATAGTCTTTGACAAAATACGCCGACCATCCCAAAGAATCGACAAGCGCCGCATAATCATCCCCTTGCTGGGCAAACACGGTTTTGGGTGTGAACGTTTCACACGCGTGATACCACTCCGGTAGATAGTGACAATGTTTGTATTGGGCGACACTGGTGATCATGCGGCCATCATGGCTATTCACGGCCTTGAGCAGATAGTCATATTGCTCCGGTGTTAACATCCAACCACGGTACAATACGTCGTCACCGTCCAACGCCGGACGCGGTTTGAATTCGCCAAATTCAAATTCTTCAGCGGCATACAATGAACAATCAAAGCCTGCATCCAGCGCCGCGATCACTTCTTCTTCGTAGTAATCATCAGGTTTATTTTTATCGAGTGGATCGCTCGGATAAAGTATTCGCATGTGAAATCCTTTTAAACAGAAATAATCCTGTATCAAAACCCTCAACCCCACCCAACCCTCCCCTTAAAAAAAGGGGAGGGCTTAAAAGCCCCCTCCTGTTTTTAAGGAGGGGGTTGGGGGGTGGTTGATTTTGAAGTTGGTTTCATTTTGGATCGCACTTAATGCGATTCCGTTTAGCTAAGCATTACAACAACGCTCTTGCCACGGCTTTGTCCCATCCTTGTCGCCATTGCGTGACACGTTCAGGCGGCAATTGAGCGCGAAATTCGCGTTCACATTGCCATAAACGCGACAATTGTTCACGCGATGACCACAAGCCGACACCCAGCCCTGCCAACAACGCCGCGCCGCGCGCAGTGCTCTCGATCACTTGCGGACGTTTTACCGCGCAGTGCAGTAGTTCGGCTTGAAATTGACATAGAAACGCGTTCGCGGTCATGCCACCATCAATACGCAGTTCACGTAATTTGAGCCCCGCATCGCTTTCCATTGCGCGCAACACATCGGCAGTTTGATAGGCGACCGCTTCCAACGCAGCACGCACGATATGGGCTCGTGTGCTGCCTCGGGTTAATCCACAGATCAAACCGCGCGCGTCGCTGCGCCAATGCGGCGCGCCAAGTCCAACAAAGGCCGGCACAATATAAACACCGCCGTTATCATTGACGCTCGTCGCCAGCGCTTCGCATTCATTGCTATGGCGTATCACCTGCAATTCATCGCGTAACCATTGAATCAGGGCACCGGCGACAAAGACTGAACCTTCTAGCGCATATTCGCGCTGCCCGTTTATTTGCCACGCTATCGTCGTTAACAAACCTTGGGTTGATCGGCGCAGCTGTGCGCCGGTTTGCATCAACATAAAACAGCCCGTGCCATACGTGTTTTTGGTCATGCCCGCCTCAAAACAGCCTTGGCCAAACAGTGCCGCTTGTTGATCGCCCGCGATGCCGGCAATTGGGATCGCATGACCAAATAGCGAGGCATCCGTTTCGGCCACCACGGCAGAAGAATCGACAATGTTGGGTAAACACGCACGTGGAATAGTAAAAAGATTTAGCAAGTACGCGTCCCACTCCCCCGTGAGCAAATGATAGAGCTGCGTACGCGACGCATTGCTTGCATCAGTGAGATGATGACGCCCGCCCGTCAGTTGCCAAATCAACCAACTGTCGACGGTGCCAAAGCATAATTTATCTTGGTCGGCCCATGATTTTGCTTTCGGATAATGTTGCAGCATCCACTGCATTTTGCTGGCGGAGAAATACGGATCGATAACCAAACCCGTGCGCTGACGAACATCATCCTCAACACCGCGCGCTTTTAACTGTGTGCAATAGGCGTCCGTGCGCCGGCATTGCCACACAATGGCCGGCCCAGCCGGTTCACCGGTATCGCGATGCCAAGCAATCACCGTCTCGCGTTGATTGGTAATACCCAGCGCGGCAATGTCGCGCGCGCTGACACCGGCTTTTTGCATGACGCCCTGCACGGCGTCACGCTGCGTTGTCCACAATTGCAACGCATCTTGTTGCACCCAACCGGGTTGCGGATACTCGCAATGCAAAGGTAAGGCGTGGCTGGCAATCAATTGCGCCGCGTGATCGAACAACAACGCTCGCGAGCTGGACGTACCTTGATCAAGTGCAAGCAGATAATTGGGCATACCGTTGTCCGTTGCGATGGGCCAATGAGCCGAAATTTCAGCAAGTGTAGCAACGAAATAGAGGTTGATGGCAATTCATTCCAATTTAGCTAACACTGTAACCACATTTACTCAGCGCATGATCTCATGTGGTACCGCTTCTTGGCCGATAGCGTCTTTCTGATTCATCTGGCTTTTATCATCTTTGTTGTACTTGGCGCGACATTACTGACGCGCTGGCCGCGTTTGCTTTATGCGCATGCGGCGGCGCTTGCTTGGGGCATTTATATTGAAATCAGTGGCGGCATTTGCCCGTTGACGCCACTTGAAAATCATCTGCGTCAGCTAGCAGGTAACTCAGGCTATCACGGCGGTTTTGTTGAACACTATTTGATGCCGCTGGTGTACCCGGATGAATTGACCCGAACGGTTCAATTTGTGTTGGCTGGAA
>JAYSCL010000045.1:6603-8605 GCA_041914905.1 Enterobacterales bacterium
TGACCATTTCGTGTGGCACGCCGCGCGCTTCGTTGCCAAATAAAAAACACTGCTGTTGTTGTAGAGACGGATCGCGCAGTGCACTGCCCTTCATGTCCAATACGCCGATGCGATCAAATCGTTGTGACAAAGATTCAATGGGCACATCCAGCTCGATCGGCACATGAAAAATGGCCCCCATGCTCGCGCGCACTACTTTGGGATTAAACGGATCGACCGAACCAGGACTGAGTAAACACCGAAAACCACCAAACCAGGCCAACGTGCGTAGGATCGATCCGAGATTGCCAGGATCTTGCACTTCATATAAGTAGATCGCTCGTGTTTTAGCATCGGTATCCACCGCCGGTTTCAACAACGGTACAACCGCCACGATCCCTTGTGGTGTTTTGGTATCGGATATCAGCGCCATATTTTTTTCGCTGACAAGATGCGTTTCTAATGTGCTGGCAAAGTGTTTGTGGCTTTCCGTGACATACAGCTGACTTGCCCGCAAAGCGGGGTTCTGTTTGGCAGCCTTTTCCAGCTCCAGCACCAAATGTTCACCCTCAATCAAAAAACACCCGAACTCGTTTCGGTATTTTTTTTGCTGTAGCTTTTTGATGTCGTCAATTTTTAAGAGCATGAAAAATCCGTTGGCTGTGGATCACCCCCCCCCCAACCCTCCCCTTGAAAATAAGGGGAGGGCTTTAAAGCCCCCTCCTGTTTTAAGGAGGGGGTTGGGGGTGGTTGATTTTTTTGTTTTGACCGATTTTGAAAACGCTTAATCAGATCCTAATTAATGAGTCATATTCAAATCCGTCAGCATCGCTTTTGCGACCGCTTCGGCGACTTTAATGCCGTCAACACCGGCTGACAAAATACCACCAGCATAACCGGCGCCTTCGCCGGCTGGAAACAAACCGCGTGTGTTCAAACTCTGCAACGTTTCGTTGTCACGCGTGATACGCACCGGTGATGACGTGCGTGTTTCGATACCTGTCAACACGGCATCGTCACGATCAAAATGACGGATCTGTTTGCCGAATTCCGGCAACGCTTCGCGTATGGCCGTGATCGCGTATTCCGGTAAAGACGACGCCAAATCACCCAGTTTCACACCGGGCTTGTACGATGGCTCGACCTCACCCCACTGTGTTGAAGCCGTACCGCGAATGAAATCACCGACCAATTGCCCGGGTGCGCAATAATCGCTGCCACCTAATTCGAATGCGTGCGCTTCCAATTTTTCTTGTAACTCAACACCCGCCAACGGACTGCCGGGAAAATCGGTTTCAGGTTGAATACCGACAACGATGCCGGAATTAGCATTGCGTTCATTGCGTGAATATTGACTCATGCCATTGGTGACGACACGATTGGGTTCTGATGTGGCAGCGACAACGGTGCCACCGGGGCACATGCAAAAACTGTAAACCGCGCGACCATTTTTGGCGTGATACACCAGTTTGTAATCGGCCGCACCGAGTTCGGGATGGCCGGCATATTTGCCCAAACGCGCTTCGTCGATTTGCGATTGCGGATGTTCTATCCTGAAACCTACCGCAAACGGTTTCGCTTCAATAAACACGCCCTGTTTATGCAATTGGCGAAACGTGTCGCGCGAACTGTGGCCTAATGCCAGCACAACGTAGCGGCTGCGCAGCTCACTGCCATCGGCCAGTTTCACGCCTTCAATACGATTGTCGTGCAGCAAAAATTCGGTCACACGGCTTTCAAATCGCACGTCACCACCCAATGCTTTAATTTCTTCACGCATGGTGGACACAACGCCGGTCAGACGAAATGTGCCAATATGCGGTTTGCTGACGTACATAATCTCTTCAGGTGCACCGGCTCGCACAAATTCGTGCATGACTTTGCGGCCGTAAAATTTCGGATCTTTAATTTGGCTGTAAAGTTTTCCATCGGAAAACAATCCTGCGCCACCTTCACCAAACTGCACATTGGATTCAGGTGTCAGGATCTTTTTTCGCCATAAGGCCCAGGTGTCTTTGGTGCG
>JAYSCL010000045.1:8705-33718 GCA_041914905.1 Enterobacterales bacterium
ATGATATAAACAAAGGTGATCTCACTGTTTTTTTTGCGCGCATCATAGCTGCGTTTAAATACGGTGAAGTCAAGCAATTCGCTATCGTGGATTTTTAAGCGTTTAAGAATGGCAGCGCGCAGCGCTTCGGGCGGATGACTGATCGGCAGCTGCAGTTCGTTGATGCGAATCATGGGGACTCCTGGCCGGTGACTCCGGCAAAAGGGTTGGGGAGCGGCCGCGAACGGCGGCGCACAGTGTATCGCTTGCGACGGGCAACGGTCATCCGAATAGCGTTGCCTATCGCCTAAGCCCAAGCCCATCGCCTACAATAGCCACCGACAAATTTAGCTGGTTTTATCACGGTTTATTGATGGCACGCTCAAAAAGCAGCAATCGCTGGCTGCAAGAACACGTTAACGACCCTTATGTCAAACGCGCACAAGTTGACGGTTATCGCGCACGCGCCGCGTACAAGCTGATCGAGCTGAATGAAAAAGACAAGCTGATCCGCCCCGGTATGCTGGTCGTTGATCTGGGCTCGGCACCGGGCAGCTGGTCACAGATCGCTGGTAAATTGGTCGGTGCCAAGGGCCGCGTTGTCGCGTCCGATATCCTGCCGATGGATCCGCTGGAGCATGTCGATTTCATTCAAGGCGATTTCACCGAACAGGTTGTATTTGATCAGATCATGGAACGTCTTGGCGGCAATCTTGCCGATATCGTGATCTCAGATATGTCGCCGAATATTTCTGGCATTGATTCAGCTGATCAGGCCGGCTCCATTTATTTGGTCGAGCTGGCACTCGATATGGCCCGCAAGGTGCTCAAACCCAAAGGCGATTTCGTCGCCAAAGTATTTCAGGGTGAAGGCTTTGATGCTTACATCAAAGATGCGCGCAGCAGTTTTGAAAAATTGTCGATTCGAAAACCAGCGGCATCACGTGCGCGCTCGCGTGAAATTTATATGGTGTGTAAAGGTTTCAAAGGTTAGGCGAACACTAGAAACCCGTTACTGAGATTCTATCCACCGCACCGATTGTATCCACTGCATCACGGCGTCGATTTCAACAACGATTTTGGCGCCTTACTTTCCCACGCGGCCCGCACCAATTGTTTTACAACCGCCATCTCTGCTTTGGCTAACGCCACACGAATACCAGCGACTTTACTGCCCCACATCAGTTTTTCGATGAAGTGCGGATACATGACCAAGGCGGATTCTCTGGCCATTTCATCGACAAAAACATGTAGATAAACGTCACTGGGTACCGTCACAAAAATTTTCCCTTTAACACGAAAGGAATTCATCTCGTGATGGGGCTCTTCCGTTACCGCTGGCAACGTCTTGGCATATGCACCGATCAAATTAATATCAACCATATCAACACACCGTAAACGTCAATTGAGCCACGACAAGTGCTGTAAGCGTTTTGCCTTATGCATCGCTGCGCCCCAGCATTCTCCACAAATCGGTTTTCGTGCGCAGCACTTCGTCAGGCCAATTGGCGGGGTCGATCAAATTATGTTGCCCCGATTGCATCAGTAACGCATAGCTTTGAAGCAACGAACCCAAGGCGTTAATTTTTGCTGCGCGTAGTGCTGTTTCCGCTTGCTCGGCTTGCGATGCTGACTGTTTGCTCAATTCGCTGCGCGTCAACGCCAGCTCTTTGCGTTGTAACGTCAATTCTTCGCGTTGCAATACCAGTGCATAAACCAAAGCGCTAAAGGCAAGCCCGGAAAACAACGTGTTTGCCGCGCCAAACATATCGCCAAATTGTCCACGTTCGGTCCAATCTGGGAGCGAATTCAGGACCAATACGCCGTAGACAATCAAAACACTGGCAACCACAAGCACCAATGCAATGAAGGCCTTCAACGATTGAGGCTGAGCAGTTTGACTGTCGTTGGGTGGTTCGTTGGGTTTGCTCATAAATCCTCCGATAAGAAGTGATTGCCGCTCAAGGGCTACAGCAAACAACAACCCACTATTTAATATGACTTTACTACGGCACCTTAATACTGACGTATCGCTGCATCCGGTGTCGCGTATTCGTGAAATACATCATCAAGATACACGATGATTTCTGACTCATTGAGTTCAGCAGGAATATACAAAGACGGTTCAAGTCGACGAAGCCCCTGCCCGCAACGATACGCACGCCATTGCCCTTGCTCACGGCAAACTTCAATGTCGAATCGACCATAAATGCTGAATTTCATTCGGCACATATCCCATTGCATGGCTTAATAAATATTACGGCGTTGGATAACGTCTTTTGATTTCCACAACGGATTCAGTAATCAATTGTTCCAGCACCTTCATATCGATAGTGCTTAAACGACGAATCGAGAGACAGCACTTGGCCATTTTGTGCTTACCCAATTTTTTCAACAGCACGTCTTGATGGGGGCCGCTTGCCGTTAAGTAGACACTGATATCCGGTTTACGCGAAGAAAAACCCGCTACGCAGGCATCACCTTCGCGGCCGCTGTCATAGCGATAATGATAGTGACCAAAACCGACAATGCTTGGCCCCCACATAACGGGTTTTTCGTTGGTGATGTGGCTCATCAGTTTTACCAACGCAAGACAATCACCGCGACGCTCTTCGTCAGCAATGGCGGCGATGTAGTCATCCACACTAGCGTTCGTTGCTTTGGTCTTATTTTCGGCCATGATCGCCTCAGGTTTCTGTTTTTTTATAGCGGGCTGTCAATAACCGCTTCGCAACGTTGCACAAACGCGTCGATATGACTCGCAATGTAAACGTCGGCGGTGGCCAGCAGCAATTCAGCGACCGGATACGGTCGTTGCTCAAACCCGATACTAATACCCGCTTTGTTGATAAATTGATTGCACAAACAACCATAAGCGATCAATCGCGTCCAGAACAGTGCTTTTTTCTGTGGTGTTAAGTCATGCAATATGGTCGGGAACGGTTCAAATTCCTCACGGCGCTTGTCGTCATCAAGCAAGGAATCAAACTCATGAAAGCGCAGCACGCGCTCGGCGCCGTTACTTTCGTGCAAAATCATACTGTTGACGCAGCGACTGAGTGAATCAAAAAACACATGCTCGCGTTGATTGTTCCAATCAATTTCAGGGTGACCATTCACAACGCTACCACCCGAAAAGGTGGCATAAGCTCCTTTTTTAAAACGAAGCAAATCAATGGCTCCACTATCGACAGAAAAATCAGCAAATGCGATCTGTCGTTCAATCAATTCACTTAAACACAATGGGCGCAAAATTCGGTACAAGGTGCTGCGACCATAATAACCGGCGATATCCAAATCATAAACGCGCGTAGTGCCCGTTTGAACACGTCCTGCCAAATCGCGACAGGCCAATAACAACTGAAAACGAAGGGGACCGATGGCAGTGTATAAACGTTTTCTGGCATCGAGTGCGTAATGGCGTTCGGCGGCTTTGTCTCCGAGCAAGGTTTCAACTTGCTGACGCACAACACCTTCTGCCGCCGCCTTGTCGCGCGCCTGTTCACGGGCCAGCTCAGCCTTGAACGTTTCGAGATCTTTGCTAAGTCGATGACCGATTAGCGATCGAGTCAACCAAGCAGCCGTGGCGGCCGACACACCAACCGAAGACGAAACGACAGTAATTAACGTACCCCATTCCATCACCACCTCCTGTAGGCGATAAATGAATGAATCACGAAAAATGAGAGCATCGATAACAAAATGACCAATGTAAACCGAATACCACTTGTCAATCCAGAAATCGCGTAGCGATTATCCGGAACCGATTGCTAAAACCCAAACCGCCATGAGTTTCCTGACAGCGATTCCGTGTCGGCGCTTCGCTGCGCACGGAATGACACGTTTTTCGCCAACACGGTTGTTTCGCTCTGATAGGCATAACCAGTCAGGCGATGAACCGTCGTCACGACACGTTGGCGCCTTTTTCCAGCAACACCGTTTTCAATATTGAACGGTGACAACGTTCCTGCATTTCACAATAACAACCCATTGAGATATTGGTGTGATGAGACAAGGCCACCAACAAATCCAAATCTTTGGCGATCAGCGGATCTTTCAGTTCGGCTAAAAATTTGCGCGTAAAGGTTTTCCACGCTTTTTCATCGTCCGCTGCTTGGCCTTCCTTTAACAGCGCCTCACTGGGCGCCAAATTGGGAAACCAGACATCGTAAAAATCTTTGGCCGCAAAGTCTTCTTTTTTAACACCACGCGGCGGTCGCCTGACCGTACCAATGCGTAGGCCTTCGTTAGGCAGCCGTGGACTGCCAAGCCGGACAATGTGGATCGTCATGGTTACGTTGTTAGTCGTTGAATTTTTCCTGCAACGATACCGTAAAACGCTTCGGAGGAGTTGATACTTTTACTATTCGATCACGGTTTTGGCTGGGTTACCGGAACGGTCTTTATCGGGCCAATACCATAAAGATGGATCTCGGTTTCAACATCAAACTGTTCGTAATGAACGGTGTTGGCGGGGATCAACGTGTAATCCCCCGGTTTCACCACTTTCGGTTCGTCATTGGCATCGACCGAAAATCCCAAACGGGATTCGCCGCGAATAACAACAACATGCAAATCAACCGGATGCGTGTGTGGTGCACCTTTGTAACCCGCAGGAAACAATGCACGCTGCGAAAACAGTACCGCCGATGCAGGATCCCCCGATACCACCATGCGTTTCACCCCATCTTTAGCAACGACGGTGCCCCAATCGATAGTTGATTGGGAGATGAACTGAGGGCCAGTAGAATGAGCCACACAAGCAAAACAGAAAATAAACGTAACAAATACGCGCAACATTTTGTTGTCCTACGAAAGTGCTTATTGATCTATTGATAAGGATTTTTAGACAACTTCTCAACAAACTCAATTTCTCCACGTTTTTTAACGAAATATTCTTTCAGGTCTGATTTGATGAATTCAGCTCTGTCTTCTGCAGATGCATTGAAAATAAATATTCCTGCCGGTAGAGCGAGAACATCAAAAGTCACACTACCATTCTTCAGTGTAAACACCACCTTAAGCCCGTCACCGTCGCAATACCCTGTAACAACGCTTTCGGCCTTTCGATGACAAATGAGACCATGTGTTTCAACCACGTTAGAAACATCAGTGAAAACATCTTCAAATACCACCGACATCGGGCGAAAGGTATACTGCTGCTTCAGAGGAACCATTGAAGTCCCCATAATGGCAAATAAGGTTGATATTGCAATAGGTCCCGCGGTGGCCTTTCGTATTGTCCTATTGCTAATCGAAAAGGCACGCTCATTAACAGATATGAAATGGCAAATTGGCAATATCCCCAGTGAAAAAAGATCAGTGTAATCTACAACCCTTCCTATCTGAAAAGGCAGGTTTGAATTGATCATTTCAATGAAAACGTCGGAAAGCGGACTTTTCCACCAGAAAAAGAATCCTGATATGACAGCATATATCGCAAATCGATGAATACTAAAAAAAGATAAAGATAACAAACATATGATGGCAATGCCTGAAAAATCTGAAAGCTTTCCTGTTATCCATCCGGGATAGGCAGCCTTCAGGAAGCAATCATTTATCAAAAGTAATGCAAGAAATGTGATAAATGGCCATGTTAAAAAAATTGTGATTCTACCTTGCAACATTGTCTCACCGAGTTTTTAATTTAAAGTACCACCTATTTTCACCTTCGCTCGCAAGCAAACAGCCATCACTTTACCGCAGACTCTTTGCAAATAATCACCCCCTCTTCGGCATCCAAACTGGCGCTTATGCCGATCGGCAACGTGTGCATCTCCTTGATATGGCCAAATGCAAAGCCACTGAAGCATGGGATGTTCAAGGTAGCGAAGCGATCTTTCAATACATCTTCCAAGGAAAAACTGGGACCATCGACTTTGCAGTCGGTACAAAAGCCAAACACGACGCCCGCGGCTTTATCGAACAAACCGGCTTGCGCGCATTGGGTCAACATGCGATCGACACGGTAGGGATCTTCGTCAATATCTTCGAGCAGAACGATCGCGTCTTGGCTGTTAATTTGCCAAGGCGTGCCGCATAGCGCAGCAACCAAACTTAAATTGCCGCCGACCAATTTACCGGTAGCCTTGCCGCCACGAATCGTTTGCGTCCAGAAGTCGCGATTGACCAGCTCGTTATCGGGTTTTGGTGGTGAGGACAGCTCGCCAACGGCGTCGGTTTGCATTAACACACGACGCAAATTATCAACCGTCCAGCTGCTTAAACGCTGCGCCATAACGGGACCATGAAAGGTCACGAGGCCGGTTTTCTGATGAATGGCGTTTAAAAGCGCGGTGATATCGCTATAACCTAAAAAGATCTTGGGGTTGCGTTTGATTACATCAAAATCAATCAGCGGTAACAATCGTGGTGAGCCCCAACCGCCGCTGTAACAAAAAATCGCGTCAACGTCGTCATCAGCAAACATCGCGTTAATATCGTGCGCACGTTGTGCATCGGTACCCGCGAAATAGCCGTTGCGCTCGCGCGCGTATTTGCCCAATTTAGTTTTGAAACCGAGTGCTTCGACTTGTGCAATCGCGATGTCAATTTTGTGTTGCTCAAACGCCATCGATGCCGGCAACACCAAACCGACGGTATCGCCGGGATTCAATTTTTTGGGTTTGATAAGGGCGCTGGTGCTGCGCGATTTATCCGTCTTTCTCTCTGCCGCCAATGACGCGCTGCTAAGGCCCGATAATAAAAGTATTTGAGCAAGTTGACGACGATTCATAGTTTGTCTCGTGTTAAAGTAACTGTTCCTGCGCCCACATTTCATCGTAGCTTTGTCGACGGCGAACGAGTTTGGCTTCGCCATTGATGACCAACACTTCCGCAGCTAAAGGTCGAGAGTTGTAGGTCGATGACATGCTGGAACCATAAGCGCCAGCGCTCATGATGGCGACTAAATCGTCTTGCTGAAGAGCGGGAATATCGCGATCGATCGCAAATGTATCGCCGGTTTCACACACCGGTCCCACCACGTCGTAACGTTGTTGAGTGTTGCTATTTTTGATCACCGGTAAAATATCGTGCCAGGCATCGTACATGCTGGGACGCAGCAAATCGTTCATCGCGGCATCGAGCACGGCAAATTGGCGATCTTGGCCTTGTTTGATAAACAATGTTTTGGTCAACAACACACCGGCATTCGCAACGAGATAACGGCCCGGTTCCAAAATGATCTGTGTGTTCAGCGGTGCAATATGTTCACGGATTAACGCGGCATAGTCGTTAAGTGGAAACTCTTCGCCATGCTCGGTGTGATACGGAACACCAATACCACCGCCCAAATCAACGGTGTCGATCGTGTGACCGTGATCACGCAAGGTTGCCACCATTTCTGCAATGCGTTGCATCGTTTGTGCGTAGGGCTGCGTTTGCAAGATCTGGGAACCAATGTGCACATGCAACCCACGCAGATGCAGCGACGGCAACTGTGCCGCGCGAGCAAACAACGCGGGCGCCTCATGCAACGGAATACCAAATTTGTTTTCGCTTTTTCCCGTCGAGATTTTTTTATGCGTTAGCGCGTCAACATCAGGATTTACCCGAATGGTGGCGCGCGCAACGACGCCCATGGATTTTGCCACCGCCGCGAGCAATTCCATTTCATTGCGCGATTCGATATTAAATTGTTTGATGCCAGCCGTTAATGCAAAACGCATTTCGCTTTCGGTTTTGCCAACCCCCGAAAAAACCACACGATTGGCCGCGATACCAGCTTTAAGTGCACGCCGTAACTCACCTTCAGACACGATATCGGCACCCGCCCCCTGCTGTCCGATCATTTGCAGCACGGCCAAATTGCTGTTGGCTTTGACGGCATAACAGATCTGCACCGGTAAACCGGCCATGGCTTGTTGAATCTGTTGCAAACGTGAGGTGATTGCAGCGCCGGAATAGACATAGGTTGGTGTACCGAACTGCGCAGCAATCGTTTGCAAAGGCAAACCATCAACACGCAATTCGTTGTGATGATAGTGAAAACCACTGAGTTTCATGTTTTATCCAATTTTGTTGCAGTGAGCTGAACCGCGCCCATTATTTAATGGCATCGGCCGCGATGTTTTGAATGGCATAACGACGCCAGTCTTTGTAATCAAAGTGCCACCATTCTTCGGGGTACACTGAAAAGCCTTCGGCTTCCATCGCGGCGCGCAGGCGGTCACGATGAGCGCGCGCTTCAGCACTGCCTCCGTTGTAATGTGGTGATGCTCGTTCGGAAAACTCATCGTAGTCCGATGGCATCGCAATGACTTGACCATTACTTAAATCATACAAACTCAGATCGATGGCGCAACCACGATTGTGGCGCGAGCCCTTGGTCGGATCGGCAACGAAGTCATGTTTATCGGCCGGTGTTATCTCCCACATCAGCTTTGTGATAAACCAGGGACGATAGGCATCGTGCACCAATAGACCATAACCTTGTTCTTTTAAGCGCTGTGCGGCGCGTTGTAACGCCTCGGCAGCCGGCCTTTGCAACAGCATTCGCGTGCTGGTGTAGACCGGAAACTGCAGAAAATTGTTTGCGGTGGCATAACGCACGTCAAAACGAATTTGGCTATCGAGCGTAGCCAGATCGACCCAGTCAGCGGGTAAAAATTCGCCTTGCTCCGTGGGTGGTGTAGCGCGTTTGGCAGCGGCGAGTTGCTCGGCCAGCGGCGAAATTGTGCAGGCGCATAAACCAAAGCCAATGATAAAAATGGCGACAAGGGGAAAACCATTCCTCACCCTACCCTCTCCCTTGAAGGGAGAGGAAAAAAAGCGTTCTCTCCTCACCTTGGTGAGGAACGAATTGGGGAGAACAAAAGTTGTTAAACGCAATTATAAAAACACCAGTCCAGCGACAACATACAGTACCAACGACGCACCCGCCGCGACAAATGCATACGGCAATTGCGTTTGCACATGCTCGTAGTGATCGCAACCCGATGCCAACGACGACAAAATAGCCGTATCAGAAATACCGGAACAATGGTCACCAAACACACCACCGCCGATGACGGCAGATAGAATAAATTCAGGAGGAATATTAAACGCAAACGCGAACGGCATCGCGATCGGCATCATGATCGCAAAGGTGCCCCATGAGGTGCCGGTGGCAAATGAAATAAAGCAACCCGATAAAAACACCATCGGCGCCACCAGCCAGACCGGTAAAAAATCACCCACAATCGACGTGATCACTTTGGCGGTGCCCAGTTCTTTTAGCGCCGAGCCCAACGCAATGGCCAACAACACCAACGTCACCATCGCGAGCAAATCCGACATGCCTTGAAAACTGATTTTAACCAATTCGCGATGTTTTTTAATGCCATGACTGCGCAGCAGAGTATATGACAGCAAAATGGCCAACATCACCGCCCACAACACGGCTTTGGATGAGCTGCCTTTCAACACATCGCCGTTGCCGGTGTACCACATAAAACCAACCATGCCGCCGACCAACATCAGCATTGGCAGAACAAAAAAGCGTTTTTTAGTGGCGGGCGCCGTGACCTCGTTTTGCACGGCTACACGCGATTCGGATTCGCGCATGGGGCCGAACACGCGACCGCTCCATGCCGTGTACAACACAAAGGCGATGGTCAACCAGCTATAAAAATTCAGTGGAATCGAGCGCACCAACACCTCGGCCGGTTCAGCAAACGCAAACGGTGCGAGCAAGCCAAGCAACATGGCGCCCCACGCATTCAGCGGCAACACGGTTTTTACGGTGGGGCACGTTGAGTCGACAAAATAGGCCAAACGGGCGCGGCTCATTTTGTATTTATCGAACAAGCCAACCGCCACCAAGGCACTGGTGAAGATCGACAAGGTTGATTCAATGAACAACAACACGCTGACACCAATGGCGAGAAAACTGCTTTTGCGTGGCGAATCGGCCCAGCCTTTTCTTTCCAGCCACGTCACAACAGCGCTGACACCGCCCGAATCGCGCACCAATGCGATGAGCGCGCCGATCAGCAAACTGAAGATCAACACTCGCGTATTACCCGCATCATTGAACACGGCAACAATGCGTTCCAAGGTGGCCGGGAAAGCCAACAATCCATTGCCATGCAACAAAATCAATTCTGCACTGAACAGTGACACTAACAACGCCAGAATGACTTCACGTTTCCACAACGCAATCGCAATCGCCAAGACTGGCGGCAACAGTGTGATGATCGATGGCATCACGTTATCCTTTTTTTGTTATGCGTGATGCAAGTGCCACAGCACCGTCAAGCAACGCCCTTAAACCGCCCTATTCTGTCGAAAGTTCAGGCTATCGGCAAACGCATTTGTGGCGTTATTTTGCCGTCGTTTGGCTGAAACACTGATCGTTGGTATTACCAGTATCCGGCTAGCGACTGATGGCAAAAGCGACATCCGTTTTTTACGTCGATAACGCGTATGAAAAAATGCCACTCCCAAAGGCATAATAACGTCCGGTGAATGAAAGGTGGTAAAAGTGGTGTTACGAACAATAATGGTGTTTATGGTGATGTTGGCGTTACCGGCGTGGGCCTGGGATGCCGATGGACATCGGGTAACCGGATTGCTCGCGCAACGGTTGCTGGAGCCAGAGGTCGATCGTCATGTCAAAAAATTACTCGGCGACATGACATTGGCGAGCGCCACCACCTGGATGGATCGCGAGCGCAAACAATTGGGCGAACCGTATGCGAAATGGCATTACGACAATCGACCGGTGTGTGCCAAGCAAAACAATATCGCCGACTATTGCCGCGACGATCAGTGTTTATCGGTGCAATTGCGGCAACAGCTGACGGTGCTGGCCAATAAAAAACTGGACAACGCACAACGCCGGCGTGCACTGCTGTTTATTGCACATATGATCGGCGATTTGCATCAACCGTTTCATGCCGCCGATCATAACGACCGTGGTGGCAATCAATTGTTTGTTGTGCTCGCTCGCGGCGAGCGTAAAACCATCGAGAATCTGCACAAATATTGGGACGATATCGCCCCCGAAATGGCCGCCAAAGGTGAACGCAGCGAGGCCTTTGCGAAGCGATTGTTGCAAAAATATCGCGACAACCACGATGAGTGGACCACCGGAACAACGGTGCAATGGCAGGCCGACAGTTTTGAATTGGCAAAACAATTTGGCTACGGCAACCTGCCGGAATTCAGCTGCACGCTGACACGCGATCGCGATGCGTTTATTTTAAGCGATGACTACCATAAAAAAGCCGCTGAGGTGGCGGAGCTGCAATTGGCGAAAGCCGGTTTTCGTTTGGCGGCCGTGTTAAATCAAACGTTGGGGGAATAAACGTATTGTGGATCAGGCAAATACCGTTGCGCGTGTGTACGTTTCGAAGACTTTAAAAAGCGCCCCCAAGCACAACTATTGCACGCCAACTCGCCCCGGCTCTGCCGCCGCATCGGGCGACCACAAAAACGGAACCACGAAGCGAGTACGGCGCGGAACATAATCTTCTTTGATGTTGTCTTGTTCCGGTTTGATGCGATAGATCACTTCAAGTTGATGACGACCGGGGCGCAAACCGTTGAGCGGCACATAGCCCATTAAACCACGCATGCCTAAATCGCTGCGTTCGGCTACATAAAATTCGTCCAACGATTGCAGCACACTATCAAGACGCACTTCCCACAGTGTGCGCATACAAACCGACGCGTGTTGCATGCGTTCATCAGCAGCCCTTTCGCGCTGCATCGCTTCAACATCACTGTCTCGGGTTTCAAAATTGGTGTTTTGCTTGGCCGGAGGCAAGCGCGCGGCACAACGCCCTTTTAAAACCGGATCGTCGCGTAACGCAATGTACGGCAATAAAACCGGCAACCACGATTGCTCGATTACCGGAGCCGGAATGATCGGACCGGTCATCACACGATCACCTGGAATACGTTGGGTTTCGTAAAAGCGACTTAAATGTCCGCCGGTTAAATCGGAATTCGTGATGTAGGTTTGACTGCGAAATAAATCGTCAAAACCGCGCCGGCCTTGCATTGCACTACCCAGTTGTGCGATGAGAATAACCACGGTAAGAAAAACAGCAAAAAAAGCCCGTGGCAACAATTGGCTTTGCAACGTAAGCCGGGTCAGCGCCATCAAGCGAGTGGGCATGAACAAACGCTCGATAAAATGGATCAGACGCACGATTGCGATAAAAAACCGGTTGGTGGCCAGCACAGGAACACGGCGCGCCATCACACCGTCGAGTAACCACCGAGCTATTGGCGCGAAAAAAAAGCCGCCAATGACCACTTCCATAGCAAGATTGATGAATTTGTTGGTGCCACCTAATTCGTTGCCATACAAACCACCAATCACAAACAGCAGTGTTGTCCACACCCCAGTCATGCCAATGCCAATGGCGGTGAAGGTAATCAGTGAAAACAAGGTCGAGGCAACGCGATCGGCGCGCGCAATACCGCGCTCTAAATCGGGTGTGCGGGCTTGCAGTCTTTTGAGCGTAATGGGACCGATACCAGGCAGTCGCTCCCAACGAATACCATCCGGAAAAACGGCATGTAAACCAATTAAACCAACCCAGTGCGCGCGCACGCCCAAATGCATTAGAAACAGCGCCGCCATCACGTAACACATGCCCGTGATCACGGGCAGCGCCATCACCACCGCCGCCAACACGCTCACTGGCATGCGTAAATAGTAGGCTTCCTGAAGATTCCATAACCAGCTGGGCAAACTGATGAGCGCGTATAACGCCAAACCAGAAGTCAGCAATTCCAGTTCGTCGGTGCGCTCGCGCAAGCGTTCAAAACTGACGCGGCTGCGTCCAGCGCTGTGCAGTGTGTTAGCGCTATCACTGGATGGTGTTGTACTCATAAGGGAGTTGTCCCGAACTGCGGTGAGTGTCGCGATACTTTAGCGGAAATTTCCGCTAGTACGGGACAAATGCAACGACGAAAAATGCACAAGGATTATTTTTGATTGTGTGTGGCCTGACGCCAAGACGGTCTTCATCAGCGTGCGGATTAAGTTGTATCAGGTTTGTTTAGCGTGCACGGCATCGACAAAACCAACACGCAAGCCGAGTGGCGTCTTCCTGAAAACGGCGCCAGATAGCGATCTCATTTTGAGCCACCTCGTCGACTTTCCAAGTCTTTGAATTCGGCTTTGCACACGTCACAGGATTCCATAATGTGTTGCAAACTGCTGCTGCGTTTGAGCACCGGATCGGTTAGTTCACTCGCACCGATTGCGTCAATATGAGCTGTCGTGGAGCGGTGCGGTTTGACTTTGCGCCCAGTGAAACTCTGACTCTGTGCTTCCAACAGCGCATCGCGTTCCGAAAACGCATCGCGTGGCATTTCACGCGGAGCGCCTTCCATTGGCGACAATGTCGCCGCCGTTGAACGCGTGGCAGCGCAAATCGTGCCTTTGGTTGGAACCAACTGGGATTCAGTGATGATGGGGGCAAACGGCACTGGTGTGAGTTGGCCACTCCAATGCGCCGTTTTACCAGCATACTGCGCCTGAACGTCGAGCATTTCTGCCGCGAGCGCCATACCTTCTTTGGGAAACGCCTCGCGATGTCCCGAAAAGCCGACACCAATTCTGCCGTGTTTCTCAGAAACGCCAATCACATCAGGCGTTGTTTTGGCGCCAAACACCGGAAATGCCGAGCGTTTATTCGCTCTGTCAAACGCTTCCTCAGCCAAGCTTTGCGAGTAACGCATCGCGTCAACGCCAACCGGGCTGATGGGATGCGTCGCGGCAATCTGTGCGGCGGCAGCCCCGTGATCTTGACCCACCTGGGTTTGGCGTTGGCTGATGGTTTCCATGTCATGGCGAACCGTCAATTCGCGCTTGGCCAACCTGGCTTCGTGCGGTTCACCGCTGGCAACGATGTCGGCCAACACTCGGCGATCGAGTCGTCTGACACTGTTGCTGCGTTTCAACGGCTCACGTTTGGGGCTATCGCTATCGGCGCCTGCTGGGCGACCGTGATGGGTCAATGGATCGGGCATCGCTTGCTCGGTTGTGGCAGCGCCGTTTGCACGGCGTTGATGGCAAACCAACAGTATTGAAGGCAAACATTTACGAGTCAAATGCGACCACGGCGATCGATTTTGAAAGGACTCAAATCAATGTCCGTCGTTTCACCACAAATTTTTTGTGCCAGTAGTTTGCCGGTCACTGGCCCCTGTGTCAGACCCAAATGTCCGTGACCTGCCGCAACAAAAATTTGGTGATCAGGTATTTGATCGATCACCGGTAACGAATCAGGCGTACACGGGCGGTTTCCCATCCATTCGCTGCGCACCACAAAAGATTTGGTCGGAAAAACTTTTTGCGCTTCTTCACGTAAGCGTCGAATAAAACCAAAACGCGGATCACTGTCGAGTGACGTCAACTCTTTGATGCTGGTCATGCGCAAACCTTTTTGCATGGGCGTCAGCACCATATAACGCTCACACCACAGCACTGGACGATTTACCGTCACGTCATCGTGTTCGTACATCAGGTGATACCCACGGCCGGGGATCATCGGTAATTGAATCGAGAAAGGCGCCAGCAAGCGGTTTGTCCAGACACCGGCAGCGAGCACAATGCGATCGCCGTAAAACCAACCGTGATCGCTGGCCACCGCATACCGATCATGATGCGGTTCAATGCGCGAGGCCGTTGCCTGTACCAGCGTAGCACCGCGTTGTTGTATGACGCTGGCCAAGCGCTGACAAAACTCACCAGGATCAGAAACGGCGAGCGAATCCGTTTCCAATAATCCACATTCAAATTGCGGCGCCAAATGCGGTTCGAGCTGCAGCAGTCCTGCGCGATCGAGCACATCGAAGCGAAAACCGTGTGCTCGCATCCATTCGCGTTGCCAAGCATCGTCATCAAAATGTTGGCGTTTACTGTACACATGCAACAAGCCGGTTGCGTGCACGAGATGTTGAGCCTGAATATCGGCCGCCATTTGTTGCCAGCACACTCCAGCATCACGATTCAGCGCGGCCAGCGCGGCGACAATTGTGCGCACACGTGACCATTTGGCAGCCTGCCAAAATTGCAGCAACCAAGGCAGCACGGTAGCCGGACGACGCCAGTTCACTTTCAGCGGTGAAAGCGGATCCAACATCATCTGCAGCGCTTTCTTGCTGATACCCGGGGTTGCTTGCGGAAAAATACTCGCCACCGACACCGAACCGGCGTTACCAAATGAAGTTTCGCCAGCGGGGCCCTTGGCATCCAACACGGTGACGGCAAATCCACGTTGTTGCAGATAATACGCCGTCGACAAACCGACGATACCGGCGCCAATCACAACGACGGTTGGCGATGTCTTCATCACAGCAAATACCACGGCAGGAAAAGTGACAGAAGCTTAACGATTTCTCGGGGTCAGACCAATCGAAACAGATCAACACTGCTATTCTTTAATGCAGTGGACATGCGACAACAGCTGGACGAAAAAGCAACAACATGACGGATAAAACGGCTCGTATTGCCCTGGTCCTTTCCGGTGGTGGCGCTCGCGCGGCGTATCAAGTGGGCGTGCTCAAAGCCATTGCCGAGCTTTTACCTCACCAAAAAGCGATTCCCTTTCCGATAATTTGTGGCACCTCAGCCGGCGCCATTAATGCCACTGTGTTGGCCTGTTATGCGTCGCGCTTCAAAATAGGTATGCGGCGTCTGGAACATGTGTGGGCCAATTTTCAAACTGGCCATATTTATCGCGCCGATTTCTGGGGCATGACGGTAAATTCCTTGCGCTGGATCGGCGCGCTGTTTCGTTCGCGCAATCGACCGCAACAACCGTTGAGCCTGCTCGACAACACCCCCTTGCGTGAACTGCTGTCACAAGTCGTGCCATTTGCCGAGATCGCGACGTCGATCAACAAAGGCGATTTGTATGCCGTGTCGGTCACGTGTTCCGGTTATAACTCGGGTGAGTCGGTCAGCTTTTTTGAAGCGCAACCCGAAGTCGAAACCTGGCACCGTTATCGCCGTGCTGGTGCCCGCGCCAAATTGCAACTCGATCACCTGATGGCGTCCAGCGCGATTCCGCTGGTGTTTCCGCCCGTGCGATTAAACCGCGAATATTTCGGCGATGGGATGGTGCGTTTTCTGGCACCCATCAGCCCTGCCCTGCATTTGGGCGCCGACAAAGTACTGATTGTCGGTGTGGATGCCGTCAAGCAAGAAGACCGCAAACGCGTGGTCGCCAAAAGCTTTCCAACGCTGGCTGAAGTGGCCGGTCATGTGCTCGACAGCGTCTTTGTCGACAGTCTTGATTCCGACATGGAACGCCTGCAACGCATCAACAATACCATCACCAAAATCGGACCTGACTTGTTGAAAGAACGCGGCATCCCATTGCGCCCTGTCGAAACGCTTGTCATTGCCCCCAGCGAAGATCTGGCGCCATTGTCAGGTAAACATGCACGCAGCTTGCCGCGCACCGTGCGGTTCTTTTTTGCGCGCATTGGTATTTCCCGCAAAACTGGCTCCTCCATTCTGAGTTATTTGCTGTTTGAAAAATCGTACACGCAAGAGCTGATCAAGTTGGGCTATAACGATGCGATGCATCAAAAAGACGAAATTCTGAAGTTTTTTGGTGTGACAAATACCGAAGCGTAACGACCACGTGGTGAACCAATGATGCCGAGGCGACAGCCTGTAGGTCGACTTAGCCTGGAATCACCATCCCATGAACACCCGCACACCACCTTAACCCGCCCCACCCTTTTCCCAATTCTTTCCTACACTTGAATCCATTCGAGAAAAGTTTAGTCAAGGCGCTTCGTGGCACCACCGTCTTCCGATCCGGGTAAACTCGCTGATGATTTGCAGGCGTGGAAAAAGCGTGCGCAACGCTTGGAACGGATTGCCAAACGCCGTCGCTATAGCGCGCAGTTGCAGTCAGCGCTCTATCATATCGCCGATGTCAGCGGCGCCGATTTATCGATGTCTGAGTTTATGGAAAAGCTGCACGCGATCATGCGTGAGCTGATGTATGCCGAAAATTTCTTTATCGCCTTGTATGATGAAGCCCGTCAACGCGTCAGCTTTGTTTACTACGCGGATGCGGTTGACGAAGACATCGACATCAAACAATTGCAGAACATTCCAATCACTGAAATGCGCGGAACGCTAACCAATATGGTGCTGCGTACCGGAGAACCACTGTTTGTCAATCAAGAGGCGCTGAATCTGCTTGAGATCTCGGGCGAGATCGGCAACAACGGCGCCGATTGCATTGAATGGCTCGGTGTGCCATTAAAGTTGGGTAAACGGATGCTGGGCGTCATGGCCGTGCAAACGTATGACGACAGCAAACATTACCGGGCCAGCGATCGCAAGCTGCTGCAATTTGTGTCCAAACACATCGCCACCGCCGTCGACCGCAAACAAAACGAATTTCGTTTGATGGAGCGCACACAAGCATTGGCGGAAACCAATGCGATGCTGGAACAGCTCTTACTGCAACGCAAACAAATCAGCGAAAAATTGGCTCACGATGCCCATCATGATGCGCTCACCGGCTTGCCCAATCGCGCGTTGTTGACCGAGCGTCTGCAACAAGCGATTAAACGTCATCAACGCCATAAGACGTTGAGCTTCGCGCTATTATTTCTCGACCTCGACCGCTTCAAAGTCATCAATGACAGTCTCGGCCATTTGCTCGGCGATCAACTGCTGTGCGAAGTCAGTGGCCGATTGTTGCAATGCGTGCGTCCCGGCGACACCGTGGCGCGTTTGGGTGGTGATGAATTTTGCATTCTGCTCGATGATATTCACGATTTGAACGATGTTATTTTGATTGCCGAACGCGTGCTAAAAAAAGCGCAGCAGGCCTATATGCTCGATGAACATCAAGTGTTCACCAGTGCCAGCATTGGCATCACACTCAGCAATTTTGCTTATCAAACCCCCGAAGCCTGCTTGCGCGATGCCGATGCTGCGATGTATCAAGCCAAAGCCAATGGCAAAAATCGATTTTGTATTTTTGATCCGGGCATGCACGAATCGGCCGTGCAACGATTAAAGTTGGAAGCCGATCTGCGTCATGCGATTGCACGCAATGAAATACTGATTTACTACCAACCGGTTGTTGACCTGCGCACACAGCGCATTCGAGCCTTTGAAGCATTGGCACGCTGGCAACACCCGACGCTCGGCATGGTCAGCCCCGCCCAGTTTATTCCGCTGGCGGAGGAAACCGGTCTTATTAACGACATCGGTTTATTTGTGTTACGTGAATCCGTCAAACAAACTCGGCAATGGCAAACCGATTTTCACAATCCGCAACTCGCTATTTCGGTCAACTTGTCAGGCCGTCAGTTAGCACAGCGGCTGTTTCTACAGCAAGTGCAAACCATTCTTGATAGCTTCTCGTTAGCACCGGAATCATTAAAGCTGGAAATCACCGAAAGCATTTTGATTCACAATTTTGAATCAGCGCAGGCGTTTTTGCAGGAGCTGCAAAAGATGCGCATCGAAATTCTGCTGGACGATTTTGGCACCGGCTATTCTTCACTGAATTATCTGCATCAGTTTCCGCTCGACACCGTCAAAATTGATCGCGCCTTTGTCAAACGCTTAAATGCCCAAGACAAAAGCATCGATCTGCTGGAAGGCATTCGACTGCTGACACGCAAGCTGGGGCTGACACTCGTCGCCGAAGGCGTTGAAGAAGCGGCACAAGTCGAGCTATTGACCAATCTGCAAATCGAATTTGGCCAAGGCTATTATTTTGGCGCACCAATGCCCGCCCCCCACGCACAACAATTGCTAAGTAAAGACACACTGAAAGCGGCAGCGGTTGTTACGTAAATGCCATGCCATATATTGGCAATGGTTAAAGAAAAAAACCAACTTCAACACGAAGAAAAATCAGTAAACCCAACATTGACCAGACAGAAATCTCAGCGCGCGCTTAGTGCAACATCGTGCACTTCGTATTTCTGTTATCTTCTGCTTTTTTAGCCGTCACAGCTCCAATAATTGCTTCGGCGATCGTGTCAACACTTCGGCTCCGTGCGTCGTTACACGTAAATCATCTTCGATTCGCACACCGCCGATGCCCGGAATATAGATACCGGGCTCAATCGTCAGCACGTAATTTTCTTGCAGAATCTCGTCGCAGTTTTGATCCAAAAAAGGGCGCTCATGCAAACTCAAACCAACGCAATGCCCCAAGCCTTCGCCGGCGAAACGCGCATAGTCGCTGTTGTTTAACACGGCTCGCACTTGTTGATACGGTTCATACCCTGCAACGCCGGCTTTCACAGCAGCAATGCCCACCTCTTGTGCCTGCAAAACCGTTGCATACAGTGCGCGCTGTTCAGCGCTGGCTTTACCGACGACAAAGCTGCGCGTCATGTCAGAGCGATAACCATTGACCACGGCACCAAAATCGACGGTAACCCAATCACCTGGCGCAATGATTTTGTCCGACGGTGTTCCATGCGGCATCGCCGTGCGCGCACCCGAAACCAAAATCGTCGGAAATGCGACGCCCTCCGAACCCGACTTCATTAGCAAGTATTCAAGCTCGACCGCTAATTCGCGTTCGCTTTTTCCTGCGTGCACCAGCGTCAGCCAGTGTTCAAAACAACGATCACCGATCTGCGCTGCCGCGCGAATCGCGTCGATTTCGTCGTCGTCTTTGATGCGCCGCAAGTGTTCGATCCAGCCATCACCAGCGCGCAATGACACGCCGTTCAACGATTGCTGCCAATCGCTGATCGTCGCATAACTTAAACCATCGGTTTCAATCGCTAACTGCGCGATCGACAATTCACCAGACCAACGCGCTAGAGCTTGCGCCAACGACTCCTTTTTGCGATCACGAACGTGGACGATGAGCCCGGCGCAATCGGACTGCGCCTGCTCGGCAAAACGATAGTCTGTGATCAACACATTGTCGCGCGGTGTGATCAGCAAAAAAGCAACCATCGCCTCATTGTTGGCAAAGCCACTTAAATACCGCACATTGGCCAACGTGCTGATCAACATGCCATCGCAAGCCTCTTGCTGCAGACGTTTTTGCAATCGCTGACGACGCAGCGCATGGACGTTTTTATTCATGCTCTTGTTGCTCCAAATGTTGGGCGGCATAACGGTTGAACCACAGCAAGGCTAACGCCGTGACGATGCCAATGGCACTGAACAGCAACCACATCCATTGGGGTTTATTGGCTTCTCGCGCCCACTGTTGATACGCCCATCCCGACAAAATGCCCCCCAGCAAAAAACCCAGGGCCATGGACACAAAATAATATCCCATATACATCGCGGCTTGAGCCTTCGGCATGATGCCGGCGATATAGTCTTGGCTTTTGGGCGACGTTAACATTTCACCAATTGAAAACAATACGATGGCGCCAACAATAATACTGCCACCCAACGCCGCCTGATCAGCCCCGGCCGCCAACACAAAACTGCCGGCCGCCACCAATGTACCGCTGACGAGAACCAACACTGCGCGTCGATATTGCACAAGCTGACTGACGATCAGTTGAAACACTAAAATGCAGCCGAAATTAAAGGCCAGCAAATATTCCGGATTGATTTGGCGATAGTGATGTGCCCATTTTGATGCCAGTTGAATAAGCGTCGCCTCTGCCTGTGTTTGAACCAACAAGGGCGCAATTTCATTGAGCGGAACCATGACTTTGTGATGCACCAATTGCAATTGAATGTCGCGCAAAGGCAGCGGTTCACCATTAGCAATGGGCTGAGCATTGATTTGCTTTAAGGCTTCGAGCAATTGCGTGACGTTCACCGATGCCATTTGCTCGGCCAGTGCAGGACTAAGATGACGCAGACCGTGCACCACATCTGACGTATCCACAAAGTCGCGAACATACAGTGGCAAGGTGATAAAAAGCTGGTTATAGATCGCCCAATAAAACGCCATAATCAGCAAATACAACAAGAAGGGGCGATTGCTGATCAGAATGCGTTGGCGATACCACACGGAGCGGTGTGCCGTCATTTGCGCCGTGCTGACGACGTAGCTCCACAGCCAATTCAGGCCGCACCACAACACCGCAAATGCCACGACGTATTGCCAAGCTAACCACACATTCGTCAGCATCACGGCCAACAGCAAGGGCAACATCAGTAAGATAAATCGAGTGTTGCCGAGCACAGATGCCAGATCCTGCAAAACCAAATGCAAGGAGCGCGTGTGCCGCGTCGACGCTGACACATCAACCGGATCGCGGTAAAAAAACAGCACCGGAATAAAATTGATGGCAATCCAAACAGACGCCATCACAAATACCCAATCCCAGCTGATTGCGCGCATAGCGCCGGCCACAATCGGCCCAACAAAGCCGCCGACATTGACCATCACATAGAACACACCAAACCCGAAACCACGATTGCTGTCATCGGTGCTGCGACTGACGGTGGCGACGACCAACGGCTTGAAAATGGCGGCACCGATTGCAACGGCAATAAACACCAGCGTGAACACCGAAAATGATTTCGCCTGACCTAATAGGAAATACGCTGGCGACAAGATCATAAAGGCGATCAGAAACATGCGTTTGTACCCATACCGATCACCCAGCGCGCCCGTGAACGCAGGTAACAAATACAGCAAAAACGGGATCAACCCTTGCAGCAAACCGCGTTGCTGATCGGTAAAACCTAAACCGCCTTGAGCGATCGGACTGGTCATGTACACCGATGAAACGGCGAAAAATCCGTACCACGCCAGCCGTTCGAATATTTCCATCGTGTTGGCGACATAAAAGCTCACACCAAAGCGATTGCGATTGGGCGGGTTACCGGTCATGTTTTTGTGTTCCCTAAAAAATAATTATGCACGCTCTACGCACAGCTGTTTACGGCACAACATCGTCAAGCAACACGCGCACACACAGCAGATCTTGCATCGCATGTCCGACCGACTTGAACACCGTTATAGGACGCGTTTGCAACAGCGGTGCAGTTAAACACTCACCTAACTCAACAACCTCGCTGAGCGAGGCCAAATACCCTTGCTGCAATGCTTGAGCAATTTCGCCGGCTTCATGTGCGCTCGCCGTGCGACTATCCACAACAACGGTCGCAGACGACAATAACGCTGGTGGTAGTTCGCTGCG
The DNA here is from genome assembly GCA_041914905.1 of Enterobacterales bacterium. Taxonomy (GTDB): domain Bacteria; phylum Pseudomonadota; class Gammaproteobacteria; order Enterobacterales; family Permianibacteraceae; genus Permianibacter. The sequence continues at coordinate 30,759 of JAYSCL010000045.1, forward strand.
TTGCACGGCATAACTGCCAACCGCATTGATGTGAACTGAATTGGCCAGCGCGTCGGCGGCAAATAATGGCGTGGCACTGGTGGTGGCCGTGGCGATTATGTCGGCTTCACGCAATAGCGCGGCGGTGCCAATCGCTACATCAATTCCCAAACGTTGTTGCCAGTGCTGACAAAATGCTGCCGTACGCGCCGCATCGCGACCGAACACCACTAAGCGCGACAAAGGACGCACCACATTGATGGCTTCTACTTGCGTCATGGCTTGGGCGCCACAACCAAAAACAGCCAACGTGCGTGCGTGGCTTGGCGCCAAACAGTCGGTGGCAAGCGCCGATGCGGCACCTGTGCGTAACGCCGTGATCGTCTCCGCATCAAACGTGGCGACAAGTTCGCCGGATTCAGCATCAAACGCCTGCAATGTGCCAATGATCGTCGGTTTGTTTTGCGATACGTTTTGTGGACAAATCGACACGATTTTGACGCAAGCAAAACGGCTACCCGCCATATACGACGGCATGACGAGAAAGCGTGATTGTTCATTGAGCAACGCAATGTTGTGCCGCTGCGGTGCACGGGCTCGGCCGTCGCTGATCGCCAAAAAAGCTTCACGCATCGCGGCGATTGCCGTTGGCATGGGCAATTTTTCTCGTATGCGTTGTTCGTTCCAATGTGAAATCATTGTTAGCAAGCCTCAACGCAGTAAAAAGCCATGCACGAACGGATCATCCGGATCTAACCAAAATTCATTGCGGCCGGTTAAATGCGCGCGGCCACTGACTTCGGGCACTACGCCGTTGAAATCACCGACATGAATTTCACGCATTGCACGCACATCCAAAGTGCTGCCCACAATGCTTTCGATGCGCATGACGTCACCGCACCGAATTTCTTGCCGTGCGTACGCCAGTGCACAACGACCCGCGACGCCAGTGCCCGTTGGACTGCGATCGACCTCTCCATCGGCAAACACACAAACATTGCGGCTGTGGTGTGCTGCATTCAATGCAGGTGCAACAAAAATAGTGCCGTATAAAAAGCTCAAATCAGCGTGTTCAGGATGCGTGATGCACGTGCTGTTCATCACCGCTTGTTTGATGCGTACACCGCAGTCAATGATGGCGCGAAATTCGCTGTCGAGTAAACGCAATCCAAGATCGCTTGCATTAACATAGGCGTAATAAGCGCCACCAAACACGAGATCATAACGCAAGCCACCTAAACCCGGCACATCAACACGGGCATCTTGCGCGACAACATATGACGGCACATTCAAGAAACTGACACGACCTATGCGCCCCTGTTCGCGGTGTGCTGTGGCAACAATTCGACCCGCCGGTGCGTCAATATTGATGGGCGTATCAAGCAACGAATCAGGCAATACACCGGTTTCAAATAACGCAGTCATGACAGCGATGATGCCGTGACCGCACATTGAACTGTAACCCTCGTTATGCAAAAACAACACACCAAAATGCCCGTCACTTTTTTCCGGTGGCGTGACAACGCAACCGTACATATCGGCGTGACCGCGCGGCTCCCACATGGTCGCCGTGCGCAAATAGTCAACGTGTTCGCGCGCAAAACGGCGACGCGACAAAATGCGATTATCGTCACCCGTGGGAAAATCACTCAAGAATATGCGCAAAGGTTCGCCGCCGGTGTGCGCATCCAGCGTCACCACGCGTTGCCAGTGACGATCGGGGGACCAGTGCAACGCCGCCTGCCAATTCAGCATAAAATGATCTCGACCAAAATGAATTTCATCCGTTAAGGCGATACAGCGCGAGTGTCAGTTGTCGTCGCTTGGGTTGCCAGTGTTTGCCACCACTGCCGAAAAGCATCGTCGTATTGCTGGCCAACGTGACGCAACAGAGATTGGTATTCGGCAAATTTTTTGTCGCGCAATAATTCACGCAACTGTTTCATCGCTTCGGGTCGTTGCTGAATCATGAAACGTGCCGCGAGATAGCCCAGTTTGTACACGCGTTCAACATCCCACGGTTCGACCGGTGTTGAAAATATCGTTGATAGGCTGAGCTGACGCTTTTGTTGTGCGGTCAATGCCTCGGCATTGTCATCCTGCTTAGCAAAGTACTCGGCCACACCTTCCTGCCACCACACCAAAGGCCATGGCAAGCTGTCTTCATAATTGCCCGCCACATTGAAACGACCATCGAGATAGTGCACATATTCATGCTCTAAATTCCACACCACAAATTGCGGACGCAGCCAATCGGCCTCATGGCTAACAAAGCGTGCTTGGTTGCCGTTTTTTTCGGGTTTTCCTTCCAGATACATGCCGCCGTTATTGCTGCTGATTTGATACAACGCGGTTGCATAGATGTCGTATTCGCTCCAGTCATCGAAAATGATCACTTCAAGATGCGTGTTGCGATCGCCAGGTAACTGTTCACGTTGCGTCACCAGTTGTTGATGAAAGTGTTGCTCAATGGGCAACAAACGCTGACAACTGTGCAGCAACTGCTCTGTTGTCATGTCTTGCGCGCGGATCAGCAATGAATCACTGCAACGCTGAGTGATCGGCAACGCTTTGGCTTGTATGGCCGCCAATAATTCACAGAGCGTTAACTCGGCACAACGTTCTGGCATCCATTGCATTGCAATGTCTGCTGCGCGCGCCCAGGCTTTATTGATCTGCCGCAGTGGTGGCGACGACGGGTTAGGCGTCATATCAGTGGCCAACGACACGAACTGATTGTTCAACACGTTTGTCACGTGATCGCGCGCCGCTTCATAGCGAGCAAAGCCAGCAACGAGCGCCAATGAATTATTCAGCAAATAGCTGCCGTCGGCGCCGAATAGCGAGCGATGGCGAGACAGCAGTGCATCAAGCGCGGCGATTAACGATGCAGCGTCAGTACGGTTCAATGGCAACGTCGGATCGTGCTGCCAACGTTGAATTAGCACTTGTGCCGCGAACAATTGCCGTCGACCTTCACG
>JAYSCL010000046.1:0-32387 GCA_041914905.1 Enterobacterales bacterium
CAACTGACAACTGACAACTGACAACTGACAACTGACAACTGACAACTGACAACATCGTCCGCAGGCCGTCGCGAAACCCGCTACAATTCCGGCACTTCACTCGTCGTATTGCCACTGTGCTAAACAAACAACGCTCCAAAGAAATTCTCGTGCTCACGTTGCCGGTACTCGGCGGCATGATGTCACAAAATCTGCTGAATCTTGTCGACATGTATATGGTCGGACGTTTGGGGCCTGCTGCCGTTGCCGCGGTCGGCATAACCAGCTACACCAATTGGCTGTTGGCGGCCGCTTTTTTAGGGTTGTCCGCAGGGGTGCAAGCACTGGTCGCGCGTCGCGTTGGCGAAGGCAACACGAACATCGCGGCGCATCCGCTCAACGGTTCCTTGTTAATGATTGCGATGACGGCGATTCCACTGGCCGTTATTCTAATTTTATGCGCGCCGTGGATCGTGTCGTTTCTGACTGATGATCCGGCCGTAGCCAAAGAAGGTGTGCCGTATTTGCAAGCGCGCATTGCCGGCATCGCTGCCATGGGCATGAATTTTTCATTTCGTGCGTATTGGAGTGCGGTCAAACTCACGCGTTTTTATTTCATGACCTTGGTGGTCATGCACACGATCAATATCGGTATAAACTACGTGCTGATCTTTGGCCATTTTGGCTTACCGGCGTTAGGCACGTTTGGTGCCGGTTTAGGCACCACCATTTCCTTGTATTTGGGCACCTTGATGTACGCACTGTATGCGTCGCGTTATACCAAGCAATATGGCTTTTTATCGCACCTGCCCGCCCGCCAAGACATGATGACGATTTTGCGTGTGTCAGTACCGGCGAGTTTACAGCAAGTTTTTTTTGCGCTTGGTTACACCATGCTGTTTTGGATCGTAGGCCGTGTTGGCACCGGTGAATTGGCCGTCGCCAATGTGTTGATTAACGTTTCATTAGTGGCGGTGTTGCCGTGTATTGCTTACGGCATTTCGGCGGCGACGTTGGTGGGGCAAGCACTAGGTCGTAAAGACGCCGCGGATGCGCACGCTTGGGGCTGGGATGTCGCAAAACTAGCTTCGATCACGGCGTTTATTTTAGCGGTGCCGATGACGATTTTTGCGCCCGATATTATTCACGCCTACATTACCGATCCAGCCATTGCCGATATTGGTATTGCACCATTGCGATTGGTGGCCGTTGGGCTGGCGTTTGATGCTTTAGGGTTAGTGATGCTCAATGCGATGCAAGGCGCCGGCGCCACACGCATCACCATGTTTGTAACGTTGGGTTTTCAATGGCTGATCTTTTTACCGTTGGCCTATTGGTTGGGCCCGGTGGCCGGCATGGGGCTCTTCGCGATTTGGATCGCACAATTTGCGTATCGCATTGTGCAATTTGCCGTGTTTATTTATTTATGGCAAAAGCGCGATTGGGCGCTGATCAAGTTATAGCGCTATGTCGCATCCATACGAACAACTGACGCCCGATTTAATTCTGAATGCACTGGAAGCGGCCGGGTTTTATGCCGACGGTAGTTTGTTGGCGCTCAACAGTTACGAAAATCGCGTGTATGCGTTTCGCGATGACGACAAACAGCGTTTTGTCGTCAAATTTTATCGCCCGCAGCGTTGGTCGGCGGCGCAGATCCAGGAAGAGCACGCGTTTATCGCGCATCTGCAAGCCGCCGAACTCGACGTGATCGCACCGCTGCAACGCGATGGTTGCAGTCTGTTTTCGCACGCTGATTTCTATTTTGCGGTCTATCCGCAGCGCGGCGGCCGTGCGCTCGACACCAGTGACGATACTCAGCTGGAAATCATTGGGCGTACGATTGGGCGTTTGCATGCGGCCGCTGAACATTTTTCGTTTCGACATCGCCCTGTGCTCACGGTGGATCAGTTTGCATTGCCGGCGTTGCAACAAACCGTGCAGTCCAATACGGTTCCGTCTCATTTGCTGACCCGTTATCAATCTGTCGCTGAATCGGTGCTGCACGTCTGTCGTCAGCGCTATGCCGCTTTACCCGATTTAACGTGGCTCAGTTGTCATGGCGATATGCACATCGGCAATATTTTGTGGACCGGCGAACACACCTTGCTGTGCGACTTTGACGACGCGCGCACCGCGCCCGCCATTCAAGATCTGTGGATGCTGGCGCACTCAGCCCATGAACGCGATGTGCTCGTCAGCGAATACGAAACGTTTTATGAATTTGATTGGCGACAATGGTCATTGCAGGAAGTGCAACGTTCGCTGCGCATGATCCAGTACACCGGCTGGCTGGCCGCGCGCTGGGCGGACCCGACATTTCCGCGTCATTTTCCGTGGTTCGGCAGCGAAGCGTATTTTTTGGAACAGATCCACGCACTTGAACAGCAACGGGAATTGCTGGAAGGCGATTGAAAAAAACTTCGCGACACATTTTGTTTCATCTACACGTTCAAACTTTTTTTGCCAAAATCACGTCGAGAAAGCGTGGACATTCAATGTTTGGACATTCGCTTATGAAAAAGAACAGTGTAATCGCTTTCGTGTTATTGTCGTGCAGCACATTGGTGGCGGCCGAAAGTGGACAAGATTGGCTACAAAAAGCCGATGCATTTTCACAAAAACAGCAATGGCCCGCTGCCGCCAATGCCTTTGAACAAGCCAGCAAACAGACAACGTTATCGGGTTCGGAATGGTACAACTATGCCTGCGTGCTGGCGCTGAGCGAACAAACCGCGCGTGCGATTGACGCTTTGTCAGCGGCTATTGACGCAGGTTTTACCAATGTCAGTCATATGCAAAACGACAGTGATCTGACGTCATTGCGCACACACTCGCGTTGGCCGCAATTGCTCAACAAAGCCGAAAACAAACGGCAACTCGAACAGAAACGTTATGGCGCCACAGCGCTTGAAACCGCTTATCAACCGCAACTCAGTGAAGCGGAACGCGTGGCCGGATTATCGCGCCTGTGGTCCGAAGCCAAATACAATTTTGCCAACTTTGATTTGATCCCCGATACCGATTGGGATGCGCTGTATTTGCAAACGTTACCTCGCGTGCAAGCGGCGAAAAGCACAAAGGCCTACTACGATGAGCTCGTGATGTTCATGGCGAAATTGCGTGATGGGCATACTGGCGTTTATTACCCCACAGCGCTGCACAACACGGTCTACGCGCGCCCGGCGATTCGCACGCGTTTAATTGAAAATCGTGTCATGGTGACGCAAGTGGGCAGTGATGAATTGCGCGCCGCCGGTGTTCACGTGGGCAGCAAAATTGTGATGATAAACGCGATGCCGGTGCACGAGTACGCAACACAACAGATTGCTCCGTTTGCGTCGGCGTCAACGCCGCAAGATCGACAAACACGGTTGTACAATTATCAGTTGCTGAGTGGTGATGTGAATGCGCCCGTGCGGCTTACATTGCACAGGGAGGGTGAAAAAGCGCGCGAGATTGTCGTGCCACGATTGACTCCGGTCGAGCGCAATCAACTCGCGGGTTTTTCCGCACCGTCATTCGAGTGGAAAATGTTGCCGGGCAATATTGCGTGGGTCGCACTCAATGAGTTTGGCAGCACGAAAGCCGCTGATGAATACCTGCGCCAATTCGCCGACATTAGCCAAGCCAAGGCGATTATTTTTGACGTGCGCCGCAATGGCGGTGGCAACAGTGATGTCGGCTATCGCATCCTATCGACATTGACCGATCAGTCTTTCGCGACATCGAGTTGGGCGAGTCGCAAATACGTTCCTGTGTGGCGTGCGTGGCAACGCTCGCAAAGCGATGAAGGCGGCAGTGGCAGGTTTGCTGCGCACGGACAGCTGCACTTTCGTGGCAACGTGATTGTGTTAACCAGTGCCGAAACGTACTCGGCGGCCGAAGACTTTGTTGGTGCGTTCAAACAGATGAAACGCGGCGTGATCATGGGCGAAGCGACCGGTGGTAGCACCGGACAACCGCTTACATTGCCACTGCCTGGCGGCGGTTCGGCGCGTATCTGCAGCAAGCGCGATCGCCTCGCTGATGGTACAGAGTTCGTCGGTGTCGGCATTGCTCCCGATCTCATCGTGACGGAAACCGTCGCCGGTTTACGTGCTGGCCGTGATGACGTGCTACTTGCCGCCATCGACCACTTAACATCGCGCTAAATTGAACAGCGATGGCAACCGCTGTAACCCGCGCTGACAGCGGTTGTCAGTTTCGTTAAATGTTGGCTATAACTAAACAGTAACTCGCTTTCATTCGGGAACAAGCGATAATGCATTCTGCTTCCAGCGCTGTGCCGGTTGTGGCGTTTGATTTTGCAAAAGACGATCGCTATTTGCAGCACCTAACCGATTTGGGTGAATCTCAAAGCATTTGCGCGGCTGAAGACATTTTTAATGAACGCGGTGTGTTGTTGGTCAAAAAAGGCGCCAAGCTCAGCCGTGATGTGTCCACTCGCTTGCAAGGGCATCGTTTAAGCAAAGCGCTCGATGAAGTGTCCGCCTTGGAAAGGGCTATCAAGCCGAGTGATCTGGTCGCCGCTTACGACGATCTGTTTCAGCGTTTCGATGATTTTTCACGCGTGCATCAGGCCAATCGTTTTGAGGCGTCGTTGCGGCAGCTGTGTCTGGGCAAAATGTTGCCGTATATTTTGTTGCAGCGCTTGACCATTCTGCAGCATCAGCAAAAAAGTGAATTCGATCACGCGCTGTTCTGTGGCTGGTTTGCCGCGCTGCTCGCCGAAGAATTGCATTGCACCGCACAGCAAGTGTACGACGCTTTTATCGCCGGGCTGTTTCACGACGTCGGTCGTTTGCATGTTGATGAACACAATGCCACCACCAAACCGGCGGATCACATCTGGATCGGTCGCCAATTGCTGCAGCGCACCGGCATATTTGATCACGATGTGTTAACGGCGATTGCCGAGCATCATGAACGTTGTGACGGCACCGGTTGGCCATTGGCTCGATCCGAAAATGAATTGGGATTGCTGGGGCAAATTATCGCGGTCTGCGACACGACGTTTTCAGTGCGTCAGGATGAATATCAGAATGGTCATTTGGGCAACTGCTTACCGTTTTTGAAAATCAATGCGCATGCGCATTTCTATAAAACGTTTCAGGCAGCGTTTGCCGTGTTGAGTCGTGCCGGCTTTTCAGCGTCATTTCCGTCGCTTCCCGATCATGACGGGGCGATGCGCGACGAGATCGTGTCGCGCACCGGTGGCATGCAACGGGTCTTAACCGAATTGGTGTCGTTGTCGGATTGTTTGTCGAATCAACTCGATCCGGCACGTAAACACAATCTCGAAAACTTGACCGGCAAATTGCTGCACATTGTGCGCGCGTCGGGTTTGGTCAGCGATGGTTTGATCACGATGTTGTCGTCAATGCGGCCGGAAGAGGGCAGTCCCAGCCGCGATGAATTGGCTGAGGTCGATGAAATGCAGCTTGAACTGCTGTGGTTGATGCAGCGTGCGCTGCGCAATATGCGCGATTTGTTTGAAGCCGAAGCGGTGAAATTTCCACACCGTGGCAGCGAAATGCAGCAGCAGATCTATTCCATGCAAGATGCACTTGATGGCATCTGGCGTGCTTACCATCAACGCACACAACGCAGCGAACACGTGGCGCTGCGCAATTTCTGAAAGCGCGATCCGCGCGTCAATTGCGGGATGTCATCCCCCTCGAGTACCGCGAAAACCCTGTGTTTTGGCCGAAACGTACGTGGCAATACGAGGCACTACAAAAATCTACACTTTTCTACAGTGGTGTAACTGGCTGTTTTTGATTGTGAAAGTTTTATTTCAGTTTTCGCTAATGTTGATTTTCGTGGGGCATCCTTGATTGCTTGAATTTTGTCCAGCGTGCAAACGGTTTAGCATCCGCCGCGAGCCTCTACCACGGGCCGCAACAAGTGCGGATAACGACTTGTTGTTATTGCAGATCGTATAAAAACGATCGGAAAAAAAAGAAAGACGCTAACGATAAAACCACGGAGTCAACAATGAAGATGTCTCTCAACCGCAAGCGGGTTGCCCCGTTTGCAGCGGCGGCTTTTGCTGCCGCGATCATGCAAACACACGCCATCGAAAATAGTGATGCCCAGCAAAATGATCTGAACGATCTGGGCAAACCAAGCTTCGTGCAAGGCAAATTGGGCAAAGTCCGCGATGGCGACACGCTGACAGCTTTGAAAGCCACGTTGAAAGCGCAAGCGGCTTATGGTGCCAAGGGCAACGAAAACTTCAGCGTCAAACGTCAGTGGAGCGACGCCGTTGGCAAAAAACACACGCATGTGACGCAAACCATCGACGGCCTGAAAGTGTACGGCGCCGACTTGATCGTGCATGAAAATGTGTTGTCCAACAGCAGCAAAGCCGGTGGTAGCAAAGGCAGCAGCGAAATTTATGCGATCAGCGGTGTGCTCGCGACCAACAGCAGCAGTGATGCGCTGTACCTGAAAAACAACGCCAAAGCGTCAGCGGCGACTGAGCAACGTGCGTTGGCGTCGGCCAAAATGATTGGCGATGTGATCGGCAAACCGGAACGTGCTTACGTGTATTTGCCGACCACCGGCGAAACCAAATTGGCGTGGAAAGTGGACGTCAAATACACCAATGATCACGGTTTTCAACACGACATCGTGTTTTTTGATGTGTACTCGATGGCCGAGTTAACCCGTCATCCGCAAGTGTTCGCCGCGAAGGTTTACAACACCTATACGATGAGCAATTACGCGTACAACAGCGGTCGCGCTCCGGGCACTTTGTTGTGTTCAACCGGCCAAACATGCTCCGATGCGTCAGCACAACGCGCGCACAGCGGTGCATCGACCGTGTACGACTATTACAAAACCAAGTTCAACCGCGATTCGATCAACAACTCGGGCATGACCATGACCTCCAGCGTTCACACTGGCAGCAATTGGAACAACGCCGTGTGGTATCAAAATCAAATGTTCTACGGTGATGGCGACGGTTCAACCTTTACCGATTTCACGTTGGATTTCGACATCATCGGTCATGAATTGACGCACGGTGTGACGCAATTTACGGCGGGTCTTGTTTATCAAAACGAATCGGGTGCGTTGAATGAGTCGATGTCCGACATCATGGGCATTTCGGCCGAAGCGTACAAAAATGGCGCATCGGTTCCGAACTGGGCGTTGGGCGGTGGTGCTTACACACCGGGTACGTCAGGTGATGCATTGCGTTACATGAATAACCCAACACAAGATGGCAGCAGCAAAGACTATTACCCAGAACGTTACACAGGCACGCAAGACAACGGTGGTGTGCATTGGAATTCGGGTATTTCAAATCTGGCGTATGTGTTGTTGGTGCAAGGTGGCAAACACCCGCGCAACAAAACCACGGTGACGGTGCCGGGGATCGGTTTGACCAAAGCGGAGCAAATTTTTTATCGCGCGTTGACCACGTACATGACATCGTCAACGACATTTTCCGCCGCGCGCACCGCGACGGCTAACGCTGCGCAAGATCTCTATGGTGCCACCGAAAAAACCGCCGTTGAAACCGCTTGGTGTGCGGTGGGTGTCGGTTCGTGCCCGGGCACCGGTGGCGGCGGAGGCAGCTACAGCGCCAGCAATATTTCGGCGAGCACAGGCAACTGGAATTACTACACGATCACCGTGCCAAGTGGCATGACACAACTGAAAGTCGTGATCTCGGGTGGTACCGGTGATGCTGATTTATATGTGCGTCAAGGCAGCAGCAATCCGACAACGTCGGCTTACACCTGCCGTCCGTACTTGAGTGGCAATAACGAAACCTGCACGCTCAGCAACCCGACGGCCGGTACCTGGAAAATTGGTATCCGTGCGTACAGCACGTACTCGGGTGTGGCGCTGAACGCGACCTGGAATCCGTAACGAAATCATGCGTCACCGGCCACTTTAGGTGACGCATAAAAAAACTCCGCTGATTGCGCTTTATACAGGCGATGATCAGCGGAGTTTTTTATTGCTGAGCAATTACGGAGCGATCAGTTGTTGGCGAATCAAATAATTGACGACATCCTCTGCCAATTCTTCCGGCGTACGATTTTCCGTGTCCAGTACCAATTCAGCGTTTTCGGGCACCTCATAAGGCGAGTCAATGCCGGTGAAATTTTTCAGCTGACCGGCGCGCGCTTTTTTGTACAACCCTTTCGGATCTCGTTCCTCGGCGCGTGCCAATGAGGTGTTGACGTACACTTCGATAAATTCACCGGCATCCAACAAGCCACGACACATATCGCGTTCGGCACGAAACGGCGAGATAAACGACGTGATCACAATTAAACCGGCATCCACCATCAGCTTCGATACTTCGGCAACACGACGAATATTTTCAACACGATCGGCATCGGTGAAGCCGAGATCGCGGTTGAGGCCATGACGCACATTGTCACCGTCCAACAAATACGTGTGCTTGCCAAGCGCAAACAGTTTTTTCTCAACCAAATTGGCAATCGTTGATTTGCCGGCGCCCGATAAACCGGTGAACCACAGAACGGCAGATTTTTGTTTTTTCAGATCACTGCGTGCGGCTTTGTTAACGTCGAGATGTTGCAAATGAATATTGTGCGCGCGACGCAGCGCAAAATCGATCATGCCAGCGCCAACGGTGTTGTTGCTGAATCGATCAATCAAAATAAAGCCGCCGGTCGTGTGATTCGCCAGATACGGATCAAATGGAATCGCGCGATCGAGGCTGATATTGCAGACGCCGATCGCGTTTAGCTCCAAGGTTTTGGCCGCCAAATGTTCCAGCGTGTTTACGTTAACCTGATATTTGATATGGGTAATAGTGACGTTCACCGTGCGTGGACCGATCTTCATCAAATAAGGACGGCCCGGCAGCAAAGCGTCGTCATGCATCCAGACAATTTTCGCTTCAAATTGATCGGCAACTTCGGCCGGTTCATTGCTCAGCGTCAGCAAATCGCCACGTGAAATATCGATCTCATCGTTCAGTGTGAACGTAACCGATTGGCCGGCTATCGCGTGTGGCAAGTCGCCGTCCTGCGTTACGATGCGCGCGATGCGGCTTTCGCGTCCCGACGGTAATACTTTTATGCGATCACCGGCTCGAATCTCGCCTGACGCAATGGTGCCTGCGAAGCCGCGAAAATCGAGATTGGGTCGGTTAACCCATTGCACCGGAAATCGAAACGGTTGTTTCAAAGCACGATCAGAATCAACCTCGACCGTTTCGAGATAATCTTTCAGTGTGGGGCCTTGGTACCACGGCAGCTGCGCACTGCGTTCAATCATATTGTCACCGCGTAATGCCGACAACGGAATCGCGGTGATGTTAGTCAAACCCAGCTGTGTCGCAAACGCTTGATAATCGCTGACGATCTGGTTGAACACGTCTTCACGAAAGTCAACAAGATCCATTTTATTGACCGCGAGCAACACATGGCGAATGCCAATGAGCGATACCAAATAACTATGACGCTTGGTCTGCGTCAACACACCTTTGCGTGCATCGATCAAAATGACGGCAACGTCGGCCGTTGAAGCACCGGTGATCATATTGCGCGTGTATTGCTCGTGTCCCGGCGTGTCCGCGACAATAAATTTGCGTTTGTCGGTACTGAAAAAACGATAGGCAACGTCGATGGTGATGCCTTGCTCACGTTCAGCCGACAGACCGTCGACGAGCAAGGCAAAATCCAACTCACCGCCTTGCGTGCCGACTTTCTTTGAGTCACTTTCGAGAGCCGCCAGCTGATCTTCGAACACCATTTTGGATTCGTACAGCAAACGGCCAATCAGCGTGCTTTTTCCGTCGTCCACGCTGCCGCAGGTGATAAAACGCAGCAGGCTTTTGTATTGATGCTGTTGCAAATACGCGTCAATGTCGTGCGCAATTAAATCGGAGACATGGGCCATTAGAAATACCCTTCTTGTTTTTTCTTTTCCATGGACGCCGCGCTGTCATGATCAATGACACGACCTTGGCGCTCGCTGGTGCTGGTCAATAACATTTCCTGAATGATTGAGGTCAGATTCGTCGCAGTAGATTCAATCGCACCAGTTAAGGGGTAACAGCCTAATGTACGGAAACGTACCGATTTGATTTCGGGTGTTTCACCGTCGACCAGTGGCATTCGCTCATCGTCAACCATGATCCAGGTGCCGTTGCGTTTGACCACAGGACGCGGTGCCGAAAAATACAACGGAACGATGGGGATCTTTTCGAGATGGATGTATTGCCATATATCGAGCTCGGTCCAATTTGATAACGGAAACACGCGAATTGTTTCGCCTTTGTGTTTACGTGTGTTGTATAAGTTCCACAATTCCGGGCGTTGGTTTTTCGGCTCCCATCGATGCTGCGCCGTGCGAAAAGAAAACACGCGTTCTTTCGCGCGTGATTTTTCTTCGTCACGACGTGCGCCGCCAAAGGCGACATCAAACTGATAGTTATCGAGCGCCTGCTTAAGGCCTTCGGTTTTCATCACGTCGGTGTGAATCGCCGAACCGTGTGTAAACGGATTGATGTTTTTGGCGATACCATCGGGATTGATATGCACCAATAAATCGAGGCCAAATTGCTTGACGATGGTGTCCCGAAAATCGTACATCGCGCGAAATTTCCAGCGTGTGTCGACGTGCAATAATTTGAACGGTGGTTTGGCCGGATAAAACGCTTTCAGCGCGAGATGCAGCATCACGGCGCTGTCTTTGCCGATTGAATACAACATGACTGGGTTATCGGCTTCGGCGACAACCTCGCGCATGATGTGAAGGCTTTCGGCTTCGAGTTTTTGCAAATGGGTCAGTGACATCAGCTTACTCAACTTGCGCAACGATGCCCGGATGCCATCGTAAAATCGCGTCGGCGATCGTTGCTAAAAAAGGGGCAGTATTATTAAGGTCGGCCGTTAAGATTGCCGTCTTTACGGCCGGCGACAAGATTAACGAACACCTTGCCAGTCGATTATGAAAAAAATTTTGGACGCCATAACCAAATGACTTACAACAAACCCTTTTGCTGTAGCCAAGCCAGTGTTGGCGGCAACATTTCGTCTAAGGTTGCCGGCACATAGTCGAGTTCCGCACGAGCCTTATTGCTGTCGATCTGGGCACGCGAACACACGATAAGGGCTCCTTCGTACGTGATGTCCGGCTCGTTTTGGGTGATGCGCGACAGCAGATCATTCGCGCGTCCCACACCGCGCATCAACCACGCCGGCAGCGCGCGTTTGGGTACTTTTTTATTCAGCAGAACTCCCACGCGTTGCACCAGCTCGAAAAAACTGGCGTTGCATCCGCCGAGCAAATAATTGTGACCGATTTGTCCGCGTTCAGCAGCGGCGATCAACGCGTCGGCGACGCGCGGTGCGTAACAAAACGATCCGGCACCGGGCGGAATACCGGGCAAGGCTCCGCGATTGATCAAACGAAATGCACGCGACCAATTATGGCTGTCATAAGGGCCAATGATGTGCGACGGATTGACGATGACGGCGGGCAAACCGCGCGCAATGGCGGCGCGCACAATCACTTCGGCGGCGGCTTTGCTGCGGTAATACTGAATCGGTGCATCCGCCCCTGTTGCCGGTGAGTTTTCGTCAATGACGTCATCGCGCAAGCCATACGCGGCAATCGAACTGACAAAGACAAAACGTCGCGCGGAACGTTGTAACGCGGCGTCGCACATCGCTTGCGTACCAATCACATTGTCCTGCCATTGGGCGGTGTGCTGCGGTGACCAGGTTGTGGTGTTGGCGGCCACATGAAATATCGCATCGACCGACGGCGGCATCGCAGCGGCGATGCTATCGGCGTCGTGCAAATCGGCCGGTACGCACTGAATGCCGCGCGCCTGCAGCGCCTTAATATTTGAGCTCGGCCGATGCATCGCGATGATGTGCCAATGCTGACGTTGCAAGGCTTCGATGAGGTTTTGACCGAGAAAACCAGTGGCTCCGGTGACGAAGGCGATACGCGCCATGTTGTCGTTCTTACAAAAGGATCGGATGGCGGCATGGTGGCTGCAGCGAGGGCGAGTCGGCAAGTGCTACGGGCTTTGGCCATTCCGATCGGTTATATCCGCATAACAGGCCTTCCTTTCACGGCCGTTTAGCCGTCCAATACATTGTGCCTACCGGAGTAGTGTAGGTTTTATCATGTCTGTTCCCCCTGCTGGATTAGGTGCGCCAAGCGCGCCGGCTTGGCCGTTGCCTGCTGATGAGTGGTCGCGTTTGACGACGACATTCAGCCGATTGGATAACGCCCAATTGCATTGGATCTCGGGCTTCGCGGCCGGTTTGGCGGCGGCGCGTTCGCCGGTTGCCGAAGCGATTCATTTGGCATCGCCCTCGCCAATTTCGGCCGCGAGTGCAGCGACAGCCGCGTCGGTGTTGACACCGGTGACCGTGCTGTTTGCCTCGCACACCGGCAACGGCAAAGGCATCGCAAATAAATTGGCGCAGGAGTTGGGCGGCGCGGATGCCAATGTGCGCGTGCAAAATGTGCGTGATTACATCACGCGTGAACTTAAAGACGAGCGTTTGCTCATCGCGGTTGTGTCCACGCACGGCGACGGTGAACCGCCCGATGATGCCAAAGCTTTTTTTGAATTTTTATTAAGCGCCAAAGCACCGAAACTGACGCAATTGCAGTTTGCCGTGCTCGCACTTGGTGACAGTTCGTATCCACAATTTTGTGCGGCGGGCAAAATACTGGATGAGCGTTTGCTCGCGCTCGGTGGCAAACGTTTGTTCGCGCGAATCGAAGCCGATGTCGATTTTGCGAAAGCGGCCGACGCCTTTCGTCAGCAAGCCAACGATCAGATCAACGCCTTGCGCCAAACCCACAACGCTGTCGTTGTTGGCCAAGTGGCTGCACCGGTTTCAGCCGTCTCGGTATGGACGCGTGACAATCCGTTTAACGCCACACTGGTGACGAACCAACGCATCACGTCGAATGATGCCGAAAAAGACGTACGCCATTTGGAATTCGCAATCAGCGATGCCGGTTTGCGTTATCAACCTGGCGATGCAGTGGGCGTGTGGGCCAAAAACGATCCGGTTTTGGTTGAACGTTTGCTGACGTTACTGAAACGCAGCGACAGCGACGTATTGAATCGTGAAGGGAAACAGCAAGCGCTGGGCAAGTGGTTGCGCGATGATCTGGAGATCACGCAACTGTCGTTGCCCGTGCTGAAAAAACTGGCTGAGTTAAATCACAACAGTGCTTTGGTCGAGCAGTTGCAAAGCGACAAACTCGCGGCTTTTCTGGCGCAACATCAATTGGTTGATGTGCTGGCGCAATACGGTGTTCCCAGTGACAGCGATGCGTTGTTGCAAAGCCTACGCGCATTGACCCCGCGTTTGTATTCGATTGCGTCGAGCCAACTTGAAACGCCCGATGAGCTGCACACGACGTTGGGTGTGCGTCAATATGAAGCATTTGGTTTTACCCACCGTGGTGCCGCATCCGGCTATTTGGCGCAGCTGGCGGCGGGCAGTGAAGTCGCCATTTACATTCATGAAAACGACAATTTCCGTTTACCCAGCGATCACAGCAAACCGATTTTGATGATTGGCCCTGGCACTGGCGTGGCACCGTTTCGTGCGTTCGTGCAACAGCGGGTCGTGACGGGCGCCAGCGGCAAAAATTGGTTGCTGTTTGGTGAACAACGTCGTCGTCAAACGTTTCTCTATCAACGCGAATGGCTCGACTATTTAAAGCGTGGTCAATTGCATCGTCTGGATGTCGCCTTTTCACGCGACCTCGCCCACAAAGTGTATGTGCAAGATCGTTTACGTGAGCACGGCCGCGATGTCTATGCCCATGTCGAAGAAGGCGGTTTTATTTATGTGTGCGGTGATGCAAAAGGTATGGCGCCAGCGGTCAATCAGGCGCTGCGTGAAGTGATCATGTTGCAAGGTGGACGCAGTCAAGAACGCGCTGACGAATACCTGCAACAACTCGTGCGTGAACAACGTTATCAGCGCGATGTGTATTGAAAGGCGGTTGCGGGTTCGGGTGGCGAGTTGTTGGACAAAAACACAACACTCGTATTTTTTTCCTCCCGAACCCACAACCCGAACCCGCAACCTCTGTTGCGAAATGTGCGAGTAATTTTATGACCGACAACACCTTAAGTCCCGTCGAAGGCATTAAGAAACGCAGCCAATTTTTGCGTGGTACCTTACGTGAATCATTTGCCGACGAACGTACCGGCGCGATTGCTGAAGACGATTTGATGATCATCAAGTTTCACGGCAGCTATCAACAAGACGATCGCGATGTGCGAGAAGAGCGTCGCTTGCAAAAATTGGAGCCGCTCTATTCCTTTATGCTGCGCGCTCGCATTCCGGGTGGCATTTGCACGCCAGCGCAATGGTTGGTGTTCGATCGACTGGCGACCGAATACTCCAACAACACGCTGCGATTGACGACACGGCAAACGTTTCAGCTGCACGGTGTTTACAAAGAACACATGAAGCCGGTCATTCAAGCGTTGGTCAAAGAAGGCCTTGATAGCATTGCCGCCTGCGGTGACGTTAATCGCAATGTATTGAGCTCACCCAATCCGGTTGAATCGCGTGCACACAAAGAAGTGTATGACTGGGCCAAGGCGATCAGCGAACATTTGTTGCCGGCCACACGCGCCTATTACGAATTGTGGATGGATGAAAAACTGGTGGAAGGCGGCGAGCATGAGCCGATTTACGGTGATACGTATTTGCCGCGCAAATTCAAAACGGCGGTGGTGATTCCGCCGCATAATGACACCGATGTGTTTGCCAATGATATGGGATTTATCGCGATCCTTGATGGCGATAAATTGCTCGGTTTCAATGTCACTGTCGGTGGTGGCATGGGCACCACGCACGGCGATAAAGAAACGTTTCCTCGCTTGGCTGATGTGCTTGGCTTTATCAAACCAGAAGACACCTTGAAAGTGTCGGAAGCGATTGTGACGACGCAACGCGACTGGGGCAATCGATCACAACGCAAACTGGCCCGTCTCAAATACACGATCGAAAAACACGGCGTTGCGGCGTTCAAAGCCGAAGTCGAAAAACGCAGTGGCGTTCAGTTTGAAGCCGCACGTGATTTTGCTTTCGAACACAACGGCGATCGTTATGGTTGGTTATGGGGCAGCGACGGTTATTATCACTTAACCCTGTTTATCGAAAATGGTCGCATTGCTGATCGTGGGCGCTATCGTCTGCTAACTGGGTTACGTGAAATTGCCAAGATTCATCAAGGCGATTTTCGTTGCACGGCCAATCAAAACGTAACGATTGCGCGTGTGCCGGCGAACCAAAAAGATCGCATCGATGCGATCGTCAAAGAATACGGTCTTGATTTGTATGAAACCGCGTCAGCGTTACGGCGTGAGGCCATGGCCTGCGTCGCTTTGCCGACATGCACACTCGCGATGGCCGAAAGCGAACGTTATTTGCCCACATTGATCGACAAGCTCGATGAACGTTTTGCTGCGCATGGATTGTCCAAAGAAACCGTCGTTGTGCGCATGACAGGTTGTCCGAATGGTTGTGCGAGACCTTTTTTGGCTGAGATCGGTTTTGTCGGCAAAGCGTTAGGCCGTTACAACCTGTATTTGGGCGGTAATCGTGCCGGTTCTCGCTTGAACAAATTGTTCAAAGAAAATATTGATGAGACGTCCATCATCAATACGCTGGATCCGATTTTGGCGCGTTATGCGAAAGAGAAAGCAGCCAATGAAGCTTTGGGTGATTTTGTCATTCGTGTCGGCATTATTGCCGCCGTCAATCACGGTAGTGAGGTGCATGGATGAGTGTGATAAATGCCAGTGATATTGAGCTCAATGACAGCAATCAATTATTGGCACAGCTCAGTGCTGAGCAACGTGTACAGTGGGCGTTGGCACATTTACCAGCCAAGTTTGCATTGACAAGCTCCTTTGGTGTGCAGGCGGCTGTCAGTTTGCATTTACTGACGCAAGCCAAACCGGATATTCCGGTGATCTTAATTGATACCGGATATTTGTTTCCCGAAACGTATCAATTCATTGATGAATTGCAGCAACGTTTGCAACTGAATTTATCGGTGTATCGCTCTCGCATCAGCCCCGCGTGGCAAGAGGCTCGATTTGGCAAACGTTGGGAACAAGGCGTGGATGCGTTGACCGAGTACAACCGGGAAAACAAAGTTGAACCGATGCAGCGAGCATTGACCGAACTGAATATTAAAACCTGGTTTGCCGGTTTACGACGCGAACAGGCCAGCTCACGCAAAAAACTCGATTTCTTGCGCATACAGGATGGACGTTATGTTATGCATCCCATCGCCGATTGGACCAATCGCGACGTACACGTTTATTTGAAGCAATATGATTTGCCCTATCATCCCTTATGGGAAAAAGGCTATGTCTCTATTGGCGACACGCACAGCACGGTGCCGTTGAGCGCCGGCATGAGCGAAGAAGAAACTCGTTTCGGTGGTGTCAAACGCGAATGCGGTTTGCATCAGCTCAACGATTTTCAGATTTGATGCAAGCAAAAAAGGCGACTCCGAGTCGCTTTTTTTTCGGCTAAGCAATCACCGATTTGAGTCATCGTTGGGGGAACGAATCGTCGATATCACCGCGAAACCTTACTGATCAACGTGGCCGCTGCATCGGAATAATAAGTAAGCATTGACTGACATCTCTAAGCCTTATAAAGGTGATGCAAAATGCCATCGCCAGAACAATTTCATTCGTGCTACGCTGAATAGGCTGCTGTCGACCAAGTTAATGTCAAATAGGGAGTAATGCCATTGTGATGGTTTGTGAAACGGAACGTTTGCGTTTGAGGGAGTTTACGGAAGCCGATGCGGGCTTTATTGTCGAACAACTGAATGAACCATCGTTTATTGTGAATATCGCCGATCGTGGCGTCCGTACATTGGATGATGCCCGTGCGTTTTTACGTGATCGTTTGATAGCCAGTTACCGCGAACATGGCCATGGTATGTATGCGGTTGAGTTAAAATCCAATGGCACGGTAATTGGTATGTGTGGCATCTTAAAACGCGACGGCCTCGATCATGCCGATCTGGGTTATGCGTTTTTGCCGGCGCACTGGTCGCGCGGTTACGCGGGCGAAGCCGCTGCCGCGGCGGTGCAGTATGCGCGTACAGTGCTGCACAAATCGGAAATACTGGCCATCGTCAACAATGACAACAAAGGTTCGATCGCACTGTTGGATAAATTGGGGTTTGTCTATCAACGCATGATCGCGTTATATCCCAACGAGCCGGAGATTCGGCTCTATCGTCTGCAACTGTGATGACTTTTCGTTTTACGCTTCATGAATGCTCAGCACGACGATGTTCGCCGTTGCGTGTGTTCGGTTCGTGCTGAGTCTGAATGGGTAACGTGTTTATCACGATGTTGACACGCGATCAGGGGGCGGCAGAATCCACGACGTGACTGACAATGACAATCAGCGTAACAACGAATATCACGGTAAAAATAATGCCGTACAAAATATAATCCCCCGGTTTGCCGTGCTGAAAATCCTGTTCGCGCTTTTTTTCGCTTTGCACGCCAAATGCGGCCGCCGCAACGCTTTGGATGATGCTTAAGGGACCGGGCGTCGATGGTTTTTCTTGGGGCGATGGCGGTTGGGGTGTGTCGTGTTCAGTCATGGCTTTCTCGGCTGCAATAAAAAACCGCCGTCGGCGGTTTTTTGAGTAAGTCATCAATAACGATGCGGATCAACGCTCAGTGCAAAAACACTTCAACAAAATCGATGAAGTGCATGGACGGCATCGAATGGCTGTCAGTCAACCAATTCATCACGCCCACATCTTTGCTTTCACAGGGCTTTTCGACCTGCTGGCATTGCGGTGTCGGCGGTTGATGATCATTCAATTTGTTTTTGGCGGACTTTTGCGGGCACATGGCGTTATCGGCCAGTACGGACGTACTGAGCAGCGCAACGGCAACCAGGGTAATAATTCGGTGCTTGATCATGGCAACCTTCTTGACCCGCTGTAAGGGGGCTTCAATTCTACCCGCCTACCGCCACGATTCAACGTCCTTTTTTGTGGCACTATTTACTTTTTTTAACGCCGAGCCAGGTTAACGGCTGGAGCGGGTGTCGAGGCTTGCACGATCAACATAGCCATTTCCAATGCTTGTTCGCAGTTCAATCGCGGATCAACAAGGCTGTGATAAGCCCGCTCAAGGTCGCGTTCGGCCAAACCACCGGCGCCGCCGATGCATTCGGTGACGGCGTCGCCGGTGAGCTCGAAATGAACACCACCCAGCTGTGAACCAAGGGCTTGGTGAAGAGTGAATGCTTGCTCAAGCTCGCTCAGAATATCGTCAAAATGACGGGTCTTAACGCCGTTGCCCAGCACTTGCGTGTTGCCGTGCATGGGATCGCAGCACCACAGCACCGGATGCCCTTCACGCCGAATGGCGTCAACATGGCCAGGCAAGCTATCAGCGATGCGTTGCACGCCATAGCGATGAATCAAGGTCAGCCGGCCGGGCAGGCGACCGGGATTGAGGCGTTCACACAGCGCTAGCAGCTGCTCACGCGTGACACCGGGACCCAGTTTGAGCGCGATCGGGTTCGCGATGCCGCGCATGTATTCAATGTGGGCGCCGCCGAGCTCGGCGGTGCGCATACCGACCCATGGCAAATGCGTTGATAAGTTGTACCAACGACCGTGTTCATCACGTCGCGTCAACGCGGCTTCGTAATGCAAATGCAGCGCTTCGTGACAGGTGAAAAATTCGCGCCGTTCAAGGCGACTGTGATCGACATCCAACGCTTGTACTAGGCGCATCGCACGTCGCACATCATCAACAATGCGACGATACTGCTGCGCGCGCGGGCTGTTTTGTACGAAGGCGAGATCCCAATGCTCTGCCGCTGATAAATCCCCAAAACCACTTTCAGTCAGTGCGCGCAAATAATTCAGCGTCAACGACGCGAGCGCATAACCTGTTAATAAGCGTTGTGGTTGTGGTGTGCGAGCGGCTTCGTTGAAATCGACGCCGTTGACCAAATCGCCGCGGTAGGCCGGCAAGCTGATGCCTTGCCGCGTTTCCAGTTCGTCGCTGCGTGGTTTGGCGTACTGGCCCGCAATGCGGCCGACGCGAATGATGGGCTTGTTCATGCCATGCAGCAGAATCAAGCTCATTTTCAACAGGATTTTCAGCTTGCTGGTAATGATGTCGGCGCGGCAATCAGCAAACGTTTCAGCACAGTCGCCACCTTGCAGCAAAAAGCGTTGACCGGCAGCGGCATCGGCTAAATGGCGTTGCAGCGTGCTGATCTCCGCTTCCGTCACCAGCGGCGGCAGTTGTGACAGCTCAGCGGTCACGTGTTGCAAGGCTTGCGGATCCGGGTAAGTGGCTTGTTGGCGCACCGGAAATCGCTGCCAGGAATAGGGATGCCACATGATACGGGCGTGAAAGCGAATAATGGTGTGATCGTAAAAGTGTGTTTGCGCAAAAGCAATGATGGCGATCAGAACATGGCATGAACGCCGGGCGATTAAACGGTTAGAGCAGACTGATCTCGTGTTTCAAATTCGCGGTGATGTCAAAGAGCTCACCAACACCGACCATGCGGTTCAATTCGCTGCGAAACACATCGGCTTTGTAACGCGAATTACGCATGACGGGTTCCAGCTCGTGATCAAGGTGTGCTCGATCCAAGGTGGGTTGCGGCATCACATTCGCGGCATAGACCTGCAAGCGACCGGAGGCAAAACCTTCGCGCAGCAATTTAAGGCGCATATCGGCCGGTGTTTTGGCATCGACGACCAGCCAGCGTTCGGGCAGGTTTTTCAAGGCGGAAAAATGCAGCAGCTCCATGCGTTTCACTTTATCGACATACCCCACATTATTGGTCGAATCAGACAGCATCGGCGCAATCACATCACGGCTGTTGAATTGAGAGAAATCAAATTCGCCATCCACTTTGAAGAGAGATAACAAAGATTGCTGTGCGTTATGACCAATCGCCAACAACAGCGAACGTTTTTGTTCATCACGACCAAAATACAACGGAATGCCGGATAAACCAAAGGCCAACATTTGTTCGGTTAAGGTGGCTTCAGTGGTCGCCAATTGCTCGGCTGGACAGGGCGGCAATTTGTGCAGATTGGTCTGAATGATATGAGCGAAAAAGCGTGCAGCCTTGTGCGCAACGACGCGAAAATCGCGCTCAAGATAAAGCATTTCGCCATTGTGCGATGTGCGGATCACGCGATAGAGCTGTGCATCCAGATCGCTGGGCTCTTTGATCTTATTCATCAGCGCAGTGAAACTGACCGCGACAATATCGCGCGGTTTAAACGGACCGGCATTGAACAATTTGATGCGCAAACCATTGATCGAAAAATCAATCAGTTCGCCAGAAACCAAAAACTCGTCGAAACGCACACTGACATCGGTGCGATACAGGTAGCGCTCTTGCGCGCGTGCGCCGCGCAACCCCATGCCGGTAATGATCGGCGGTTGCCGTGCGTTAATTTCAAACGCTTGCAACCAAGCAGGAATATCGTTCAGCGTTACGGATTCATCCGGTGGCACAATCAAAGCGCTGTTCACGGGTACCAAGGCGGCACTGTATTGACTGCGACTGACGCGTTCGGCCCATGCGCGTGATTCATTGTCGAGGCTTTCCGGCAACATGCACAAACTTTGATCGCGCAAGCCATCGTCCAATTTAGGGTGCTTGCGCCACACGACACTGAAGGCCGCCGTTTCGGTGGCCGCCAGACAGAGTTGTAGCCATTGCTTGCGTTTTTCGTGATCGCGCAATTCGTCTGCCGAAAGGGCGAACATTTGTGATCCCAGGCGCAATGCGAGCACACGCTGTGGCAACGCGACGGGTTGATCGTGCGCGCGCAACTGCGCCAAATCAAAATGTGTCGGCAATACAGTCGCCACCCATGCCGTGAGCGGCATTTTGTCGAGATAAGAGTGGTCAATGTTGCCGGTGCAAAATAATAAGGAAAAATGATCACCTTCGTCGGCGTAGTAAGCGTGCAGGTATTGCACGACACGTGCATACATATGTTCATAAACGCGCGCATACGTTGCCATCAACGCATCTTTCAACTCGATCTTGTAGCGCGTTGACATGGTTTGAATGAAATACGGAATGTAGCGGTCGAATTCGCGTTCGGTGGCCCGCATCTGCCGTTTAATGCGCACAATGTGGCGTTCGCTTTCTTTGTCAATGCCGACGACGGTGTAGGCGATGGGACCAAACTGGGTTTTGGTTTTGGCTTCCAATTCGGTGAAATGGACATTTAATGCTTGGCCAATATGGGTCTCGGTGTCCAGCGACAATTGCAAACGAACACCCAGTAACGACAGATCGAGTGTTTTGGCTTCGGTTTTGGGGCCACTGTCCCAATCAATGACCACATCAGACACATAATTCAAGCGTGATTCCGCTCGTTGTGGACGATAACCAAACGGAATGATATTGACGATATTGTCGTTGGCAACATGGTTATCGCGCCCACCACTGCGACCTGCGGTCTCCGCGTCGCGCGTACGCATGTCTTGTGCGCGGTAGGTGTGGTCGGCATTGGTTACCCGTTCATACACGCCGTTGGTGTAGCGACCATTATATTCTGCGAGCGATTCGTTGAAGATCTCGATGCAACGATCATCCATGTAGTGCGTGATGTTGTTATGGACGTGTTCGCGGATTTTGCCCGGCACGCGACCGCGCATATCAATGATTTTGATCGTGGGTTGTGCGAGCCGACGCGCTTCCATTTTGGCAATAAAATCACCGGCAGCATTGCCTGTCGCGCGTGCGGCGGGCGTTACCGTTGATGGGGGTGTTTTATTATTCTGATCAGACATAACAGGATATATCGACCCTTGATGTCATAAATATAGTCTTTGTTCAGTGACAAAGCGATAATGACGGACGTGATGACGTAATGATGAAAGCGACAACATGGCCAAGACCAAAAGCATTTATGTCTGCAACAATTGCGGCGCGACTTCCAGCAAATGGTTGGGGCAATGTGGCGACTGCAGTGCGTGGAACAGTTACAGCGAACAGATCGACACGCCAACGGCAAAAACTGGCCGCTTTGCGGGGTTTGCGGGCGCGCAATCGACGGTGGTTGCATTGCAGGCGGTGCAAACGGGCACGGTAACTCGCTGGCCGACCGGTGCCAGCGAACTGGATCGGGTATTGGGCGGTGGTTTGGTGCCGGGCTCAGTTGTCTTGCTCGGTGGCGATCCGGGGGTTGGCAAATCGACATTGCTGTTACAAACCTTGTGCAATTTGGCCACTCGTCATCCCGCATTGTATGTCACGGGCGAAGAGTCACTTGAGCAGGTGTCACTGCGCAGTCAGCGGCTGGGGTTGCAGCAAGCGCCGTTGCGCTTGTTTGCCGAAACACAAGTCGAACGCATTATTGCCACCGCGACACAAGAAAAACCGCAGGTATTGGTCGTCGATTCGGTACAAACACTTTACACCGAACAATTGCAATCAGCCCCCGGCGGTGTGTCGCAAGTTCGTGAAAGCGCGGCACAACTGACTCGTTTTGCCAAACAAACCGGCACGGCATTATTTTTGGTCGGTCATGTCACCAAAGATGGTGCGCTGGCGGGTCCGCGTGTGCTTGAACATATGGTCGATGCGGTGTTGTATTTTGAAGGCGAAAGTGATGGCCGTTATCGTTTGGTACGCGCCGTTAAGAATCGTTTTGGTGCGGTCAATGAGCTCGGTGTTTTTGCGATGACCGAAGGCGGGTTAAAAGAAGTGAAAAATCCGTCGGCGATTTTTTTATCGCGCACCGCTGATCCGGTGCCGGGATCGCTCGTCACGGCAACATGGGAAGGTACGCGGCCGTTATTGGTGGAAGTGCAGGCGTTGGTGGATGAGGCACGTGCGGGTAATCCGCGACGTGTTGCAATCGGCTTAGACAATAATCGCTTGTCCATGTTGTTGGCCGTTTTGCATCGCCACGGCGGCGTGATCACCTTCGATCAGGATGTTTTTCTCAACGTCGTCGGCGGTGTACGTGTGCTGGAGACGTCGGCTGATTTGGCGCAAATGTTGGCCGTTGTGTCCAGCTTGCGTAACCGTGTGTTACCGCACGAATGCATCGCGTTCGGTGAAATCGGATTGGCCGGCGAATTGCGACCTGTACCTAACGGTCAAGAACGTTTGAAAGAGGCGGCCAAGCACGGTTTCAAACGCGCTATCGTGCCCAAGGGCAATGCACCGCGCGCACCAATTGACGGCATGGAAGTGGTTGCAGTTGATAAATTGGCCGATGCATTGGCGGCTGTTTACTGAAGGCATCGTTAAAGGTTATTTCAACACTAACAACGCATGGTCAATGCGTTGAATCCATTCGCTGGGCACTGCATGGCTGCGCATTAAATGGCGTGCCATGCCAGGGTGATTTTCGCTCATTCGCACAATTTTTAATCGTTTCTGGCTATCCAGTGTGTGCTCAATAGACCATTGTGCTTCTTCAATCGTCAACAACATCACATCGCTGCGTTGCATCAATATATTTTGCAGCATCGTATCGTGTTCATCGGTGGTGATTTGTTTTTGAATGGTCGCCGTGCGTAACGCGTCATCAATCGATGGGCCATAGGAGTAGCCCGCTTTCAATTGCAAACGTAAGTCGATGCGCTGTAACAAATCGGTTAGTGAGATGGTGTTCGGAACATTGACGTCTGAACGCGTTAGAACAACGGTGGCGCGATCGCGATACAAGGGGAGGCTGAAGCGCGCGAAACTTTCGCGTTCAGCTAAGCGAAACCAGCCCACCGCACAACTCGCTTCGGTTGCCGATTTCAATCGCTGCAATTGTCGATTGGTTGATAAATCGACCCAGCGAAAAGCAATGCCCGCCTGCTGCAACGCCCGCGTTGCTGGCGTAGCCACCAATCCTTGCACATTGTGCTGTGCATCGCGAAACAAATACGGAGGGCGTTGATAGTAGTACAGCAATAACGTGTCATGCGCGACCGCGTTGATGGGCAGTATCGCGATCAGAAAAACGACAACTCGTTTTCTCATGATCGCCTCCTTGGTGGTCACATCACTCACTACTCGATGCCGATACGTGCTTATGTGTGGCTGCACACTCCGCTTCGCGCGTCAGCCGCAAGTATAGCGTTAACCGACGAAATGGCTTTTTACGGTGCAAGGTGGTGTCCGCCACTTGTACAAATCGGCAATTCATCGTTGCATAGTGCTGAAAGGACTTGCGTACGATTCCGTCAATCACGTGTGTACCGCACATCAGTCAACGTCATCCGTTGGTCTGCCGATGGGCCGCTTTGTGTTAGCGGCGATGCTGGCAGGCCCTCATTTTTTTATTACCTACACAGCCTGTAACAATTGATGAGCGGCCTATTGTATTGCGTTGTGGCGACGAATTCGTAATATCGCCGCCGTCTGTTGTGCGTGGAAATACCCGTTATGAATCGCCTTGCTGTCTCTGCCTTTTGTGGGCTATCCCTGCCGTTGTCTGCATTGGCGACGATGGCGCTGGATGGCGATTTGAATGAACCAGAATGGCAACAATCGTTGGCGTTGACGCGGTTTGTCGTAACGCAACCGTTCAGTTTGCAACAAAGTGATTTAGCGACGGAAGCGCGAGTGCTGAGTACCCCCGACGGGTTGCGAATTGGCTTTATCAATCAACAAAACGGTGATGATCAAGTAGCGGCTCGTCACGCTCGCGATGCCGAGCAATCAGAGGCAGATTCGGTCACCGTGGTCATCGATACAGATGGTAGCGGTCGCGCCGCTTATTTTTTTACGGTATCCCTGGGCAATTCCGTTAAAGACGGCACGATCACCAACGAAACCAATTTCAGTCGCGATTGGAATGGCGATTGGCAAGCGGCCACGAAAGCCACTGCGCAAGGGTGGACGGCAGAGGTGTTTGTGCCGTGGAGCGCGATTCCGCTACCGGATGTCACCGGTGATTCGCGCACGATTCGCATTGGTTTAACGCGGACGGTGCCTAAACGCGGCCAGATCTTGTCGTACCCTGCAGCGCATTGGACGCGCGCCACCTATTTATCAGAACTGGCGCCGTTGACGATCAGCAATCAACAAAGTCGCGGCCGTTTCGATTTTTTCCCGTATGTGACGACCTCGTACAATCGCGTCACGCACGATCACGATACGCGCACAGGTTTTGATCTGGTTTGGAAACCGACTGGTAGCGATCAAGTCACGGCGACAATTAATCCGGATTTTGGCCAAGTCGAAAGTGATAATTTGGTCGTTAATTTTTCAGCGCAAGAAACCTTCTTTTCGGAACAGCGTCCGTTTTTCACCGAAAATCACAGTCTGTTTGATTTAACCGGTAATGCCAGTTTGCGCATGGTGCACACGCGTCGTATCGGAGCGGCACCCGACAAAGGTAACGAAGGCATCAGCGACATTGTCGCCGCCGGAAAGTTTTTGCATGTCGGCGAACAGTTTGATGCTGGCGCGTTTTGGGCGCAGGAAGATGACAGTCGTGAAGCCGAAGGGCGCGAATATGCCGTGGTGCGAGGCCTCTACAAAAACGGTGACGCGTCGTTTGGTTATTTGGGTACGCATGTCGATCGGCCAACAGCACACCGTGATGCCACCGTGCACACGGTAGACGGGCAAAGCAAAGTGGGCAACTGGCAGTGGCGTGGTTTATTGGCGGCCAGCGATGTGGAATGGCGCGATCAATTGACGTTGGAACAGCAACAAAAAAATGGCTTTGGTACCGATCACACCTGGCGTCATCGAGAGTCAGATCGCGTGACGAATGACTTTCGCTTGATGTATTTTGATCGTGAATTTGACATACGGGATTTGGGCTTTATCGAACGAGTCGATCTGAAGCGCGCGCGCTTTGCGCGCGTGATGACGTTCACCGATGTCGATGCCGATTCTTTGTCTCAAGGTCGTGATGTTGTCGTGGCCGCACGTGTGAACCGCAACAGTGACAATCGCCGGTTATATGATGATGTGTCTTTTGAATGGACCGAACGTTTTCGTGATGCATCACGACTGTACTGGTTTTTGTTTTGGCGAACCGACGGCATTGATGACTTGACCACACGTGGTCATGGCGTGTTTAAGCGCGATTCGGCCTTCGAATCATTTATTGCGTGGAACTGGAACGAGAAAGGTCAATTTCGCAATCATGCGGAAATCGAAGTGGAAAATCAGGGCATCGATCATTACACCACGATGTATCACCTGCACCCGGGATGGGTGTTTAACGAACAATTCAGTACGTCGCTGGGGTTGTTTTACACCGTAAGTGATGAATGGTTGTTGTGGCGTGATGACGGTGTTTCTAACGACGCTCATTTGGCGACATTTGATCGCGCTGAATGGTCCATGCGTTGGGACATCAACGCCAACTTGAACGAACGCCATGAAGTGCGTTTAGGTTGGCAATGGCTGGCATTAAAGGCCAAAGGTTTGTATCGGTACGAATTAGTGAACGAACAATTGCAGCGTGGCACAGCGGAAGCCGACGACTTTGTTGTAAGTCAGTTGGCGATTCAATTGCGCTACACTTGGCGATTGGGGCCTTTGTCGAATTTTTATGCGGTGTACAGTCGCGGCGGTTACACCGATCCTGATGAACAGCATAATGCCGATGCGTCATTCAATAGCATTTTCGAGCAAAGCTTAAACAACCCCAATGCGGAGAATTTTCTGTTGAAATTGCGGCTGCAGTTCTAACGGTAACAACACAAGAAGACATCATTTTCCTTGTGTAGACTATTGTTGCTTGGGAAACATTTTTAAGCACAGATCCGTGTCACCGTTCCAATGGATCTGTTCAATGATCCCGTCGCTGCCATACACCGCTTGCACGGTGCAATGATTGAGTTTGGTGCCGCCAAATAAGGTGGTGCCAACACTGCCACCCACATTGCGCCCAAAACCGCCGACACCAATCGAAAAACTCGGTGATGACGATGTGTCTTGGCGCGTCCATTCGGCAAACTGTTTTCCATTCAGTTCGCGCTGACTACCGGGCGCGCCGTACTGCAAAATCATGTCGTTGATCGGTCGTTGTCGCCACCACGAAAAATGCTGTTCAACCGTGGACGGCGAAGCGGCACAACCAGTCAACATCAGCGCGCCGATCATCATGGTTTTTTTCATCGTCAACTCCTCACTGAACTGAAATGATGTCAATGTGATCGAAACCGCGTGCCTGAATCGCGGGCAGCAATCGTGTCAATGACGTATCGTCTGCGGTGGCAATAAATTGTGCGGAAGGCGTTGCCGTGTTCGACGTCGGCAATACCTGTTGTGCACGACGCGCAATCGCTTCACCAGAGTCGACCCAGTGTTTTACTTGCGGTGCGGCCAATTGCAACTCCGTTAGCAACAAGGGGAAATGCGTGCAACCTAAAATGATCGTATCGGCTTGCCGTGTTGATTCTTGAAAAAACGGTGCCAGAATTTCACGCAGCATTGCTTGGTCAATGGCTTCGCCACGCAACTTGGCTTCTGCCAACAGCACAAGTTCGCGCGATCCGACCCGGATCACATCACAATCGGGAGCAAATTGTTGAATCAATTCGTCGGTATAGCGTCGCGACACTGTGCCCGGTGTGGCCAATAGACCAATAATTTTGTTGGCCGAAAGCTGCGCCGCCGGTTTGATCGCGGGCACCACACCAATAATCGGTAATGAAAACTTCTCACGTAAACGAGGTAGTGCCACCGTGCTGGCGGTATTGCAGGCAATAATGACCATTTTAGGTTTGACGCGAGCAATCAATGCGGTCAACACCGCATCAACTCGTGCAATCAGCTCTTCCTCGGGCTTTGGCCCATAAGGAAACGCGGCGTTGTCACAGGCATAACAATAATGTTCTTGCGGTAATGCGCGGTGCACCTCGTCAAAGACACTGAGGCCGCCGACGCCGCTGTCGAAAATCAGAATGGGATGAGCGCTGTTCATGATGATTAGTGTAAACAAATCGAGCGCAAAAAAAATGGGCGCGGATGCGCCCATTTTGATACCAACACTTTTTAAACGCGATGGCGACGACGCAAGAACAGTAATCCTGATGATGCCAGCAGCATCAGTACCGGTACGCTGCCGCCGCCGTCGG
Source organism: Enterobacterales bacterium (assembly GCA_041914905.1). Lineage (GTDB taxonomy): Bacteria > Pseudomonadota > Gammaproteobacteria > Enterobacterales > Permianibacteraceae > Permianibacter. Next base: position 28,085 of record JAYSCL010000046.1, read on the forward strand.
AGTCTTTATCGTTGGCGGGGATAGTAATCTCGGCGCGTGTATTGCCAGTTGAAGCACCGCCTGTGGCATTGCTGAGCACGACATCGAACGATTCGTCGCCTTCTTCGACGTTGTCGTTATTTATCGCAACGGTGATCGTTTTGGCGCTGCTGTCACCGTTTGACCAGCTTAAGCGTCCATTGGTGGCAGTGAAATCACTGCTGCCGGCGCTGTCGGCTTCTGTCGTGTAATCAACGGTTACGTCGCCATCACTACCGTCCGTGCGTGTGACCGTTAGCGTCGCCTGACCAGCATCTTCCTGCACCGTTACATTCGTGACGCTGAGACCCAAGCTGCCAGCTCGAAGCTCAACGGTATCGTTGTCGAGAATGGTCACGACGACTGTGCTGATACCGGCAGCGGCGGAGCCTGTGGGATTGCTGAGCAACACCTGAAATGTTTCGGCACTTTCAACGTCACTGTCGTTTGCGATTGGAATGACGATTGTTTTAGTGCTGCTGTCGCCTTCGGCCCAATTTAACGAGCCTGAGCTGGCGGTGAAATCGGCGGCCGACGCGGTTCCAGATTGCGTGGCAAAATCAATTGAAACCGCGCCTTCACTGCCATTGCTTCGAGCGACACTGATCGTGGCACTATTTGCGCTTTCGTTTACTGAAAGCGTGGAAACGGTAAAGCCCAAGCTCCCCGCCATTTTGTCGCGCACGGCGATCAACGCTTCATGCTGGCCCAAACTGGCGCCGGCGCTAGCATTGCTGAGCACCAGTTTGAAGCGTTCAATGCCTTCGTTTGCCGTATCTTGAGTCAGCGCGATATTGACCGTTTTTTCGCTGATGTCACCGGTACCCCACGAAACTACGCCGGAAGTGGCGGTGTAATCGCTGTCAGCGGCAGTATCGGCAACGGTAGCGTAATTGACGCTGAGTGCAGCACTGCTATCGCCGCGACGCAGCAATTTCACGCTAACGGTGCCGGCGCTTTCTTTTACTGACAGATTGGTTTCTTTGATAGCGACAACCGGATCGGTGTAACGCACTAAATACAAACCACCTTCAATGTCGCTGACGCCAACGGTACCGCTTGGTAAAAAGGGATAAACACCCCAAGCGCCGTTAAAGTTGGGCGAGTCATCGGAAAAGGCGGCCGACGTGTCAAACGAGGCGACTTCGGTGATGTGCAACGGATCGGTGACGTCCATCATGACAACACCACGACGGTAATGCGAAATATAGCTGCGATCGCCAATTGTATAAGTATTGTGATCAATCGCATGCGTTGGGCCATCAACGCTGGCAACAACGGCCGGATTTTTCAGGTCGCTGATGTCGAATGTGCGCAGTCGTGTAGCGTGACCCAGATCTCGCTCGTCGAGTTCATCGTTCAAGAACATATAGCGCTTGTCTTTGGAATACCACCCCGAGTGTGAATAACGTGCGCCGCTATACGGTGATTTGACCAATCGTACCGGATTCAACTTATCGGTAGTGTCCCAAATATCGAGACTACGTTCATTAAAGTCGAACAAGATCTCGCAAGGGTTGTGGCCCGGTGCGCATTGTGATGTGCGTGAGTCGGTAATCAACATACCGGTTGCGTCATGCATGTATTCACCATCCGCACGCGTCAAATTCGAGCGAACCCAAATACGCTTGGGTGCCAACGGATCAACCAAGTCCAACGATTGCCATGAACCGCCGGCCGAACTGGCGCCGGCAATGTAAAGATTGGGCGTCATGCCTTCAACGACGGTGCCATAGGCATAGTCGGTGTTGATATATAACGTATGTGCGCTCGAAAAATAGGAGGTGATCGTGCCGCGATCAATCACGCGATTTGGCAACTCAGTTAAATCCAGGAGCTGCAGACCTTGGCCTTCTGAAGTCACATAGGCATAACTCTTCCAACGATTAGCCGATGTGTCGAAAAATTGATAAATCGAAATATCGCGCCAGTCATTCGTGTTGCCGCGAACTGAGCCGGCTTCACGTGGATGTTTCGGATCTGTGACATCAATAAATGATGTACCGGTATCAAGACCAATCGCGATATATTCGTGATTGTCGTTTTTATCAACGAAACCCCAAATATCATTCGCGAAGGTTGGATTGATAGAAAATTCATTCAACGGAATGTGCGACAGTAGCTCCATTTTATTGCAATTATAAATGCCGGCTTTGCCGTCAACGCACGGTGCCGCACCTTCAATTTTCTGTGTCATCGCTTTGTAAAGCGCCAACTGCTCCGCATCGCCATGGTCAAAATCAGCCGCTTTACTGTCCTGAACGACCGCAAAACCACGTCGCATCAAATCATCTTGGAATTCAGTTGGAATGCCGGTCAGTACTACCTTGCCGTCTTTTTGTTGCTGTTGAAAACCATCTTTACGCGAATAGCCGGTTTTGACGGTGACGATGCCGGTCAACAATGAAAAGCGAGCATCGCCTTTCATGTGATATGAACCATCGGCAACGCGAATTTCGTCGCCTTTTGTCGCTTGTTTCAATGCATAATTCAGGCTACGGCAAGGGGCTTTGGCCACTTCACACTGACCCGTGTCTTTACCGTCGGTTGCCACATAACGCAGCACCGGATCGCCGCTGTGAGCCCACACGGCGCCCGTGACAGCAACGGCAATCACTCCCAAACAAAGTGATTTCTTCATACGCGTTCTCCACGCAAAGCGATAAAATCGCTTTATTACGCTGGTCGCACCGCAATCGCAAGTGACTAATTAACAAAGCTACAAAAAGAATACGAGGAGATACAAATGTCGGCGTTCGAACTCGATGCTCGATTACAACATGATACAGTTTCGATAGGTGATTGGCCGTTATCGCGTGTGCTGTTAATGAATGATCGTCATTATCCGTGGATTATTCTGGTGCCTCGGCGGGCAAATGTCACCGAGATCTATGCGCTTTCCAGCGCTGATCGCACGCAATTGTTAATGGAATCTTGCCTGTTGGCCGAAACGATGGCCAAGGAGCTGAATGCTCACAAAATGAACGTCGCCAATTTGGGCAATGTGGTGGCGCAATTGCATGTGCACCACGTTGCCCGCTTTCCGCAGGATGTCGCGTGGCCGGCGCCCATTTGGGGGAAAGTGCCAGTACAGCGCTACGAAGACGAACTGTTGGAAAAACAGCTTATTTTTTGGCGGAAAGTGTTGTCGTCGTCGCTGGCGTTGACGGGATGATTTCTATTTGTCGAGTGCCAAAATAGCCGAGTACAAACGCAGCAAACTGCGCTCGATCAAGTGCCATAACTCACGACTTTCACCGCTCAACAACAGCTGATATTCGCAATGCATCATTGTGGCGAAAACCAGTTCGGCATCGGCATCGATATCGCGTGTTTTTAATTGCTGAAAAAACTGCCGAATTAAACTGATCGTGACGTTGTAAGGAATGCGAACGTCGGCCGCCAATTTGTCATTGCGAAGCGCCTCGACGCGAAACGAATGTTCAACCAAACGCGCGTCGCGGTGTGCAATCTGATTGCGGATATGATGCAAACTAAATTGCGATAAAAGATGGGCCAGCTTTTCGCGACCGGCGGCGCTAAACCGATCGGTGCCCAATTCGTTTAACGCTGAAAAAGCCGCGTTTTCCAACTCACGATTGGCGGCAAATGATTGTTCGGCGAACAACGTAAATGCATCGCTGATCAGTTCGTTAATGTCTTTGAAATAATACGTTGTGGCGGCAAGCGGTACTTGTGCTTCTTGAGCGACAGCGCGATGGCGAACCGCACGAATACCGTCGCGTTGAATGATGCGTAACGTGGCTTCGAGCAGGGCTTGGCGTCTGGCATGGCCGTCAGCGCGGCGAGTTTTGCGGCCACGGTATTCGATGGCGGGCATGTTTTCGGTCGTCATGATCAGCAGTTGGTACGTTCGTCATAATATTCCCGGCATGGTAGCGTGCGCCGTCGCCGCCTGCAGAACTGTTCGCTTGTATGGGAAAAACTTGTAGTGCTGGCAATAACTTACAAAAAGATGACAGACCAGTTGGCTAATTTTAACGCGCTCTAAAAAAGTTGTTGCACATTCAAAAATCGTCTGCTAGGGTTTAAAAACGCAATTGACGCTACGTCAATTAAGCAAACCCAAATGATTCAACTCACAGGATTCTCATGATGCTGGTCGCGAAGCTCCGCTCGCTCCTCATTCTCGTCGTCATTACTGTCGTCATTATTGGCGAACGGTGCGGGCCGGCTCATGCAAAAGTAAGGCGAAACTGAAAAAGATTCCCTGAAAAACGAAGCCCCCGCACCGCAAGGTCCGGGGGCTTCGTCGTTCTAGGCC
>JAYSCL010000047.1:0-30698 GCA_041914905.1 Enterobacterales bacterium
GGACGGGACTTGAACCCGCGACCCCCGGCGTGACAGGCCGGTATTCTAACCAACTGAACTACCACTCCACCGTGTCGTTACCAGGCATGCCCGGCAGCGAGGCGCGCATCTTATAGAGGCAATTCGAGCAAAGCAAGCCTCCTGTTACGAGTATTTGATCGAGAATTTGGGGGCTGTTCGTTTATTGGTCATTTTGCTTCGCTGCTTCGGCGAAGGCGTCTTCCCAAGAGGGATCACCGGCGCTATCACTGTCCAATTGGCTGGCGGCTTCCGCCACCAAATCGGACTCGCCAGCCCCCAGCCCCTCTTCAGCTACCGCGCTGCTCACCGGCGCGGGTGCAGCCCTTTCATCATCGATCGCCGCACGCTCCAACGCTTCGTTTGCGGCGCCACCACTTAATTGCTGCATGCGCTCAACAATCTGTGATACCGACAAATTGCGGTCGCCTTCGTCATTGCCAAACATAGAGCTGTATTCCGCAAAAATATTGTTCAGCGTACTCAACGTAATGTGGATCTCATGACGCAGTCGTTGATTTTCTTGTTGCAGACGAACAACGTGTGTTTCTCCGGTTGCTTCCGGTTTGGCGGCAACCGGCGGCGACGCGCTAACCGTTTTGGCTTCCAGTTTGTGATAGCCATTGGTGAGATGACTGAGTTCGTTATCCAATGCCGCTACCGCCGACACATCGCGGTGCAAAAAGCCCAGTAACAATTTACGCATGAATTGCTTACGCAGTTTTAGCAAGTCGGCTGCTTTGCCAGCCGCCGCCGCCGCATCGTAATGCAACGATTGCGTCAGGTATTTTTCGATCGCTTGTTTCTGTTCTTCTTCCGTCGCTTTGACTAAAGCCAGCAATTGTTCACAACCTTTGCGTTCACGCACTTTGCGACGATAGCCGGTGAACACCAGCAGTAACGCCACGATGAACGGCGGGATACATAACAGTGCGACAACAATCGGGTTCACGTCAGTCCCCCAATGCTTTTTCAATATCAGTAGTAGCCGATTTCTGTTTGCGCTTAATCAACCACCACACGCCACCGCCGATCACAATCAATAACACGTTGACGACCGCCGCCAATACCCAGAACAGCGATCCACTGTCGTCTTCAGTCGAAGGAGGCACAACAGGTTCCGCTTTGACTGGCGCTTGTACTTCCGGTTTGGCGTCGGTTTTTTCTTCGGTTGGCGCCGGCACGGGTTTGGGTGCTTCGACGTGCCATTCCGCCGATTTGGTCTGCAACACAATGTCGCGACCTGAAACCGATTTGCCTTTGGCTTCGACCATCACCGCGTAGCGGCCCGGCACTTCATGCGTCACGTTGATCACTGTTTTTCCTTGCTCTTGCGACAACGCAAGGGGCGTGGATTGATCGTCGTGCAGCAACTGCGCGTTCAGCTGCAAGCCACCGGAATCAAAAACGTCGGTGGACCATTTCACTTCAAACTGCGATTGCTTTTCGGTTTGATTGATTGCCGTCACACTGATGCTGCCCTGCGCAATTTGCACGGCAAACTGACGGCTGCGAACAAAAGTCGGCGATTGCACCGCGATGGTAATTGTCGCGTTGGCGGCCTGCTCTGACGCTAACCATTGACCATCAAAACGCCCAGCATTGTCTCCCTTTAGTTCCAGCGTGGCGGTCGTGTCGGTTTGCACGGTCGCTTTGGCATTGACCAGTGCCAAGAACTCCGGCTTCGTCACCGGCTTTTTGTCATCCAGCAGCGTCGCAACAAATTGCAATTGCTCTCCCGGCATCACAACACGGGGCAATTCATTGATGCTCAGCGATAATTTGCTGACGACCATGACGCGATTGTCCGGATCAACATCGGCGTCCAAGCCCCATTCACCGGCCATCGGTTTGCTGACCGTGATCAATTCGTACCGCGCATCCGAATACCAGCGCCAACCCTCGCCCGATTGTTCTTTGACAAACGATTTGTTATCCGGCGTTAGCACCTTGACGGCGCGATCGCTGGATTTGAATACCAGCAAGGTGAATTCATCAATCGCATTGTCAATGACAAATTTGTTGTCTTTCAATGGCACCGTATCGCGTGGTGCGGATTGTTCAAATATCCGCAAAAACACTTTGTTCAATGCGTCAGCCGAGTCCACCATTTCAAACAGTGCGTCGGTTTCACGTGCGATCTTGCCCAGCAATTCGGCATCGGCGTCGCGCGATAACGCAATCGTGTGAACGTGTGCGCTCGCCGCTTTCAGTTTCGGCAAAATATCGTTAATGACTCGTTGACGCGCTTTCAGGTTTTCGGTCGCGTCTTTGGATATATCGACGACACCGTCGGTTAACAAAATAACGTGACGCGGACCCGTTGCCACACCGTCCCAGCCATCCATGGCCTTGATCAGCGCGTCGGGGATATTGGTAAAAGCACCGAGTGAATTGATCTGCCCCGCGGCTTGCGATGCTTCGGTTGGCCAAGCCGTATCGACCGTTTTGACAGGCAATAAATTGTTGACGTATTGTCCGAATGTCCAAATGCCAGCGCGGGTTCCGGTCGGCATTAAATTGGTCAGCAAACGCACGGCTGGCACGCGCAAATTATGCGGATCATTTTTTTTCATCGAGCCCGAAATATCGATGACCAAGCGAACATCGGTTGCGGCATTTGAATCGGCTGCTATGCTGTTTGCTGTTGCAACGCACAATAGAAAGGCCAGCAAGATCAGCACGTTCGAACCGGTTTGGAGGCTACTGAGCAGTTTGTTAAACACCTGTAGCGTTTTCCTAAACGTTGGAGTATCTTCAAAAAGTGTAGTCCAGTTCGACGATTGCATGGTCTGCGGCACGGCTTGTGCTTAATGAAATCGCGATCGGCTGCCGTATCAGGAACCGGAGCGCCTGCCAGGGGCGAAAAAAGGTTCTGAGTGCTGATAACAACAAACTTTTACTCCATGGGAGACAACCACGATGAATAAAACCTTTGCCCGTTCAGTTCTGGCGGTTGCAGTGCTCGCCTCGGCGTCTTTTGCTGCCCGCGCGGATGACGAAGAAAGTTCGCCGCTGTCCGGTACCGCTGCTCTGGTTAGTGACTATGTGTTTGACGGTGTATCGCAAACGGACAATGGTCCGGCACTGCAAGCAGGTCTTACTTATAGTTTTGATTCAGGTCTGTATGTTGGTGCGTGGGCGTCGAATGTGGATTTCCCTGATTATGGCAATACCGGCATTGAAACTGACTGGTATGTTGGATTTGGTTGGGGCGATGAATCAGTTGCGTTCGACACTGGCGTAACTGTTTACAAATACGTTGGACTGGATGACAAAGACGTTTCTGATGTTGCTGTGGACTACGATTATTCAGAGTTCTATTTTGGAGCAACATTTGCTGAAAATTTCGCGGTGAAATTGTTTTACACGCCAAAGTATGCGAACCAAGAAGACAGTGAAAGCGGTGATGACGTAGACGCATTACGCATTAAATTTACCTATAGCATCGAATTAAATGATTCTTGGTCTATTCCCTTAGAGTTTAATCGTTGGAAAAAAGATGCTGCGTATGATGGTGATGTAATCAGTGACTACAGTCATTACAAAGTTGGGGTTGCTACCAGCATAGGAAGAATTGGTGCTGAGTTGAGCTATCAGAAAACCAATTTAGATGATGACGGTAGCAGTACAATCGAAGACATATACTACACAAGCGGCGGTTTTGTCCTCGCCCTCAGCACCGAGTTCTAAATTCAAAAACAGTGCAACCACAAAACAAAACGCCCCAATCTGGGGCGTTTTGTTTTGTGCTCATTTAAATCGCGCGATGATATGGTCATCCAATTCGCCGGCGTCGTCCTCTGAAATCATACGCCCTCGAATCGATACACCGGCCTTGTGCACACTTTCCGGGTCGCCGGTCAATAACGGATGCCAGCTCATTAACTTCTGACCTTTGGCTAACCGCACATAGGCGCACGTTGCCGGCAGCCAATTAAACTTCAACACGTTTTCGGGCGTCAGTTGCACGCAATCTTTGACGTATTTTTTACGATTTTTGTAATTGCTGCATTGACCACTATGCAAATCAAGTAAACGACAGGCGACATTGGTTTGGTACAGCACACCAGCAATTTCGTCTTCCAGTTTATACGTACAGCATTTGCCGCAACCGTCGCACAACGATTCCCATTCTTTTGGGGTCATTTCGCCAAGCGTTTTGGTTTCCCAAAAGCGTTCAGCAAGTGGTGTTGCCGCCGGTTTGCGCGCCATGTCAGGCCACTCGAGTATCGAATGAATAACGTTGCAGAAATGACAAACTCACATCGTCACCACGATTTAGCGCTGCGACACCTGCCGGTGTGCCGGTCATCACCACATCACCGGGCAACAAGGTGAAATAACGTGTGATGTACTCAATCAGCGGCACGATCGGCGTCAACATATCGCTAGCCACACCGGTTTGACGCACCGCGCCGTTAACGATCAATTGACAATTTAGTTGTGTCCAATCACCACAATCGGCCACCGGAATAAAGGGCGCCAATGGCAAGGCGCCGTCAAACGCTTTCGCCATTTCCCAGGGATGACCCTTTTCTTTCAATTGTTGCTGGCGATCGCGCAACGTCAGATCCAAACCTACCGTCATGCCAATCACCGCGCGCTGAACGTCGGCCACAGTGGCATTCGTCAACGTGTGGCCAATTAACACCGCGATTTCGAGTTCATGATGGCAAGCTGTGTCACTTGGAATCACAAACTGTGGCGATAAAGAAGCAAATGCCGTCGACGGTTTTAAGAACAGCAACGGCGTTTCCGGGATGGGATTATTTAATTCTTTGGCATGTTGTGCGTAATTGCGGCCAACGCAGACCGCCTTGCTGTGCATCAACGCGATCGCGGAACCGTCCAGCCAACGATGTTGGTAGCCACTCATAAACCATCCCCTTGATGCAAATGTGCCGTTACGGTTGGTGGAACTTGCAGATAGAAGCCTTGTTCAGCCAAGGCTTGTTTAACTTTGCTGATGTCAGCACGCGCCAATTTTTCGCGCGAAGCCAAATCCACTTCCATCACCAACTCAGGTGTACCAAAGCGCTTTAATAACGCCTCCGGCACCTTTTCAAATTGATCGCGAGTGGCAAGATACAAATACATTTCGTCTTGTTTATTGCTACGGTAAATCCAACAGTTCATAACGTCATCCACTGTGAGGTGCGGCCAGCCGCACCTAAGATCACCACCACGCTGGCGGTGTGATCGTGAGTTTATGCAACAGCACCGTCATCGCCTCACGCAACAATTCGCGACGCCAACCTCGCCAATTGATTGGCGCATGCTCATGCCGCTCAGCAATGGCCATCGCTAATTGTTCTTGTAGACGCCGACTCATCAACCATTCGCCTTGCACATCGGCTTGTTGCGCTACCGACGCGACAGTATCGCTGAACAATGTCGCCAGTTGTTTTGCCAACGGCACATCAATAATGCGCAACACCGGTGACGGTATATCGGTACTCGTGCGCGCACTTTCAATCGCGTTCAAAATAGCTTGCCCATGCACTCGCAGACTGTGTGGATGCAGCAGATCCAAGCCCGCTAACGCCGCCCAGTTGCGCGGCTGGCGCTGACTCAATGTGATGATGGCTTCATCACGCAGCAAGCGGCTGCGTGCCGTGTTGCTTTCGCGTGCCGTTACTTCACGCCACGTGGCCAATGCTTTGGCCACGGCCAACGCTGAGCCTTGCAACAAAAATGCTTGCTTGACGCGCCGATAGGCCGTTTCTTCTGATTCAATGGCGACGGCGCGTGCCATCGCCAACTGCGCTTCTTCACGCAACCACGGCATGCGTTGTTTTTGTTCGACACGCGATTGCAGCGCCGGCCACAGATCGAACAGAAACAGCACATCAGCGGCGGCATAGTGTAATTGTTCGTCGCTTAATGGCCGCGCCAACCAGTCGGTGCGTGCCGCATCTTTCGACAGCGTCACGCCATAGGTTTGTGCCACCAAAGCGGCATAACCAACCGACAAGCCTTGATTCAAGAAAGCCAATGCCGATTGACTGTCATAAAAACCGACCAACGTACTGCCACAGGTTTGATAAAGGGTTTCCAGATCTTCGCTGGCGGCGTGCATCACTTTGATGATATCGGGCGATTGCAAAATTGCTGCAAAATCGTGCCAGCGCTTAATCACCGTTGCATCAATTAACGTGATGTAGTCACCGTCGCAGATCTGCACCAACGCCAATATCGGATAAAACGTTTTGACGCGCTCAAATTCGGTATCGATAGCCAATAATTTTTTTTGCTGCCAGCGTTGGCAACAAACCGCCAACGCTGATTCAGAATCGATCCACTCAACCGGCAACGCAGGCGGTACCGAACGCAGTGCTGGTACCGCAACATCAACTGACACTTAACGTAACTCCCGGCGCAAAATTTTGCCGACATTCGATTTGGGCAGGCTGTCGCGGAACTCAACCTGCTTTGGCATTTTGTAACGTGTCAATTTGCCATCACAATATTCCACCACTTGCTCAGCCGTTAATGTCGGATCACGTTTGACTATAAACACTTTAACCATTTCGCCGGTCGCCTCGCACGGCACGCCAATCGCGGCCACTTCAAGCACACCAGGATGGCCCGCAATGACACCTTCAATTTCATTCGGGTACACATTAAAACCGGACACCAAAATCATGTCTTTTTTGCGATCGACTATTTTGAAATAACCTTCTGGCGTGGCGATAGCGACGTCCCCCGTGTGCAACCATCCATCCGGGTCCAGCACTTTCGCGGTTTCATCAGGGCGATTGTAATAACTGTGCATCACTTGCGGACCACGTACACATAATTCGCCTGGTTGCCCCAGTTCAACTTCCTGATTTTGATCGTCACGAATGCTGATTTCCGTTGACGAAACCGGCAAACCAATCGTGCCATTGTACGCCGCCAAGTTCAGAGGATTGATGGTCACCGCCGGTGAGGTTTCGGTTAAACCATACGCTTCAGCCAACGGTTTGCCGGTGACTTTTTGCCAACGCACCGCGACCGCTTCCTGCACAGCCATACCACCGCCCAACGCCAATTTAAACGAAGAAAAATCCAGTTCAGCAAAACCTTTGGTATTCAACAAACCATTGAACAGCGTATTCACACCGGTTAATGCCGTGAACTTCCATTTGCTCAATTCTTTGATGAAACCTGGCATATCACGCGGATTGGTGATCAGCACGTTTAAGCCACCAAAATGCATAAAAGTCAGGCAGTTCGCTGTCAGCGAAAAAATGTGATACAGCGGCAGTGCCGTGATGATGATTTCTTTGCCGGGCGTTAAAAACGGGCCAAGCCAAGCCGCCGCTTGCATCACATTGGCCACCATATTGCGTTGCGTAAGCACCGCGCCTTTTGACACGCCGGTGGTGCCACCGGTGTACTGTAAAAACGCTACATCGTTGTGATGAATTTCAACCGGCTTAAACGGCAATTGGCGGCCGCGTTTCATCACGTCGAGATGCGAAAGCGCCGTCGGAATATAATAAGGCGGCACCATTTTTTTGACATTCTTGACCACAAAATTAACCAAATGCCGTTTCAAAAACGGTGTCGCGTCACCAATCTGCGTGATGACAATATGTTTGGTTGTTGTTTCATGCAGCACTTCGGCCAGTGTGTGCGCAAAATTACTCAGAATGACGATGGCTTGCGCACCAGAATCATTCAATTGATGACGCAATTCGCGTGGTGTGTATTGCGGGTTTACATTGACAACGGTCACACCGGCACGCTGCGCACCAAATAACCAAATCGGGTACTGCAATAAGTTCGGCATCATCAATGCTATTTTATCGCCCTTACCCATTTTCCATTCGGTTTGCAAAAATGCAGCAATGTCACGAGTCAAGCGATCAAGATCGGCAAAGGTGAGTGTAACGCCCAAATTGGCAAATGCAGGACGATCAGGAAAGCGACGAACGCTGTCTTCAAAAATAGCGACCAGCGATTCAAATCGATTGACGTCAATTTCATGGGGGACACCGGCGGGATAGCTGTTCAGCCAGATTTTTTCCATCTTATGCTCCGAAGCGGTACTTTTTGTGATGCTTTATAAGTGCCGCGAACGTTAACCTACCGGCTCAGGCCGGTCAAACCAGTACAGGCGTTTGCCGGCAGGCTACACTTGAAGCAAGTCTAACTTGCCCATTCCCATCATGCCGCACGTCTCTGTACAAGATTTGCACATTCTGTTGCTGGAACCCTCGCCGACCCAACAAAAAATCGTGTTGAGCATGTTGCACGATGCCGGCGTCGCCCACGTCGATGCGGTTGCTAATGGGCAAGAAGCACTGAGCTGGATTAAAAAACAACAGCCCGATCTGCTGATCAGCACCTTCTATTTACCGGACATGACGGCGACGGAGCTTCTGCACCAAATTCGCATTGATGCCAACATTCATCAACTGCCGTTTATGTTGGTGTCCAGCGAAACCAGCTTTCGTGTATTGGATCCCATCCGTCAGGCCGGTGTCGTTGCCATTTTGCCCAAACCGTTTGCATTGGCCGACGTGCAGCGCGCACTGCGGGCAACATTGCATTACATCGACCCCGAGGAATTGCAGCTCGACAGCTACGATGTGTCTGCTTTGCGTGTGCTCGTGGTGGATGATAGTCCGATGGCTCGCAAACATATTTCGCGCGTATTACGCGACATGGGAATTACCCAAATAACATTTGCCGAAAATGGCCAAGATGGCATCACCAAATTTGCCGCTAGCACGTTTGATTTGGTGGTGACGGATTACAACATGCCGGAAATGGACGGACGCCAATTGGTGCATGCGATTCGCAGTCGGAGCGATGGCGTGTATATTCCGATCTTGATGGTCACAAGCGAACAAGATCGTACGCGCCTCGATATCGTGGCACAGGCAGGTGTGTCCGCGCTATGTGACAAACCGTTTGAACCCGCGACCATTCGCGCCACGCTGCTCAGTATTCTGAGCCATTAATGCTGTAAAAAAGCGCGACTGAGATCGGCCACGGTTTGCGGCTGCTCCAAGTGCACATGATGTCCACCCGGCACCGTGTGCACGGTCAAATTCGGCACTGACGCCGAAAAAGCCTGCAGCGCTTTAGGCACAAAACTCAATCCACTTTGCGCTTGAATTACCAGTACCGGCATCGTCAGTTTTTGCATGAAACTGGTGACATGTTCGGGTGACATTCGCAGTAACGATGGCCAACGCAAACGCGCATCTGAACTCCATTGAAAACCACCGTCGGTTTCATGCAAATTGCGCTCGACGATGGGGCGCAACAATTCTTGCGGACAATCGCCCGCTGTTGCTCGAATCGCCAGAGCCAAATCAACGCTGCGGTACAACGCTTTTTTGGAGTCTTTGCGTTTGCTGCGCTCAATGCAGGCTTCGCGCATTTGTTCAACGCTTTCTTCGGCTTTGCACACCAAAGGGCCAAATGCATCAATCGACACCAAATGACTGACGTGTTCCGGAAAACACGCGGCATAGAGCAACCCCAAAGCGCCACCCATGCTATGACCGACCATCGCACAACGCGAGATATCCAGTGCTTCCAACACGCTGTGAACAGCAAGCACACCATCGACAAAATGATATTGCGCAAAATTGCCTAGGTGTGACGACAAACCATGACCGGGAAAATCAATCGCGATACAGCGAAATTGCGTCGCCAAGAACGGTGCGGTTGTGAAAAAGGTTGCCGCGTTATCGAGCCAACCGTGCAACAACAACAATGGTGGCGCGGACTCATCACCCCATTCACACACGGCGATCTCACCCACGGGCAAACTCAAACGATATTCACGATCAGGAACAGGAATCACGGCATTCTCACAGACAAGCAGGATGTCTGCGATTGTAATGACTTGACGCGACGATGCGGCAACCCGGTGACAAGAAAGCTCCACCCCCCTGTGGAACGAGCGGCACCAGCACGTTGCGTCGCTTTACTGATCGCAATCAGAATCAATCATGCGGATTGGACGACACTCGCTTAATCGCTTTGAGCACTTGGCGGCGAGCATAACGACGAAGATCGTTCACTTCGCCTTGCAAGCCGGGGCGGGGAAATTTCTTTTCCATAAAATTCGTCACGTATTTGGGGGGCATCGCATTGAGCGCGATGGCGGCGATGTCCTGAATGGTGACGTCGTTTTGATGAAACGCGACTTTGCCTTCCTGAATAATTTTGTGAATTTGTTCAAATACGATTTCTTCGCACAGGTTTTCGAGTTCGTCGTGTACGAACATTTCTTTGTACATAAGTGCGGCTCCGGCCAATGCCTTTGAGGGATAGCCTAACTGTAGTACAGAACGCCGGAGCTGGTGATGTTCGTCGGAAACGAGGCGCTTGTGCTGGCCCAAAAGAAAAGGGCCGCATAGCGGCCCAAAATACTGCTTACCCTCTCAAGGAGACCCACATCAGTTTAGCCAGGGAGGTGGCTATCACTGAGGGATAAGAGCGTCCCATTGCGGGGGAGTTCAATGGTTCATCGAATTTATTTCAGACTGTGATGCGGTTGGCGAAAAGCGCCCCGCTTCGTCGCGGCTGACGGCCGACAGCGCGGTCTTGGCATCATGGGTGTAGAACAGACGGCCGTTGCGCGTGACCATGTCGCCAAGTAGTTGTTCTTTTTCGTTGATGAGCAATTCCGGATAGCGGTCATAGCCCATTGTGATCGGCACGTGCACCCAGGCGGTGCCTGGGATGAGGTCGGCACAGAACACCACCGGTCCGTCCGGCATCGCAATCTCGCTCAATAACATGCCCGGCGTGTGGCCATCACTGACGCGAAAGCGATAGCCCTCGCCCAAGGTAACGGATGACTCGCCGGTGACCCGCTCTACGCGTCCGGTCGCCTCCAACAGGGGCAACAAACCCGGAATAAACGAAGCCTTGTCGCGTGGATGCGGCTTTGCCGCGCGTTCCCACGCTTGTGCACCCACAACATAGCGGGCGTTCGGAAACGCAAGCCGCAGCGGTGCATCGGCTTGCCATGCGGCCAATAGACCACCGGCATGATCAAAATGCAGATGCGATAACACAATCACGTCAATCATGTCTGGCGTAATGCCCAAGGCCGCCAATGAGTGCAACAACACGTGTTCACTTTCGTTGACGCCAAAGCGTTCGCGCATACGCGGCTCAAAAAAAGCACCGATGCCGGTTTCAAACAGAATGTGTCGATTACCGTCTTTGACCAACAACGCGCGACAACACAGATCAATGCGATTTTGTTCGTCGACCTCAACCCAACGCGACCACATCGCTTTGGGCGCGTTGCCAAACATCGCACCACCGTCCAATTTTTGTGAATTGCCTTTTACCGAAAATAATGTGCGCATCGATTGCTCTCTGTTTTTACTCACTGCTTGTAGCGAATGTCGTCCACATCAAAACGCAGACGACCGTCATGCACCAACGTCGCCAGCGCGCCCTGCTCGCCTTCGCCCATGCGCAAATGCGTGGCCGTGATACCGTATAAATTCCACATCGGATCGACGGATTGCCAACGCCCATCGACCACCACTTCGGCCCACGTGTGGCCACCAAATCGTTGCTGACTGTCGCCCAAATAAACCAGACCGCTCACTTCGCGCGCCGACAATCCGTTGGCACGAGCCAACGCGACAAACAACTGCGCATATTCGGTGCAATCGGCCGTTTTGCTGCGCAAAATCTCTGCCGCAGTTTGCTCTCGCAACTCTGTGCCGGCCATCAAATGTTCACTCACAAAGATAAGCAGAGCGCGCACGCGCGCTTCATCGTCGTGCAGGGATTGGGTCAATGCTTTGGCGCGTTGCACAAACGACGTTTGTTCACTGCTATAACGCGTTTCGGCGCTGAGCGCCGCGACTTTCTCCTCGATAGAAGCGCGTGGCGACGGCTTTAATTCCGTGCGCACAAAACCGACGTCGACAAATTGATCGGCGCGCTGCTGCAGTGGTAATACGATTTGCTGTGGCCATCGCAACGACAAACTGGCAATGGTTTTACTGTCACCCAGTGCACGATTGATGGGGATAGTTTGCAACTGATACAAATCAGCTTGTTGCGTGTTGCTTGCCGGCAGAGTGTCACGCCAATGCATTTCAATGGCGCCGTTGCTCAAACGATAGGGCACACCATCATGACGCGCCCACATTTCACTGCGATAGGTTTGCTCGGGCGACGACAAGGCCAAATGCCACACCGACTGACCGTCGAGTTCATCTTGAGCAATCACTTCGACACGCACCGGCAATAAGCGAAACTGTTGCGTATCAAACTGCGTCCATTCCACTGTTTGCCCGATCTGTGGGCCATTGGCTATCGACTGCAAGGCAAACAACACATCGCGCAAACCATAATTCAATGTCGCGGTTTCCAACACCGTGACGTCGTCACGCTTGACGGTAAATTGCGCATCGTTCTGCAGAATATACAGCGCGTCATTGCGACGAATCTCGCCAAAACGAAAACGGTACGGCGGTTTGCCGTCGAAGACAAACAGCTCATCCAACGATTCGTCAATGGTAGTTTGCCGAACGGTGGCACGGATCTGATGCACGCTGTGCCATTGCCAGGTGCCATCCGGTAACGCTTCCAACGTTTGTCGCTGCTGGCCAATCGGTGTTTGGTCCCACAGCAATTCGTAAAACATTGGCGTTTGGGCCAAACGATCAGGCGTCCATTGAACGGGTTGTCGCCAAAACCACCATAACGCGACAACCATCGCCGAAACGATGGCAAGCAACAGAAGAAATGGCAGCGTTTTTTTCACGGAACGAAATCAGATGAGGGGCATTAAGCTGGCGCGATAGCGCGCGATTTTATCGATATAAACCTGCGCCGACCATGACAATCGCTGGCGTTCTTCCTGACTTAATTCGCGAATAATTTTGCCGGGCGAGCCCAGCACCAGCACACCATCCGGGATCTCTTTGTCTTCGGCGATCAGCGTGTTGGCGCCAATCAGCACCTCTTTGCCAATACGCGCACGATTCAAAATGACCGAATTCATGCCGATCAAACACCCATCACCAACGCTACACCCATGCAAAATGGCTTTGTGCCCAATCGTCACCTTGTCGCCAATCGTCAACGGCAAGCCCGGATCGGTATGCAATACCGCACCATCCTGCACATTGCTACCACAACCAATGACGATACGATCGTTGTCGGCCCGGATCACGGCGTTGAACCAAACGCTGCTGCGTGCGGCCAAGAACACTTGACCAATCAACTGGGCGCTCGGTGCGACATAGGCATCATCTGCCAGCAACGGTTGCCACTGTTCAAATTGATACATCATAACGCTTTCAACTCCCGTGCTATCGCATCGGCCAAACGCTGTGCGGAGGGTGTGTAAAAACGCAAAAATAATTCCGGTTCAATCAATTCGAGTTCCATGATACGCAGCTGCCCTTGCCCGTCACGCACCACATCAACGCGTGCGTACAACGGCGCTTGCGGACAGGCGGCGACAGCGGCTTCGGCAAACGCACGCTCATCGGGTTTGGGATCGTGCCCCATCACCACACCACCGTGATCATCTTGCACACGAAAGTCACCCGGTTTCGGTACTTTACGCACGGCATGCGTGCACACACCGTCGATCACGATCAATGACAACTCGCCCTGATCCAGCACGGTTTCAATAAAGGGCTGAACCATCATCGCCTCTTCACGCAAGCAACGATTCAATTCGTCGTTGATGGCCACGATAGTGTGCTGATCGACACGAAAGGTGAGCCGTGCGCCGCCAGAAATAGCTGGTTTAACAATGGCCTGCGACCAATGCTTTTGTTGCAATAGTTGGGCAAGGTCAACCGTTTCACCCCGCTCAATAAAATGTGTTGGCACAATCGTAACACCCTTGGCGGCAATATCTGCCAAGTAGTGTTTATCAATATTCCAACGCAAAATTTCTGCCGAGTTCAGCAAGCGTGTTTGTGCACTGACACGTTGCAACCACGGTGCAAATTCATCATAACGATGAAAATAATCCCACGTGGTACGAAACAACAGCACGCGGCACTGTGACCAGTCTTGTTCCGGATCGTCCCACGCCAAACGTTTGGCGACCAATCCGTGTTTGGCGAGTCCAGCGACCAGCAGCGACTCTTCCAAATGAATCTGAGCGATGTATGGAATATTGATATCGGAGGCGAGGTATTCCCGCTGTGTCAAAATAGCTACGTCAATCGTTGCCATAAAAAACTCAATAAGGTGTGCAAAAAAACGGACGGCGCCGCTACGTGGCGCCGTCTGCCAGGTTGACCTATCGACCAGAATGGTCGAGTGTGAAAAGCGAAACTGGGCGCTATTTTACCAACTTGTAATGTCGTGGCACGTCAAAAACGCTGTCACGTTCACCGCGCACATCCAACGTTTTAACTTCGTAACTGTATTGGACGATCGGCGTGTTTGGATCAACGGTTTTTTCCTGAACGCCTTTGCCCAACACCCAATCCAGCGGATTTTTACTCATGCTGGCTGTCGTCGCCGGCTGTTGCATACCGGCGCCGCAGGTTTCGTCTTTGGCCGTCCATTCGACTTTGATCGCAAGCGGATAGCCCTTCATTTTTTGCAACTCTTTGCCAACCGTCACGGCCCAGTTTTCCAGTTTGGGCCCAAAGTGATTGCCCAACGTCGACAGCGCGGCTATCACCTCGCGACTGGCGATCAGTTGTTGCAATGTTGTGCTATTGCTGATTGCCTTTACATAGTTTTTGGTGAATTGCTGTTCCATATCAAGCGCGGATTTCATATTGCCACTGGGTGTGGTGGTCCAAAAATCCATCATCACGGTGTTTTGCGCTTTTTTGCCGGCACTGTCTTTGAGTTCCACGGTCCATGCCAACTTGAACAACCCGGCTTCGGCACCTGCGATTTGACGTTTGTCACTTTGATTCGAGCCCTTTACCGTGTTTTTAGTCACGGTTAGTTTGCATTGATTCTCTTGCGGTTCGTTCGGTTGCGTTGGTTGGGTACTGCCCGGTGACGTTTGGCCGCTGCCCGGCTGTATGCACCCCAATAATGGGCATTCCGTGTACGTTTTTTCTTTGCTGTCGAGCTGCCATTGCAACTGACGATCGAGACGCAGAATTTCATCGGTGCCATTAAAAAAGCGCCCCGCCGTATTGCGCAAAAACCAATTTTCAAAACGAAAGTCGTTAGCACTGCGACGCCGATCGCCACGGACATATTGCGTGGTTTTGCCTTTGGTATTTGGCAGCAACAGTCCATTAAATGACGATTCGCTGATGATCACAGCGGTGGTGTTCATCGGTGTTGTGTCCGGTGGTTCCACGTCCTGTGTTTTGCAAGCAAACAACGCGCAGCTCACCGCCACGTAAACGAGTTTTTGCATCGACATGCTCCTTATGTACTTTCAAGTGTTGGGCCATTGCGGCCATTGGTTGACTGTTCTGCATGCAGGCGATGTATCACGCGTTTATGCTGATACATGGTTTGATCGGCTTTCGCTATCGCCGCATCAAACGCCGACGCCGGCCCGAATGCGGCAATGCCCCAGGCGATTGTCAGCGGCAGATTGGACAGGGAACTGATTGGATAATCAAGCAGGTATTTCTGAACATGCTGCAATCGATGCTGCGCTTCATCGACACTCATGTTAAAGGCCACCAACAAAAACTCATCGCCACCGAAGCGAAACACATGATCATGACCACGCATACGACTTTTTAGTGCATTGGCGACTCGGCAAATGGCCATATCGCCCAAAGGATGGCCGTATTGATCGTTGATCGGTTTCAGATTGTTCAAATCGATCATTGCGACGATGCCGCGTCGATCTTTGATCCGTTGCTGCAATTCACTGAGGGCCAAGCGGTTGAAGCAGCCCGTCAACGCATCCTGATTCGCTAGCATGACAGCACGATCGCGTTCACTGTGCAGCGCCTGATTGGCTCGTTCTAATGTGACTTTGGTGTCGACCGCGGCCGTGGACAGCAGCGCAAACGCCAGAATCGATTCGACCATCAGATCCAGGATGGACTGATACGCGGAATAAATGGCATACCAACGTTCCCCCATTCGATCAGGCACCAACAAACCGCTGCCATTGCCCAAAAACAACATGAACAAAATCAGCAGCACGATAAACACAAACACTTTGACCCAATGTTGCTCAACGCTGATGGCCACATGCCAAATACGCCACATCGATGGCAACAAACACAGCGCAAACATCAATGCGTGAGCGTTAAAGCGTTGATCGAATCGAGTGAACAACTGAACCAAGATCAGCGACCATGCCAGTGCCACCAAAAGCCACGCGACATCGCGCCATGTCCATTGTCTTGCCCCTGAAGGAAATAAACGCAGACCCCAATAGAGACAGTATGCAAACGTGTACTCGCCGAGAAAATACAACGATTCCCACAGCGCGCGTAACGGCAGATCTTTGAGGCCGGCATAGAGCGCAAATAAGGCCGTTGCCAATGCCAACCAACCGTATCCCCACAGATGGAAATAAGGGCGCGGCAGAATGCGATAGAGCAAAAGGAAGAGAAGCGCGAGAATGGCAATACCCACCGCTTGAATCAGCAGTCCCAGCAAACTCAAGTCATAGCCCGTCAACAACAAGGCAGCTACTCGTGTGGCAGTGGAACATTAAGTGTAGCCAGCACAGAAAAGTCAGCGTTGTCATGGGGCCTTTTTGCGGTTTAGACGTCTGAATCACCCCACTTGTACGACCCTCAAAGCGTGGGGCCATGTGATAAAGTGCGCGCCCTTTCCAGTCGCATGTTTTTGAGGCGAGTTATGAACGCACACGAGATTCTGAAAGCTTTGGGTGTAGACGGCATCCAATCGGGTACTAATTTTGGTGTTGGCCAATGGTCAAACGACACTTCAGGTGGTGTTATCGAATCGATTAACCCTGCCAATGGAGAGGTGTTAGGTAAGGTGTACGCCTCAACCGCCGCCGATTACGAAAAGGTCATTCAGAGTTCACGCGCCGCCTACGCCGAATGGCGCAAAATGCCGGCGCCAAAACGCGGCGAAATCGTTCGTCAAATGGGTGAAGCGCTGCGCGCCAAAAAAGATCTGCTCGGCAGCTTGGTCACGCTCGAAATGGGCAAGATCAAAGCCGAAGGCGATGGCGAAGTACAAGAAATGATCGATATGGCCGACTTTGCGGTCGGTCAATCGCGCATGTTGTACGGCCTGTCGATGCATTCCGAGCGCCCGGAACACAGCATGAAAGAACAATGGCATCCGCTCGGTTTGGTCGGCGTCATGTCGGCGTTTAACTTCCCGGTTGCCGTATGGAGCTGGAATGCCTTTCTGGCCGCGATCTGTGGCAATGTCACCGTGTGGAAACCGTCTCCGAAGACGCCGTTGTGCGCCGTGGCCGTGCAAAAAATCTGCGATGAAGTGTTGAAGCGCAATAACGCACCGGCGATTTTCCAATTGTTTATCGATTCGCCGAAAAACGAATTGGCGATGAAATTTGTTGAAGACAAACGCGTCGAAAAAATGTCATTCACCGGTTCAACGCAAATCGGTCGTTTGGTGGGTGCCAAAGTGGCCGAACGTTTTGGCAAATGCTTGCTGGAACTGTCGGGTAACAACGCCATTATCGTTGACGAAAGCGCTGATTTGAAAATCGCAGTTCCGTCAATTGTGTTCGGTTCGGTGGGTACCGCCGGCCAACGTTGCACCACCACACGTCGTTTGATTGTGCACAAATCGCGCGAACAAGAAGTGATCAATGCGATTGTCAGCGCCTACAAACAAGTGCGCATTGGCGATCCGCTCGACAAAAACACATTGATGGGCCCGCTGATCGACGAAGCCGCTGTCAAAATGTTTGAAAATGCCGTTGAATTGGCCAAGGCCGATGGTGGCGAAGTGTTGGCCGGTGGCAAACGTTTGAACCGTCCGGGTCATTACATTGAACCGACGATCATCCGCGCCAAGAATCATTTCCGCGCCGTGCAAAATGAAACCTTCGCGGCCATTTTGTACGTGATGACCTATGACACACTCGAGGAAGCGATTGCGTTGAACAACGAATCGAAATTCGGTCTGTCGTCATCAATCTTCACCAACAATATGAAGAACGCCGAAGTGTTCTTGTCAGCGGTTGGTTCGGACTGCGGTATCGCCAACGTTAATATCGGTACGTCAGGAGCTGAGATCGGTGGCGCGTTTGGTGGCGAGAAAGACACCGGCGGTGGTCGCGAAGCCGGCTCCGACGCGTGGAAATCGTATATGCGCCGTCAAACCAATACGATTTTCTACGGCAACAAAGCCACCTTGGCACAAGGTATCGAATTCAATCTGTAATTCGTGTTGTGCCCAAAAAAGGCCGCATCATGCGGCCTTTTTTATTGCGTGCAAAAATCGAAGCTTGAACTGCAGCAATTGACGAATAAGATGATCTGCACACACACTGTCGTATCATAGAACGGCACATTACGCGAATGGCTCCGACTCAAACACCGATCCACCAGATAAAACAGTTGATCGCGACGCAGCAGTGGCTGAATGCCATCATCGCGGCTGAACGCTGGGTACAGCAATGCAGTGAAGAAGTTACTGCGCATCATTGTCTTGCACAAACGTTGCAAACCGCGTTCGAAAACACCGAGCCTGAGCCTTTGTGCTTAGCTACTTTGCAATCCATAAGAACGGCTTACACCACACGCTTGGCGCTCGCTTATTGGTATGAATGTCAACGTCGTCACGACGAAGCCTGCCAACACTATTTTCGCGCTAGCCGAGACGCTCAGTCACAGGGCTTTTGGTTTGATGATGGCACCACACCACCTTGGTTACGCGAGCGTGTCAAAGGCGCCATGCAATTTGTCGCACACTATCGTCATCATTGGTTTGCGCAACTGATGGCACCGCTCGAACAACAGTTCGGCCGCAATGAATTAACACGGGTGCACGATTGTGTGGCGATGTATTTGGGTGAAAAACCAAAACGATTTGCCGATCCACGCCAGCAACCCAGCTTTTTGTATTTTCCCGACTTGCCGATTCGCCCACTGTTTGAACGTGAGCTGTTTCCATGGGCTGAATGGTTCGAAGCGCAAACCTCAATTATTCGTGACGAAATGCTGGCCGTATTGAGCAGTAGTGAAGTGGAAGCATTTCATCATTACGAACGCGCTGAGCAAGCCGAACATTTATTCAAGGGCGCCGCGTGGGATGCCTATTTCTTTTACCGTTATGGCCACGCCAATCACGAACATTTAACGGCATGTCCGCACACGGCCAGTGTTTTGCAACAATTGCCACAGGTCATGATCCGTGACCACGCGCCCGAAACCTGCTTTTCCATTTTGCGGCCCGGCACCCATATTCTGCCGCACCGTGGCGTCACCAATATTCGCAGCGTATTGCATCTGCCATTGATCCTGCCCGGCCAGTGCACGCTCAATGTCATCGGTGTTGAGAAATACGAATGGCAGCTTGGTCGCAGTTTTGCCTTTGATGACACGTATGAACACGAAGCCTGGAATCGCAGCGAGCAAACACGCGTTATTTTATTAACGGATATTTGGAATCCGTTTTTGCGCGAGGCTGAACAGTTGACACTGACGCAGATCATTGAAGCGATTGGAGATTTTAATCGAGCCGTTGAATCGAAGTGAGCGGCGGTCAGTTGTCAGTGCAGCCGACATGTTGACGAACCGCTGATAAGCATAAAGCGCCAATCGTTTTACTTCACAAAAATTAACCTGATTAGGTAGATGTCTCAGTATTGCTCCCGTTCATGGGTCATCGAAGGATGAACGGCGACGGACGGGGAGACGGCTACCTAATCAGGAAAATTAAAGGCCGCTTTTGGAAATCTGTCCTTACTTTTGTCGCTGACGCTCTCGCCATTTTTCATCTGCTTTATCAATCAAATGATCAAATCGGTGATGGTCGTCATTTTGATGTTGATTAAACATATCAATCCAGCGGTCGGTCAATGCACCGAATCGCAATAATGAGTAGAAAAGCCCGTTCTTTTCATCGGCGCCGGTAACCAGGTCAACGAGCATGCAAATCAGCGCCAGCGGCGTAAACACCAGATCACGCAACCAATCCAGAAATAACTTACACTGAAAGCTGATCCAGTCTTTCAGTAAGCGACGACGGTGATACTCCTGCCTTTTCATTACAGCTCCAAACGATCTCTCAGTTCTTTGGCTTGGCGACGCGACACGCTTACGCTCTTGCCGTTTTTCAGGTGCATGATCAAACCATCGCCCACATCGGGCTCGATGCGGTTGACGAAATCCAAGTTTACAATGTGTTGGCGATTGGCGCGAAAGAATTGCCGTTCATCCAACCGCTCATCCAGATAGCTAAGAGCACGCGGCAGCAACGGCTTCTGATCGCGAAAATACGCGCGCGTATAATTGCCTTCCACCTCAAACAACATGATCTCAGCTAACTTCAAAAAATAGCAGCGCTCACCATCGCGAATAAAGATCTGTTCATCACGCTGTTTACGGGGCAGCGGTGTTGACACATCAGCCGTCGACGCGCTGTTTGACAACGCCGACTCGCTCGCCCGCTCAAGTGCCTGACGCAAACGCTCGGGTTCAATCGGTTTTTGCAGATAGTCGAGCGCATTCACTTCAAACGCACGCAAGGCATAGTGATCAAACGCCGTCGTGAACACGACACGCGGCATAGTGTGGACTTGTTCCAATACCGCAAACCCATCGCCATCCGGCAACTGAATATCCAATAACACCACATCAGGTTTGAGTGCATCGATACGAGCTACCGCATCGGCGACATTGCCGGCTTCACCAATAACTTCGATGTGTTCAAAGGCCGACAATAAATCACGCAGCTCGTTTCGCGCCAAGCGCGAATCGTCCACTATCACTACCTTCAAAGCGGGATCTCCACCAACGCCGTTATCTGCGAGTCTTCACGTTGCAACAACAAACTGGCACGCGTGCCAAACAATCGTTGCAAACGCTCGCGTGCATTGTTAAGCCCCAATCCAGTGCCAGACGAACGCGCGTCACTTTCTGGCGGCGGATTGCGGATACTGATTTGCAGGGCATTGCCCTGCACGCGGGCGGCAATCGCCACCGTGCCGCCATGACGACGACAGGCAATACCATGTTTGATCGCGTTCTCAACCAGAGTTTGAATCAACATGGCCGGTACGGGCAACTGGCGCGTATTGTCGTCAATTTGCCATTCCACATGCAAACGATCTTCAAACTGCAACGATTCCAAATCGAGATAACCACGAACAATGTCCAGTTCTGTGTCGAGCGGTACTTTGTCACGTTGTTCGACCTGCAGAATGGCGCGCAACAAGGCGGCCAACTGAGTAAGGCGTTCGCGCGCCAACTCCGGGTTTTCGCGGATCAATGCGCGCAAATTATTGAGCGCATTAAACAGAAAATGAGAATTGATCTGACTGCGCAAAAACTGCAATTCGGCTTCATGCAGCTGCGCCTGTATGCGCCAATGGGCGATTTCGGTTTCACGCCGACGTCGAAATTGATCGATGCTCAAATAAACGGCTGTCCACAAGCCCAAAATAATCATCATATTGAGCGAATACACAAACGTTTGTGCAGTGGTGGTGGCTTGATACCCCTCTTTCAATATAGGCGATAGATTAACCAATAACGCGACGCTGAATGACAGTAACCATTGCAAAACAACGGCCAACACCGGAATGCTGATCAACGCCGCCAACACCAATCGCCCCGCCGACCAATTCAGTGCATAACGTTTGTACAACAAACGCAAAAAATGACTACCAAACGCCATCCATACCGACAGCAATAGGGTGATCAGCAGACTGATCGGTTTTAGCGCAACAAAAACCGAAAAAATCAGAATATTGAAGCCGGCGTAAACGCCCCAGAAAAAAAATTGCGCCAGCAGATACTGGCGCGTGGTGGTGGAACTGGCCTTCATTGACGCGACGCCAGCGTCGGAGCGCTCTGCAGAAATGTCGCGATCTGTTCGTTGACCCATGGAGCATCGTCCCAGCTTAAAAAGTGAAACCCGGTTTCGGACATTTCGATTTTAACGCCGGCCAGTTTCTGATACTGCGCGGCAAAAATCGCCCGTGTTGATTCTTTGGTGCTGCCATACGCGGCATAAGCGGCCCATGATCCCAGCACCAAGGTCGGTGCTTTGATGTTGGCGATGCGATCACGCATGTCCATTGTCATGATCTCATACATCGCTTGCGATGTCGTCGCCCGATCGCTGCTCAAATTCCATTGCGCAACCGTTGCGACGCGTTCCGGCAAACGTGTCATGCCGAACTTGGCCACTTGTTCCGACGATTGTTTGTACTGTTCCAGCGGTTGCGACAACATTTGTTGGCGCATCATTTCTGCGCGAGGTTTGACACTGGCTTCAGTGGCCGCCGGATCTTGAATTGCAGAATAAAACGGCAATGAGTCCACAATCACCACCGCTTTCACCAATTCAGGTGCGTGTTCCGCAATTTGCAGCGATAAAAAGCCGCCGAGACTATGCCCAACCAACACCGGTTTGTCGATACGCTTTTCGCGAATATACTGTTCGATGCTGTCACGCATTTTGGGCAAAAAGCCGTCTTTGGCGTTGGGCAAAGGTGCGTTGCCAGCAAACCCCGGCAAGTGCAACAAATGACAGGTATGCGTTGACTTCAGTGCCTCACACGTACCGGTAAAGGTTTCTTTGCTGCTGTTGAGCCCCGGAATAAAAATCACACTCGGGCCACTCCCCTCCACGGTGATATTGATGCCGTTAAATTCGGCCGCTTCCGACTTGGTGCCGCTCGCGGTTGCCACGATAACGCCGATCACGATCGCGGCCCAGTTCAGGCGACGGTTCTTGCAAAACGATTTGATGTTCATAGCTCAGGCTCCCGTTTGAGACCGGACAAGGTTTCCGGATGCGTCCAGTTTCGGGAAAGCGCCATCAGCGGTCAGAAAATTCGTGGCAACGGTTACCACACCGGAAAGACGGTCAAGGATGACGGTTAACCGGCGCCACTCTCCAAGGAGCTTGATTGGGCGGCAAAACGGACTCGGCTTTGTGGCGAACCTGCCCAACGCTGTTATAAGCGACCTTTCGAATCGCGAGAGGCTCCTCTATGCTGGTTGTTGCCAAATGCATTGGATACCCATTTGAACTCTCTTTCTCACAAAACCATGTCGATCCCGTTGCGCGCGTTTATAACCAGTCTGATCATCTGGGGATTGGTGGCCGTCACGCTGATGTTGACCACATTGCAGCAGGCGGCTCAGCAAAAAGACGCGTATACAGTCGCGCAGATTGTGGTGCGCACGATCATCCCATTTACGCCCATGTTGCTGCTGAGTTGGGGCTTGGGCATTCTGTGCGCCAAGTCGCCGGAACTCTGGTTGCAACCGCGCAATATCATCTATTTGTTGTTGTTCTTTTTGGTCATTGTGCTGCCGCTGTTTGTGGTGTGGGATCTGATGGTGGCGCTCATCAATACCAATCAACCGCTGACTGATTTTGGTAAACAGCTGAGCCAGTTACCGCCCATGTGGATCTGGATCGATCTGTTGTTGATGATCATCACCCTGTCAGTGCAATTGACCATCACTGCGTTTCAAGCCAATCAACGCCGCACGCAATCGCTGTTGAAGAGCGAACAGGACAATATCCGCCTCAAATTGGAAAGATTGCAAGGTCAACTCGAACCCCATTTTCTGTTTAATGCTTTAAATACGATCAGTGCCTTGGTGCGCAGCGCCGATCGCAACACCGCCGTCACGGCGCTAGCGCGTTTAAGCGATTTATTGCGTTACGCTTTAAGAGCCAGCAAAAATAACTGGCTGTCGGTACAAGATGAAATCAATTTTTTGCAAGATTATCTTGCGCTGCAAGGCCTGCGTTTTGCTGACCGATTGATCGTCGAACTCGACATTCAACCCGAACAGTGGGACGCCTTAAGCTGTCCCCCGCTGCTGCTGCAACCCGTCATCGAAAACGCCATTCGGCACGGATTGGAATCACACGAAGGGTTGTGTACGTTGCAGGTCAAGATCACACTGCAGGATGATCATATCGTGTTTGTGGTCAGTAATCCGGTACCCGCTGATGCCAAACGACAAGCGGGCCACGGTGTCGGATTGCACGCCACGCGCGAGCGTTTGCGATTGCTGTTCTCGGATCGTGCATCACTTGTCACGCAAGAGCTGAATCAGCAATTTATTGCTTCGCTTTGTATCCCCACCCGAGACCCGCATTAACATGCCATGGAATGTTCTTATCGTTGATGACGAAGCCCCCGCACGGCTCAATCTTGAGTGTGCACTGTCCGGCCATAGCGACTGGCACATTGTTGGCAGCGCCAAAAGCGCCGCCGAGGCGCGCGATATATTGCGCAAAGAATCGGTTGACCTGATTTTTTTGGACATTCGTATGCCGCATGAAAATGGTCTGCAATTTGCCGAGTCATTGTGTCGCAATGAGCATTCACCCCTGATCGTGTTTGTCACCGCGTATGACGAGCATGCACTGGCGGCGTTTGATGTGTATGCACTGGACTACATTCTAAAACCGTTTGATGATGAGCGGTTTTCGCGAATGTTAAGTCAAGCGTCGTCGCAACTATTAATGCGACACCTTAAAACCGTCAATCAACAAAGTGATGTACTGCGCTTTGTCACCGAGCAACAAACGTATGACGCACAAGGTCAGTCACCGTATCTCGATTACATTGTTGTACGTTCGGTAGGCTTAGTCGAACGCATTGCGATTAACGACATTGAGTGGATGGCCAGCGCGGGCAATTATGTTGAACTGCATTTGGCAAACCGACGCGTCCTGCACCGCTCCAGTATGGCTCACTTGGAAAAACGATTAAACCCGGCTGTTTTTATGCGCGTGCACCGAACGGCCATCGTCCGCCGAAAGATGATCGCCAATTTAGCTGTGGAAGGTGATGGCCTTTATGCCTTGACACTGCGATCCGGCAACAAAGTTCCTGTCAGTGAACGCTTTGTGCAAGATGTGCGTCAAGAAATGGAAATGGAAACGGCCCGATCAAAATGAAATCAGCCGCGACCACATCGGTTCCTGACAATCATCGACTACCGTATCCGTAAGAGCATGATGTGCACCAAGCGATCATCACTCACGGTATGCCTCATCCGAATACACTTTTTGGGGCATCAGCAACGGCGTACGCAGTTGCAGGCCATTGCAGCGGTGATTTTTCTTGGTCTCTCACTGATGCTGGCAACGGCACAATCCCAATTACACTATATGAGTTTGTTGATTATTGGATTGGGCAGCATATTGTCGTGGAAAACACAGTCCGCATTTGTTTACTCGTATGCAGTCGCATATAGCCATGGTTGGTTAGCGGGCGTAGCGATAGACCGTAACGCGTTGATTATGCCGATCACACTGTTATCGCTGCTGCTGTCTGGCAGTGTTGCGGTTTGGCCCGCACTACTGGCCTTGTGTGTTCATCTTTTAAGTTTCAATGATGAAGCATCAACACAACTGCTGTTATTAGGTCTGTCGATTTTTAGTGCGGGCACAGCAGCCTCACTGTGGCAAACCGCTCGTTTTGTTTATCAACATCAACGCGATGGCACAAAGAAATCGCCTCCGTCTCTCTATTCGAAGCTTGTGCCACCGCAAAAACAAGCGCCACAGAGAATCGCCCTTACGTCGTTTCCAAAGTCGTCGCTCTTGCTGTTCAAGGCACAACTCAAACGCCCCGGCGTCACGGCCAATGTGATCGCCATTGCGATTGTTTTTCAGCTGGCCAGCCTGTTATTGGCTGCTTACGCGCTAAACAGTGGCGACGGTTTTGGTTTGCTGATCGGCAGTGTCGCGTCGTCTGCCGTTTTCTTTTGCTACATCAGTCCTGTTCAGTCTTGGCAAACCGCGTGGCTGCGAACAAGCCCGATACCGTATCAAAAAATCGTGGCGCTCACTTTTTTTATTCCACTGTTGGTTTCTTTTTTATTCTATTGTTCAGCATGGCTGACGGCTGCGCTATTGAATGCCTTTGATCCATTGCTGTTTGTGTTTGGCGGAATCACGTTGCTCGCAGTGCTAGCTTGGTGCACGATGGTACTGGCCTTTGCATGGCGATGGCGTGGCACGTTTGCCAACGTGATGATAGCTATCATAATGAGTGCCCCACTTTTCTTGATACAGCTAACGGGAATTTTCACACTGATTTTCCTACCTGCTATTGGGTATTATCTTTGGAAAAAAGGCCGAACCTCTTGGCAAATGATCTGAGCTATGTTGATAGCAACAACAAAAAAAGCGGATTGGATTTACCCGCCATTACCTTCGGCTTTGGCCCCAAAAAAGTTCTCGACCACGTTTCAATGACGTGCCGCCCAGGTGAGTTGAGTGTAGTGGTTGGCAACAATGGCGCCGGCAAAACATCACTGCTGCGATGCATCAGCGGCCAATACGTAAGCGGTGGTGACATACTCATCAATAACGTATCGCTAAAAAAAGCTCGTCTCGAAGCCCTTCACCATATTGGCTTCGCCATTGAGGCAACCGACTTGCCAAAAGAACTCACCGGTAAACAGTTTCTCGACTTGATGAGCACACTCAAAAAGGGCTCACTGGATCAGGTGCAGCGATTTTTAGAGGGCGTTAATGTACGGGAGTGGCTGGATGTGCCTATTGGCCAATGCTCTTATGGCACACAAAAGAAAATCGGTATTGCGGCGGCGCTCTTGGGTCAGCCCAGCGTGCTGGTCGCCGATGAAATATTCAACGGCCTCGATCTCGATTCAGTCTGGTTCATAAAACATTTTCTCGGTTCGCTGATTGCATCAGACAAGATGACAGTCTTGATCACCACTCACTCATTGTCATGGATCGAAGACATCGCACATCAAGTCAATTTACTGTTCGCTGGTCGAATAGCCCACACGTGGTCAATGGCG
This sequence comes from Enterobacterales bacterium, assembly GCA_041914905.1. Taxonomy (GTDB): domain Bacteria; phylum Pseudomonadota; class Gammaproteobacteria; order Enterobacterales; family Permianibacteraceae; genus Permianibacter. The sequence goes on from JAYSCL010000047.1 coordinate 26,901, forward strand.
GATTTGCACCAACTGCAACTCGAAGGCATTGGTTTGGAAACGGCCGTAATCAATGTTTTGGGTTCACTACGCCACCAGCAAAGTTGAATGTTGTAAATTCCCACGTTCACGCGTGTAAGCCTAACGGGCACAGCTGGGTTACGGTGATCACTCATTTTTAATCGTGTGCTACTTTCTATGTGATGCTTCCCTTAATCAGCTTGCTGTTAGCCAGCGTTTGGGCTAACTCTCCTACATCAAACCCGCCTGAGTTGCGCCTCGGCTAAAGCGAGGCTTGTCCGCATATGTGTCCCGACGCGGAACAAAAGGGATTCACCACCGATATAGTGCGTAGCATTTATGAACGGCAAGGTTATCGCGTCACGTTTGTGGCGTTGCCGTGGGCACGTGCATCCGCCATCAGCCTGGGCGATCGGAAGCATGCACTATTCGACACGCTTGATCCTTAAGTGTGACTGGTGCGTTTTCTTAGAAATCGACACCGAATTTAAATACAATTCGCAGTCAGCGAAAAACACGTTAGAACGAATCTGAATTTTAAAAGATCTCATTAAACGAACGAGCTTAAAAACTCGCCCTTGTTGCCGGGAGTGGCTAAAGTGTGACTCCGTGCACGCGCACCGTGCATTTTAGAATATGCAGGGCGATAGCAGGAGAAAGTCATTTTCGCCCGCTGAGCGCACGCTGAAATTCGCTCGGCGTTACGCCCTCATTTTTTTAAATGCCCGATTAAAATTGGATTTGGTGCTGAAGCCGCAGGCGTAAATTATATCGAGAATAGTGCATTGCTCATTCTCGTTGGAAAGTAAGGGTTTTACTTCGCGAATGCGGTAATCATTAACGAAATCAGAAAATGATTTACCGATTGTAGTGTTGATCACTATCGATACTTGGCGCGGTGTTTCGCCCAATTGACGCCCTAACGATTGCAAATTAAATAAAGGATCCAGATAGGGCTTTTTTTGCTCCTTATGATTCATTAATAATTGTTTGATTCGCTGTACTTCTTGTGGCTCAAGACCGACGGTTGGTTTTTGCAGTGCAGCGATGCCTTCGTCTTCTGCAGTGATGCCGGCGAATAAATCGGGTTGCAACAAACCTTTTAAAATAAAGGCTTTGACCATCACCAGCAAGACTAAAAATAAACAGAGTTCCGGCCACAATCCTAAACTGGACAGGCCAAACACGTAGGATTGGCTCGCCGCAATTACGTTTAGAACAACGCTGCAACCATTTAATAAAAGTATCGTTTTGGTCCAGCGCATAGCTATCTGATCTTGTGCCGACTGAGTTTGACTTAGCACATGGCAAAAATGGCGGTGGTCGCGATAAGCCAACAGCAAATAAATGCCCATGATGATAAAGGTGACTACTACGTCTAAATATGAACCAAATAACGGTGGCAGGCTAAATAATATCACCGGCGCAAAGTGCAGATAGAAACACCGACGCCAGCAAAAATATTGGTGGATCAGGGCGCGAATATAAAAGTAGTTCAAGAGGCCGTAGAACAAACCAAAGGCTGACACGAGATTTGGTAACGGGCTGGCAAAATAGTGTTTCTGCAACAAATTAAAACTGAGCTGTGCCGCCAATATCAGTAATAGCGCGAAATTGACCCGGTTGGCCAAGCTGCTTAATTTGTGATCGAGGTAAAGGTAAAGCGCGAACACCACACACTGTAGGGTAATGGCGGCCTGCAGGGCAGAGATCAATAAGTGCATCGAGTGACCTTCTGGTGGATTAAACGGTGTAGCGAAAAGCGTTGCAGGTGCGCCTTACACAATGCGGCATCGACACCAAGCCTTCTACTACTGTAGGCGTTCGTAGAGGTCCATTTTCGCGATAGTGGACGTACATTTTCGCGTTGCAGGCCGCCAAACCCTTGAACATCGCAAAAGCTGACGCTTCGATTTACTCGGAACCTCATTATGATTCGTTTTCCCTTAACGCAATTCTGTTTATCAGTGCTTATCACGCTGGGCATTTCTGTTCCGGCCATCGCCGCCGCACCTGCAGCGTTAGCGCCGCATACGCATGAGGATGTTGGCGCAACATTGTCCAGTTTAGTCAAAGAGCGTTTTTTTGATCCGAATTTTAGTGGCAGCGAAGCTTATCGGGCGATTGAAAGAGATGTGCTTGCGGTTACGGCGCAAAAACTGAACCACGAAAAATTGGTGGCAGGTCTTAACACGGCCTGGCAAAACGCGCCCGTTTCTCACATTCATTTTAGTCTGGCACATGGCAACGCTGAGCAAACGGCGGCCTACCTCGATAGCTTTAATGTGGGGGGCGGTGGCGCGCAGTTGCACTGGCAAAGCGATGTGGCGGTGTTGACCGTTAACACTATGATGGGGCTCGACACAATCGCCGAAATCGAACAAGCCTATCTCGAGTTAACGCAAAAACGCGCCTCAGCGTTGATCATTGATCTGCGCGCGAATGAAGGCGGTACGTTTGCGTCGCGTGCGATCATCAGTCATGTGCTGCAAACGCTGCTTGATGCAGGAGTCTTTGTGTCACGTTCGTGGTTTAGCCAACACACTTATCCAACCACGACAAAGGATGTTGTCAAGTTAACGCCATGGAATAGCTGGTCACTAAAAGCATTTTGGGCCGATGTGCAATCGCAAGCGTTAACGCGTATTCAAATCCAACCCAGTGCCCCGATTTTCACGGGCAAAGTTTTGGTGTTAATCAGTCGTCGTACCGCAAGCGCAGCGGAGTTAACTGCCGTTGCTTTGCGCGCATCGGGGCGCGCGCAACTCATTGGCGAATCGACGGCTGGAAAAATGTTATCGCAAGCGCCATTTGATTTAGCGCACGATGTGCAAATGTTCTTGCCGGTGGCCGATTATTACGCTGCGCACTCGGGCCGTATTGAAGGGCGCGGCGTGCAACCGGATATCCATGTTGCAGCTACCGATGCGTTGGCCTATGCGCTAACTCTGCTTTCGTAACAATGATGTCTTCGCGGCTAGTTTTGGCGTGGCGGTGACAAAAAACGGGTCATGGCCGACTTGAGAATAGCCAAAAGAAGTACATCAATCGTATGATACCGGAAACTTCGTAAAGGCTTGTTCGTCAATTTCGGTGAACGAAACCGCATAAAGCCCCCATGTGTTATCAAATCGCTTGAAGACGGTAAGTCCTCGAAAAATAAATTGCGATCGTTTGTCCTGAGCATCGACAAACGTCTCTTCTACAGATTCACGACGCAGACTTTTTCGTAGCGCGTTGATCCGCGGACAATTGTTCACAGCTGATTGTTAATATTCTTGAGCTCATGCTGCAAACTGGCCATATAGTCACCCAATCTGGGCGCGCCAGCAGAGTGATTTTTGACGTTTGCAAATTGCGCGGCAACCAGCTTCATTAAGGCATCGCGCTTTACTTCTGGCGCCAACTCCAGACGCATTGCATTTAAGGTAACACTCAACGGAAACTCCTTTAAGGCATCCTTCATCACTGGTGTAAATACCTTTGGTTCGGGATCGTCACCAAGAATAAAGCTCAATGCGTATTTTTCGATTTTTAATGTTTTCCATCCGTATTGGTCGATCTCTTTCAACTTGTCCTTCTGACCGGTGCTAACATATAAATACGCCAAAAGATCAAAATAGGCACGATCTGTTGGATACTGTTTGGACAGTGTCACCAAGTGGGGTTCAAATCGATTGAATAACTCGGCACTGGACATGGTTTTTGTTGAGGATAGTTTTCTCGCGATTTCATAAAGTAGTGCAGAAGATTTAGGCAATACAGCGGACTTATCCAATAACCCTATATCCTTTAATC
>JAYSCL010000048.1:0-9413 GCA_041914905.1 Enterobacterales bacterium
TGAGGCGGTGGTTCGGCCAATCCTGCGCGGACTGCGCGGACCTCCGCTGGCCTGTCTTGAACGTCCGCATACTAACAACAAATTTTTGTCAGCCGCAAGCGGCCCGACCACTACCCGCTATCAACTTTGATAGGCGTTCGGAATACCCCTCAGCTGACGGCTAAAAAACAGCCAGTTCAGGTTAACATCGACCGATCGGCGAGCGGTAAGCCGATCGCCATCCGCATGATCGGCGATCAACACAAAACAACAAGACCAGTTGGTGAAATCACGACTGGCGAGAATAACGATTCGGAATGACTGGCTCGTTAGGAACTGGCTGGCTGCAATTGTTTTTGGCCTGTCTGTTCTTGCAAATACGCGGTGCAATCTTTGGCCGACAAAGGACGACTGAAAAAATAGCCTTGTACAACATCACAGCCCATTTCGCGCAAGATGCGCAACTGCTCGGCCGTTTCAACACCTTCGGCAACAACCTCCAGTTTGAGGGCGCTGGCCATACGCAAAATGGCGGCGACAATGGCCAGATCTTCATCGTCACCCGGAATATCTTGTACAAAACTTTTGTCGATTTTTAGTGTGCTGATCGGAAAGCGTTTCAAATACGATAGCGATGAATAACCGGTACCGAAATCATCCACCGACAAATGCAACCCGAGTCCGCGCAAATCATTTAAGGTGCGCATAACCTGATCTTCATTTTCCATCAAGAAGCTTTCGGTCAATTCCAGTTCCAGCGCCGCTGTGGGCATTTGCGTTTCAGTCAAAATGTCATTGACCATTTTGATGAAATGCGGAGAACGCAATTGTCGCCCGGATACATTAACCGCCATGCTACCCGGCGCACATCCTGCTTTGTGCCATTCAACATATTGTCGGCAAGCTGCACGAAGTACCCATTCACCTAGCGCGACAATTTGGCCATTTTCTTCGGCCAAACTGATGAAATCGGCGGGCGACACCACGCCGCGTTTACCGGAATGCCAACGCACGAGAACTTCAAGTCCGACCGCTTTATCGGTACTCAACGCGACTTTGGGTTGAAAGTTCAACACGAATTCGTGACGTTCTATCGCGTAACGCAGATCGCGTTCGAGACCAATTCTGGCAAGGGCCAATTGCTGCATTTCCGCTGTGAAAAATTGATAGGTATTGCGCCCTTCGTCTTTCGCGCGATACATCGCCGCATCGGCATTCTTGACCAGATCTTCGGGCGTTTGCCCATCACCAGGAAAAATACTAATGCCAATTGAACCACCGACCAAACATTCATAACCGTCGACGAGCACCGGACGACTCAAGACCTTGAGCAAAGTCTGCGCGACGGTGCCGGCATTTTTCGGTCCGTAGATCGGCGACAAAATAATGGCAAACTCATCACCGCCAAAACGCGCAATGGTATCGCTTTCGCGCACACAGGCGCGCAAGGCTTTCGCCACTTGCACCAGCAATTTGTCACCGGCCGAATGGCCCATGCTGTCGTTGATATTTTTGAAACGATCGAGATCGACAAACAACAAAGCGAGTTGCGTGTCTTCCCGTTTGGCGCGTGAAATGGCTTGACGTAATCGATCAATAAACAGACTACGATTCGGTAATTCGGTCAGTGCATCATAATTGGCTTGATAATTCAGTCGCTCTTCCGAACGTTTGCGATCCGTAATATCCGATGCGATGACAACGTATTCGACGATTTGGCCAGCTTCGTTGCGAACCGCGTTGACGTTGACCCATTCCGGATAAACCGTTCCATCTTTTTTGCGACTCCAGACTTCGCCCTGCCAGATATTGTTATTGGCAACCGCGGTAAAAATATGCTCATACAGTTCACTCGGCTGACGATTGGCATACAGCAATCGAGTGACGCGACCAATCACATCGGTTGGCGCATAACCGGTCACCCGTGTAAACGCCGTATTCACCATTCGGATTCGACGTTCAGCATCGAGAATCAAAATGCTGTCCGACGCGGCTTCAAACACGACAGCGGCCTGACGCAAACTTTCCTGCCGTTTGCGTTGTTCACTGGCATCAGAAACCAACACGACAATGCCATTCTGTGGTTCGTGCAGTGACAATCCGCTCGCTTTGATTTGACACCAAACTCGACGTCCATCACCTCGCGGTAAACTGACTTCTGACTCAAACACGTCACTGCTGCGTAAACGCGCCTCTGCCAAACTCAGCCATTGCTGCAAGGCGCTGTCAACACCTAACCAATCCTGTAATTTCACATTGAGTATTTGATCACTGGTCCACGCGAATAATTCGGTAAAACCCTCGTTAACATAAATCACTTGCTGTTGTCGTACAACGATAACACCGGCCGGCAAATGATCGATCGCCGCATCAGAGGCATGAGCATCCATTTTTCCGGTAACGACCAATTGCAGTTCGAGCACCAAATGCGGGCCATCGCGTACGGCCAATGTGGTCAACGGAAACGCCAACAACTCCACATCGTGCTCGGCAATCGTGAGCGTTTTGCGGCAACTGATTCCAGACAAGACGTGATGGCGAATTTCAGGCCAAAAGGAGGCATGTTCTTTCAACACAGAGGTTGTGATATCGGCGCGCATCAACGCTTCAGGTGGCTGATGGCATAAAAAGGCGAATTGGTGATTGCAATCCAGGATCTGGCCGTCGCGATCCAATAAGGCGTAACCGCGATCGTGTTCAATTAAACCTTGCAGCCAACCTTTCGCAATCGTCGGGCGCCGCAATGTCCGCAATTGCACAATAAACGCGATTAACGTGAACAGAATGGTGATCGCCAAGACGGTGGTGACGATCGTCAGTGGAAGCGGCCAAATCGTTTGCCAAGGTGCAGCCAACAACAAACTGATCTGAGCGATCAGCACGGCAACCGTGATACGCGTGATTAATGGCCACGCCATACTGCCCACCCCACGTTTGTCATCCTGATCTCGTTGCTGGTTTTCAACAGGTCCGAGCCGTGTTGCCATTTCGCCTTACCGGCAACGATTTCGCGCTCGCACATCTTTTCGATAATGGAATATTCAAGCATGTTGGCCTGCCAAAGCAGCATCCCAACGCGTCAACACACGCCCAAACATTGTTTCTAGGTTAGACGGATTTCCAGACTTAAACCAGTGTAAAACGGCCAAATAACGACGCGGATCAATCGAGTTCACTGGCGTGTGCGCTGCACCATGATTAGCGGGTGGTGAAGAAACACCAGAACAGCGGGCAATAAAAAAGGGGCCGAAGCCCCCTTTGCATCACCGCAACGACGTCGCTTATTGTTCCAACCGTCCGGCGGACATCATCACTTCAACGAGGAATTCAAATTCTTCATCCGCCAGTTTGCTCGGAATGGCTGGTAACGGAGCGGCCTTTTCCACCATCGACAAAGCGGCTTCATCCAGAATTTTTTCACCGGTGCTCTGTTCAATCTGTGAACCTTTGACGGAACCATCACGTGTCAACGTAACACGAACAATGGCTTTGCCTTGTTTCGGGTTGTACAACACGTCGTCGCCATATTTACGGCGCAAACGGTTCCACGGGTATTCCTTGAACTGACCGATATGACCCAACAACAAGCGTTCATAATCGCGGCGGGCGCGGTATTCCGCCAGTTTGTCGGAAGCTGACGGTTCTTTCTTATCAACCGTTGCTAACTCGGTACCGTCGATGGCCGTCACCGATGCCTTGTCACCACCTTGTGGCGCAGCCGGGGTTTCGGCTTTGGCAATCACTTTAGGTTCTTCTTTCTTTGGGGCTGGTGCTTCAACGGGTTTCGTCACAGGCGGAGCGACTGTTGGCGCAGCCGCCACCACTACCGGTTTGACGTCTTCTTTCTTCGGTTCTGGCTTTTTCGGTTCTTCTTTTTTCGGTTCTTCTTTTTTCGGCTCAACTTTCGCGGCGGCAACTGCCGGAGCAGGCGTTTCCACCACGGCTGCCGCCGGTTTCTTGTCAAGCTGACTGCGTGTTTCGGCAATGCGTGCCGGCGTCGGCTTTAACAGTGCAAAACGCTCTTGCACGGCAATTGCGGTGGCCGCATCGGATTCGCCGAGTACACCTTTACGAAACTCAACGGACGGGGCTCGTTCACCGGTCCAGGTGCGTAGCAACAGCGCAAAAAACTCAGGCTTTTTAACCGTCATCACTTCGGCGTTATTGACCGTGATGCGCGTGCCTTTGCTGGGGACAAAATCAAAATGGATCTGATCGCCTGACACCATGTTGAACGAAAACGCTTCAACAAATTCGAGGACTTCTTCGGTCAGATCTTGGACCAATTTGCGGTCGTTGTTGATCAGAATGCGTTCACGCCACATTTGACCAAAACGGCGACCGTAGAGCTTGTCGGCGACAACGCGCATCGCCATGCGCTTGGGCACGTCGTTACGCAGAAAATAGTCAGCGTTATTGGTGCGCGAATCGCCATAGAGCGCGGCGATATACAGTTCGCCACTGAGTTCACGGGCAATGCCGATACCGTTCAATTGCAGTTTGACACCACCGCCCAGATCAGCCGCATCGACTCCATCGGCAGCGTGGCTGACAGCAGACAGGAATATGGCGAGCGCACCAAGAATTTGGCCACTCCGTTTCAGGAATGCACGCACGAGCGAACCCCCAGCTCTACATCCCGTGCCTCTAACCCCTTAAAAGCACGAAATAACCTAAAAACAATCTTCCTTATGGACGTAGCTCGTAAACAGCGACTACGCAAGGTGAAAAAAACACATTCCGCGGCGGCGCGTCAAGACTTTTGAGCGAGATCACACATTTTTGAGCCAAAAAGTACTACGAACGGTTACAAACTGCATTTACGCCACGTAACTGCGGCACCACGCTGCACGGTTTTGTTCGCCTATCGAACTGCGGCGACAGGATCTTTTCCCAAGCCAAACGACAGGCATTTGGCGATCCGGGCACGCAGACAATCAATGCGCCGTTAGCAAAACCGGCCACTGCACGCGATTGCAACGCCGAACTACCAATATCGTCATAAGACAGTTGACGAAACAATTCACCAAAGCCCCCCCAGGCCTGATCAAACAGCGGCTGAAACGCCTCCGGCACCACGTCGCGCTCGGTATATCCAGTGCCGCCGTTGACGATGATCACTTGCACGGTGGTGTCCACGATCCAATTCATCATTTGCGCACGCAAAGGATGTGTGTTGGCAGGCATCAATTGCCGTGCCACCACATGATGACCGGTTGCGGTCAACACCTGTTGCCAGTAATCACCACTGTCGTCGTCGGCGCGCGTGCGCGAATCAGATACCGTCAGCAACGCTACATTCAACGGAACAAACTCAGCCGGAGCTTTTGACATGATGAGTCCTATTGTGGTTTGTACCGCGCATAAAGCTGCGGCGTATTCAAATTCAGAAAGTGCATTTCATGTTCGGGCGTCAGCGGCAACACCACCGCATTTAGGGCCGCACTGAGGCGCGACAAGGAGCGTTGTGACGATTCGGATGCCGTTGCCAGCGTCGTTATGGTTTCGCGCACTGAGGGCGCTGCCCGCAGCGCGAAGGGCAAATAGTGTTGAGAAAAATGCGCCGCAACGTGCGACGACAAAGCGGTCCGCAAAGTAACCAACACTTCGATGCCGATAAACGGTGTATCGACGGCACAAAAAATAAATGACTCGGCGTCACATAACTCAGGGTGCTGCAGTACCGAATGAATGGCCAACAAAGGACCACCCCAAGGCCGTTGATCGGCAATGCCGTTTTCCTTGCCACTGACCATTACGCGTTGACAAACAGAGGCTAAACGCTGCTGCATATGATCAAGCAAATTGCCGTCCTGCCACTGCAAACTGGCTTTGTCTTGTCCCATGCGGGAACTGGCGCCGCCAGCCAGCACCACACCGACAACATCAGAGTGCCAAATCGTCATCAAAGAGCCCTGCTACTTGCACCAATTGTCCGGCCTGCAACTGTGTTGTATTTTCATCGATGACAAGCCAGCCATTGCAGTGCTGCAAAGGGGCGATGCGATGCGATTCTTGCCCGGACAATTCACTGACCAACAATTGGCCCTGCTCAACTCGCAACACCGCTTTGCGAAACTCACGCAGCGCCGTTTTTTTGTTGAGTGGACTGGTTAACACCGCATCGTGATAAAGGCCGCTACCTAACCCCATGCGCGCACGTAAAAACGCTTGCACAAAAAATCGAAAGCCAATCGCGGTTGAAATCGGATTGCCGGGCAAACCAAAGTAATGTGTGCCATTGGCAAAGCGTGCCAGCAACACCGGTTTGCCCGGTTTGATCGCGACTTTGTGAAACAGAATGTCACCGCCCAGCGCGCGAATCACCTGCGGAATAAAATCGGCATCGCCGGCCGACACAGCCCCGGATGACACAATCAGATCCGGTTGCGATGCCAAAGTCGTCGCCAATTGCTGTTGAAATGCGTCGGCATTGTCGCGCTGCAAACCACCGTAACGCGCATGCACACCGTTTGATGCCAACGCTGCCAGCAAAAACGGCGCGTTAGAATTGCGAATTTGTCCGGGTGCGAGCGGTGTCTGTGCATCATCAACCAGTTCATCGCCGGTCGCAAAAACGACCGCCTGCGCGTTGCGAAAAACGGCGACCGATGATTGTCCGGTGGCGGCTAAGGCCATAATCGTCAACGCATTGATTTTTTGTCCCGGCGACAATACCGGCGCTTGCAAAGAAAAGTCTTCACCACGGCGCCGAATATGCTGGCCGCGCACAACCGATTCACTGAGCGTGATGCAATCCGCTTCGCACTGCACTTTTTCGATCGGAACCACCGCATCAAAACCAGCCGGCATCGGTGCACCCGTCATGATCCGCCACGCTGACTGAGCAACACGCGCTGGTGAAGCGGGCGATTCGCCGGCAAAGCTGCTTCCAATCACGCGCAAACTAGCGCCGGCAATAGCGTCATCGGCACATACGGCAAAACCATCCATCGCGGAATTATCAAATGCGGGAAGTATTTCTCGGCTGCGTATCGTTTCTGCACACACACGTCCGCAGGCTTGCGCCACCGTTACCGATTCAACGGCGGCGCGCGGCGTATGCTGCTGAATCAACTGAATGGCTTCGGCATAACTGATCACGATTTATTACTCGCTAAAAAAAACTGACAACGACTCAACCGCCCACCATCGCCAAATGACGCGTGGCACCGCTGTTGCCTTCGTGCAAGAAATGACTGGCGACCTTCAGTTGCAGCTGATCGGCGATGCGCTGTTGCAGCAACGGTTGCTGCGCATCGGATTGCAACAGATCACGCAGATCGCTCCCCGCATCGCCGAACAAACACAGACGCAATGCTCCCAAAGCGGTGACCCGAAGGCGATTGCACGTTGTACAAAAATCTTTGCTGTACGGTGCAATCAAACCGATGCGACCAACGCTGTTGTCATGAACAAATTCGCGTGCAGGACCGGCACCCGGCAGTCGATCGATTTCATACCATCCCCGCGCGGTCAACTGATCGATCAGCCACTGCGAACGCAAATGGTGAGCGGCAAAATAGTCGGCATTGTCGCCAGTCTGCATTAGTTCGATAAAACGCAACGTCAGCGGACGCGACTTTATCCACGCCAAAAAGGCGTCCAGTTCGTGATGATTCAAATCGCGCAGCAACACTGAATTGATTTTGACACGCTCAAAAGGCAACGTTAATGCTTCATCAACGCCTTCGAGTAACTCTTGCAATTTATTGTGCCCTGTAATCGCTGCAAACATCCGAGCATCAAGGCTGTCGACACTGATATTCAACGACGTAACGCCGGCGTGCTGCCAGCGCTCCAGATCACGCTTGATTGACCAGCCATTGGTTGTCATCGCAATGCGTTTGATGCCGTCGATGCCGGCAATGGCCTGCACAATCTCACAAAAATCTTTGCGTGTTGTCGGTTCACCGCCCGTCAAGCGAATTTTCCACACCCCCAGCGCAGCAAAGGCGCGCACCAGGCGTGTGATTTCGGCAATCGACAGAAACGGTTGATGATCATGGCATTGATAGCCATCTGGCAGGCAATAACTGCACGAAAAATTGCAGACATCCGTAACGGATAGCCGCAAATAGGGGAATTCGCGACCAAAGCGATCGGTTAACACCTTCTATACTCCTTTCCAAACTCGGGAGGCGCATGTGTTTCCACAATCGCCCTGGCTGCCAATAGCAGCGGCGTCGTGCGCCTGCCCGGTGCAGGTGTAGCGCCACGACGCTCGGAGTCAAAGCCACTTTATAGCGGAATTGGATACTTCGTTTGATCCAGATCAGGTTCGAACGTTACACCAAGCCCGAAACTGTCGCCATCAAATCAAATGCTAGGGACAAAAATATGTCAACACCGTCAGCTACCCCAGCAAGCGAGCAACAACGCGAAACCCGCGTTTTGCTGTTTTTGACCTTTGTGCTGGCCCCGATCGTGTCGGTGGCGTTCGTCGGCGGTTATGGTTTTATCGTTTGGATTTTCCAGATGATGGCAGGCCCCCCCGGTCCAAACTAAAGAGAATACGAATGCTAAGCCGGCGCGGTTTCCGTACTTTGACTAAGGTTATTCATTTACCTTGGCAAGCACTTGACGTCGAATTCACGGACGCCTGCACACGTTGCGGTAATTGCCTCACCGCTTGCCCGGAACACATCATCGTCAAAGGCAGTGGCGGTTTTCCCCAAATCGATTTCAAACTGGGTGAATGCACGTTTTGCGCAGCCTGTGTCGAAGCTTGCGAAGTGCCAGTCTTGTTTGATCGACAACGGGTCGCTTTTCATCACACGGTCAACATCAATGATCAGTGTTTGCCTCATCGAGGAATCGCGTGCCAAAGCTGCGCCGATGTCTGTGAACCCAATGCCATTCAATTTCGCTGGAACGATCGCCGCCTGCGCGAACCGGCCATCGACAACAATTTATGCAATCGCTGCGGTGCCTGTGTTGCCGTGTGTCCCAGCGATGCCATTTCCCTTTCCTTTACTACTGAACAGGTGACGACATGAACGACGTTCATATCGCCAGTTTTATCGTGTACGCCAAACCCTTTGCGCTCAGTTTTATCGCCGCCACGCTGCAATCTTTACCCGGTGTCGAAATCGCCGAGCGCGATGAAACCGGCAAACTGATCATTGTTTATGAATCCGATAAAGGCATGGAAATCACTGACTTTCTTGATCGTGTGCATGCACTGCAAGGTGTTGTACACGTCACCTTGGTTTCCCATCACGTTGAATCTTCCGACACTCTGGATGAGGCAGTCACATTATGACAACACGTCGCGAGTTTATTAAATCCAGCGCCGCCAGTGCGGCCGTTACCGCCGCCGGCATCAGCACAGTACAAGCCACCAATTTGATCACGGACTCTGAGTACACGCGATTGAAATGGGACAAAGCTGCCTGTCGTTTTTGTGGCACCGGCTGCGGCATCATGGTCGC
>JAYSCL010000048.1:9513-26816 GCA_041914905.1 Enterobacterales bacterium
GATCCGAATGCACGCCACTGCATGGCTTCCGCCGTGGCCGGTTTTATGCGTACATTTGGTATCGATGAACCCATGGGATGTTACGACGATATCGAAGCCGCCGATGCATTTGTATTGTGGGGTTCCAATATGGCGGAGATGCACCCGATTTTGTGGACTCGCATCACCGACCGTCGTTTATCGAACCCTCATGTGCAAGTGGCCGTGTTGTCGACGTTTGAACATCGCAGCTACGAACTCGCTGACTTGCCGATGATTTTTACGCCACAAACCGATTTGGCGATTCTGAATTTTATTGCGAATTACATTATTCAAAACAATAAAGTGAATCAGTCTTTCGTCAAGAACCATTGCAACTTCAAAAAAGGTGCGGATGACATCGGTTATGGTTTGCGTCCAACGCATCCGTTGGAAAAAGCAGCGAAAAATGCCGACAAAGCCGGCAAGATGGATCCCATCTCGTTTGACGAATTCAAAGCCTTTGTTAAACCCTACACCGCCGAGTACACCAGCAAATTGTCCGGTGTGCCGGTCGATAAATTGAACAAACTGGCTGAGCTGTATGCGAACCCGAAGATCCGCGTCACCTCATTCTGGACGATGGGATTCAACCAACACACTCGCGGTGTCTGGGCGAATAATCTGGTTTATAACATTCATTTGCTGACAGGAAAAATTTCGACACCGGGTAATTCACCGTTCTCATTAACAGGCCAGCCATCGGCCTGCGGGACCGCGCGTGAAGTTGGCACGTTTTCGCACCGTTTGCCGGCCGATATGGTCATTGAAAATCCAGAACACCGTAAACACACCGAAGAAATTTGGGGCGTTCCGCACGGCATCATCCAAGAGAAAAATGGCTTGCATGCGGTTGCGCAAAATCGTGCGTTAAAAGACAGCAAGCTGAATGTCTATTGGGTGCAGGTCAATAACAATATGCAAGCCGGCGCCAACATCAATGAAGAGATCTGGCCAGGTTATCGCAATCCGGAAAATTTCATTATCGTGTCGGATGCGTATCCAACCGTTACCGCACAAGCCGCTGATTTAATTCTGCCCACCGCTATGTGGGTGGAAAAAGAAGGCGCTTACGGCAATGCCGAACGTCGCACACAATTCTGGCACCAGTTGGTCAGTGCGCCGGGCGATGCCAAATCTGATTTGTGGCAAGTGGTTGAATTCTCCAAACGCTTCAAGACTGACGAAGTGTGGCCGAAAGAAATTCTCGATGCTAATCCTAAATTCAAAAACAAATCGTTGTACGACGTGTTGTTCCGCAATGGCAAAATCGACAAGTTCACCAACAACGATATCGCCGTCGGTTACGACAATCACGAAGCCAAACACTTTGGTTTCTATATTCAAAAAGGCATTTTCGAAGAGTACGCCGAATTCGGTCGCGGCCACGGCCACGATCTGGCGCCGTTTGATCGTTACCATCAAGAACGCGGTTTGCGTTGGCCCGTGGTTAACGGCCAAGAAACACGCTGGCGTTTCCGTCAGGGTTCCGATCCGTATGCGAAAGGCGTTGGCGATGCGCAGTTCGATTTCTACGGCAACAAAGACGGTCGCGCTAACATTATCGCACTGCCGTATGAACCAGCGGCTGAATCGCCGGACAAGGAATACCCGTTCTGGTTAAGCACCGGACGTGTGCTGGAACATTGGCATTCCGGATCAATGACGGCTCGAGTGCCCGAACTGTATCGCGCGGTGCCGAATGCGGTTTGTTTCATGCATCCCGATGACGCAACGGCGTTAGGTTTGCGACGCGGTGATGACATCAAAGTGGTATCACGCCGCGGCGAAATGCGCACACGTGTCGAAACCCGTGGCCGCAACAAACCGCCAAAAGGTTTGGTGTTTGTACCTTGGTTTGATGCCTCACAATTGATCAACAAAGTCACACTCGACGCCACCGATCCCATCTCGAAAGAAACGGATTACAAAAAGTGCGCCGTTAAAATTGTGAAAGCCTAAGGGAGAACGATGATGAAACGTATTTTAGGCGTGTTCATGCTCTGCATCGTCATGTCAACGGCGTGGGGTGCTGACGCCGCGGCCAACGCACTGCGTGGCGCCACACCGATCCCCGAAGAGTCCGCACCGCCGCCGCTGTACAACACCGAAAACAAAGACGTTAAACGCGCACGCGCTTACACGATGCAGCCACCAACGATACCGCACAAAATCGACAACTATCAGCTCGATAGAAATGCGAACAAATGCTTGTCGTGCCATTCGCGTTCACGCACGCCGGAAACACAAGCGCCCATGGTGAGCGTCACGCACTATATGGATCGCGACAATAACTTTTTAGCCGACATCTCACCGCGGCGCTACTTCTGCCTGCAATGCCATGTGCCGCAAGCCGAGGTGAAACCCGCGGTTGAGAGTACCTTCGAAGACGTTGACGACATTCTGAAACGCAAAGCGGACACGGCCAAGAACGGCAAGAAATAATCGTCGTAACCAATTGGCTGACACGTCATTGGCGTGTCAGCAACGGAGAGGTAAATCGTGTTTAAGCGAATCAAACTGTATTGGCAAACGATGACCAAACCCAGCCGTTTCTTCTCGCTGGGTACGCTGGTGATCACCGGTTTTATCGGCGGGGTTTTGTTTTGGGGTGGTTTTAATACGGCACTGGAAAAAACCAACACCGAAGCATTTTGTACCTCGTGCCACGAAATGCGCGACAACGTGTTTCAAGAACTGAAAACCACTATTCACTACACCAACCGCTCGGGCGTGCGCGCAACCTGCCCCGATTGCCACGTTCCTCATGAATGGACCGATAAAATTGCACGCAAGATGCAAGCGTCAAAAGAAGTTTGGGGAAAGCTGTTCGGTACCATCGATACGCGTGAGAAGTTTCTCGAGAAGCGTCGCGAACTCGCCGAACATGAATGGGAACGATTAAAAGCCAACGATTCACTCGAATGCCGCAACTGCCATAACTTTCAGTTTATGGATTTCACACGGCAATCCACCCGCGCCGCTGAAATGCACTCAACCGCACTGGCGCGCGGTGAGAAAACGTGTATTGACTGCCATAAAGGTATCGCGCATCAACTACCGGATATGCACGGTGTGGAAGGTTGGCAATAAGCAAACGTATTCCTAAAAGCAAAAAGGGCGATTTGAATCGCCCTTTTTTTATGCTTTAAATCCCTTCGGGTTTTGACTTTGCCAACGCCAGGTGTCTTCACACATTTCGTTTAAACCTCGCTCGGCTTTCCAATTCAGTATTTTCGCCGCCAACGCCGGTTCGGCATAACACGCCGCGATATCACCGGGACGGCGATCAACAATTTGGTAAGGCACATTTTTGCCACTGGCCGCCGCAAAGGCTTGCA
This sequence comes from Enterobacterales bacterium, assembly GCA_041914905.1. GTDB lineage: Bacteria > Pseudomonadota > Gammaproteobacteria > Enterobacterales > Permianibacteraceae > Permianibacter. The sequence goes on from JAYSCL010000048.1 coordinate 12,873, forward strand.
CCATTTCAAGCACCGAATAGCCGGTCCCCGTACCCAAATTCACCGTGATCAAACCGCCCTGCTTGTTCAATGCTTCAATGGCGCGCACATGACCAATGGCCAGATCAACGACATGAATATAATCGCGCACACCGGTGCCGTCCTTGGTCGGGTAATCACCGCCAAACACGCTCAGTTTTTCGCGACGTCCGACCGCCGTTTGCGAAATATACGGCATCAGATTGTTCGGAATACCAGAGGGATCTTCTCCGATGCGACCACTTTTATGCGCACCCACCGGATTAAAATAACGCAGAATCGCGATAGCCCAACTTTTATCGGACTGATAAAGATCGCGCAAAATATCTTCAATCATCAATTTGCTGCGACCATAAGGATTCGTCGCTGACAACGGATGATCTTCGGTCAGCGGCAGTTTTTGGGGATCGCCGTACACTGTCGCCGATGAACTGAACACAATCGATTTGAGCTGACACGCTTGCATTGCTTCGAGCAGCGACACCGTGCCCACCACATTGTTATCGTAATACGATAATGGAATTTGCACCGACTCGCCGACGGCTTTTAAACCGGCAAAATGCACAACCGCCTGAGGCTTGGTGCGTGTGAAGGTTTCGATCAACAATTTTTTGTCGCGAATATCGCCTTTGACAAACTCGGCTTTTTTGCCAGTGATTTCACTGACTCGACGTAACGATTCTTCTGACGCATTGCACAAATTATCGTAAACGACGACATCAAACCCCGCGTTCTGAAACTCAATGACGGTGTGTGAGCCAATATAACCAGCGCCGCCTGTCAGCAACACTTTCATGTCATCTCTCCTTGATGCGAGTTCGTCGCACGAATGTCAATAATGCCATTGATCACCCTAAATGGTGACACATCAACACCACAATAGGGCGCGAACGTTAGCGCACAGATTCTACAAAATCAACGAGTTAGCACAAATTAACCGTCTCGCAGCGAACGCCGGCAAATGTTGCCGAGTGTTTCGTCACAAAATACTTGGTAACAACTACAACACAGAAAAGGGCTCCGAAGCTGCTGTGTGTGATGCTAGCGTTACGTACCCCTGCATACATGAGTCGCTAAGGAGACACTATGGAACGACGGGATTTTATAAAAATCGGTGGGTTTGGTTTGGGCAGCATGTTAATTCCCGTCATGGGGCGTGCCATTGCGGCCGATGAATTGCTGAACCCCATGGCTAAACAATTCAAAAAAGCGTTAGCCGATGCCGCACTCAATGCAGCGACAAAAGCCGGCGCCACCTATTGTGATGTTCGCATCGGTCGTTATCTGAATCAATTCATTGTGACACGCGATATGACGGTGCAACAAATCACCAACACCGAATCGGCAGGGGTTGGCGTGCGCGTCATCGCGAATGGTGCATGGGGCTTCGCCGCCACCAACGACATGAGCGCCGATGCGGTTGCCGTGGCCGCCAAACAAGCCGTGGCGATTGCGCGCGCCAACAGCAAACTGCTGACAGAACCGGTGAAATTGGCCGCCGTCAAAGGCGCCGGCGAAGTCAGCTGGAGCACGCCGTACAAAAAAGATTGGCGTGCTGTACCGATTCAAGAAAAAGTCGATTTATTGATGGCCGCCAATAAAGCCGGTCTTGAAGCGGGTGCAAGCTTCATGCAATCAATGCTGTTTCAGGTCAATCAACAAAAATATTATGCCTCAACTGACGGCTCGTATATCGATCAGGATGTTCACCGTTTGTGGGCGCCATTAACGGCAACGGCCGTTGACAAAGCCAGTGGAAAATTCCGCTCGCGCCAAGGCGTTGGCGGGCCGCAAGGTCGCGGTTATGAGTGGTTTGACGCGAAACCCGAAGACAAAATTCAGGCAGCAGGTGGCGTCTTAACCTTATATCGCAATTCGTATGATTTGATTGAAGATGCGCGTGCCGCTGGCCGCGACGCCAAAGCCAAATTGACCGCCAAATCAGTAGAACCCGGCAAATACGATTTGGTGCTGTCACCAGAACATATGTACTTGACCATTCACGAATCGGTCGGTCACCCGCTCGAACTGGATCGCGTGCTCGGTTACGAAGCCAATTACGCCGGCACCAGTTTTGCGACGCTCGATAAATGGCAAAGCAAATCGTTTAAATATGGCTCGCCTATCGTCAATTTTTTTGCTGATAAAACTACGCCGGGCAGCCTCGGCGCCGTTGGTTATGATGATGACGGTGTTGCCTGCAAAAAATGGGATTTGGTCAAAGACGGCATTCTCGTCAACTATCAAGCGATTCGCGATCAGATGCACATTCTCGGTGAAAAAGAATCGCACGGCTGCTGCTACGCCGATTCGTGGAGCAGCGTGCAATTTCAGCGCATGCCCAACGTCTCGTTGGCGGCTGGCAAAGAAAAATTAACGCCCGATGAAATGGTGAAAGACATCAAGAAAGGCATTTACATTATTGGCGCCGGCTCTTATTCCATCGATCAGCAACGTTATAACTTCCAATTCGGCGGTCAGAATTTTTACGAAATAAAAGATGGAAAAATTGTTGGCGCGATTGAAGATGTCGCGTATCAATCCAATACGCAAGAATTCTGGAACAGTTGTGTCGGCATTTGTGATGAGCGCGATTGGCGTTTAGGTGGTTCGTTCTTTGATGGCAAAGGTCAACCCGGCCAAGTCAGCGCCGTGTCGCACGGCTCCAGCACGACGCGATTCAAAGACATTAACGTCATCAACACCGCGCGTAAAATTGGTTAAGGACGAGGGTTGAACCATGAAAATGATCACGCAAGAACAAGCCAAACACATCACCGATAAAGTACTGTCCTTAAGCAAAGCCGATCAATGTGAAGTAACCTTGACAGGCGGTCGCAGCGGCAATATTCGCTTTGCGCGCAACGCCGTCTCTACTGCCGGTGAAGTGAACGACATCAGTCTCGCGATCAGTGTCGCCTATGGCAAAAAGCAAGGCACCATTACGTTAAATGAACTTGACGATGCATCACTCGCCAAGGGTGTTCAACGTGCACAAGATCTGGCAAAACTGGCACCGGACAATCCGGAATTCATGCCGGCAGTAGGTAAGCAACATTACGCTGCCACGCCAACCTTTGTGCAAGCCACGCAAGACATTACACCGGAATACCGCACTGAAGTGGCGAGATTGAGTATTGAAACCTGTAAGAAAAAAGGGTTAGTCGCGGCCGGCTTTTTTATCGACAATGCCGGCTTCGAATGCAATGCCAATTCGAATGGCATGTTCGGCTTTGCGACATCGTCAAATGTGAACTTCACGTTAACATCACGAACTGAGGATGGACGCGGTTCCGGTTGGGTGACTCGTGGCGGCGTCGATGTGCGCAAATTTGACGCAAAGTTAGCCTCTGAAATTGCGGTTGAAAAAGCGATGCGTTCCGTCGAAGCCAAAGCACTGGAACCGGGACGTTACACCGTCATCTTGGAACCCTCTGCGGCCTCCGGTTTGATTGCGCCGATGTTTTTCGCGTTTGACGCACGCAGCGCCGATGAAGGTCGCAGCTTTCTCGCCAAAAAAGGTGGCGGCACCCGTCTTGGCGAAAAACTGTTTGACGAACGTGTGCAGATGATTGGCGACCCAAGTAATGTTGATGTTCCCGCGTTACCATGGGACGGCAGCGGATTGGCGCGCGGCCGTCAAGAACTCATCAAAGACGGCAAGATCAATTATCTGTATTACTCTCGTTACTGGGCCAGTCAGAAAAAAGTGGAAGCCACCGCGCAACCGGGCAATATCATCATGGTGGGTGGCAATAAATCGACCGCTGATCTGATTGCCGCAACAAAGAAAGGCATTCTGGTGACGCGCACGTGGTATATCCGCATGGTCGATCCGCAATCGCAATTGGTCACCGGTTTAACACGCGACGGCACGTTCTATATCGAGGACGGTAAAATCAAATACCCGATTAAGAACTTCCGCTTTAATGAAAGCCCTGTCACCATGTTGAACAACATTGAAGAATTCGGTAAATCGGAAATCGTGACCGATGACGATGGCCAATTATCGATGCTAATCCCCCCGATGAAAATCCGTGATTTTAATTTCACGTCATTGTCGGATGCGGTGTAATTCAATATAGCTCGAATCACCTTTGCCGTGGTTCGAGCCCATGCCCCACGTTGACTGGCGTCGGTTACTGACCAGCGCCGGTCAATGCGGGGATTGAATAGGGCGGGTGTTGCATCAACTGCCGATGGCAAATTCACCTTCCGTGATCTGGCTTAACTGATTCATCCGTGCCCCATGCCCAATTACGATTTCTATTTCACACGACTGATGTATGAATCCGGTGATTGGGACGTCGATCAACGTATGCCCAGCAATATTCTGCATTCGTTGGTGCAATACACCAATTTGAATGTCGACCCGGTCGAGCGCGTAGTAGCGTTATCCGATCCGGAGATGCTGCGCGCACCGTTTTGTTACCTGGCCGGCCACAAGCTGGTGCAGTTTAGCGAACAAGAAGGCAAGCATTTGCAACGCTATCTACAAGGCGGTGGCTTTTTGTTGGTTGACGATTGCAATCACGATATCGACGGCTTGTTTGCCCAATCGTTCGAGCGTGAGATCGCGCGCTTGCTGGGCAAAACGGCATTAAAAAAAATCCCCAACACGCATCCGTTGTATTCGGTGTTTTTCAAGTTTGATGGACCACCGAACACGTCGGTTGAATTGAATGGCTGGGGGGATGATCTGGTGCACGACTATTTGAAAGCAGTCGAGCACAATGGCCGCATTGGCCTGCTGTACAGCAATAAAGATTACGGCTGCGAATGGGATTACGATTTTCGCAACAAACGCTGGCTCGCCGTCGACAATACACGGTTTGCCGTCAATATCATTCTGTATGCTCTGGGTGGTGGTGTATGACAACAACTGAATGGACCGAAGATCGTATTAGCAGCACTGTCGCGCTGATCGCGGCACTCAAACGCAGCATGGCATCCGTCATTGTCGGTCAACACAAAGCCGTGGATGAGTTGATCATCTGCTTGTTAGCTGGCGGCCACGCGTTGGTGGAAGGTGTGCCTGGTCTCGGTAAAACCCTGTTGATCAAAACCCTCAGCCAAGCTTGTCATCTGCAATTTCAACGCGTGCAGTTCACACCCGACTTGATGCCTTCGGACATTATCGGCACTGAAATTCTCGAAGAAGATCAACTGACACGCCAGCGTGTATTTCGTTTTCAAAAAGGCCCGGTATTTACACAGTTGTTGCTGGCCGATGAAATCAATCGCGCGCCGCCCAAAACGCAATCGGCACTGCTCGAGGCGATGCAAGAACGAGCCATCAGTTTTGCCGGCGAAACGCACACATTGCCCTCCCCTTTTTTCGTGTTGGCGACACAAAATCCGATCGAACAAGCCGGTACCTACCCTTTACCCGAAGCCCAGCTCGATCGTTTCTTATTGGAAATTGTCATCGACTACCCCAGCGAAAGCGACGAAATTAAAATGCTGGCCAATACCACTACCGATCATCAGCACACACCAACACAAATTTTAAGCACTGAGCAGTTGTTGAAAGCACAGCAACTCGTGCGAGAAATCACCATCAGCGACACGATGTTGTCGTATGCGGCGCGTTTGGTGCGCGCGACTCGTCCCGCCGAAAGCTCGGTTGCCGCCGCCAAAAAACACATTGCATGGGGGGCTGGTCCTCGCGCAGGCCAAGCGCTGGTTCTCGCCGCCAAAGCACGCGCATTGACGCACAACCGACTTGCGGTTACCCGCGAAGATGTACTCGCGCTATTGCCTGCCGTCTTGCGTCACCGCGTCATCCGTAACTTTGAAGCAGAAGCCGACGGTGTCGCCATTGAAAGCATTATTGCGGCGATCGCTGAACAGATCAGCACACACGGCTAACACTGATGCTGACCGCGCAACAACTCGCCCACACGAACGATATTCAACTGGTCATTCGCCATTTATTGGCGGGTCTTGGCCACGGGATTCACGCGGGCAAAGAACGCGGAGCCGGTGTTGAATTCAGCGAGTACCGCGCCTATGCCCCCGGTGATGAGTGGCGACGCATTGATTGGAAATTGATGGCACGCACCGATCGCTATTTTATTCGCGAAGCCGAACGCGACAGTCACGTCGCGGTGTGGTTGGTGATGGATGCAAGCGCCTCCATGCTGCAGCGCAGTCAGCAGCAAGTCATCAGTAAATGGCAATCCGCACGATTGATCGCGGCCACGATCGCGGCTATTGCGCAGCGCCAAGGTGATGCCGTGGGGCTACTGCTGCTGCGTGATCAACAAATTCAGATGATTCCCGCCTTGCGTGGCGCGCGGCATTTGCAACGCTTGTTTGCTCAACTGACGCGCACACAGGCGTCAGGTCATTTACCCGGCGAGCACGCTTGGCGCAGTGTGTTTGCCCTAACGCGTTTGCCGTCACTGCTTTTTGCGATCGGTGATTTCCTCGATAGCGAGAGCCACTTGATGCACGCGCTGCTGCGCTGGCGAAAAATGGGCCATGATGTACGAGCATTGGCGTTACAGTCCGACATTGAACGCGACGTCCTGTTGACGTCAGAACAAGCGTTCTACGACGGCGAATCGATTAACGACTGGCACCGCTATCGCGACAGCGACAAGACAGCGTTTCAACAACGTTACGCACAACACTACAATAATTGGCAGCAACTGTTACACCAGCACGATATTCCGCACTGGATTGAATCCATTGAGCAAGCCCCCGAGACCATTGTGCGCCGCTGCGTACTCAACGAGCGACCATCTCGATGAGTGTTGTTTATTGGTTGCCCCTTTTTTTGTTGCTCGTGATGGCGTTGCCACTGTGGTGGCATCGCCAACGCCGGCGTACACCCGATAGTCAGTTATTTGCTGCGGCACAATTTCTGCCAACCGTGTCGCCGCAACAAAAACGTATCTGGCGTTGGCAGCAATGGTTGTTGCTGATCCTGCGTTTGCTGTTAATTGCGGTTCTGGTTGCGCTACTGGCCGACATCGGCGTGCCTTTTCGCCAACAGACAACACTGATCAGTGCAGCACGCGCCGCCCAGTTACGCGAACCCGATGGCCTGATTTTTTGTGCACGCGCCGGTCCCGAGTGCGACATCGTCAGCGACGATATGTGGTTATGGTTGGCGCGCCATGAACGCGAATGGCCTCCTGAAAAAATCATCACCCTAGAAGCGTTCGCCGATGAGCTGCCGATGCCCGCACAGCGCCCTCTTTATGCTCATACGCTGCGCATCGTCACCGAACAACGCGACGGAATTGTCTCCGCGTCAGCCGTGGTCGCCACGCCTTCGGATGAATTGCCCGGCACACTCAGTGATAGTCGTGTCTGGCCGAGTGCCGCACTACGTGATTATTTGATCCTGCTGTTGGTCATCGGTTTGCTGGCCGAAAGAGTGTTGCAACATGTCGGTCGCCGTTAATTCTTTTTCGCACTGGCAGCAACAGCTCCGCGCGCGCGCGATCGCGCTGCAGCTATTGGTGTGGTCACCGATTTTATTGTTATGCGTATTCAGTCTCTATTTCGGCTTACTGTTTATAGCGGTCGTTTTCGCCGCGTCAGTTGTCGAACTTCGAACACAAAAAAACCAACTCACCCGGCGCCTGAATCATTTCTATCTTGAACTTGAAGACAGTGCTGAGCTGCTGAACAGCACCGCATTGCAAGGCGTAGGCAAATTGCAACAACAGCGGTTGGCAGCGCGCTGGCAAACGCTCGATCACCGTGCGTTTATTCGCTACAGCGCGAAACCCAATGTGACACAACTGACGGCAGCGTTAAGTCTTAGCTTGTTGCTGTCTGTTTGGTATATGCAACTCAAACCCAATGCCGATGTAACCGAACCGTTGAGCACATCGAACTTAACGTTCACACCGACGATCACGCTCAACGTAACACCACCGGCCTACACCGGTTTGGCCCCCTCCACGCACACGATAAACTCCGTGCAAGTTCCTGAAGGCAGCCTTTTGCGGTGGTGCTCAACTTCACCGGTGCAACTTCTCAGCAGTGACGGTGATCGCTGGCCACTGCAAAACGGTTGCACTGAACAAACGCTCACGCGCAGCCTCAGTTGGCGCTGGCAAATCGGCGACCAACGCAGCCCTTGGTACACGGTTGAAATCATTCCAGATCAAGCGCCCGCCATTCATATCGAAACGCCACGCGATCTGATGCAGACTTTGGCACCACAGGCGCGATCATTTGATCTTCACGTTGCGATCAACGATGACTACGGCGTTCGTAGCGCCAGCCTGCACATGACGTTGGCACGCGGCAACGGAGAGAACGTGCGCTTCAGCAATCGTGAATGGCCCATTGCCAAATCGGCGATCGCTCGGCAACGTGTTTTACAAAAACGTTTTATGCTCAATGATCTCGGTATGGAACCCGGTGACGAGCTGTATTTTTTTGTCCGCGCCAACGACAACGCTACGGCGTCGCAAAGCAATCAGTCACCGAGTTACACCATTCGTTTGCCTGGGCCACCAACAACAAGCGTTGAGAGCAGCGCGCTGCCGAGTTTGGCCAAACCTGAAAGCCTGCGCAGCCAACGTCAAATTATTGTGGATACGGAGCAATTGATCAGCGAATGGGCAGCCTTGAACGCAACTAAGCGACAACAACGCAGCAGCAATATCGCTGACGATCAAGCGGCTTTGCGCCGTCGTTTTGGTGAGTTCCTCGGCGAAGAATCCTCGTTGTTTGGTGACGAACATGCAAACGACGGTGAGGAACTTGATGTGCTGGGGCAGTTTGGCCACGCCCATGACAGCCCCGAAAACGCAACGCTGTTTGACGAAAAAACCAAATCCATTTTGCGACGCGCTTTAATGGCCATGTGGGAAGCAGAAAAACAACTGCGCGTGGTGCAACCCCATGCGGCGCTCCCCTCAGAATATCGTGCGCTTGATGCAATCAAAGAATTGCAACGCGCCGAACGCATTTATCTGCACCGCACGGCATTTGCACCGCCGCCCATCAAAGAAGAATATCGTCTGCAAGCTGAACGCGATGGCATTCGCTCGCAACAGTGGCTAGCACTCGTTGACGAAAAAATCGAACCGCTCGATCAAGCTGACATGTTGCGTCACTTAAACAACGGGCAATTGCCACTGAACTGGCAAGCACTGATCATGCAATGGTTCAACCGCCACTCGTGGGAAGATAAAACACGGTTGCAGGCGCAACAAACTTTACGCGAATTTGAAGAAGGTTGTCGCGATTGTCTGCCGCGCTTGCGCGCTTATCTAAGACAAACCATTGCGGCCCCTTCCTTGCGCTGGCAAGCCACGACGGTGTTTGAAGGTGAGCACGCACAATGAACAGCCTCTTTATTGTGCTGACAACAGCACTGTTTGTCTTCATCGTGTGGTCGCCCTCTTTGCGCTCTCCCCGCCAACGTCTGCTCTGGTTGTTGTTGCTGATCGGTGTGCATTTACTGTGGTGGCAACCCCGTTGGTTACCGACGAATAACAGCGCCCACACGCTTACGACAATCGATCCATTATTGCGCCAAGAAACCATGCTGCACGCGACAACTGTGATCAGCGACGATGTCACGTTGAATGACAATGATTGGCAAGCACTACCTGCACGTGTCGTGGAATGGCAGCCGCAATCGATCACCCCATTTGATCTGCACTTTGCTGCAACGACAACGGTTGCGCGCCTGTGGCAACTACACGTTACTTTTGCGCACACCACACCTTGGCAAGCGCAGTTGCTTGATGAAAGTGGCAGCCTCCTTCACAGCGCCGACAGCGATGCTCAAGGCCTGGCAATACTGCAATGGATACCGGCTGTTGCCGAAAACGTCGTGTTTACGCTGCGTCTTGTCAACCAACAGCAACAGGTGTTGCAAGAAGGTCCCATCGCCATTTCGGTGTTACCCGCAATGCCGTTTACGGTTGACATGCTGATCGCGTCCCCCGGATTTGACGCACAATTCTTGCGTCGTGGTTTTGAACAATCACGTTTGCGCTGGCAAATCACCACGCAGCTTGGGCAAGGAACGCAGTGGCAACAACGCAGCGATGCCGATGCATTGGTAGCCGATTTATTGATCGTTGATGCCAGACGATTTGAAGCCGCGACACACATTGAACGTGACGCGTGGACACAACACGGTAAAAACGAAAAAACGGTTTTGCTGGTTGATTTTGGCGGCCCGAAAGAGACCGCTTTTTGGCAAAAACGTTGGCATCTCGAGTTTCACCAAAACACCAGCACCGCGCTTGCGCATTGGCCGCTGCGGCTCGCTGAGCAATTGCCTGTTCTCAATCGATTCTGGCAACCGGTTTTTTACGATTCATCGCGCTCCGCTGGACTGTATCAATTTGAAGACAAAGCACTGTACTGGCTCGCCGTGCAAGGTTGGCATCAGGCACAAATCAGTCAACCGCAAGCCGTTTATGATTTTTGGCAGCGCATTTTTGATCAGATTGCCGTCAATCAATCCGTCAACAGCCAATGGCAAACGATCGATGATCTAGCCTTTGTTCACGAACGACAAGATAGGTGCATCGACAGCACAGTTCCGCCGGCCATCACGCTTAATAACACGCGCCCCTTACCCGCTGTGGCATCGACCACAACACCGCATCGCTATTGCACTTCATTTTGGCCAAAGCAGGTGGGATGGCATACGTTGGAAAGTTATGGCACCGCGTGGAATTTTTATGTTTACGACGACAATGATTGGTCATTGCTAAAACAAAATCGTAATCAGAAAGCGGCTACACAGTTTCAGAAACGCCCCGTTGTCGAATCAGCCAATGCGGCCAAATCACCGTTGCCCGATGTGGTGATTGTGGCCGTGCTGTTACTGGTGCTTCTATGGACATGGAAAAGAGAGCTGAGTTAAACAGTAAGGCAGTGATCATGAAAAGGTGCCACACGAGAAATGCATTTTACTGTGTGCACTGATTTCACTGAGTTCAGGAACCACATTCGGTAAATCGGGCTACTGCGGTCTCAAAAAACCACCTTTACACATTCGCCTCCACCGTTTTGATTGTCTTCGCCGTTGCAGGTTCACGATGCCCCAATTGCAGACGGTAATGCCGCGTCCAGATCGTTGTGGCGACAGCACCGATAATCCCCGGTAGCACCCATGGCAGCACGCTTAACGAAACCGGAATGACTGCGTTCACACTTTTGGCGGCGCCAAGTACGATCAAAGCCGTGTGCGTGGCGATACCTGCACCGAGTAAATTGTTCAGATGCTCAATGATCCATTCGGCACGTTTTAGTTCTGCTTTCAGCGCATAACGCAACATAGTGAAACTGCTTAACAACGCCAGCGGTGAAAATATTTTCAGCAACACAAACGACGATGTCAGGCCAACGTACAAACCGATTAGACCCGCCGCGCCCAACATCAAGATGACAGTCAAGTGTGCTGGTTGACGCAGCTGCTGACGATCGGCCTTGGCCCGCAGCACCAACACACCGTGTCGCACATTGGCTAGCACCAGCAAGGCCAGCACCGTCAAAAACACGCCGATAAGTTGCGAGCGACGCACGAACTTCGCGACCTCATCGGCATTATTGGCAAGCAAAGGGTCCAACAAACTCAATGGCGCAAACAAGCGGATCATGGCGGCCCCCAATGCGGTGATCGTCACCACATACATTGCGTTGACGTACCAACGCCCAATGTTTTTGTGCAGCGGACTGCCCTTTTTAACCAGCGTCGGGATCCAAAACGTCACAATTGACACTGTGCCCGCCACGATATGAATCCAAATCAACACACTGTGCAGTACACCCATGAGCTTCGCTCCTCCGATCGTCGTTAAGGCCATTGTCAATGGCGCAACCAACATCGTGAAGTGCCGTAGGTCATGACGCGGAACCATGACTTTTGGCCTAGAGCAGCGGTCAAGCCCTCTTTTTGCAGTCACACTTCATGCCACATTTTTTCGTCAGATCAACTTGCACTATCACTTGAGTGACCTAATGGCAAAATATCGTAGCACCGCTCACTCTTTCTCTGACTACACTTGCAGAAAGTGCGAAAAAAATCTGATCGACGAGGTACAGAATGTGTCGTCTCGCGGTAGTGATCAGTGTCACGGCGCTGCTCTTGAGCGCTTGTTCATCGTGGTGGCAACCAACGACAACGTTGCCACCTTCGTTGGTCGTGCAATCACTGCCGACGGATTACCAAAAACCCGTTTCGCTGCCGTCATATCGCGGCCCGCATCCATCACAACTGCGTCGTCCTGACGATACGTTTTCATTTCCGATCGCGCTGGGCGAACTCGGCCCAAATGAACCCTTGTTCGCGGGACCTCATCAATACCCGTTTGCTTGCGGCACTTATGCGTCCGGTTTAGGGGCGCCCGAAGTGGACAATCACGAAGGCATCGGCACGCCGGTATTTGATGAGCATCACACACCGCATCGTTTGCTGGGTTACAGTAAAGATTGCCAAGCACGCACGCGCGTGTTTTATCTGTATAAACCGCGTGATCGTGAGCAGTTTGTCGCATGGCACGCCGGTGTCGATGATGCCGACAACGCTGACGTGAATGGCCAGACGGTGCCATTTATTGTGCGTGTCGAAATGGGTACGATTAATCGTTTTATTTATCTGTTGGCTGCGCTGCGCGGTGATGCCGAACGCGACGCCGAACCGAGCACGGTTCATTGGAACCGGCGACTGATTTATCAATTTCAAGGTGGCGTCGGTATTGGTTTTCGGCAAGGTGACGTCAAAGCGGCGACGCTACTGCAGCACCGTCGTGCAGAACTAAAGCGTGGTTATGCCGTGGCTTATTCAACGGGCAACGCGACCACCAATCATTACCATATCTGGTTGCAAGAAGACACCGCACTGCGTGTAAAACGGCAATTTGTCGCGCGTTATAGTGAACCCGATTACACCATTGGTATTGGTGGTTCCGGTGGTGGTCTGCAACAGTATTTACTCGCACAAAATCGTCCAGGACTAATCGATGCCGGTATTGCGCAATACGCCTATCCCGATATGGTCACACAAACGATTGCGGTGTTTGATTGTGAATTGCTCGAATATTATTTTGATGTGACCGCCGCCAATTATGATCGCTGGCGATTTGCCGAAAATCGCCAACCCGTGATCGGCTTCAGTGCCAGCAATACACGCGAAGACAAATACGGCGTGTGGCAACGCGTTGCCAAATTACTGCATGGACAATGGCCCAGCCTGCCCGAGGGCCAAACCGAATGCGCAAAGAGTTGGCGTGGTTTAACGCCGTTGGTGTTGAATCCACGTTTTGTGCCGTTTGCCTCGCGATTTGATAAACACATTTTGCCGCAAGTGAATTGGAGTCATTTCGATGATGTGCGCACCATTTACGGCACCGACGAACGCGGCTTTGCACGCGTGCCCTGGGGCAATATGGGGGTGCAATATGGCCTGCAAGCATTGCGCGATGGTCAATTATCGCCACGCGAATTTTTGCGCTTGAATGCGCACATCGGCAGTTGGAAAGACACGGCCACGATGCGCGATGAACGCTTTGTCGGCATGGTGGGCAACAGTGACAGCAGCTTGCGGCAGTTCTCGCCGTGGAGTGCGCAAAATATGCGTCACGCTAAACACAATGGCATTGCCCCACGTCGACGCGGCGATGCACACGCTGCAGAAGCGGCGTTTCGCGGCGGATTGGTGTTTCTGGGGCATCTGGATATTCCGATCATTGATCTGCGCCACTACCTCGATCCCAAGCTGGATATGCACCACAGCGTCGCCTCATTTTCCGCTCGCACGCGTATTATCGAAGCAGGCAGCGATCCGCGTTTGCAATCGATCTGGATGACCGCGCGCCCTGACGATCCCACACCGAAAGCGTTTGATGCACTGGAAGAATGGTGGCAACGCTATCGCCAGCATCCGGAATTGGGCTGGGCACACGCTAAACCCGCGAGTGCCGACGATCG
>JAYSCL010000048.1:26916-30243 GCA_041914905.1 Enterobacterales bacterium
ATTTTTCCGGACGGCGTCTGTGATTACACACAACCCGACGCCGATCGCCCTCTGGATTTATTGCCAACCGCACTGGCAGTTAAAGCGAAGAAAAACGCTGCCATCAGCACACATTAATTCGAAAAAAACATCTACCGATTTGAGGTAGGCAAATTGGATGTGCGCCACGCATCGACCAATTCATCGAGATTTCCGGATAGTTAACTGACTCACAAAACGAGATAGTAAAAAACGGAACCGTTCACTTATTTTCGCGATGGCGAGTCGTTGATTTGTGATTCTGCTCGCATTTGTTGACGGTTTTGTTGGTTTTGATGAAAGAATTCCCTTATTCATTTCATCATCAAATGATTCCCGCCACGGATGGTGCTGTTACTACCATCGTTATTTCTGGTTGGCGTCTGCCTCGTTGGCCTCGGCCTGTCGCACTCTCCAATGCTTGTGCTGTTTCGTAAAAAACGATTTTGTCAGCGCAGTGATCGCGCGTTACACATTAGGTTAAGTGTGCTTTTCATGCGGAAGATAATGAGAGTTATCTTCTTGAGGTTTGTTTTGCCAAGAAAATGGTCGGCGTTATTTTCTAGCGACACGCTGACCGATGTCATTCGCTCAACAGGATGTCAGTTGAGGAAAGGACGCCTCATTACGTGAGGATCTTGTCAACATGATGTACTCGACTCAACGCCGTGTGGTTACTACGTTGCACCAATGGTTGATGCTTGCCATGCTATTTTCGTTTTCGCTCACCGTGCAAGCTCGTAGCGAACTGGATCGTGGTGCCAACCACTTTTTGAACGCATCAACCAATCTGAGTATTTCTTCTGATAATGCAGCAGACAGCAGCAAAGTATCGCGGCAACCTCAGCGATTCAAATTGACGCTGACGGTCAGCGGTAACGGCTCCGTCACCAGCAACCCCACGGGCATTCAATGTCCGTCAAGCTGCGCAACATTTTATGTGCGGGGAACAAAAGTAGCTTTGTCGGCAACAGCGGCTGTCGGTTTCAAGTTCGATGGTTGGGGAGGTCATTGCAGCGGCACCGGACCCTGTGTTGTGAGAATGAATACGACACGTAATGTTTCTGCCCGATTCGTGCCGATAAGCACCTCCTATTCATTAACGGTCAGCACGAGTGGAAATGGCAGCGTCACCAGCACGCCAGCCGGGATCAATTGTGGCAGCGATTGCAGCGAAAATTATGCCGCCAATACAAGTGTCACGCTAACAGCAGTCGCCGCCTCGGGTTATCTGTTTAACGGTTGGAGTGGCGCATGCACCGGTACGGGTAACTGCACGGTAACAATGAGCGCGACGCGCAATGTCACCGCCACCTTTGCCGCCACACAGTTTGCCTTAACCGTCACGCGCAATGGTTCCGGCACCGTCAGCAGCTCACCGTCTGGCATCAATTGCGGTAGCGATTGCAGCGAAAATTACAACAACGGCACTGCGGTAACACTGACCGCCACCGCCGCCAGCGGTTATCAATTTAGCGGCTGGAGTGGAGATTGCGCAGGCACCGCCGCGTGCACAATCACGATGAGCGGCGCGCGCAACGTCGTCGCGAATTTCACGGCACAAACCACTCAGCCAACGTTAACTGTTTCGCTGATCGGTTCTGGTGTTGTGTCCAGCACACCTGTTGGCATTAATTGTGGTAGTGATTGCAGCGAAAGTTATGACAGTGGCACGTCGATCACATTAGCGGCCACCGCCAGTTCTGGCTTTACCTTTAGTGGTTGGAGCGGCACCGGTGTCAGCTGCGCCGGCACCGGCAGTTGCACACTCACGTTAAACGACAGCACGACGGTGGTAGCGACATTTACCAGCGTGGCAACCGGCACGGTGACGCGCGCATCGGTGTCGGGTTTTGGTGTCATTGTCGCCAATGACAACAGCATCAGTTGCGGTTCAGTGCCCGCTGACATGACCGGCAACGCCAGCTTCAATTGCGCCCATCGTTACAGTGGCGGAACGGTGACATTTACCGCGACGCCGTTTAACAGCAGTTTCCGTTTTGATCGATGGAAAGGCGCCTGTGCTGGCAACAGCGGATCTACCTGCACGTTGGATTTAAGTTCAGCCAAAACGTTTGGCGCCGTGTTTATGCCTGTCACCAATACGACCAATATTTGCACGGCAATGAATTTAAAGAGTGACAAAACAGTTTATCGTCTTGATGGCCATTTTCCCTCACTGAGCATCGGTCAATCGTTTGTTGATCCCAAATTCGGTACAACGATACGTCGTGTCACCGATGTCAAAAATGATGGTCGTGGATCGCACAATGTATTGAAAACAGTGTACTCAACGATCTCAGCATGGAATGCCGACGAGTCATTGTTGTTTTTGTACCGCACCGATGGGGGATCAGCGACGCATGAGTTGTATAACGGCCGCACGTATCAGTTTATCCGCAAGCTCGACACGCTACGCCCTGTTGATCTCGAACAGGTGTATTGGGATACCAATGATCCGGATGTGTTGTACTACGCCAATCGTACAAACGACACGCTGTATCGCTATAACGTCAGCAGCAATACCAGCACAGCCATTCGCAGTTTCAATACACAGTGTGGCAGTTTGGAATTGCATGGCGGCGGCGATCCGATGTTCAACGCGTGGGATTCTTCTAAATTCGGATTTGCCTGCACACCGGATGGCGGCGCATTCAGTTACGACCTGGTGAACAACAGCATCGGCACGCTGCTCGATTTAAATCTCGATTACGGCGCGCCGCAAGCCGCACCGAGTGGCACGCGCTTTTATCTGAACATGAACGATGGCAGCACCAGTGCACGCACCGCTACCGTTCGCGACATCAATATGGCCGAGTTATTAACGTTGGATCTGGCCAGCGGTAATGAACACGGTGCAATGAGCATGAACAGCAACGGCGACGACACGTGGAACGCCGTGGCGTTTGATGCAGGCCCGAACGGGAGTGGCGTTGGCACCGTTGTACAACACAATATGCGCACCGGTGCGTCACGTGTGATCGTTGGTCAAAGCAACGGTTATCCGTATCCGCCGAGCGGCACGCATGTGGGCGGCACCGCATTTCATCGCAGCGGTTTGTTGGCGGTGTCGGTGAAAGATGATCTGCGTGGAGACAGCTTGCTCGACAACGAGTTGCTGTTTATCGACAGTGATGCGGCAACCAATCCGGCCAATAACGTTTGCCGCGTCGGTCATCACCGCACCATGTCTGACAATTATTGGGCCGAACCCCATCCGTCGATCAGCCCCAGCGGCACACGGATTTTGTTTTCCAGTTCATGGGGCAATACCAGCAGCTCGCCAGTCGTGAATGTGTTTGTGGTGGA
>JAYSCL010000049.1:0-29993 GCA_041914905.1 Enterobacterales bacterium
GGTAACCCCGCTCTTTTCAAGTCAGGTGTCAGATTAAGTCGTAACTTCTACATATTAATTTTGCCAAGTAAAACACTACCTCTTTCTGCCTCACTTTTCGAGCGTTAGCGAATAATTTAATCAGTTAGAAATAGGTTGGACGTTGTGCATAGAAGCGACTGACTTAGATTTTTGCGTGGGAGGATTTTGGCAATTGAGATATTACACGCTGTTGGTGTGTGACAAAAGTTGTCAATCTCAGCCGATCTTTAGCTGATTTCTATAGTTGTTTTTCGACGACCTCCTTTGGAATTCAAATTTTGTAAATCTTACGAATAAGCTTTATCGAGAAAAGCTCAAAAAAAAACGCCACCAAGAGGTGGCGCTTTTTGATGTCATTAGAACGAATTATTGAATTTTCGGGCGATACTTAGCGTCAAGAGTACCACCTGTTGCCGCGAATGTTACCGACCCTGTCGCCGCATTTAGCGTTGGGGTGATGATCAGTGTTTTGGTATTCAGTTCGGTATTAGTTGGGAAGTTCAGCGTTACTGTGATAACACCATTAGCGCCGATGCCAATGGACGTGACACCAGCACCAGCAAGATCAGTTGCTGCGTAAGCCGTACCGTCTGATTTTGAAAAGCCGACTGTAGTCAGGTCGTTGAAACTATCTGGCAGGTCGGCATTGGTAACGGCATATTCAGAAATGGCAAGCTGCATTGTGCGCATGGCGCTAACGGCCTTGGTCGATACTTCAGTGCGGTTTGTGTAGATGCGATACTGTGGAATCGCAACGGCGGCAAGGATGCCAATAATCGCAATGACGATCATCAATTCAATTAACGTAAAACCTTTTTGTGTGGTTTTCATTACACTTCTCCTGCTAGGGGTCTATTTTCAACGTTCATGATAACGGATTAGCACATTCGTCACGTGCTAATCCGTCATGCTTGGAGTCATGGAGTAAGCAATTGCTGTGCCATAATCAAAAAATCCGTGAATTCTCATCTAGATGCCTCCACGGGTCAGCGCCAAGTTTTTTGAGAGCCACAGGCGGAGTCGGGAGGGGCATGGCTAAACGCATGTCTGGAGTTTGATATTTGGCTTAAAAGTGACCTAAATGGGCACTATTTCCGCGTTTGTGTTAATGAATGCGAACCCATGGCGATAACTTACGAGCGACTTTTTCAAAAAGCAAAACGCCACCGAAGCGGTGGCGTTTTGTGCTCAACATTGCTGATTATTGAATTTTCGGACGGTACTTGGCATCAAGGGTACCACCTGTGGCTGCGAATGTTACCGAACCTGTAGCCGCATTTAACGTTGGGGTGATGATCAACGTCTTGGTGTTCAACTCGGTATTGGTCGGGAAGTTCAATGTCACAGTGATTACGCCGTTAGCACCGATGTCGATGGATGTTACCCCAGCACCAGCAAGGTCGGTTGCTGCGTAGGCTGTGCCATCTGATTTCGAAAAACCTACCGTGGTCAAATCGTTGAAGCTATCGGGTAAATCTGCATTGGTCACAGCATATTCTGAAACCGCCAACTGCATGGTACGCATTGCGCTAACAGCCTTGGTAGACACTTCAGTGCGATTCGTATAGATGCGATATTGCGGAATCGCCACTGCAGCGAGAATGCCGATAATCGCAATAACAATCATCAATTCAATTAACGTAAAACCTTTTTGCGCAGCTTTCATTACACTTCTCCTACTTTTGGGGGCGTATTCTTGACATTCGGGCTAACGGGTATCCACATGCATCATGTGTCCAATCGTTACGATTGATAATTAAGCAAATGGTATGCCAAGCTCTATGAAAAACAACGGAGTCATTCTCCAAAACCGAAAAGTACGTTGTGATGGTTTGGGATATTAGTCAAGTGAAGCTGATAGTGAAGAAGAAGTCAAAATAGACTTAGACTTTCGAGTGCCTGCGTGAATTTTCAGTTAGAAAAACGCCACCCTGAGGTGGCGTTTTTAGCTTTAAACGGACAAAGTTACTGTATTTTTGGCCGGTATTTAGCGTCGAGTGTGCCACCTGTTGCCGCAAAAGTTACTGATCCCGTGGCTGGATTCAACGCTGGAGTTATGATCAGCGTTTTAGCGTTCAATTGTGTATTGCTTGGGAAATTCAACGTCACCGTAATAACGCCATTAGCGCCAATGCCAATTGAGGTTACTCCAGCACCAGCAAGATCGGTTGCTGCGTAAGCTGTACCATCTGATTTCGAAAAACCGACGGTGGCCAAATCGTTGAAGTTATCTGGCAGATCGGCATTAGTGACTGCATATTCAGAAATGGCTAGCTGCATTGTGCGCATAGCACTAACGGCTTTAGTTGATACTTCGGTGCGATTTGTATAGATGCGGTACTGCGGAATCGCGACTGCGGCCAGAATGCCGATAATAGCGATTACGATCATTAATTCAATTAATGTAAAACCCTTTTGTGTTGCCTTCATAAGATATTCCTCGTGAAATAAACTGACTGCCCAGTTTGAAGTTACAGGACGCGCCATAGATCCCCGAATAAGATCTGTGTGTTTCAAAGCCCGCCTTGTTTTCGGGGGAGCGTATTAGGCATATTTCATGCCAAGAAAAAGGAAGTTTAGCTTATACATTTTCACACATCAGATCAGTTTTTTTAGACGTCCAAAACAGAGATCCACAAACTAGTTCGTAGATTGAAAGGCAATTTATGACAAAATTTGTCAGGTGTGAGATTGGCGGAGTCTTCTCTAATAAGGAATGGTCGAATTACGAATGAGCCTGCGCTGACTATCCGGCGATATGAATACGGTCTTGGTGAGAGTAGTTTGGCTTACACGGGTCAATGAGCGATAACCCCACGCAAACTTCTCATCTGATTTGGAGCAAAGGAGAGTGGCGACGATAGGATTGTATTGCAGCAGAATGCCGGTGATATTTGAGCCGTTTTGCGTTTGGTTTAGCAGACACGGGTGAAGCCTGTCCGATAAAAGCGCATTTACTGCTCCGGCGGACATTGTGCTCGGGGCTTTTCCTGACGAGTCGATGAAAATGTAGCTAGAAGCCATCTCAATAGCGGCCAGATACGGCTAATCAGTGTGCTAGTGGTACTGTAAATCATCATTTACGACGTTTAAAATCGTGATTTTGCCCATCTATGCTCGCATCTCCCTTTCGTCTGAAAGAGCATTCAGACGGTCTCTAGTTTGACCATTTTTTCTTGAGACTAAACGGAGCGCTGGCTGAGGAGGCGCATCGAGGCCCCAATTAAAGTAAGCCTCATAATGAACATGCCTTCGCAATAGCCAACTCAGAGGTTGAGTACAAACGGACTATAGAGCAAAAGCCGGCTTTTGATATTTTGCCGTGCAAAAAAGATTATGCAATTTATTCAAGTTTAATCTGCGAATTAGCTTGTCGTGTAATTTTATACATGGCTATTTCAACGTAAACAAATAACGGGCATCAACTGTACTGTTAGGTAGGTCGACCGCGAATGATGTTTGCCCATTCGGGTTTCTGGTAACTGAAATGGCCACAGCTTTTCCATCCAGTTGTACGTTTCCGGTTCCTCCGTACGTGACCGTCATCAGTCCAGAGGTAAGAGTTGTGCGCTGCCAATCTACGGCTGTGACGCCCGGAGAGGCTAGATCTGTCGCTGTGTAAGCCGTGCCATCCGACTTCGAGAAGCCTCCATTTGTCGCTAGTTCACTAAAGTCAATCGGTACCTCAGAATGTGAAGATGCATACTCGCTGACAGCCAGCTGCAAGGGACGTATCGCCGTTGAAAGCTTAGTTTGGGCTGTTGAACGCGTTGTATAAATTTGGTACTGAGGGATGGCGACTGCAGCCAGAATGCCAATAATTGCTAGAACAATCATCAGCTCAATGAGTGTAAATCCTTGATTTGTGTTTTTCATTTGGCACTCCTAACCTCGCACCTCAGTGCAAGCATAGAATGTTGATTGGCAATTATCGTGCCTAGAAGCCTTCTCTGAAATACGTAGTGTCGGCGAAATGCATGACCACGGCTGTCGAATCACTCGGTGACTATCTGTAAGCCCAGAATCTTACCCCCAAAAGCATGCACTTCGCTTTTTGCGAGTTAACTAATGTTAGGTCCAATTTACGAAAGCGCATCATGACCTTGTTTACGATGTTTGAATTGCCTGTCCTTTCGGCACTACGTATACTGCGCGCCGTTTTGATTTTACGCCGTTATTTGCCGGCATAGCTCAGTTGGTAGAGCAGCGCATTCGTAATGCGAAGGTCGTAGGTTCGACTCCTATTGCCGGCACCAGTTAAAAAGCCCGTTGGTTTTGCCAACGGGCTTTTTGTTTGCCTGCAGATTTGCATAACCCCCTAGATGCTTGGAAGTGCTGATCTAGTGTGCTTATTTTTTCGTCAGCATTGGCTTCAAAAATCGACCCGTATGCGATCCTTTGGTTTTTGCGACCTCTTCTGGCGTACCGGTCGCAATAATTTGCCCGCCGCCGTTGCCACCTTCAGGCCCCAAATCGATTAGCCAATCGGCGGTTTTGATCACATCGAGATTGTGCTCAATGACGACAATGGTGTTGCCGTGATCGCGCAGGGAGTGCAACACGGTTAACAGCTGTTTAACGTCATGGAAGTGCAGGCCGGTGGTGGGTTCATCCAAGATGTAGAGCGTGTTGCCGGTGTCGCGACGTGACAATTCTTTGGACAATTTGACGCGTTGCGCCTCTCCGCCCGACAGCGTGGTCGCGCTCTGACCGAGCGTGATGTAGCTTAGGCCCACGTCGACCATTGTTTGCAGCTTTTTGGCGATGCTGGGCACGGCGTCGAAAAAGGCGCGGGCGTCTTCGATGGTCATCTCGAGCACATCCGAGATGTTTTTGCCCTTGTACGTCACATCGAGCGTTTCGCGGTTGTAGCGTTTGCCCTTGCAGACATCGCAAGGCACATAAATGTCCGGCAAGAAGTGCATCTCGACGCGTAAAACGCCGTCGCCTTCGCAGGCCTCGCAGCGGCCACCTTTGACATTGAACGAAAAGCGGCCGGGGCCGTATCCTCGGGCGCGAGATTCTTTGGTTTCAGCAAACAATTCGCGGATCGGAGTAAAAAGGCCGGTGTAGGTTGCCGGGTTGGAGCGCGGTGTGCGGCCGATTGGGCTCTGATCGATATCGACAACTTTGTCGAATTGATCGAGGCCTTCAATTTTGTCGTAGGCAGCGGGTTCCAGACTTTCGGCGCCGTTTAATTCGGTTGCTGCAATGCGATACAAGGTGTCGTTGATTAATGTGGATTTGCCCGAGCCCGATACGCCAGTCACACAGGTGAACAGTCCCACCGGAATTTCACAACTGACACTTTTCAGGTTGTTGCCTTTGGCGCCGCTCAATTTCAACACGCGGCCATCGCTTTGATGGCGCTTTTTCGGAATCGCAATTTCTTGTTTTCCGGACAGGTATTGACCCGTGATCGATTTTTTCTCATTGCAAATTTGCGCGAGCGATCCTTTCGCGACGACTTGACCACCGTGCACACCGGCACCGGGACCAATGTCAACAATAAAATCGGCGCTGCGGATCGCGTCCTCGTCGTGTTCGACAACAATAACGGTGTTACCCAAATCGCGCAGATAGTGCAACGTATTGAGCAAACGTTCGTTATCACGTTGATGCAAGCCAATGGAGGGTTCGTCCAGGATATACATGACCCCAACGAGACCTGCGCCGATCTGCGACGCCAATCGAATGCGTTGCGCTTCGCCACCCGACAAGGTTTCGGCGCTGCGGTCAAGGGTCAAATAATCCAGGCCGACATTAACCAAAAAGCCCAAACGCGCCGAGATCTCGGCGAGAATTTTTTGTGCGATCTTGCTGCGCTGGCCGGGCAGCTTTAATTCATCAAAAAACGTTTTGGAATCTTTAACCGCCATATTGCAGGCGTGATGCAGCGGCAGGTTTTTGATGCGCACATTGCGTGCAGCTGGGTTCAGACGTGAGCCATCGCAATCCGGGCAGGGTTTGGTGGTCATGTAACGCGACAATTCATCGCGGATCTGCTGCGATTCAGTTTCTTTATATCGGCGTTCAAAATTATTCAGAATACCTTCAAACGGGTGCGAGCGTTTGATCGTAAGGCCGCGATCGTTGTAATAATGAAACTCAATACTTTCGCGGCCACTGCCATTGAGCACGACGTCCTTGGCTTTTTTCGGTAGCGATTTGAACGGAACGTCCAAATCAAACCCATAATGTTCGGCCAAGCTGCGCAGCAAATGGAAATAAAACACATTGCGTTTGTCCCAGCCCCGCACGGCACCTTCACTCAAGGTTTTACTGTCATCAGCGATCACGCGTTTGGGATCAAAATAAGAGTGTACGCCTAAACCATCACAGGTTTGGCAAGCGCCGGCTGGTGAGTTGAAGGAAAATAACTTGGGTTCCAGCTCTTGAATTGAAAATCCGCATTTGGCACAGGCATGGGTCGCCGAAAATGTCAGTTCGGTTTTATCGTTATCGTCCATAAACGCGACGCGAATCACACTGGCGGTCAATTTCAAACCAGTTTCGATCGATTCGGCCAAACGTTGTGCCATATCACTTTTGACTTTGATGCGATCGATAACCACCTCAATCGTGTGTTTCAGTTTTGGATCGAGTTTGATCGGATCGGCCAGCTCCACAACATTGCCGTTGACGCGCGCGCGTACAAAACCTTTGGCTCGCAGTTCTACAAACAGATCTTTGTGTTCGCCTTTGCGATCTTGCACGACCGGCGCCAGCAACATCAGCTTCGTGCCTTCCGGGTATTCCAGAATCCGATCCACCATCTGCGACACGGTTTGTGCTTCGAGTTTGACGCCGTGGGTCGGGCAGTGAGCCTCACCCACACGTGCATACAACAAACGCAAGTAATCGTAAATTTCGGTGACCGTGCCGACGGTTGAGCGCGGATTGTGTGATGTTGATTTTTGTTCTATCGAAATGGCCGGTGACAGACCTTCGATGTGATCGACATCCGGCTTTTCCATCAACGACAAAAATTGACGCGCATACGCCGACAATGATTCGACATAACGGCGCTGACCTTCTGCATACAAGGTGTCAAAGGCTAAAGATGATTTGCCGGAACCGGACAAACCGGTAATGACAATCAGTTTGTCGCGCGGCAACTCGAGATCAACATTTTTCAAATTATGGGTGCGGGCGCCGCGAATCAGTATTTTATCCATGACCGGAATGTTTTCTCTTGGGCTTATTGCCAAAAACGGAATAGTTATACGTCGTTTGCACACCGCAGATTGTGCGACGGAACTCGGTAGGTGAAGCTGCTACTATAGCCGCCCGCTACCGCCTCGTCGATAACGAGCGTTAACCAATCAATGCACTCTACTGACTCTACCCTGACAACCTTGGAACGACGTGCCGCCTTTTCGCTGGCTGGCATTTTTGCCTTTCGCATGATCGGTCTTTTTATGTTGCTGCCGGTTATGGCGACTTTTGGCCAGTACCTCGACGGCTACAGCCCGCAATCCGTGGGGCTCGCGATTGGGATCTACGGGCTTGTGCAAGGTGTGCTGATGATCCCGCTGGGAAAGCTGTCCGATCGCTACGGCCGCAAGCCCATCATGGTGTGTGGTTTGATTTTGTTTGCCGCCGGCGCAGCTATCGCGGCGCTATCCACTCATATATATGGTGTGATTGCCGGTCGAGCCCTGCAGGGGGCGGGTGCCATTGCTGGTGTGGTGCTGGCACTGGCGGCTGACTTAACCGCTGAACAACGGCGCAGCAAAGTGATGGCGATTATTGGTATGACGATTGGCGCCAGCTTTCTATTGGCGTTTGCTTGTGGTCCCTTGTTGGCGGCGCACGGTGGTTTGCCTCTGGTGTTTTGGGTCACCTGCATAATGGCAATCGCCGGTTTGACGCTGACCCTTTTTGTTGTGCCTACCGAACCGAGGCATGTCGCCGCGAGCAATCAGAGTTGGGTCTTGTTATGGCAGCTGCTGCAAGCCGGTGCGCTAACGCGGCTGTCACTGGGCATTTTTGTGTTGCATGCGATCATGGCGGCGCTGTTTGTGGCGATGCCTTTGCAGCTGCTTGCTGCTGGCGTCGTTAATGCCAAGCACGGTGCGGTTTACTTGCCAGTATTACTGGTGTCAGCGCTTGTCATGATGCCGTTATTGCGTCGCGCTGAAAAAAGGCAGCAGCAAAAAAACTATTTGCTGGCAATGATTGGGCTCATGGCTATCGCGTTGTTAATCGCCGCCGCGATAACGTCAATCGCAGGATTGGTGATTGCGTTGCTGCTGTTCTTTATTGCCTTTAACTGGCTCGAAGCCTGTCTGCCGTCGTGGGTATCGCGCGTAGTGCCAGCAAACGCCAAAGGCACCGCGATGGGCTTTTATACCTCGGCGCAATTTTTTGGCGCATTTACCGGGGGCGCCGGTGCGGGCGGGTTGTTCGCGGCGGCCGGCCCTTCGGCGGTGTATGCGATGGCGATCGTGTTATGTCTAATTTGGTGGCTTTTCAGCTGGTCGCTATCGCCATTGCCTACGGCCAATGTGGCGAACAACAACGACGAGTTGGCGCGTTTGCAAGGCTTGGAAGGTGACAGCGCCATTGTCGATGTCACCGCCGTAAAAAATACGACCGATTAAGCGCGCACATTGGCAGCCCCGGACTCGGCTGCTACCATCGCGCCGCATGTGAGACGGGAAATCAGCTCAGGGCCCGTCTCACCAACCTCATATCAGGAGAAGAACAATGGCAAGTCGTGGCGTCAATAAAGTCATTTTGGTGGGCAACCTCGGTAAAGATCCGGAAGTGAAATACCTGCCCAGCGGCGACACGCTGTGCAACTTCAGTGTCGCGACCAGCGAAACCTGGAAAGACAAAGTATCCGGTGAACAAAAAGAATTAACCGAATGGCACCGCGTTACTGCCTACGGCAAATTGGCGCAGATCATGGGTGAATACCTGCGCAAAGGTTCAAAAGTGTATATCGAAGGCAGCTTGCGTACGCGCAGTTATGAAAAAGACGGTCAAAAACATTACACGACCGAAATTCGCTGCAATGAAATGCAAATGCTCGATGGCAAAGGCGCCGGCGGCGGTCAGTTTGAAGGTGGCGGTGGTGGCGGCCAGTTCAGCGGTGGCAACAAATCGTCGGCACCACAAAGCAAACCGAGCGACGATTCGTTTGATACCGGTTTTGATGACGATATTCCGTTTTAATGACAAGCAACGAAGCCAGCCTCAGTGCTGGCTTTTTATGCCGTGCAGGGATGCACAAATACCGCGAGCGCAAGGATGCGCAGGAGCGGTGTGCTGTGAACAAGAAAAGGAACGCCGACGTGAGCGAACAGCCCTTAAGTCAAAACGAGATCAGTGCGCGCCAGTGGAGCATGTTTATTCATTTCTCGATCTTGGCCGGTTATGTGATCCCGTTGGCCGGTTTTGTCGTGCCCATCGTGTTGTGGCAAATGAAAAAACATGAACACCCACTGATCGACGCTAACGGTAAAAATGTCGTGAACTGGTTGCTGACGTTTTGCATTTTTGCCGTGGTTTGTTGGATTCTGTTTTTGGTGTTGATTGGTTTTGTGCTGATCTGGATCTTGGGTATCTTGAACATCGTGTTTGCGATCATCGGTGGTTTAAAAGCCAACGACGGTCAAGTGTGGAATTACCCGTTCACCATTCGCTTTTTGTCATAGCGCTGTAGGCCGTAAAGGCCAACCACTGCGATAGTCCAGGCCACCAGCAATGTGGCCAATTGATGCGATAAAAAATGCTGGCCGCGAATAATTTGCGTCAGGCTGAACACCGTACCGGCGATAACGATGGCGATCAGCAATCCTCGCGCGGCACGTTGGTATTGCCAATAGTGCAACAAAAAATACAGCGGTAGTAAACCAAAGGCATGCAAGGCATGGCCGCCGGGCCAGCAGCGGCCATCGTGCTGTTCGATCAGCGTTGAAAACAGGGCTTGCCATTCATACTTGCCACCGAACATCGTTAGATTGATAGGGCAAGCGCGATCGCTGATCTTTTTTAAATACGTCAAGATCGCGCCGGTCGTCAGCACGGTCAGCAACACGTACAAAAATCCGGAGCGATAGCGCCGGTAACGCGGCCACACGACAGCGGCCAGCAACACGGTCAACAAGGTGAATTGCATCGGTTTTAGCACGTCGCGAGCACCGTCATGCAACCATCCGCGCCATAACCAGTGATCGTCATAAACAAATTGCTGACGCGCGTTATCGAAAAACCACTGTGACAACGCAAAATCCCACTGCGGCTGCCACTGCATTAACGTCACCATGATGAGCATCACGCCCAGCAAGCCAACAAGCTGAAATCGATAAAACGTGATCGACAAGGTGTTTGGGTTCAATGAGATGCCCTTATGCTGCTGGAGTGAGCCATTTGGTCGGTGGTGACCGGACTTAAGCGATGTTGTTCATACAGCTCATACGCGACTTGATAAAACGCGACGCTGTCGTCCACCAAAGTACGATCAAATGACAAGTCAAGTGACACTTCGTTCGGCGTGCTACGTGATACTTGCCATAAGCGCTGCTGTTGCTGCATGGACAGCACGGCGATATGGTTGTTTTTGAGCAGCGCGACATCGCGGTTATGCGATAAAAAAGCATAGCGATCTTGCGCCGGAATGCGAGCCAGATCGCGACCAAAAAACTGACTCTCATACGCGATGCCGAGCATGCCCAACAGCGTCGGTGCCACATCGAGTTGTGATGCCAAGCGGTCGTCTCGTTGCGGCGCGATAAAACCAGGAGCGTAAACCAGCACGGGAATTTCATACGATGGCAACGGAATGTCTTGCGCGCCGTACACGCGTGCTCCGTGATCGCCGACGATCACAAAAACGGTATCGGCAAAGAACGCGTGATCACGTGCTTTATCAATAAACTGTCCCAAAGCAAAATCCGCGTATTTGACCACATGACGGCGTTTTTGCTGGAGTGGATCGTCGGCAATGCGGCCGGCTGGATACAAATAGGGTTTGTGATTCGATACGGTTAACACGGTTGTAAAAAACGGTGTTGATTGCGCGTGCAGGCGATCGAGTTCTTGCAACGTTTTTGCAAACAGATCTTCGTCGCAGACCCCCCAGCTCGTTGTGTAACTGATCTCATTGTCGGCAAAATCCTGCTGATCGACGATGGCATCAAATCCACTCTGCAGAGCAAACGGTCCCATGTTGTCAAAATAGCTGTAGCCGCCGTAAATAAAACGTGTTTGATAGCCCGCGGATTTGAACACGGTTGGAAGGGAAAAAATGGTGCCCTCGTATGGGCGTTTGACAATGGATTGACCGGGAATTGGCACAAAGCCAGTCAGAATGGCTTCAAGTCCACGCACGGTACGATTGCCGGTCGCATACAGCTGTGTGAACAACAACCCTTGCTGGCTCAGTTCATCAAAGCGTGGTGTCAACGTACCGTTGCGTTCCGGGTGCAGCACCTGACTGAACTCAGAGCCGAAGCTTTCTTCGACAATCAGCACAACATTTTTGCGTTTGGCGTCGCGGTGACCCGGCACCCAACGTGCAATGCTGTGCGGATCATCACTGAGCCAACGTTCACCGGGCAACAACAAATGTTCGCGCACGCGTTTATACGCTTCGTCGCGATTCATGCGCGCATAAAATTGGTTGTAGTCCAGTTCATTGGTGCGCAAAGCATGCCAAAAACTGTAATAACCATTTAACGTCAATTCGTTCACTACGCGATTGCTGGAAATTCGCGCCGAATCCATTGACAGTTGAGCACCCAACGCGACCACCAACGCGACATAAATCGCGCCGCGCAGCAGACCTTGTGATCGACGTAATGATGAACTGGTGATCACGTTACGTGCTTGGCGGACGCTCCACATCGTGAACAGTCCGGCGATCACCGCAGTGCACAACAACGCAGGGACGATAGGATAGCTTTCCCATAAGTTGACGAATACTTCGTGAGGGAACAGCAAGTAATCGACGGCGACAAAGTTGAAGCGTGCATCAAATTCGTCGAAGAAAAAATACTCGACGATCAGCAAATAAAGAACGGTAAACCAAAACAGAAAATGGCCGCTGCGTAATCGCCATAGGCGGCCTGGCGACAGCGGTGCGGTACGATGTGCAAATTGGCTCCACAAAAAATGTGGCAGCGTCAGCAGCAACGCGATCAACGCATCCAGTGGCAAGCCCGCCAGCGCGGCGTGCAACGTTTGGCCCCAAGGGCGCTCCAATTGCTCGCGATGACTGATCGCAAGCACCACTCGCAGCAGGAAAAACAGGCACATCAGCAGGGTGAATCGCCACGCCGGGCTGCGTAAACGAAGCGGAACAAATGACATGAGCAATGCCTTATGCAGGGAGCTCTGGGCATTGTCCACCACAAGAATTAAGTCAATCTTAAGCATGCGGGCTGACGCCCTTCGCCCCGGCTTCTACACTTGTGGCAATACCAGAGGGTCAATCATGCATTTGTATAAACGGTTGCTTGGCATTGCCTTGCTCGCAACAACGTTTGTGGCACTGATGGTGACGTTGTTGGCCATGCGTAGCCAGCAACAACTGCCACTTGACGCCGACGATCAGCGCTATCTTGATGGACTCGCCAAGGCTGAGTTATGGCGCGATACTGAGGCGAGACGTCGCTCGTTCGTACAATTGATCCAGATCGCGCAGCCCCTGCGCGTGGAGTTGCGCGATGGCAATCGCGTGGTGTTGGAGCAATTTAGTGATGGCAGCAAAAGCGGTGATTCTCGCACCATCGTGCAATACACGGTGGACGTCGAACTGCCCCAGCAACGCGGGCAATTGACCGTTTGGCTGACGGCTCGCCCGCAGTGGTTGCTGTCGCACATGTGGTTTAAGTTATTGGCGGTGATCCTGCTGGCAGGCGCATTGCTCGCACTCACCCTTTGGCGAGCCCTGATCCATGAACGCCGCGTGCGCGAATGCGCCGAAAAAATCATTGCCGGTGAGCGCGATCCTCATAGTATGGCCACGGCAATTGATCACGTAGTGCTCACCGCCTTCAGTCGGCTGTTGCATGAGAATCAGCAGTTGCAGCAGGAGCAAGTTAAGGCGCTGGATCAGGTTCGGCATCGGTCATTTGTTGATGCGGAAACGTTGCTCGGCAATCGCGCGTATTTTGATGCACATTTGGAAGTTCAGCTGCGCGATCGCGATGTCAACGTCAGCGGCATGTTGCTGTTAATGGAAGTCGGCGACATCACCGACAACCCGGATGAGCAACGTTTGTATGCGCAACAAATTGCCGACGTGTTGCGGCATCTGGTGCGCGAGTTCAATGAACCCATTTTGGCGCGTCGCGATCCGCTCAGTTATTCGGTGTTGTTGCCAGGATTAACCGAGCGCGAAGTCGATGCATTTGCCAAACGCCTGTTGTCGGATGTTAAACAGCTGCACGATACACATCGTGTTGGTGGATCGCGTCGGATCGCACACATCGGCATTGTGGCGTATCGCTCCGGTGCGGATTCCTACAAATTACTGTCGGAAGCGGACATGGCGTTGCGCGTTGCGCAGCAGGCCGACAATGAACACGGTTGGCATCGGTTTGAGCAGGGCGAGATCCAGCAGAATAGCATTATGGGACGGGTGCGTTGGCGTGCATTACTTGAAAAGGTGATTGAGCAGCGTACGGTGCAATTGTTCTATCACGCGGTGGTGATCGGCAACGATCGGCGTGTTGCGCATTACGAAGTGTTGTCGCGTATTCCAAACGATGATGGCGAATTATTTTCAGCGGCAACCTTCATGCCGATGGCTCATCGTGTTGGTTTGGCCGTGCAATTTGACCGGCTGGTTTGCGACATAGTGTTGAAGTCATTGTTGTTCGGGCCGCAGCACTCACCGGTCAT
The DNA here is from genome assembly GCA_041914905.1 of Enterobacterales bacterium. GTDB lineage: Bacteria > Pseudomonadota > Gammaproteobacteria > Enterobacterales > Permianibacteraceae > Permianibacter. Next base: position 13,879 of record JAYSCL010000049.1, read on the forward strand.
CACGGTCAACTTAAGTGGTGATGCGATTGCCGACAACGGCTTCCGTATGTGGTTGCTTGAGCATCTCGCGCAAAATCGTTTATTGGCAGAACGCTTGGTCTTTGAGATCGGCGAAGCCGTGGCGACGCACCTGACGCCGGTGGAACTCAGTTTCTTCGAAATGCTGAATCGTTGTGGTAGTGCGCTGTGTGTTGAACATGTCGGTCATCCACAGTATTCGGCCAACTATCTGCAATCGGGGTTGTACCGTTTCGTTAAATTGCACCGCGGTTTAACACGAGACATCGTCAGTGATAAACAAGCGCAAGAATTTGTGCGCGGTTTGGCCGCGCTCGCTGGTTCGTTGGGTGCGGTGGCGTTGGCCGAGTGTGTGGAAAATGAAGCGCAATGGCAGTGCCTGCTAAATCTCGGTGTACGTGGTGGCCAAGGTTATTGGTTTGGCAAACCGACGTCGAAGCCGGCAACGATCAGCGATCCAGTGTCAGTCTAAAGGAAGATAAAAAAGGCGAACACGAAGTGCGTTAAGAGACAAAAAGTCACGAAGAGAAACAAATTAGCTCTTGCTCATTCCGCGATCACTCGCTGGCGTTCTGCCGTCGTGAACTCGCCATGCCCTCGCATCAACTACCAAGCTGTACTTCGTGCTCTTTACGTTCTTTGTGCACTTCGCGTTCGCCGTTGTTATTTGTTCATTGCGGTGTGGATTATTTATCGCCAATGCTGTCCAAAAACGCTTGCTTTTGTTCGGGCGTTGCCAATTGCCACCAATAATTCAGCATTTGCAACACGTCGACCGGTGGCGGTGTTGTGATGCTGGGTTTTTCGGTTGGTGCCGGAGGTATTTGACTGAGTAGCGGCAGCGGCCGTTGCGGTGTCAATGTCACCGTGTGACGTTCGCCGAGCTGATTTTGCAACGTGTAGATTGGGCGTTTGGCGTACACAACTGCCTCGCGACGCGTTTTTGGCAGATCAGCCAGCAGTGTCCAAACCTCTTGCTCCGTCGAAACCTCCACAACAACAGTGAATGGTTTGGAGCGAATGCGATCATGGCTGTCGCCAAACTCGGCATCATAAATTTGATTGAACTCTAGCTCAATCGTGTTTTTACCCAGTTGCAACGGCACTTTTTTGATGCGCTGAAAATAGGTTTTTTCTTCTTCCCCGTTAACGCGCACTAAATCGAACTGTTCCGGCACCACCAACTCGGCGGCAGACAACAGGGTTGAGCAAAACAGCGATGACCAGACTAATAACGACCATGACTGCACGAAACTCGTTATACGCATACGAACTAACTCCCACTCTGGACACGCGGCACCGCGCGTCCAGCTTAACAACGATTTATGACCGCTGCATGACACGTTTCGACAACATTTCTTTGTAATAACGACTGACGGGATCACCGGTGCGATCGTAGAGCTTCGAAAATCCTTGCATTGCGTCGAACCACATTTCTTTGCGCAAGGCCTGATACACTTGATGATAATCACCGAGCCAATCAAAGCCGTTGTAATGTTGCGGCAACATGATTTCGAAAATGCGGGACTCCTGTTGTTTGCCTTTGACACGCGTGACATCAATTTCGCGGATATAAGGGAAATGGGCTTTGACTTGCGCGTAGGTGCCCTCGCTGATCAGCAAATGGGTTCCGTACAATTTATTGAGTCCTTCAATGCGCGAGGCCAAATTCACGGCATCACCAATGACGGTGAAATTGAACAGGCGATTCGATCCCATGTTACCGACGGTCATCATACCGGTGTTGATACCCAGACCAATATCGAGTTTGCCGGCACCGGCGGCTTCCCACTCTTTTTGAATATCGACCAAGGCTTCAAACATGGTGACCGCGGCTTTGCACGCTTGCAGCGCATGATCTTTGCGTGCGACCGGTGCCCCCCAGAACGCCATCACCGCGTCGCCGATAAATTTGTCGAGCGTACCGTCGTAATCAAACACTTTATCCGTCATGGCCGATAAGTATTGATTCAGCAAAGCGACCAATTGTTCCGGCGGCACGCGCTCTGACGTAGTGGTGAAATCGCGAATATCTGAAAACAACACGGTCATTTCGCGTTTGTCACCACCAAGTTTCAACGCGCTGACATCTTCAATAACGCTTTCGACAACCTTGGGATTCACATAATGACGGAAGGCGTGTTTGATCTGGCCTTTTTCACGTTCAACGGTGAAATAGCGCACGACGGTGTGCACGATGAACATCAAAATAACCAAGAGGATCGGATAAGTAATGCTGAGCACAACCTGCTCGTTGTGAAACGCCGTAAACGTAATGATTAAATGCGCTGCGATGATCACCGATACCGCCAGCGCGGTGGACACCATATTCAAACGAGGCAATAAGAAAAACAGCACAATGCCCATGCTGAGCAAAATGCCAAGATCGGCCAAACTCATCCAATCGGGGCGCGTAATAAAATCGCCTTTAATCAGGTTATCCACTGCGTTGGCGCGAATTTCTACACCGGGAAAACTTTCTTTCCAAGGAGTATTGCGTAAATCGCCAATGCCTTGCGCGGTGGCGCCCACCAGCACGATCTTGTCTTTTACCGCACCGGCCGGCAGCGTTTTGTGCAGCACATCTTTTACTGAATAGGTGGCGATACTGCCTTCGGGGCCGCGGTAGCGCAGCATGATCTGGCCTTGTTCATCGGTAGGAATGGTGGTCGTGCCAAATCCCAAATCGGTGATACCAAATTCAGCGACGCCCATATGTATTTTTTTATGGCCGTTAAATAAGGCCACCGCGTACAAATCGGCGGAAGGGAAAAAATAATCTTGATAGCGCAACACCAATTGCGCTCGGCGGACCACACCATCACTGTCGGGTTGTGATGTAATGTGACCAACGGCGGCCGCGTTTTCATCAAAGCGCGGTAAATTCACTAACAGTGCCGGCAAATCCGTCATATAAAATTGCGGTACCGTGTCGGTGGTGCTGCGAATTTCGCTAACGGCAAAAGGAATCACTTGTTTTAACGCTTTCGCGTTGGCTTCTGCGCTGATGTGGGTGGATTCTTGCGCTGGCAGGAACACCAAGCTCAGCACGACATTGCCATGATCGGCAATCGCGTTAACCAATTTGGTGTCGTTATCGAGCAAACTGCGCACGCTTTGCCATTGTGTGTTCAGAATTTCATCTTTTGCCGCCCAGCCATCCAATTGAGCTAATACCTTGGCGTTTTCCGCTTCAGAGAAAAACACATCGAGGACCACCACTTTGGCGCCGGCTTCTTTCAATCCATGAATGAGTTCGGCGAGTACAGAACGTGGCCACGGCCAACGTCCGACTTCCGACACACTGGCTTCATCAATCGCAACGATGGCCACTTTGTCACTGGTGGGTTGGGCGCCAAAGGCTTTTTGGCGTAAATCCAGCGTGTTCAATTCAATGTCATGGATGAGCAACGGGCTCCACCAATACAGGCCGATGATCAACACGATTAATACCGCAGCGAGACGTCGCCATACGCGTTGATGCACATGCTGTGTGCGTTGTGCGGACATGTGTCCTCCCTTTTGATTTTTATGCTTCCGCAGAATTGATTGCAGTCTAGCGTCGATGGGTCATAATCGCACCAGTCTCTGTGCATTGTCAGCGATTTGATTGGCCGATACGATAAAGGCTCGTCGTGGGTTGGCGTAAAAGAGGCCTTCAAACAAGAACGCCCTACGATTGTGATGAACTGCCCCTGTGGCATGCTGGCGTTTATAAAGGAGTATGGTCTTGTTGTACGCAAAGCGAATAGCCGTTGGCATGCTGCTCTGTGGTGTCGTGTGGGCAGATGCCAAATTACTGGGAAGCTGGGATCTCAAAGGCAGCAAAATTGATGATCCGGTGGCATTAGCGCAAACGGACAATGGCGACATCGCGGTTGTCGATCGTGACAGTGGGTTGTGGTGGCGTTGGAAAGCCGGTGCTGCCAGCTCCAGTAAATTGGGCGGTAAAGGCGCTCTGTTGCCTAGCGAAAAAATTTCTGCGGTGGGGCGTTTGCCGGATGGGCAATGGGTGTTCACCTCGGACGGCGAAGATGCCGCTTATGTGTTGACCGAAGGTGGCAAAGCCAGCGCGATTGGTGCTCAGGATGGATTGAACAATCCGATGGCGGTCGCCGCATCGGCCAGTCAACGCCTGTATTTTGCCGACAGCGGTAACGATCGCATCGCGGTCTTTTCACCGGACGGCAATTTTCTATATGCCTTGGGCCAAGACCTTACCGACGCACAAAAATTAGATGCGCCGTTTGCGGTCGCCGTTGATGGCAAAGAACAGATCTACGTGCTCGATCGCAAAGGTCGTTTGTCAATATTTGGTGACGATGCGCGCCTGCTGCAGCAATTTGATGAAGGCAAATGGTCGCCGCTAAAAGGTAAGCCAGCCAAACTGACCGCAATGACGGTGGATCAGCGAGGCATTTTGTATTTGGCCGACAATGAAAATCAAAAAGTGTTTGCCTACGATTGGGCCAACAAAAAAGCACTGGAGAGCTTTGGCAGCAAAGGCAAAGGGCCGGGACAATTTGATGAAGTCACCGGTTTGTCGATTTTAAGTTCGGGCCAATTGGCTGTGCTCGACAGCGGCAATAAAAAAATCGAGTGGTATCAATTACCAGCGGTGACGACCAGCATTGCCCCTGTACGTTTACCGTTGGTGATCAATCAGCCGGCGCAAAAAAATAATTGCTCGCAAGCGCACTTCAATGGCCAGAACGACTGGTTCTGTTTCGATCTCAAACAGAAAAAAATCAGCAAAACGGATGCCGCGGGTGTCAGCAAAGACTTTCTGACCGGCCTCAATAAAGTTGAACATTTCAGTGTTAGCGGTGATTACGTCATTGTCTTTGAGAGCAGTGCATTGCGAGTCTATGACCGCAATGCAAAACAAGTCCTGAACATCGCACGTGGAGGCAGTGGCGAAGGCGCACTCGATGAACCGCATGCGGCCGCCGTGCACCAGGGGCGTTTGTTTGTTGCCGACACGGACAACAATCGAGTACAGGCCTTTACACTCGAAGGCTTGTTTGTGGCGCGCACCAGCGAAGGCAAAACGGCGTTACACGAACCGCACGCGATCGTGGTTGATAGCAAGGGCACTTTGTTTGTGCCGGACAATCAGCAAAAAGTGATTGTCGCCTTAAACCGCGATCTGGAAAAACAATACACATTGGGTAATGAAAACGGCGCGCTACAAGACATCATTGGTTTGGCAATGGATGGCGACGACAAGTTGTACGCACTGGTGAAACAAAACAACTCGTTTGCGATTCGGGTCTACAACGGCCGCAATTTGATCTTGCGCTTCGGCCGTGAGGGCGATGCGCCGCAAGACATGAACAAACCGGTTGCGATCAGTGTCAGTGCCGGTGTTAAACCCAGCGTCTATGTTCGCGATGAAAAACGTGGCAGTTGGTTGGCTTACGGCATTCGCTCAATACCAGGTGCGGTGGCGGGGTTGAAAATCACGGGCAACGATCAAGGCAGTGTGTTGCGCTGGCAATTGGCGCCAGAGCGGTTTGTTGCCAGTTATCGTGTCTATGGTTGGAACGATAATGTCGCGAACAAACAGCTGTTGGCGGATGTGGCAACAGGTGAAGCCACCATCGGTACTGATAAAAATAACTGGTCTTGGTTTGCCGTCAGCGCCGTCAGTGGTTTTGGTGCCGAAGGTGATTTGTCGCAAGCTTGGGCCGATGAATACGGCAAAGGCAAACGTGCCTTTGAGGCGCAAGATTTTGCGGCGGCCGAAAAAGCCTTTGCGCAGAGCGCGCAAGAAAGCCCCGATAATGCCGATGCATTGCGGCGTTGGGGGCAAAGTTTACTCAAGCAAAATAAACTTGATGAAGCCTTGCAAAAATTTGATTTATTGGCCGCGATCCCGGCGCAGCGTTTGATCGCCACGCAATTGAAACTGGAAACGTTAATCAACGCCAAGCGTTACCTTGATGCGCGTGCTTTGTTGGACACCGTGTTGGCCAGCAAACCCAATGAGTTGGCGCCGTATTGGTGGTGTGCCGAAGTCAATACCGAACTCAATGATCCGATCGCGGCGATTAGCTGTCTCGAAGAAGTGGTCAAACGCGATCCGAAACATATTGATGCGCTGATCATGCTCGGCAAAACCTATGTCGGTGCTGGTGCTGTCGATCAGGGCTTGCAATACCTTGATCAGGCGCTGAAACACGATCCCGATAACAAACGCGTCAGTTTAACCAAAGCGCAGCAATTGTTTGCCATCGGGCGATTTAACGATGCCCTGCCGTTATTTCAAAGTATCAACGGCGACGCGACGTTTGCCGCACAAGGCCAACTGGGTGTCGCGCAATGCTATTTCGCATTAAATGATTTGGCGCAAGCCAAATCAATTGCTCTGTCATTGGCCACCGATGAACGCATCGGTGATGAAGCGACGCTGGTGCTTGGCAAAATTGCATTGGCGCAAAATCAGCCGCAAGAAGCGTTGATTGCCTACAGTCGTTTATTGCGGGGGGAGAAAAAATCGGCCAATGCCTGGCTTGGCATGGCCGATGTTTATGCTGCGTTACAACAACCGGATAAAGAGTTGGACGCGCTGAATTCCGCGACCCAAAGTGCTGATGTCAATGTCGCCGTGTGGTTGCGTTTGGGCCAAAAGCAATTGGCCGCCAAAAATGGCCAAGCCGCGTTGACGGCCTTACAACAAGCGGCGCGTCTGGCGCCACGCGCATTAAATGTGTTGATCGATTTGGCGCGCGCCGAATTGTTTGTCGGTCAGTTTTCAGATGCCCGTGAACACGGAAAACAAGCGTTGGCGCAACAACAAAAAGATCCTGAACTTTGGCTGCTGAATGCACAGATCGCTCAGCGCCAAGGTAAATTGACCGATGCCATTGAAAACACCAAACGCGCGCAAAGTCTGGCAGCCGATCGTTTGGATATTCAAATGCAACTGGCTAATTTGTATTACGACGCGGGTCAATACGAAATGGCCGAACCGATCGTCGCGAAAGTCGAAGCCGTGCGCAAAGATTGGGCCGCCACATTTGTGTTGCGTGCCAAATTGTTTGCTGCCGCACAAGTATTTGATAAAGCGGTGACGGCGGCGCAAAAAGCGGTGGCACTGGAAGGCTCGGAAGAAAACAAAGAACTGTTGAACGCGTTGCTGGCAGGTCGCAAACAAGGTCAGGAAAGCAAATTGGCGTCGGCCGCGTTGACGTTAGAACAACTGAAATTAAATCCGGTGTTTTCAGCCGCGTATAAAATTTACGCCAAGCAATCCATTGGCAGTGTCACCGTGCGCAACAATGGTGCGGCTGAACAAAACAGCTTGCGTGTGCGCTTTGATATCAAAGGGTACATGGATTTTCCGTACACCTTCGACATCGTCAAATTGCCGACTAACCAAAGTGTCGAAGTGCCGTTGTATGCGACATTCAATAACCGCATCTTACAAGTCGACGAAGATACTGGCGTGCAAGTTGAAGTGGCTATCAGTTTTATTCAAAGCGTGACACAGACATTGCAAGTGATGACGCGACCGACGACGTTGTACGGCAAAAATGCGATCTTGTGGTCCTCACCTGATATGGTCGGTGCGTTTGTGACGCCGCGTGACGATGTGTTGCGTGATTATGTCCGCCAAACCGTCAACAGCCATTTACCGCAATCCAAATCGGTCAATAAAAACGTATTACTGGCGATGACGTACTTTTCTGCGTTGACGGCGCAAGGCTTGCGCTATCAACCCGACCCGAACACACCGTATGCAAAACTCGCCGGCGATCAAATTGACTATGTGCAATTTCCGCGTGAAACGCTGAAATTGCGCAGTGGCGACTGCGACGATCTGTCGGTGTTGATGGCCGCCGGTCTCGAAAACTTGGGCGTAGCAACGGCACTTGTTGATGTGCCCGGCCATTTGTTTGTTGTCTTTGACAGTGGCGTCAGCTATCGCGAGCGCGACATGATCAGCCTCGATCCCGATCTGGTTATCGATATCGATGGTCAGGCCTGGCTGCCGCTTGAAACGACGCTGGTGGCCACCAGCTTTGCGGAAAGCTGGGCCGAAGGCTCACGCAAATACCGACAAAATCGCGATAAACAAAGTTTGCGCTTGTTGTCGCTGCGCAGTGCTTGGCAAACAACGCCACCGGTCACGTTACCCAGTGGTGAGGCGGTGACGCCACCGGAAGAGCAACGTTTGTCAGGTTTGGTTCAGCATCAACATGATTTACTGCTGGGTAAGAGTGTCGAGCGTCTGACCGAGCCGTATCGGGCCATGGTGCAGCTCGGCGCCGAACCGGCGTTGATGCAATTGCAGATCGGCATCCAATACGCCAAAGCCGGGCTGCTCGACAAATCGGTGACGCAATTGGAGGAATTGTTGCGGCAATCGCCGCAATATGTGGCGGCACATGTTGCCATGGGTAATGTCTATTACCTGAAACGCAATTATCGCCGAGCACTCGATTCTTATGTGGTGGCCGAGCGTTTGGCCAATGACGATGCCGGCATCAAGGTTAATGTCGCATTAAGTTATTACGGATTGCAGCAATTGGCCGATGCCAGCGCCAAGTTCCGCGAAGCGATGGCGTTGGACAGTGATATTGGCAAACGCTATGAAACGTTTGCCAAGTTGTTATCAAACTAAGTTGTTTTGACGAAGAGGAAGTCACGATGAAACAGGTAGCGTTGTTTAGCATGATGCTGGGAAGCGCGGTGATGGCCGCAGAAACGGTAGCGACCAAAGTGGACGAAGTAAAAAAAGACATGAAACCCGTCGTAACCGTCGTCAAAAAAGAAGAGCAAAGTGGATTTGGTGGGCTGCTGTCCCGTTTGTGGGGCAAATTGCGCGCCGTCAGTCCCAAGATGAGCAGCACGGAGTCACGTTCATCAACACAGGTGGCGGGAGTGCGAGGTGCTGAAACTACTGAAACGGCATTGCAACCCTATTGGAAAGACGACAAAGAAGCCGATCCGGCCTTTGTGCAACAAAGCAATGCATTTCGTGCGGCACAGCAGCTGGCTGACAGCGGTTCCTATCAAGAGGCGGCCGCGGCGTTTGATAAATTCAATAAAGATTATCCGGACAGTCAACTGAAACCGAATGCGCAGTTTGGTCGCGCGTTGTCGCAACTCAGTGGTGGCGACAACAGTGGTAATACAACGCTGCAACAATTTGTCGCCGATTATCCGCAACATCCATTGACCGAAGACGCCAAACAATTGTTGGCGAAATAAGTTCGATTGAACAAAAGAGCCGCGTCATTGCGGCTTTTTTGTGTTCAGCATAAATCGGCGGTTTTTTTGCGCCAGCACAAACCGCACTTCCGCCATCCCTAGCGGTCGCACGCGCTGCATCAACATCGCGAAACCGCTACACTGAGCGCCGTTCAGCCCTTACCTATCCGCAGCTGCTTTAGGCATGACAACCGCATTAACGTTGATTCAACAATTGGCCGATGGCGCGGTGCATTCGGGTACCGCGCTGGGCGATGCCATTGGCGTATCACGAGCCGCGATCTGGAAACATCTGCAACAACTGCAACGTTTTGATTTGGAATGTCGCGCCGTACCGGGTTGGGGCTATCAGTTGTCGTCTCCGCTGGATCTGATCAACGCCGAAACCTTGCGTGCGCGCTGGCAAACGGCGCCTCAACCCGTGCAGTTGCATTATTTCCTCGATGTAGATTCAACCAATACGTTTTTGTTGCAGCAAACACTGCCGAGTCCGGCGCATGTGCTGGTGGCGTTGACTGAACATCAAACTGCCGGGCGCGGTCGTCGTGGTCGTCAATGGCAGTCACCCTTTGCGGCGAATGTGTACTTGTCGCTCAAACGTGAATTTGTGTGCGGTCTCGAAGGATTGAGTGGACTCAGTCTGGCCGTAGGGGTCGCGATCGCGGAAACACTGCAACTGTATTGTGATCATGCTATTCAGCTGAAATGGCCTAACGACATCCGTGCACAGCAACGTAAATTGGGCGGGGTGCTGATTGAATTGTCAGGCGAAGCCGGTGGCCCGTGTCAGGTTGTGATCGGCATTGGTATCAATGTTCACATGCAAGCACAACAAGCCGCACAGATCGATCAGGCGTGGATCAGTCTTGATGAAGTCAGTCGACAACCCGTCACGCGGACCGAATTGGTCGCGCAATTAGTCGAACGTTTGTTGCACGTGTGTGAACAATTTGAGCAACATGGTTTCGCGCCATTTTGTGCCGCATTTTGTGAACGCGACGAATTCTTGGGCAAACCTGTCACGATTGCCGGTGTTCACGAATCTATCGATGGTATTGTTGCCGGTGTGGACGAACACGGCAGCTTATTGTTGGATGGGGTCAATGGCCGGCGCAAAATCATCGCCGGTGAAGTCAGTTTGCGGCAGCGGGTGTAAACATGTTGTTATTGGATTGTGGCAATACACGATTGAAATGGCGACACATTAGCCCTGCTCGCGTGCAACAGGGTATTTTTGATTATCACACCGACACGTTGCAAGCAGCGCCGTTTTGGTCATTGCTGCAGGCCGACGATGTGATCTGGGCCGCATCCGTAGCGAAATTGGAGTGGCGTGAGCAGTTAGAACAAGTGGCTCAACAACGGCAGTTGCGAGTACCACGTTTTGCGATCAGTGAAGTGCGGCAAGGTGGGGTTATCAACGGTTATCGTGAACCACAAAAATTGGGCATTGATCGTTGGTTAGCCATATTGGCCGCTTGGCGGGAATGCCGAACGGCCTGCATCATCATCGACGCCGGTAGCGCATTAACGGTCGATATTGTTGATCATGAAGGACATCATCAAGGAGGCCACATTGTGCCGGGATTGGCGTTGCAGCAACGCAGCTTGCTGACGCAAACCGCACAAGTGCGTTTCGACGCCGATCACCGTCAGTCCATTGCGCCAGGTCGCGATACGCAGGCCGCTGTGTTAAACGGCACCTTGGCGATGGCGATCGGGTATTTGCGATATTTATTGCACGAAGCGTGGCATTCATCACCGACGACACCTGTTATTTTTATCACCGGTGGTGATGCTGAACGATTGTTGCCACTGTTAAATGTGTCGGCCAATGTGCGCCCGCATTTGGTGCTCGACGGTTTGTATCATTACGCACAAGAACATCCTTAAAAACATCATGCGCTACATCGTCATCACATTAATTTTGGCTAATGTCATTTATTTTGGCTGGCGCTTTCTATCGCCTGCGTCCGAGCCAGTAAAGCCTGTCGCGGCATCTGTCGACAAAACACAAATTCAACTGATCGAGGACGATTCGCTCATCGAAACGGCACCGACGCCGGTGAGCGAACAGGCAACGACACCGCCAGCGCGTGAGTCAGAAAAAAGCGTCGGTGGCGAGTCGGTGGTTGCCGATGCCGCTGTCGCCAGCGCAGACATCAGCGAAACCAGTGCCGAAGCGTCTGTTGCAGAGCCGGTGGTAACATCGCCCGTCGCCCACACTATCTGTTTGCAAACACCGTGGACACGCGATGAAAAGGTCCTCCAACAATGGCGGGCCGGTTTGGATGAATCAACGCTCGACATGCAAACACAAGAAGTGGAAACGCAGCGTCGTTTTTTGGTCTACATCCCCGCGAAAGCGACGCCCGCACAAACGCTCGAACGTCTGCGCGAATTAAAATCAATGCCAGTCGAAAGCGCTCATATCAACAAAGGGGAGTTTATGGGCGGAATCTCTCTGGGCTTGTTCAGCCAACAGGAATCGGCGACCGCCGTGCTGAAAAAAGTCCACGAACTGGGCATCAACGACGCCAAACAAACGGTGCGTGTGTTGACCGCCACGGAATATCGTTTGCGCCGTCATAGTACGGATGCGCCAGCCGAACCTTGGTCGGTTTGCCCCTGACGAATCAATGCGCCGTCCTTTTTGTCCTCATCTAGATGCTGAACTTTCAATAATTACTGAAAATACAGTATACTGTTGACCGCCATCAAAGCCTGTTGAGGCCAGTTATGAATCAGCTTTCGCCCCTTGTTCGCGATTTCGTCACGCATTTTGGTGAAATGGGCAGTCGTTGGGGGATCAATCGTACGGTCGGGCAAATTTACGCCCTGATCTTCGTCAGCGCCGAGCCGGTGCATGCCGACTATTTAGCGGAAAGCCTGTCGTTTTCACGCTCCAATGTGTCCATGGGCCTGAAAGAATTGCAAGCATGGCGGCTCGTTAAGTTGAAACACATGCCCGGTGATCGTCGCGAATACTTTGAAGCGCCCTCCGATCCGTGGGAGGTTTTTCGCATCCTGGCCGAAGAGCGTCGTCGCCGTGAAATTGAACCCACGTTATCGATGCTGCGCGGTGCCATGCTCGAAAATCCGCGCAATACCAGCGATCAGATCGCGCAGGAAAAGATGCGCGGAATGTATGACCTCATTGAAATGATGAATACGTGGTTTGACGATATGCAGAAGCTTGATGCGAAGACCCTGATGCAATTGCTCAAAATGGGCAGCAAAGTACAGAAATTATTGTCGCTCGCCAAACGGACATAGTCACTTCAAAAACGGTTGTTTGCATTCCTGTGTCAATGACATGGGCTGGTGATGTATTGCCAACTGTTTTTGAAATGATTAAGTCAAAATGAGGTACCCGATGGACACCGTTATGCTGGCCCGCATGCATTTTGCGTGGAACATCAGTTTTCATATTCTGTTTCCGACCATCACGATTGCGTTGTCGTGGTTGTTACTTTTTTTTCGCTGGCGCTGGTTGCGCACACACGATCTGGCGTGGCTAAACAGCTACAAATTGTGGACAAAAATATTTGCGCTAAGTTTTGCGCTCGGCGTTGTATCCGGCATTCCGATGAGTCTGCAATTTGGCAGCAATTGGCCAGGGTTTATGGAGCGGGCCGGCGCTGTCGCTGGCCCGCTATTGGGCTATGAAGTGCTGACGGCCTTTTTTCTAGAGGCCGCTTTTTTGGGCATCATGTTATTTGGTCAGCAACGCGTTTCAGAACGCGTGCATTTGTTTGCCACGGCGATGGTCGCGATCGGTACCAGTCTGTCGGCGTTCTGGATCTTGAGCTTGAATTCCTGGATGCAAACGCCGACCGGGGTTGTGATGCAGGACGGTCAAATCGTTGTGCAATCCTGGCGTGACATTGTTTTTAATCCGTCGTTTCCGTATCGATTGACACATAAACTGTTGGCCAGTGGATTGACCGTATCGTTCTTGCTGGCTGGTTTCGGCGCTTGGCAGATCTGGCGCAACGCGCACACCGCTGCGACCAGTAAATTTATGCGCACCGGGATCTATTTGGCGGCGTTGTTGATCCCTTTGCAGATCATGGTCGGCGATCTTCACGGCCTCAATACCTTGCAACATCAACCACAAAAAGTGGCGGCGATGGAAGGTATTTGGCAAACCGGCGCTCACCAACCGTTATTGCTGTTCGCGATGCCCGATGAAGCACAACAGAAAAATCACGCCGAAATCGCGATTCCCCATTTGGCCAGCTTGATTTTGCGTCACGACGTTAACGGCGTTGTGCAAGGGTTGAATGATTTTCCGCAGCAACATCCGCCAGTGGCGCCGGTATTTTTCTCGTTTCGTGTCATGGTTGGTTTAGGTCTGTTGATGTTGCTAACCAGCTGGACAGCTGTTTTCTTTTTGCGTCGAGTTCAATTTGACGTCACTCGTTTACCTCGTTGGTTGTTGCGCGTGCTGATGTGGACAACTTTCAGCGGGTGGATAGCCACGCTGGCGGGATGGTATGTCACCGAAATCGGTCGCCAACCCTATATTGTGTACGGATTGATTCGCAGCAGTGAGGTGGCTACACAAACGGCGCACTCCTCCGTTGGCAGCAGCCTGTTGATGTTTGTCGCATTGTATTCGGCGTTGCTGATTGCCTATGTGTTGGTGTTGATGCGGCTGGTGCTCAAAGCGCGGCACGTTGAGACGGTAACGCATTTCCCCATCGGAGCAAAAACATGAATACGATCATGACGATTTTGCCGGAAATATTTTTCAGTCTGCTTGGCATCGCATTGCTGATCTATGTGATTCTCGACGGCTTCGATCTGGGCATTGGTATGTTGCTGCCGTTCGCACCTGCGCAGCAGCGCGATTCGATGATCGCGGCCATTGGTCCTTTTTGGGATGCCAACGAAACTTGGTTGGTGCTCGGCGTTGGTATTTTGTTGGTGGCTTTTCCCTATGCCAATAGCATTATCGCCGCCGAGTTGTACATGCCGATCACGTTGATGTTGATCGCGTTGGTGCTGCGTGGTGCGGCCTTCGATTTTCGCGTGAAAGTGCACAGCGACTACAAAGTGTTGTGGGAGCGATTGTTTTTTATCGGTTCAGCCGGAGCGGGAATCGCACAAGGTTGGATGTTGGGGCGATGGTTGACTGGTTTTGCTGATCACGCCATGTACTACGGTTTTGCGGCATTGATTGCGTTGGCTTTGCCGGCGGCTTATCTGTGTTTGGGAGCGGCATGGCTCATTATCAAAACGGAACTTGAGTTGCAACAACGTGCGATCACATGGTTAAAACGTGTGTGGCCTCTATTGGTGATTGGTATTGCGGCGATCTCGCTGGTGACACCACTGGTCAGTGCGGCGATCGCGCAGCGCTGGTTTGTTTTTCCTGAGATTTTCCTGTTGTTACCGATCCCGTTGTTGACGCTGTTCTTATTGTTGGTATTGCGCCTGAGTTTAAATTCTTCACGGATCGGTTCGACGTTGCTGTATGTACCGTTTGTTTGTTTGGTTATGACGATTGCGCTGTGCTTTTGTGGCCTGGCGTACAGCGTTTACCCGTACATCGTTATCGGTCGAATGACGATGTGGCAGGCGGCATTGGTGCCGGACAGCTTGCTGATCATTTTGATTGGGGTCGCGATCACTTTACCCGTGATCGTCATCTATACGGTGTTCAGCTATCGCGTATTTTCCGGTAAGGCGACGACACTCAGTTATGGCTAAAAAAAGCGCGGACTTGTCCGCGCTTTTTTATTCTTTTAACAATCGATCAATTGCATCGGCCATTTTTTTGTCATCACCGGGACGGTATTCGCGGAAGACTTGGCGAATATGGCCTTTTTTGTCGATGAGATAACTGGACGGCATCGATTGCATCGCAAATTTTTCGGGGGACTTACGTTCGGCGTCATACAGCACGGTGAATTGTGCGGCCGATTTTTGCAGAAAAAATTCGGCGTCGACTTTTTGCATGTCAACATTAACCGAAATGATCTCAACACCTTTACCTTTAAACGTACCGTGTAGCGTATTTAACGCGGGAAATGCTGCTTCGCAGCTGGAACACCACGATGCCCAAAAGCTGATCACGACCACTTTGCCTTGCAAAGCTTTCAGGTTCACGGTGCGATCACCTTCGAACGTCGGCAATGCAAGCTCAGGCGCCGGAATGTTCAATGCTTGCGTAATACCGCTGAGAAACAACAAACCGGCGGCGAACAACGTACGCATTAACGGACTCCTGCATTTGGGGGACGCGCGCAGTCTAGGTGTCCAACGTTCAAATGCGTATGACGTAACAGCTCAGACCATTGTGCGAATCAGCTCAAACGCTGATTTTTTAAGCAAAAACAATCGCTTTTGCTCAGCAAGTAGGCGATTTTTCGCTTTCGCATTTTCATAGTTGCAGCGGCGAGGCGAGATCATTAGAATTTGCGGCCCTTTGAACGGGGTCCTGAATGCTGGCTTAGCTCAGTTGGTAGAGCAACTGACTTGTAATCAGTAGGTCGTGAGTTCGAGTCCCACAGCCAGCACCATTTCTCGTTCATAAAGGCCTGTCGCGAAGCATCCGCTTGCTTGCAAAGACCAAACCAGATCGGCACAATGCGCCGCTCTTTTGGGCCGGTACAAGCTGGACAAAACGACAAAAAGTTTCCGGAGGGGTACCCGAGTGGCCAAAGGGAGCAGACTGTAAATCTGCCGGTTCTACCTTCGAAGGTTCGAATCCTTCCCCCTCCACCAAATTTAAGCCTCGGCGCCGGTTCGGCGAAGAGGGAGCTGGAAAGCTCACCATATATAAGCTGTGATTGCGAGCTTTAGGCGAAACCCACGCGGGTGTAGTTCAATGGTAGAACTTCAGCCTTCCAAGCTGATAGCGTGGGTTC
>JAYSCL010000050.1:0-28828 GCA_041914905.1 Enterobacterales bacterium
CAAATTACCGGTTTTGCCAATAATGGCAATGGTAAGAATCCGATTATCTTTAGAATTTTTTGATGAAGCGCAAAAGAAAATCCCGCGATCCAGCATTGGATAAAAATCGCGCGACAGTGCCTTTCGCTCACGGCTTGCTCTTTTTTTGGCCAACCGGCAACGGCTCACGATTCAAATGGAGTGTGTGCTGAGGTTGCCCATTATGGAATTAAGGTTTTAGGCTGGACTTGTTTCGCGGCAGGCCTTAGCGTGTCGGCCTCGTACTCAATGCTCCACATTCAAGGGGAACCGTGGTGTCAGAAAAAAAACTAGAGTCCGTGCCGCAGCTTACCGTTCGCGCGGTGATTTTGTCGGTCGTTTTGGCGGTGATCTTGGCCGCTGCCAATGCCTACTTAGGATTGTTTGCTGGTTTGACCATTGCAACCGCAATTCCGGCTGCTGTTGTGTCAATGGGCGTGCTGCGCATGCTCGGTGGCGGCAGCATTCTTGAAAACAATATTGTGCAAACTGGCGCGTCAGCCGGTTCGTCGATTGCAGCGGGTGTGATTTTCACAATCCCTGCGTTGTTGATCTTGGGGTATTGGGAAGATTTTCGGTATTCCTGGGTGATGGCAATTGCGGGATTGGGCGGCCTGCTTGGCGTGTTGTTTTCAGTGCCTCTGCGCCGATCCATGATCGTTGAAGATCCGCTGCCGTTTCCAGAAGGTAAAGCGGCTGCCGAAGTATTAAAGGCCGGCGACAATCCTGGCCCTGGTTTAAAAATTCTCGGTATTTCCAGCGCGTTGGGTGCCATCGTCAAATTGGCCGCCGAAAGCGGTTTGCGTGTGATCCCGGATGCCGCATCCGGCGCCGGATTTTTTGGCAAATACCTCGCTTATATGGGCACCAATTTGGCACCGGCACTGATCGGTGTGGGTTATATCGTTGGCTTAAATATCGGCATCGTTGTCGTGTCCGGCAGTATTTTGTCCTACAACATTGCGATTCCGATTTATCACGCTTTTTTCCAAGATTCTGATCCGGCGTTGATGGCGCAGCTCGCCAATGTCAGCGCCGCCGATGCGGCTGCCATGATTCGTTCGGCAAAAGTGCGTTACCTCGGTGTGGGCGCGATGTTAGTCGGCGGCGTCTGGACCTTGTTCTCATTGCGCAAATCATTATTGTCGGGCATCAAGAGCGGTATTGCCGCAACACGTAAAAGCAGCAGCGGTGTTATTGCCGAAACCGAACGTGACTTGCCGATGAAATGGATGCTGATCGCCTTGATGTTATTCACCTTGCCGTTGCTGGCGTTGTATCAAGCGATTGTGGGTCAATGGACCGTTAGCATACCGATGACCATCATCATGATTGTGGCCGGTTTCTTGTTTGTGTCGGTGTCTGGTTATCTCGCTGGCTTGGTGGGTTCATCGAACAATCCGGTATCTGGCATCACGATCGCCACCATTTTGTTTGCCTCGGTCGTGTTGGTGCTATTGCTTGGTGCCGGTTCACCGATTGGTGCGGTCGCGGCGATTATGATCGGCGCAGTGGTTTGTTGTGCCGCTGCCGTGGGTGGCGATAATTTGCAAGATTTGAAAGCCGGCCACATGGTTGGTGCCACGCCGTGGAAGCAACAATTGATGCTCGGTATTGGCGCATTTTCGTGTTCACTTATCATGGCGCCGGTGTTGAATTTGCTGGCGTCTGCATATGGCATGGGTGCCGCTACACCGGAACATCCCAATCCGTTGCCAGCCCCTCAAGCGGTATTGATGGCCTCTGTTGCAAAAGGCTTGTTTGGTGGTGAATTGCCGTGGACGATGATTGCCATCGGCGGTGTTATCGGCGCGATCATCATCGCCATTGACAGCTGGTTGAAATCACGCAATTCAAATTTCCGTGTACCGGTATTGGCGGCGGCCATTGGCATTTATTTGCCGCTCGAAACGATGGTGCCGATCTTCCTTGGCGGTTTGTTGGCGCATTTTGTTGAGCGTGTGCACGGCGTGAAAGCCGATGATCACGATGCCAAAGATCGCATTCATCGCCCTGGCACTTTGTTCGCGGCTGGCTTAATCACTGGCGAAGCATTAATGGGTATTTTGATCGCGATCCCGATTGTGGTCACCAGTCAGTCGGATGTGCTGGCGTTGCCCACTGCGTTTCATTTCAATCAGTGGTTTGGCTTGGCTGTATTAGCACTGGTCGGTTGGTTGTTGTACCGCACGGCGGCAAAACGTAATGCTGAGTAATGCTGACTGAAAAGCGTTGAAGTTTAACGAAGCCGATCATGCCGATCGGCTTCGCGCTATTTACGCCATAATGGAATGATTCATGACATTTAAAGCTTGTCGCGTATTTAACGAAAACGGTGCCATCCATCAACGTGTCGTTGATCTGCACGATGATGAATTGAGTGCCGGCGAAGTGCTCATCGACGTTGCGTATTCCTCGCTGAATTACAAAGACGCGTTGGCGTGCACGGGGCGCGGAAAAATCCTGCGCAAGTTTCCGTTAAACGCGGGCATTGATTTGGCCGGCACGGTTGTGCAATCGTCGTCGCCGCTGTTTAACGTCGGTGATCAGGTTTTAGCCAACGGTTGCGGCCTTGGCGAAGCACACGACGGTGGCTTGTCGCAACGCGCGCGCCTGCCAGCCGATTGGTGCATTGCGATGCCAACCGGTTTGGATGCACGCGCGGCCATGAGTTTGGGTACGGCCGGTTTCACCGCAGCCTTGTGTTTGCATCGGATGGAACAAAATGGTCAAACGCCGGCAAAAGGACCGATCGTTGTCACCGGTGCCAGTGGTGGTGTTGGCAGTGTAGCGGTCGCGTTGTTATCGACCGCTGGTTACAACGTCATCGCCTTGTCAGGCCGCACTGAGCACTACGATTATTTGCGCGCACTGGGTGCTGAAACGGTGTGCAGCGCGTCTGATCTGCAACTGGGTTCACGGCCACTCGAAGCGACCAAATTTGCCGGTGTGATCGACAATGTTGGCGGTGAGTTATTGGCTCAACTGATTGCACACGTTGACCTATGGGGCAATGTCGCCAGTGTTGGATTAGCGGCCAGTGAAAAACTGCCGACCACGGTGTTCCCGTTTATTTTGCGCGGCGTCAGTCTGTTGGGCGTCAGCTCAGCGAATTGTCCGATGCCACTGCGTCGTGCGTTATGGCAAAAGCTGGGACAAGAATGGCGCATCGCACAGCTGGGTCGGATTGTGCAAAATGAAATCGGCTTGAATGAAGTTTTGAAGAGCTGTCACGATATTTTGGATCGCAAATGCTTTGGCCGCACCATCGTGCGTTGTCGTTAAGCCGATTAATGTTTTTGTGAAGGCAAGTAAAACGTTCTGGTTGTACGAAAGCGTTGTTAGTCAACGGTCGTTCGATTTTTTTATGTTGTGGATATCAAAATGAAGAAAACGCTTTTTTTGTTGTCTGTGCTGTCACTGTCGGCGGTGGCCAATACGGTGCAACATGAAATCAATATTGATCGCGCTACCAATCACGAAGCGGCAGTGACCTCGGTTTTCCCGGCAGATGACGCGACGCAACTGATCGTCAAAATGCCAAACTGGCGCACAGGCAAATACCAGATACTGAATCTGGCCAGCGGTGTGCGTGACTTTTCGGCTAAAGGTGATGATGGTCGAACACTTACGTTCAAAAAAATCGACAAAGGCAGCTGGGCCATTGACAAAAAAGCCGGCGAATCGGTGACGGTCCGTTACGATATTTATGGCAATGAACTGGGCGGTCGTGTTCGCCATATCGATGATTCGCACGCATTCTTGGATGCCAGCGGTGTCTGGATGTACAGCGACAACACACGCGCCTTGCCGCTGACGGTGAAGTTGACGGTGCCAAGTGGCTGGCAATCGCGCTCAGGCATGAGTCATTGCGGCGACCATTGTTTTACCGCCGCCAACTACGATGTGCTGATCGATTCACCGATCGAAACCGGTATTCACGAGTTCCAGTCTTTTGAAGCCGATGGCAAACAATACGAATTGGCGATTTGGGGGCGAGGCAATCACGACAGCACGCAGATCATCGCTGACCTGAAGAAAATGGTGACAACGGTGGGTAAGCTTTACGGCTATTATCCGTTCGATCGCTATTTGTTTATTGTGCACGCCACCAATGGTGAAGGTGGTGCAACCGAACATCTCAATTCAACGGTTATTCAGAAATCGCGTTGGGGTTTTGCACCGCGCAAAGACTATCTCGACTTCTTCCGTACGGCGACACATGAGTTTGTGCACACGTGGAACGTCAAAGATTATCGCCCAAAAGAAATGGTGCCGTACGATTATCAAAAAGAAAACCATACAACGCTGTTGTGGATCGCCGAAGGCAGTACCAGCTATTTCGATGAACTGCATACGTTAAAAGCAGGCGTGCAAAAGCGTGACGAATACCTTGAACAAATCGCGAAGCAGATCAACGACTATCAACACACGCCGGGCAATTTGCGCATGAGTGCGAGTGATGCAAGCTTTGATGAATGGATTCATGGCACGACCGATAAAGAACGCGCACGCAATGCCAACTCCGGTATCTATACTAAAGGCGAGTTGCTCGGGCTATTATTTGATTTGAAATTACGAGCGCAGACGCAAGGCAAAAAAGGCTGGCAAGACGTGCACAATGTGTTGGCGCAGCAACATCGTGTCGCACAAGGTGGATTCGGTGAGGCCGAGGTGCTGGCTGCTCTGCAAAAAGTCGGTGGCCGTTCATTTGATACCGAGTGGCGCGATTATGTCCAAGGCACCAAAGCGTTTCCCTTCGAAGAATTGTTGTTAACGGTGGGAATGCGGTTTGAGATCGATGTGGCCAAAGATGCCGATGTCAAAACAGAACGCTGGGCTGGCATCAATATCAAGGAAGACAATGACGCGCAGCGTTTGCCGCTGATCTCGGATGTCGAAGCCAATACCCCTGCCTGGAAAGCAGGTCTGGTCGCTGGTGATATTATTGTTGCAGTGGATAATTTGCGTGTCAGTGGTAAAGATTTTTCTGATCGCGTGTCAGCATTGAAGCAAGACAAAGTGCTGATCAAATTCTTCCGTCGCGACGAGCTGCGTGAGACCACGGTAGAACTGGTTTCACGCGCGAAGGGTAAAGCCAAATTAAAAGCGATTGATAACCCCAGTAAACAGCAAAAGGCACTGAATGAAGCGTGGCTGGGCGTGCCTTGGCCGGAAAAGAAATAACGGATGATTTTGGTTTAAGTGGTGACACGCAATGATTACGTTGTACAACGCGCAGGGTAGTAGCAGTATCGGCGCTGAAGCGGTGAC
Source organism: Enterobacterales bacterium (assembly GCA_041914905.1). Classification (GTDB taxonomy): domain Bacteria; phylum Pseudomonadota; class Gammaproteobacteria; order Enterobacterales; family Permianibacteraceae; genus Permianibacter. The sequence continues at coordinate 5,293 of JAYSCL010000050.1, forward strand.
AGTAGAGTTGTTGCGTGCCGCGCGCTGGATCGATCTCGCAACGCCAAGCCGTGAAGAAGAAGTGGCGATTGAGCAAGCGCTGCAAATCGAAATTCCCACGCGCGAAGAAATGCAGGAGATTGAAACCTCCAGTCGTTTGTACAAAGAGTTCGGCGCCTTGTTTATGACGGCTACCGTTGTGGCGTACGCTGACAGCGGTTCGCCGATTTCAACGGCCGTGACCTTTATTTTGCGTGAAGATTTTCTGGTCACCGTGCGTTATGCCGAGCCGCGCGCGTTTTTGTTGGCGGCGAACAATTATCGGCAACATCCCGAAGACTACACCGATTCATCACAAACGATGATGCTGTTATTTGAAGCGTTGACCGATCGTGTCGCGGATCTGCTCGAGCGAGTCAATGAAAACCTCGACACCGTGTCCGCCACCATTTTTCGTGCGGCCGAGATCGACAAAACCAAATCGAATCTAAACTTCAAACAAGTGCTGATTCAAATTGGCAAGAATGGTGATTTGGTCGCCCGTATTCGTGAGTCATTAGCAAGCTTGACGCGCATGTATTTGTACTTGGGCGAAGCGGAGCGTTTGCCGAATATCAACACCTGTCGCGAAGAATTGGCGGCGTTAAAAGGCGACTTGGCATCGTTAAGTGATCACGCCGGCTTTTTAACCAGCAAGATCAGTTTCCTGCAAGACGCCACGCTGGGCATGATCAATATCGAACAAAACGCGATCATCAAAGCAATGTCAGTAGTCGCAACCGTTTTTCTGCCACCAACACTGATCGCTAGCATCTATGGTATGAATTTCGACACGATGCCGGAACTGCAACTGCCGTGGGCCTATCCGGCTGCACTCGGCTTGATCGTATTATCGGGTTTGATTCCCTATTTGTTTTTCAAACGCAAGGGTTGGGTTTAAAAAACGATACAAAGTGAACACGAAGTGCACGAAGATCTCCAAGCGCACGAAGAACAGACTCGTGTACTTTGTGAACTGGGTGTACTTCGTGGTTGCATTTGACCTATTGGACTTAGTGGTTAACCGCGCGCGTTGAAGCTTTTTACTTCTTCTGTGCTTTGACTTCTTCGCAGTTACCCAAAATCGGCAACACGCGTAGCACCTTCATTTCTGGATCGATGATGACGTGATCGCCAGCGTTCAAAGCTATCTTTGCGCCGCCATCTTCCATTTTGATGACATGGGTCATGCCATTGATCTGAACCGGAACAGGCATCGGGAAGGGTTTGTGGTTGGGTACTTTCCACTGTAAACGCAGTTCGCTGGCGGTTTGTGTGCTGATCAATTCGGGTAAATCAGCTTCGCGCATGTACACATCAAACAGCCATTGCCAATTTTGGCCGCTGTATTGGTTCACCAGCGCGATAAAATCTTCCGTTGTGCGATAACGCGGTGTGATCGGATAAGTGAGCTTGGCGGTTTGGTTAGTGCCATACAGCAATTCACGCGTGGCGTTCCAGAAGGCTTCTTCACCGATCAACCAGCGCAGGGTGTGCAGCGTCCAGCCGCCTTTATAATAGATATCACCGTTAAAGGCTTGTTCGGATGTTGGGTTGCCATCCAGCACAATTTCTTTGCAGTTCTGCATTTTTAAATAGTTGTTATACATCGACGCTTTATAGGCGGCGTCACCGTAACGGTACAGCGAATAGGCCGGTTGCATGTATTGCCCAAATCCCTCGTGCAACCAGGCGTGATTCAGCGTTCTGTGCGTCATCAAGTTACCGAACCATTCATGCGATAACTCGTGCTGCAACAACCAATCGAAACCATTGCTGTCGCGGACGTAGCCTTTGCCGTAGGCGTTAATACTTTGATGCTCCATGCCCAGATGCGGTGTTTCAACAAAACCCATTTTTTCGTTGCCCCACGGATAAGGGCCCAGCACGGTTTCAAAAAATTCAATTTGATGACGCAGATCGTTCTTGATCAACGCGCGGGCCTTTTGCTCATGTTGTGGCAACGCCCAAAATTCGATAGGAACATTGACACCGTTAACTCCGGTGTACTGATCTTGAATCCGCACAAAGGGTCCAATATTCAGTGAAATATTGTAATCACTGGTGGGAGCATTCAATTGCCAATCAAATTGACGACGGCCCCCATCCAAGGTGTTGATGGCCGCGAGTTTGCCATTCATTGCGACACCTAAACCGGCCGGTACGGTGATCTTCATGCGCATACGTTCGGGTTTGTCGGCGAAATGATCTTTACACGGCCACCACAAATCACAGCCCTCACCTTGCACAGCGGTCGCGATCCAATCTTTGCCGTCGTCGGTTTTGCTCCACACGATGCCGCCCGCCCAAGGTGCGCGCAAGGCGACATGTGGTTTGCCGGAATAGTAAACAGTGACAGTTGAGGTTTTGCCGGCCGTGATCGTTCTTGGCAAGCTGACACTGATCACGCCTTGCTTGCGAGTGAATAGGCCGGGATCTTTGCCGTTGATTTCAATTCGTGCTACGTCAAAACGATCATCCAGTTTGATATCAAACTGCTGCAAATCTTGCAGTGCAACAAATGTTGTACTGGCATGGCCGCTAATTTTTTGCGAATTGGGAAACACTTCCAGATCGAGTTCATAGGCTTGCACATCATAAGCCTGCATGTTCACTGACAATGGCTGACCGGTGTCACCAATTATCGGATCAAGTGGTGCTGGTGCGAACAGCGAACAAGCGTTGAGGCCAATGAGTGAAGACAGTGTAAAAAAACGCGAAAGGGAAGGGGCTATCATCATCTTATTCTCGTGTGATTCACGTGATGATGAGTATGGCAGAGCATTCACGTGAACGCTTGTAACAAAACACACGGGCGGTTGATTGCTCGAAGTTTTTATGTACACGAATTGTTAACAAATGTTGATCGAGATACGGAAGATTGTCAGCGGAGTGTGCGAGAGCGCATCGTATTGTGCAGGGGCCGCGTCAGCCAAAAAGCGTGTTCGCGAACTTCGCCGTTCCTAAGGCTCGCCGCGTATCGCTTGTTGCCTGATTAATAGCGCGCAAACGGCAATTCGGCGAGTGCTCTGTTAAATGCTTTCATCGTTTCTTCATCGACTTTTTGCGAGCACAAAAAATAGGTGAACTCGGGTTCGGGGTGATCCTGCAACTCATAGATACGGATAGCGTTGCTGAGCTTTTCATTGCGTTGCAATAGGTGGCGTACTTCTGCGTCCAACATCAAGGCAAAGTCGGCACGAAGACGCATGATCATAATTAACAGATCGGACTCTTCGCCGTGAGTGGTCACCGATTTAACGTCGCCGGTTTTTATCCAATTGTCGATCGTCTCACCATAGGCATAACCTTCGACACGAACCATCGTCAGCCCACTGTCTTTAATCGTCGATAAAGTGAGCGGGGTTGGCGGCGAGGCGGCGCTGTGCGTGACATACACATAAGGACTGTCTTGCGCGAACGGTTCGGAGAATTTGGCATAGCGCAGGCGTTCGATTGTTTTATACCAGTCAAAGGTGCAATCACGTCCTTTGTTATCTTTGATAATGTTGAGCTGGCGCAGTGGAACCGTGATGTTCAGGCGAAAAGGAATATTGGCGCGATGCAAAATGCGGATAACACGCTGACCGGCAATACCTTCCAGTGATTGGGCATCCTTACCAGCCAATGTGTACGGAGGCCGAACGGTGTAGTGCAGTGTGATGGGTTCGTGAGCGTGCACAATGGCTGCCAAAAGCAGCCAAGCGCTCGGTAACAATAAGCCCCACCGTTTGCACACCGCTGCGGTCATCTCCCCGGCTTGGACAACGATCTCGTTCGCATTGAGCTTGAGTATAGTCAACGCATCAAATCGCGTTAAACAAGCCGAGTGCGTAAGGATGCGGGGAAAAGTAGATTTGATCACGCAAGTAGTTCACCGGATGCCGACGCAAATGATGGCAAAACAAATGAATGGGAATGGCGAGCGGAATAACACCCTGACGAAAATCGTCAATGGCTTGCGCGAGCTCATGACGGTCACCATCGTCGAGATAGTCGCGAAAATAGCCCAGCGCGTGTTGCAACACATTGGTATGTCGTTTGCTATTGGTGGGCCGCTGCAATGCGCACAAACATTCGGCGATGTAATCATCAAGATAGCGCTCAGTCAGCGTTGCAGGCGGTGAGGCGATCATCCGCCCCATTCGCCGATAAGCCGCCTCGTTATGCGCTAGCAAAAGCAATTTGTGGCGCGTGTGAAACTGAATCAATTGTGCTTTGCTGATGCCCGTAGCGCGCAACCTGCGCCAGCGTGCATACACATAAACACGTGTGACGAAATTTTCGCGCAAGCGCGGATCATTCAATCGGCCTTCTTCCTCAAGTGGCAATAAAGGCAGCAATTGTTGCAAACGTTCTGTAAATGCGCCGGCCCGGTGTGTCCCGCTGTGTTGATCAGCCTGGTGAATTTTGACGCGCGCCATGCCACAACTGGGCGATTTGCTTTTCAGGATATAGCCATCGAGATGCTGCAAGTGATCGTGTTGCTGATCGGCGACGGCGTAGAGCTCATCGGTAAAATCAAGCTCAGGTGCTTTAGCGCCACGCACCCGCACGGCACCGTTGATGTTGATCCAATGAATCGGCGGACGAGGCACACCAAGCCCGATCGTCAGTTCGGGGCACAAGGGCTGATAGTGTGCGTAGCGCTGAAACACGTCGCAGACAAAATTGTCGCGTTTGTGGCCGCCGTCATAGCGCACGGCATTGCCCAGCAAGCAACTGCTTACGCCAATGCGCAGCGATGGAAAGTCATCATCTTTTTTCATGAGGTGTTATACGACAATTTTGCCGTAAGCGATCACAAGCGCGAAAATTTCGGACGACCGGAAAGCAATCGCTGTTCGGCGGCTTCCATTGCTTCGGGCGGGCCCATCAGCAGCAGCGTGTCACCGGTCTGCAGCACTTCGTCGTTGCTGGGCGTCGCGATCTCGTGATGTCCGCGTTTCAATTGTCGTACTTCGATATTCAGATTGGCCAGTTGCATGGCGTCAATCGTCTTGCCCACGCAAACACAGTGTTCGGTCAACGTGATGGCATGCAGTTGTTGCTTGGCTTTGTTTTGCAGATGGGTGACATCAGCACCGGCACCAAAGAAGAATCCTTTCAGCTGGCGATAGCGATCGCGTCGAGCCCGTTGCACGCGTTGCAACACCGTGCTGACAGGCATACCCAGCATCATCATCACGTGCGATACCAACATTAAACTGCCTTCGAGCACTTCCGGCACAATTTCGGTGGCGCCGTTTTCGCGCAAATGTTCGGAATGGGTGTCGTCTTGTGTGCGCACCAAGATTGGCACCGTCGCATTCATCGCTCGGGCGCGTTGTGTGATCAATGACGAACGATCAATGCGATCGACGCAAACGACCAACATGCGAGCGCGCTCAATGCCGGCGGCTTTCAATACCTCAGAACGTCCTGCATCACCATAACACACATTCAGGCCGGCATTATTTGCCTCTTGCACGCGTTGTGCATCGCGATCCAAAGCAATGACATCGAACTTTTCATTGGTGGTGAAACGATGCACCAACTGTCCAACACGACCGTAACCGGCAACGATAACATGATTGCTCATGCCTTCAGAGGCCGCCTCAATTTGATGCAAGGGATCGCCTTCTTCGTCGTGCTTAAAGTGGCGACGCAACACCAAATCGGACAGTGTCGCCGCATGACGAATCAGCAACGGCGTCAATGCGATGCTGACAATCGACGTCGCCAACGCGATTGATACGTGTTCCCTGCTGAGCAAACGATAATCGGCGGCGAGTGCAATCAACGCCAATCCGAATTCACCAATTTGCGCCAAAATAAAACCCGCTTGAATCGCCTCGGTGCGCCGTACCCGCATGCGACGACAAATCATAATAATGACAACCGCTTTGACGAGAAAAAGCAGCGGCAACAACGCCAATACCCAAAGCCCGTGTTGCCATAACGTATCCAATTGCAGCAGATTGCCTATTGAAACAAAGAACAGGCCCAACAACACGTCGCGAAACGGTCGGATCTCGGCTTGCACTTGCACGCGATACTGACTTTCCCCCAACAAGGTACCCGCCAAAAACGCGCCCAGCGCCATCGATAAACCCAGTGCGTGCGTAACACCGGCGGCCATCATGATCACCAATAAACACAACAACACAAACAGTTCATCGTTCATGGTGCGCGTAACGGTGTGGAAAATTTTGGGCAACAGACGTCGACCAACCCAGATCATCAAAATGGCGGCCGTCATCCCTTTTAACAGGGGCAGCACAATGGCATCTGTCCATGACAGCGTGTCGGTGTTAGCCAGGCTGGGCACCAAAATCAGCAATGGTATCGCCGAGATGTCTTGAAACAATGACAGGCCGACAACAATTCGTCCGTGTTTGGAATTTAATTCGCGTTGTTCCGATAAAATTTTGGTGCTGAGAGCCGTGGAGGATTGCGCCACGGCCAAGGCGAGAACGGCGGCACCGGCTATGGGCATATCAAGCCCGTGCAAAAACGCATATGCAATGGCCGATGTAAACAAGAGTTGCAATGGTCCTAAAATAAACACAAACCGTTGCAGCGATTTTAATTGCGAAAATGAAAACTCTAGGCCCAAGGCAAACAGCATAAAGACAAGGCCGAGTTCACCTAAAAAACGCAGTGAGTCATTTTGTGAATACAAATCATAACCGAGTTGCCGCAGTACGATGCCGGCAGCGAGATAACCCAGCAGCGCCGGCAACCGAAATCGGTGCAGCAATGCAACGGCCACCGCCGTGAGCAATAACAGCAAAATCGCTTGTGACAGCATTCTTTATCCTTATGGCGAAACTGACAACTGACAACTGACAACTGACAAATGACAACTGACAACGAAGATTAACTGCGACTAAAAATATATTTCTCGCGACGCACGGCTTTGGGACCGAAACCGCGCGCTTTCAGCCCTTCATACACTTCATCCACCATCGCCGGATTGCCGCAGAGAAAAACCACATCCGTGGCGACATCGGGATTAAACGTTTGCAACTTCTGGGTGACGCGACCGCTGAATTCGTCATCAGCGTTGGCCGTTTCGCGACTTAAGCAAAAATGAAAATGAAAATGCGGATTGTGGCTGGCGAGGCGACGAAAGTCGTCAATAAAAATGGCTTCAGCGCGGTTGCGCGCACCAAACAATACATGAATCTCGTGTTCACCCTTGCTCAACGCGGCATCGATTTGGCGCAACATCGAACGATAGGGCGCGACACCCGTGCCGGTCGCAATCAAAAACAATCGCTTGGGCAGGGCGTCGGGCAGCGTCAGTTGACCGTGGGGGCCGGCAAACTGCAGTTCGGTACCGGGTGCGGCCTGCCACAGCCAGCGCGTGGCGCGGCCGTTGTCGACGTGGCTGGCCACCAGTTCGATATCGGAGGCCGAGGTGGGATCGTTGTGCACGCTGGCAATGCTGTAACTGCGGCGAAATTCACCTTGTTCATCGTGCAGGATCAGTGACACGAACTCGCCGGGACGGTACGAAAAGCTGTGTTCCGGCAAACGAAAATGCAAGTGGCGGGTATTGCTGCTGATCATATAGCTATGTTCGAGCCGAATGGTGGTGGTGGGCGTCATAACAATCACAAACAATTTCGAATGGCTGCAGTGTAGGGAATCAAACCGGCGGGTTCCAGCATTCAGCGATCATTAAGTCGACCACCGGCGTAATGCGTTCACGTTGATGGCATTGGAGCCAGAACCATGAAATTTTCGTTACGCAGCGCCGCACTTTTTGTGGCGATTATGTCAACCGGCGCCTTCGCGGGTGAAGGCTTTGTCAGCTCGGCGGCCGACCCATTGGCGCGCACTAAACAACTGTCCAATCCAACAACCGCGACGCCGCACGCTGACTATACCGACGGTTACGCCGCCGATACGACGAACGTTGCTGGCAAAACCGCTGTCGGCGTTATGTACCGCGATCAAATCAAAGTGCGCGAAGCCGATCGCCCCGCCGACATGCCGCTCACCCAGCACAAAGCGTATTCATTTCGTTTGTGGGATGCCGGTCGCACGTTGATGCGCGATGTGGACGGCGACGGTTATCATCGCGAATTCAAAATCCGTTTTGATGCCGATGTCAGTTCTGGCAGTGCTCACGTTTATGCCAAATTGTATTTGCGCCGAGTCGGCGACAGCGGCGATTGGAAACACTATTACACGACCAATGATTTTTGGATCAATGGCGAATCCGACAGCGATGATTATTTTGTCGAAACCGTGCTAAACGATGGCTTTGCCACCGCCGATTACGATGTGCTGATCGATTTATACGAATCCGGTTACGCTGGCATTGTCGCCACACTCGGTCCCTTTGAAGACACCTCGCTGCGCGATTTACCACTCGAAGATGCCGGCCTCGATGTGCCGGTTGTTAATCAGGGTTATCACATCAACGATGTGTCCACCGAGTTGCTGATTGACAGCGATCGTGATGGCTATTATTCGAAGTTTCGCGTCACGTTTGATCCGGATCGCGACTTTGGCGCCGGCTTGGTTTACGCCATTTTGTGGGTGCGCGCACCGGGCGGTGAATGGATAAAAGAACGCACTACCGCAACGTTTCAAGTCGATGAATCGGGCACGGCTGACGAATACAGCATCACCGCCGATTGGATCAGCGGTTACGACACCGCGCGTTATGATGTGCAAATTGATTTGTACGACGCTGGCAGCCAATTAATGGTCGCCACCGTTGGCAGCGAACGTCCTGAGTTTTCGCGAGTACCACTCGAAGACGCCAATAAAGATCGCTACAGCAATGGTGGTGATGGCGACAGCGATTCCGACGGTTACGGTGGTGGTGGCGGTAGCTGGGGTGTGTTTGCCAGTGTGTTGTTGGGATTGTTGTGGTGGCGCCGTCGGTAATCGGCAAAGCCAATAAAAAACGCAGCGAAAGCTGCGTTTTTTATTGGCTGTTGAAAAAACTTACGGCATACGGAATTTGCCGCCCATACCACCCATGCCGCCGGGTTCTTGGCCGGGGATCACAATGCTGGATGCTTGTTGACGACGCAGTTCGCGCATTTCTTCCATCATCTGTTCGAGCGCCACTTTGGCCGCGTCACCAAATTTGGCGACGGCTTCTTCCAAATTTTTCGCTTCTATATCAAACGCCAGCGGCAATGGGCCTGCTGCGGTCATCAATTGGGTTTGGCCGCTGTAAATCATGCTGCGGTTCATATCAAATTCGCCATTGCCGTTCACGGGCGTCAGCACGCGGATACTGCCAATAGTGCGATCGGTAAACACTTCTTCGCGATACAACTGTGTCGCGTCCATTTTGATTTCAGGTAATTGATTCGGCGGTAACATGGGGGAGTCCTGACGGTGGTGACGATTGGCGGATTATCGCAGTTCTGGCCTTACTGTGGCAGTATCAGCGCATCTTGCAACTGACGATGCGGCAACGTGGATTGGCAAACGTTTTTATTTGATCCCAAAAGCCACTGGATCGCGCGCTTCGAACGGCTGGCGAAGCGTCGCCTTATCGATCCGAATTTGGCCGATCAAGCCGTTGAACAATGTTTAGCCAAGTTGCAGAACGATAATTGGGCGCGATTGGGCGATTTTCAAGCAGCCGCCAATCCGGCGGCATTTTTAAGCTGTGTTTTTCGTCACCTGCTCGAAGATTTTGCCATTGCCCGGTTTGGCAAATGCCGTGCGCCGGTGTGGGTGCAGCAACTCGGTTTAAACTGGGTAACGTTGTATAAACGGCTGTGCTGCGAACGCCAAGAGTTGGAAGCCGTGATCACGCGCATCGCCGACACGACGGAACAAGCGCAGCAACACCGGCAAATGGCGCGCACACTCAAAGCCAAAATTCCGCACTGTGGCAGTCGCACGCAATTTCAATCGCTCGAACAACTCAGCGATGAGCAGCACGAGCAATTTACCGCGCAGGGCAGCAGCGACCCCACGCAAGCTTACGAGCAACAACTGTGTCATGACGTGCAGCATGCGCTGACAGAAAGTTTGGGCTTGCATCATCACGATGCCGATTCGTCGTCGGCCCGGCAACTTTCCGTTGCAGTGTTCCACGATCTCGACATCGATGTCGACACGCGCCTGTTGCTGAAATTGATTTATCAAGACGACATTAGCCTGCCCAAAGCGGCGCAGATCGTGGGGGTGGCCGAACACACCGCACGCCGCCAAATCAAACGTGCACTAAACGACATACAAGCACGGCTATCGCAAGCCGGCTTCGATTGGCAAGACTGGAGCAAACATCATGACTGAGTGTCAGAAAAGCCGTCTTTGTCCGTCTGGTTGTTTTGTAAAACGCCAATTGTGGAACCGCACCCAATGAGCCAGCCCAACGAAAAAGATCTCGCGCGCTTTCAAGCGCAGCTCGTGTTGGCGCTGCTCAAACGTCAGCTGCACGACAGCGATCATTTAAGCGCCGAACAACTGGCGCAATTGATCGCGCACACGGCGCCGCCTGAATCCGCTGCGCAATGGAAACAACATCTGATCGATTGCCAAGATTGTTATGCGGTGTTTCTTGATGTGGCGCAACTGCAGTTGGAACAGCAACCGGTCAGCGCCATGGCCACCAAAAAATCGTGGTGGCTGCAATGGCGTTACGCCATGGTCGCCGTATTGCCCATGGCCTTGGTGGCGATGTTGTATTTTGGTTTGCCGCAACAAACGGTTGAACTGCAACGCAACGTCGTAGAGGGAACGCCGGCGGTGCAGTTTGATCACAAAAAACGGACTGAAACAGAAAGTGAAGCGGCGTCAGAAATGACACAAGCCAAACCCAAATCGGCCCCCGTTTTGCGCGAAGAAAAAATCGCCGAAGCGATGAGTGTCCCGGCAGTAAACGCTCCAGCCCCCGCTGAAATGCCGGCCACGCCGGAGGCAACCGCCACCCCTGCTGTCGTTGACAGCGCCGTGTTCAATCAAGCCGGACAAGCACCGCAACGGTTTAATAATCCACTGATCACCGCGCAAGCCAATGAACGCGCGCAACAAACCGAAGCCGATGAGCTACACAAACGCGAACTGTCCGCACGCACCAGCGAAACGATAGTGGCCAGCGCAGCGGTTGCCAAAGCCGAACCACCACCACCCGCTGCCGGTGCCGCCGAAACCATCGAAGTGGTTGGCGCGCGCGTCAGTGCCATCGATGCCGATTGCGACGACACCTGCAGCCCCGACGAACGCTTTGAACAAGCGCTGCAAAAATGGATCGACACCACGCAAACCCAATGTCGCGAGCAAAAATTAAATGTACTGCAAACGCGGCAACAGTGGCGCGAATTGCTCGGACGCCATCAGGTGGCCAAACGTGATGAATTGGCAAAGCTGGAAGAACCGAACAAAGCTGAAGGGTGGTGTGAGTTCAGTTTAAAACTGCAACAAAGGCAGTGAATTTTTTACGTCGATTGAGGAAAATATGCCAGATTTATTTTCTGAACATTGGTTATAAATATAGTTGTCCCCTTTTTCGATAGTCCTATCCCGCCGGGGCCTGAAATTCCTGAAATACCGTTGCCTCCGGAGCATCGTTAACACTATAACTGTTGAAATTAATTCAAAATTTTGAGATAGGAAATGAGGATGGCCAAACTAGTTGAGCTTTTAGCCATTTGCACTGTGATTTTGGTAGTCATCCTCTTTCTGCAGCATGAGAGCACCTCCGATTCGCTCAAAATGTTGAAAACGCTCGAAGTGCAAACGGTGCCTGTTGAAAGTGTGAATGAACACGACAACATATCAACGGATGCGGAAGTTTTGACAGAGTTCGATGCGAACAAAACTATTACTACGGACAAGGCGCCTGCGGAAGACAAATCTGAAGCTGTTTATGAGGATGCGAAAGACATCGAGCTCTATTATCAAGGTGACAGAACTTTCAAAACAATTAATATTAGCAAACAAAAGAGGACAGATCTTTTGAGTTTTATGCAAAAAGACGGGCAAATCTCAGACCAGGAGTCGAAACAGAATTTTGTTATCAAATCTTTTCTTTTCGATGAGAAATTCGTCGATTACAAATTTAAGTCAGCATCTTGCAAAGAGCATTTGTGTCACTTTGAGGTAACGTACATCGGATCTGAAGACGGGCGATTAGCTCGCAGTTATTTAACTAAGCTCATATCAGAATACCAAATAAATTTTTCTGTATCCGCAGTCAGCGTTTTTAGCATAGACAACAAAAATATTGACTACGACGTCTTCTTTCAGCCACGAATACACTAGCACTTGTGATTGATCGCGGTCGGGCTGCAAAGCCCGACTGTCCTCACCCCCATTAGCGCGACACCGCTAATGTAGAATTTCCTCGGAAAAAACGTGACAGATCTATTTGATCAATCTCTTCAGCTGGGAAAATACCACCACCGCCCGGTTTGCGTCGGGAGGCTTTATTCGGGCTGTTCCAAAAAGAAGAACCTGATTTGGTAGTAATCAGGTTTTTAAAGGCACGCGCCATTTTCTCACCGCACAGCTTTGTTAAAAAAAGGGCGCGATAGTCGCGCCCAAGTACTACAACGTGACGGGCGAATACCCGTCAAATGGAGATGCTTCAATCATTCATGCCGATGGCTTCTTCTTTGTGTTGTGGGCGCAGTGATGATGCTATTTCCGTTAAACGAATGAACTCGCTGCGATAGCCGTATTGGTCTTTGCCGAGGGCGTTGCGGGCCAATTGTGCGACATCTTTTTGGGTATATTTACCGGTGTAAACGCTGTCGCGCAGGATCTGGCCGAAGGCGGCAACGGCGGCGGCAAAACGAAAATCATCGCTGGTTTGTTGGACTGATGATTTGATGTCGCCTTTGTGCAACGGTTTTTCGATTAACGTGCTGGTATCGCTGCCTTTGGCTTTGTAACGAATTTTTAGGAACGCGATTTCGTTACTGTTACTGAGCAAGTGTTTGGCTTTGGTGGTTTGTTCGGTCACATCATAGCGACGCGGATCGCTGCTTGGTGTTTCGCCGGCCGGTGTGATCTCATACAGCGCCGTGACCGATTTGCCGGCACCGACATCGCCGGCGTCGACTTTATCGTTGTTGAAGTCTTCTTCGCGCAGCATCCGGTTTTCGTAGCCGATCAAACGGTACTCCGTGACGGCTGCCGGATTAAATTCGATTTGGATCTTGGCGTCTTTGGCGACCACATTAAATGTGGACGATAGTTCATCAACGAGCACTTTTTTGGCTTCATCGGCCGAATCGATATAGGAATAATTGCCGTTACCGACATCGGCGATCTGTTCCATCATCGCGTCATTGTAGTTGCCCTGACCAAAACCCAAGGTCGTTAACGTGATGCCAGAATCGCGTTGACGTGACACCAGATCTTTTAATTGTTCGGTATCGCTAATGCCAACATTAAAATCGCCATCGGTGCACAATAAAATGCGATTGATGCCGTTTTTGTTAAACGCTTGCCGTGCTTGGTGGTAGGCCAGTTCAATCGCCGCGCCGCCGGCCGTTGAACCACCGGCACTTAAACGATCAATCGCGGCATGAATCGTGGCTTTGTCGCTGCCTTTGGTCGGCGTTAATTCGACTTGCGTGCGGCCGGCATACACCACCAATGAAATCGTGTCCTGCGGGCGTAATTGATTCACCAACATATGCAGCGATGATTTGACCAGCGGCAATTTGTCGGGATCATCCATCGATCCGGAAACATCCACCAGAAAAACCAGATTGGCGGCCGGCAATTCGGTCGCGCTCATGTCGGTAGCCTTGATGCGCACGCGCAACAATTGCCGATGCGCATTCCACGGTGCGGGTGCTACTTCTGTTTGAATCGCGAATGGATGGCCGGCTTCGGCGGGCGCGTCTTGATACGAAAAATAATTGATCATTTCTTCGACACGCACCGCGTCTTTGGGCGGCAATTGCCCTTGGCGCAAAAAGCGGCGGACATTGCTGTATGAACCGGTATCGACATCCAGCGCAAACGTTGACACTGGATCGTCACTGACGCGATGGATCGGATTGTCATCTTTGTGGATGTATTTTTCGTTTTGTTCGATAGGTTGTGATGGCATGTATTGCGGTTGCATCGCCATATCGGCAGTTAGTGCGCCTGCAACGTAGGGTTCAGTGCGTTTGTACATCATCACCGGCGCCGCATTGCTGGCCATTTCTTTCGTTCTTGCGGGAGCTGGGCGACCACCGACGACCTCAATCGCTTCGACGTCAGCTTCGGTTTTGGTTTCGGGCAGCGTTTGCAGCGTAATGCCCTGCGTGGTGGCGTCGGGCGGCGTGGTCGCCGCCGGTTGCGATTCTTTTTGTGTGCTGCAGGCCGACAGCACAAACACGGTCACAATGGCACTGCTCAAGGCATGACGTTTCATCGTTTTCTCCTGTTGCGGAACGTCGGGCATATCCCGATGTATTAACAGGACGGACAGCCAAATTAAATCTGACAAATACAGTTGAAATTCTTTTACAGCCCGTTGGCGTAGGCGGGGCCGATCCGTGTGTAGCTCAAAATCTCGCCGACTCACCGACTGGTATTGGTTACCACAAATTGGGGGATGCTGTCGTAGCGTCTTCAATGCGTGAACACCGCACGCGTCGGGAGTTGTTGTCGGGTTTCGACGGATTTTGTAAGCCATAACTCAAAAATTTTGTCGCCTAAGCGCACGGGAACTTGTCATTTGTGCCGCTGCGCTGCGGCGCAACAAAAATTAAGATGCCCGCCGTCACGCAATGGATGCGTGATGTTGAAACGGAACTTGACTTCACAAGGAGCAATACATGAAACGTGTACTTTCGTTAAGCGCAGTCGCACTGGCCTTACAAGGATGTTTGTACGGTGTGGTTAATGATGCGAATACGGGCAGTGGTATTAATCTGGCCACGGTTAAAGTGATCAAAGGTAATTGCTCGGGTGCAGGATGCACCGGCAGTCCGGTGTCGGAAACCACCGCGAGCAATGGTCTCTACATTTTTGATGCTTACGGTGATCAATCAGGCGCGGCCGATGTAAAAATCATCACGGTCGCCAGCGGTGAAGAAGCCGTTGAATTGCGCGTCGAAAAATCCGGTTACACCAGCCGCACGGTCTGGCACAAACCCAAATATAAAGAAGCCACCAACAACGGAAAAACGTATCAAATTTCTGAAATCGGCCAAGTCTATCTGTGCCCGATTGGTGCTTTGGACAGCGACGGTGACACGATTTGTGATGCGGCCGAAGCGCGTTATCAAACCAACCCCAACAACAGCGATACCGATGGCGACAGCTTGAGCGATGCCGCTGAATTGTTTGGTTCAAACGGTGTTGATTTGCGTTATTTTGGCGCAACGCCACGCAAAAAAGATGTGTTTATTGAAGCAGATTATTACCCCAACTTGAAGCCGCTCGACAATGCCGTTTCGCGCGTTGTGCAAGCGTTTGCTGATGCGCCGGTCAGCAATCCGGATGGTACCACCGGTATTGCGCTGCATATTGATGTCAATCAGCAAATTGCCGCCGCCGATGTCGACAGTGATTTGAGCCCCGTGTGGACCGATTTTGATGTGATCAAAACCAAATACTTCCACAATCGCCGCGCCAAATTATTTCACTATGTTTTGTTTGCCAATCAATACGATGGTGGTTCGTCAAGCGGCAAATCACGCGGTATTCCTGCACATGACTTCATCGTGACATTGGGCAACTGGTCAACACCGGGTGGCACTGAGCAGCAACAAGCGGGCACGTTGATGCACGAATTTGGTCACAATCTTGGCTTGATGCACGGTGGCAATGAAAACGAAAACTACAAGCCGAATTATCTAAGCTTGATGAGTTACAGTTATCAGCTGGGTGGCCTCACGTATGACGGTACAGCCGGCAAGTTGGATTATTCGCGCGTTAAAATTGCGAGCGTGAATGAATCGAGTTTAAGCGAAACCAATGGTTTTGCCGCGGTAGCCCCGACCACCGAAGCGGATCTGGCGCATTACCGTCCGAAGAAATGCAACACGTTTATGACGGGCACAGCCAGCAACAACGTGGACTTTGACGGTGACGGTGTTATTGAAGCCTCAGTTGCAACGTCGTTAAATTGTGATACCGACAGTTCGGACATTTTCAGCGCATCACAAAACGATTGGAGCGCGCTGGTGTTCCACGGTGGCGGCACCATTGGTGACGATGCACTCGGTATCAACGAAAAAGCCGGTGTGCAGGCCTTTATGTTGAGCAAAGCGATTCCGGAATACATGGTGGAACAATGTATCACCGAATACGAACATCTGCGTCGCTAAGCGGTTTGATGTTGTGGTCAATGACGGCGTGCGCTAGCACGTCGTCATTGTTGTTGGACACCGCAAAGTCACATCGCCCAGAGGCGTATCAAACCGCGATCGGGCATTTAGCTAAATGCCAAATGCCCGAAGTGGAAATTGCGTATGCCTTTGGTCATGTGCGTTTGCGCTCGCATCAGGCGAACGGTGTGTGCCGTATTACGTTGGTGATCAGCGGTGAATTATCCGAGCAGGCTGAGCCATTAACGTTTGATTGTGCGGCGAGCGCTGTCATAGCCATCGATTGGTACCGTGACAAAGGTGTGGTGCGTGAACAGGCACCCATTGATGTGATTCGGGCCGATCCGCGCTGCCTAATGCATGGAGCTTAATGCGCAGAATGTTTATACCAACGCCACAATAAGCTGCCGATTAATAGGCTTAAACCAATCACCAATCCCAGCAACAACAAACTGCCGAGGTACTGTCTAAAAAACGGTGCCTCGCCAACATAAAATCCCGCCAACGATAACGTTGTTGACCACAGCAGTGCGCCGGCAGCAACGGAACTCATGTATTTGTAAAACGACATTTCAGCGACGCCAGCGGCCAATGGCGCAAACGTGCGAATCATGGCAATAAACGGTGTCAGCACAAACGTATACACACCATACGATTCATAAAAATCATGGGCCTTGCGTAACGCAGTGGGCGAAATCCAACGTTGATGATCGTGAAACAAGCGATGCCCCAACGATTTTCCAATATGGTAGTTCAATAAACTGCCGAAGAAAGTCGCCGCAAAAAACAGCGGAATCACGACGGCAAGTTGCAAGCCCTGACTGGCACACATGGCGCCGGCAACAAAAATCACCGGATTTCCCGGAAAGAAAAACAGTGGTGGCACACCAATCTGCAAAAAGATCAACGAGAACAACAACAGATAGACCCAGGCCCCGTTTTGTTGAATGAGTATCGGTAATACTTGATCAAAATGAAGCAAAACATCACTGAGTTCGACAGACATGAATAAAAAACACCCCGCTGATGGGCGGCGCTGGTTTGCATCGCGCCGTCCGATTGGATTGGTTGACCGCGACGTGGCTCGATGGTCAAGTAAATAAATGATTCAATCGATCGCGATAACGGCGTGACAAGCTGAGTTCTTGCCCGCTGTGCAAGGTCACCTTATAGTCGCCACTTTCAAGCGCTTGAATTTCACGCACGCGATCAAGATTGACCATTTGCGAGCGATGGATGCGGGCAAATTGTTTGGCATCGAGCAGTTTTTCCAGGCCCGCCATCGTTTCGCGTAGCGGATAAATGCGGTTGTCGATGTGCAAGTTCATATAATTGCCGGCCGCTTCAATCCAGTCGATGTCCTGCACTTTGACGATAAATTCTTTGCCCAGTTTTTTGACCAGCAGCCGTTCAGGGTACGTGGGAGCAGGCGCGTCTTCACCTTCAGCGATCACCGTCGCTTCGCCACGCAGTTGGCTTACGATATAGCGATAGACATTAATCGTGACCAAAATCGAAACGTAAGCGAAAAAATCTTTGCGGTATTCATACACCATCTCAACGGCCCAACGGCCAAAATCATATTTATCATTGCTAAACGCATAGGCGGCGTGCCGCAGCGCGACCATGCCACTAACATGTGCCAATGAAAACACGACGGAGCAGCCGATGTGTATTAGGAGATGGCGGCGCAGCACCCCCATCCGGATTGGCCAGCGCCGATCGGCCAGAATGATCAGCGGCAGTAGCGCCAGGATCATCAATTGGCTGCTGGCTTCCCAGACAAACGGTTGCCAGATCGGAAGCGCCTCACCACGACGCTGATACTCCATCACAACCGAAGTCGCATTCAGCAACACGACAATCGACGCATGAACTAGCCAGTAAGCGATTTCCCAGCGGCGCTGATAACGCTCAAATAATGGATGCATAGTGGTTGGGGTGTGTGAGCCGTGGGCCGCATTTTAGAGACCGCATCACCGCAATGGCAAAACTTCGTCCCCACCAACTGCCGCTTATCCCAGGTTCTTGTGAATCAATCACTTAGCGTTGGTGGACAAACGGTGAGCTCGGCAACACTGCGGGCCTCACAACGTTCTTGAGAGCACTATCGTGTTGGCACAATGGTTCTGTTTGCCGGAAACGCATTCACTGGAAAGACGCCACGATCTGGATTGGCTGCGTGTGCTGGTCTTTGGTTTGCTGATTTTTTATCACATTGGCATGTTGTACGTGGCTCACTGGGACTTTCATGTCAAAAGTGAACACGTTAGCGTCGCGCTGGAATCGCTCATGATCGGTGTCAATCGTTGGCGAATGCCCTTGCTATGGTTTGTGTCCGGCGTTGCGATGCGCCTAGTATTGAACAAAATATCCCCAGTGCGTTTCATTACACAACGCAGCACACGCCTGTTGCTGCCACTGCTCGTCGGTGTTTTGGTGATTGTGCCGCCGCAGCTCTACTTCGAAATGCAGTATCGTGGCGATTTGAGCGGTATAGACTATTGGACGTTTTACAGATTGTTTTTTGATCTGGATAACCCGCTATTTGCGAAGTACCAGCCCGGTATCCTGCCGCATATGGATGTTAATCATCTGTGGTTTTTGCGCGAACTGTGGAAGTTCTCACTGTTGGTCCTGGTGATGACGCCGCTTCTACGTTGGTTAAATGCCGCAGTGTGGCTGGAAAAAGCGTTCGTACGGCACTACCCGCTAACACTGACAGCCTTGGCGATAACGACGCTTCTGATCATGTTTTTTGGCGACGATCGCGTTGTGCATGGTTTCTATTTTTTGTTGCTTGGCTACGTGATTGGTAACCAAACCGCATTTTGGCAGAAGACGCAAGATTATCGTCGCCGCTTGTTGTTGCTGGCCGTCCTAAGTTATGTCGTGGTTGTGATTGTTTACAATACAATTTGGCTTAACGATGCGGTGCGCGAACAACTGTCTCCATTGGTGCACGTTTTGTTGCTGGGGTTTGTTGTTGCATTAACATGGGGCAGTTTGTTGGCGATTTTTGGCTATGCCAAACGTTACCTGATACAACGTAATAAGGCGCTGGATTATCTCTCTGAAGCGGTATTGCCGTTTTATGTGATTCATCAAACCGCGATTATCGTTGTGTTTGCGAATTTGCAATCATGGCATTTATCGCCGATCGTGGAAGCCTTGGTCATCTCCGTGGTGACCGTGGTTATCTGTTTTGTCAGTTATGAAATGATTCGCCGGGTGACGGTGTTGCGATGGCTGTTTGGTTTGTCGTTGCAGCAGCAGAATAAAAAAACGTCGACATTTACGACGATGGCGATGCGTTTGGTGAATGTGGTGGTGTTGCTGCCGTTGGCGTTAAAGATTTTGATGTGAGTGTTGTGCCAGATCTGATGAGCTGTCATGGCGGGCAGTGGTTGCTCGGTCCCGCACTGACAGCTTTTACGTCATGTATTATTGGAACAAGGGATACACTGTCGCACATCAGCTCGTTAGCTTGGCATTAACACAGAATAATCCCACTTTAACACGACACTCTCGGGCATTTTCTGCGCATTAACCAGTTCCGGTAACTCACCTAAATAACAGTCATCCGGTTCTTGTTTAAGTCCAAAGGTACAGACACGAACCGCACTCAGCTGGTTATTTAATGGTGCGATATCGCTAATCACCGAAGCGGAATAGATCGTATCGCCAGCAAAACTCGGGTTGGTATGTTGACCGCCGTGAAAAGCACTGATCCACAGTGCGTTTTCCAAGCCGTTGTACGACAACGCGCGGCACAGTGACATGATATGACCGCCGTACACCAGTCGTTTGCCCATGCTCTGTTTTTGCATAAAAGCGCCGTCAAAGTGTACGCGCGCGTTGTTTTGATACAAACGGGTCGCCAGCATATGATCGGAATCGCCAATCGTGATACCTCCGCCATGCGCAATGACATCACCGATCTTAAATTGTGCGGCGGTTTTACTACTGCCAGTAGCGCGAACCAATTCGTTGCCGACGCTGAATCCGGCCGGAACGGGAAGTTTATCGTTGGCAACCGCCAATGAGTAACTCGGAATCGTATTGTGTTGTGTGGCTTGATGATGATTCCGTTTATGCACCATGACCCAACGTTTCCAGCTCAACACTTCGGCGCCATTTTGATTGAGTGCATGAGAATGCACATACACAACGCCGGTTTTGCCATTGGAATTTTCTTTGAGGCCGATCACGTCACTGTGCACCGACAACGTATCGCCGGCATACACCGGTGCGTGAAACAACACTTCGGCGTAGCCCAAATTAGCAACGGCATTGATCGAAATATCGGGCACCGTTTTGCCAAAGGCGATATGAAACACCAATAGCTGGTCGAGCGGCATCGCGCCAAAACCGCAGGCTTTGGCGATGGTGTCGGCGCAATGCAACACCTGGCGTGCGCCGGTCAGTGCAATGTAGTGCGCGGCATCACCTTGTGTAATAGTGCGTGGTGTGGCGTGCTCAATGGTTTCGTTTAATGTGAAATCTTCGAAGTAACGGCCGGTCATTTCGGTATCCGTATAAAAATGATTTCTCCTCACCCCGACCCTCTCATTTCAAGGGAGAGGGTAGGGTGAGGGATGGTTTAAATTCGTTTAGCGCTTTTTAACCTGACCCAGCAGATCGGTTTGCCCCAATGCATTGACCGCTTCAAACACGGCAATCACTCGTTTGGCCCATTCGATCATCGCCGGCTCAATCAATCGATCGTCGATCACCGCGGTGCTCATGCCATTGGCTTCAGCCGTATTCAGCGCGTCGATAATGCGCTGAGCGCGATCAATATCCAGGCGTTTAGGTGTGAATGCATCATTGGTATAAGTCAATTGCGCGGGGTGAACAACCGCTTTGCCATCAAAGCCCAGATCACGTGCCTGGCGACATGCAAACTCGGAGGCTTTGACATCTTTCAAATCAAAATGCGGGCCGTCGACCACACATTTGCGATGCGCCCGTGCGGACAACACAACAAGGCCAAGTGATGTAAACAGGCCGGTGCGTTCCGGGTTCGGATTTAATTTTAGTTCGTTGGCGAGATCGGTCGTGCCCATCACAAGACAGACAACACGATCGCTGGCGCCGGCGATTTCTTCGGCACGCAATACGCCAAACGGCGATTCGATATTGCACATCACTTTTAAATGTTTGCCACCAGCGGCATCAATGGCGGCGAGCGTTTCCACCACCTGACGCGCGGACTCCACACGCGGCACCAGAATGACGTCGATAGGCAATTGCGCTGCCATCTTGATGTCGTCGAGACCCCACGGAGACGTCAGCGGATTGATTCGGATCACTTTTTCCGAGCCACCAAAATCGGCGTTGGTAAACGCTTTTTTCAGAATTTCGCGGGCGGTGTTTTTAAGACTCGATGGCACCGACTCTTGCAAATCAAAAATAATACTGTCGCAGGGTAGTGAACGCGATTTTTCAATATGGCGCTCCACATGGGCCGGCACGTACAGCATCGAGCGGCGTGGGCGATAAGGTAATTCCGTCATGGTCTATCTCCGACTTGAATGCGGCGGTTAATTCTTTGTTGGTTTTTGTAGGTTGGGCTTCGTGCCTCAGCCCAACTTACGGTTATTCTTTTGGTAGCATTTGCAGCAATTGTTTGCGAAGCACTTTACCGTTTTTGGTGCGCGGGAAATCGTCAAAGAAATAAATTTTCTTTGGCGTTTTATACGGTGCCAGCTCTGCTTGCGCCAACTGCATCAGCGTGTTCTCATCGAGTGCGCTGCCGGGTTTGCGAATGACACAAGCCACAATCAAGGTTTTGCTGGCATCAATCGCATGACCGAGCACCACACAGTCGGCGACGTCGCTATTGGATTTCAACACGCGTTCAACTTCATGTGGGCTGACACGATAACCGAACGATTTAATGATGTCGTCTTTGCGACCCATAAACCAGAAATAACCGTCTTCATCGCGATAAGCGTAATCGCCCGTCAAAAAGTAACCCTTTTGACGCAGTCGTGCATCTTCTTCCGGTAGCTGCCAGTATTGAAGAAAAATACCCGGATCCGATAGCGGAATCGCAATCATGCCTTCTTCGCCTTGTGGTACATCGGCAAAGTGTTCGTCGATTAAATGAATGTCGTGACCGGGCTGCGATAAGCCGGCGGCACCGGGGCGCGTTGGCCTACCGGGCGGCTGCGAAATGTAATATGAAAATTCGCTCATGCCGATGGCTTCATAAATGGGTTGTTCAAATCGCTGTTGCCACGCGATTAACACATCATCGGACAAATGTTCGCCGGCGCACATACAGTGACGCAGTGTTGGCACATCGGCTTTTGTGCGCGTTGTTTTTTGCAAAATTTGACGGTAAATCGTCGGCACACCTATAAAAATGGTGCAGCCGTGTTTGGCGATCAGTCGCGTCCATAATTCGGGATCGTTTTTACCTTCGTGCGCAATCACGGTGTGACCATGATAGAGCGGATCCATCAGCGCGGTACCGAGTACATACGTCCAATTGAATTTGCCAGAATGCATGATGCGATCGCCATCGCGAAAATCAAACCAATTGGTCGCCGCAGGCACACGGCCGAGCAACGCGCGATGTGCGTGCAACACCCCCTTGGGATAGCCCGTCGTGCCCGACGTGTAGACCAGATAAGCCGGGTCATCAGCTTTGGTGTTGACGGCGTTGGCCAAGGGTTTTTGATCCGCCAACAAAGCATCCAGCGCGAACACTTTGCAGCGTGAAGCGGGCAAATTATTGGGCAGTTGTGTACAACCCGTTAGCAGCACATGACGTAGCGCGGAGACTTCGGACAGTTCGCCGGCCAATTCGGCCCACATATCAACATGTGTTACCAGCACTTGTGCGCCGGAATCTTTCGCCAAATAGGCCAGTTCTTTTGCGGTCAACAATGAAGAACTTGGCACCGCGATACAGCCGGCTTTTTGCGCGCCGAAAAACGCTATCGGATATTCAATCGCGTTGGGTAAACGCAGTAACACACGCTCGCGTAAGCCGACACTTAAGAACTGTAAAGCCGCCGCAAAGCGTGCGCTTTTATCGGCGAGTTCGCGATACGACAGCCTTTGTTCGCCACGACTATCGTCTTCGACGATCATCGCGATTTTGTCAGGATGCTTTTTTGCACCGTTGTCGCAACAGGCGACACCAATGTTGAAATGTTCCGGGATATTCCATTGCCAGGATGACATACAATCACTCCAATTGAGTTGTCAGTTGTCAGTTGTCAGTTGTCAGTTGTCAGTTGTCAGAGTTTGTCGTT
>JAYSCL010000051.1:0-27814 GCA_041914905.1 Enterobacterales bacterium
GGCGGCCTGAAGGCCGCCCTACAACGACATAAAATCGTCTAACTGATCGGCATTAGGCCTGAAGGCCGCCCTACAAAACGAGTGCTGAATTTATTACGATGCTGAAGCTGCCGCCGCTTTAAACCGCTTCACGGCCTCTTCCAACACCGTCATCGATGTCGCATACGACAACCTCACGTGGTTCACCGCACCGAATGCACCTCCTGGGACTAAGGCCAAATCGAACTTGTCGATCAGCAATTCGGTCAAGGCGAGGTCATCTTTCAATCCTAATTTGCGGATCAAGCCTTCGCAGTTCGGGAACGCGTAAAACGTTCCATCAGACGGCAAGCATTTTACACCGTCAATCTTGTTGAGCTCTGCCACCAACCAATCGTGACGTTCTTTAAATGCCTTAATCATCGGCACCATACAACTTTGATCGCCGTTCAGGGCGGCTACTGCGGCGGCTTGCGATACCGAGCTCGGGTTCGATGTCGATTGCGATTGCACCATGCCCATGGCAGCAATTAATTTTTCAGGGCCAGCCGCATAACCGATACGCCATCCAGTCATCGCATAGGCTTTGGATACGCCATTTAACACGATGGTTCGGTCATACAGTTCCGGGCATACATTGAGAATGTTCGTGAACTTTTCACCGGTCCACAAAATGTGTTCGTACATATCGTCGGTCGCGATCAGCACGTTAGGGTGTTTCAGCAGCACACTGGCCAGCGCTTTTAACTCGTCGGCTGAATAAGCGATGCCTGAGGGATTGCTCGGGCTGTTGATGACGACCAAGCGCGTTTTAGGCGTGATGGCTTTTTCAAGTTGCTCGGCGGTGATCTTGAGCTTTTGTTCATAGGTCGTGGTAATGATGACGGGCTTGCCTTCGGCAAGTAGCACCATGTCGGGGTAGGACACCCAGTAAGGTGCCGGCACGATTACCTCGTCACCTGGATTCAACAAGGCTTGGCATAGGTTGTAAAAGCTTTGCTTGCCACCGACCGATACAAGGATCTGTTTGCGGGTGTAACTCAACCCATTGTCGCGTTTGAATTTGGCAATGACGGCATCTTTAAGTGCCGGCGTACCTTCGACGGCGGTGTATTTGGTTTCGCCTTTGCGGATGGCCGCAATCGCGGCTTCTTTGATGTGCTCCGGTGTATCAAAATCCGGCTCGCCGGTGCCCAACCCAACGATATTGCGACCTTGTGCTTTCAATTCGGCGGCACGCGCAGCAACAGCCAGAGTAGGGGATGGTTTAACCGCAAAAGTGCGGTTGGCAAGCTTGATTTCCACGATGGTTTTCCGTAGCGAAAAGGGGCTTGAATTCTAAGGAGGGGGGCGTCAGTTTGGAAGTCTAAATAGTGAATAATCATGCGGCAAATCAAGGCCGCGGCGACGTCCATGTTACTGACTATTGGTTGTTCCATTCGAAGATCGGTAGCCAAGTTGTGTTGGACTAACGAATGCCTTGGGTGTTTGTCTCGACTAGGCTACTGACATTACGATGTCAGTAGCGCGTCGGCAGCTTAGCGAAAAGCCGTATCCCACCTGATAAGCTTGATTCCCTGTGTTCTTCATTGTTGTTGGCAATGTCACGCGAATTCGAACTTGCAACTCACTTCAAACCGGCCGGCGATCAGCCCAAAGCCATCGCCGGTTTGATTCAAGGCTTCAATGATGGTTTGTCGCATCAAACGCTTTTGGGCGTTACCGGCAGCGGCAAGACGTTTACGATTGCCAATGTTATTGCACAGCTGCAACGACCGGCGCTGATCATGGCGCACAACAAAACGTTGGCTGCGCAGTTATACGGCGAATTTAAAGAATTTTTCCCTAACAATGCGGTGGAGTATTTCGTCTCCTATTACGACTATTATCAGCCCGAGGCGTATGTGCCGGCATCGGACACGTACATCGAAAAAGACGCATCGATTAACGATCATATTGAACAAATGCGCTTGTCGGCGACGCGTGCCATTTTGGAGCGTCGCGATGCGATCATCGTCGCGTCGGTGTCAGCGATTTATGGTTTGGGTGATCCGGAATCGTACTTGAGCATGGTGTTGCATGTGATGCGCGGCGAGGTGTTGAACTCTCGCGATCTGTTGCGCCGGCTGTCCGAAATGCAATACACGCGCAACGATATTGATTTTCAGCGCGGAACGTTTCGCGTGCGAGGCGATGTCATTGATGTGTTTCCGGCCGAAAGTGAACGTAACGCGATTCGGATTGAGTTGTTTGATGAAGAAGTCGACAGTCTGACCGAATTTGACCCCTTGACCGGCGAGGTGATCCGCAAGCTGGCACGTTTTACCTTTTATCCGAAAACGCATTATGTGACGGGGCGTGATACGGTGCTGAAGGCGGTTGATCAGATAAAAGATGAGTTGAAAATTCGTTTGGAGTACTTTCGTAAAAATAATAAACTGATCGAGGCCCAACGTATCGAAGAGCGGACAAAGTTTGATATCGAAATGATGATCGAATTGGGTTACTGTTCCGGCATTGAAAACTATTCACGCTATTTATCTGGTCGTCAGCCCGGTGAACCACCGCCGACATTGATCGATTATTTGCCGCCCGACGCGCTGATCGTGCTGGACGAATCTCACGTGACGGTGCCACAAATCGGCGCAATGTACAAAGGCGATCGTTCACGCAAAGAAACACTGGTCGAATACGGTTTTCGTTTGCCATCGGCGCTGGATAACCGCCCCTTGCGCTTCGAGGAATTTGAGCGATTAACGCCGCAAACGATTTATGTATCGGCCACACCGGGGCCATATGAGCAACAAAAAGCCGGCCAAGTGGTGCAACAGGTGGCACGTCCAACCGGTTTGCTCGATCCGACGATCGAAATTCGTCCGGTAGCAACACAGGTGGATGATTTACTGTCAGAAGCCAAACGCCGTGCCGCGCAAAATGAGCGTGTGTTGGTCACCACGTTAACAAAGCGCATGGCAGAAGATTTAACGGAATACATGGCCGAACACGGGATTCGTGTACGCTATTTGCATTCCGATATCGACACTGTCGAACGCGTCGAAATTATTCGCGATCTGCGTTTGGGGGCGTTCGATGTGTTGGTAGGCATCAACTTGCTGCGTGAAGGTCTCGATATTCCTGAGGTGTCGTTGGTTGCGATTTTGGATGCCGACAAAGAAGGATTTTTGCGTTCTGAACGCTCATTGATTCAGACGATCGGTCGCGCCGCCCGAAACTTGAATGGCAAAGCGATTTTATACGCGGACAAAATGACGGACTCGATGCAGAAAGCCATTAATGAAACCGATCGTCGTCGTCAGATCCAAGATGAGTTCAATAAACTACATGGTATTACGCCGAAGGGCATCAAGAAGAATATCGCCGATATTCTGGATACCGGTGGAGGTGGACGCGGTGAGCAGGTACGTAAAGTTGCCGATAAAACCGCTCAATACGGCGATCTGTCACCAGATCAATTGATGAAGAAAATTGCACAACTTGAGCAAAAAATGCTGACGCACGCGCGCAATCTTGAATTTGAAATGGCCGCGCAATTACGTGATGAAATTGCGGCGTTGCAGGACAAAGCGTTGATCAAATTAGCATGAAAAGGTTTTTTGTAGGGCGGTCTTCAGGCCGCCTTTTTTGTTTTTTCTGATTTCTGTTGTCGGTCGCCGTTCATGGCGCCATGGCGCCATGGCGGCCTGAAGGCCGCCCTACAATCGTTACAATAGCTTGACGCCTAGGTCAGCGATTTCAAATACGTTTTGAATGCAGCGCCCAATTCAGGATGACGTAGTCCGTATTCAACAACGGCTTTCATATAGCCCAATTTCTGGCCGCAATCGTGGCTTTTGCCGACCATGTGATAGGCATGTACGGATTCTTTTTCCAACAGCATCGCTATCGCATCGGACAATTGAATTTCACCGCCGGCGCCCAGCGGCGTTTTCGCCAACAAAGGCCAAATGGTCGCCGAAAAAACATAACGACCCACAACCGCTAGATTGGAGGGCGCGGTACCAATCGCCGGTTTCTCGACAATTTCGGTCATCGCCACCGATGGCATCGCGTCGGTCGGTTCGGTAACACAATTGACGATGCCGTATTGGTTGACGTTTTGCTCCGGCACCGGCTCAACCAAAATGCGACTGATATTGTCCTGCTCGAAATGAGCCAGCATGTCGGCCAAATTATCTTTCGTCAGGTTGCAGGCCGCATCGTCAATCAACACATCAGGCAATACAACGGCAAAGGGTTGATCACCAATGACCGGATACGCACAATTTATCGCATGGCCCAATCCTTTGGCTTCGCCCTGACGAACGTGAATCAAACTGATTGAGCTGGGGCAAACGCTTTGCATTTCGTCCAGCAGCTGGCGTTTAACACGTTTTTCCAGCGTGGTTTCTAATTCGAAACTGCGATCGAAATGATTTTCGATCGAGTTTTTGGACGAATGAGTAACGAAGATAATTTGCGTCAATCCGGCTGCGGCACATTCTTCCACGATGTATTGAATGATTGGCTTATCGACAATCGGCAACATTTCTTTGGGAATTGCTTTCGATGCGGGCAGCATGCGTGTACCCAAGCCAGCAACAGGAATCACAGCGGTGCGAATTTTCATTAGCAGTTAGACAGAGTACGAAATGACTTTAGCATTGTAGCAGCACGCTGGCATGCGCCCCAATCATAAAAAAGGCCAGCAAAGCTGGCCTTCTATTTCTTGGACAGTGCTTTAAGCACCGTTCAATGCGTCCATCGACGTAAACAAACCGATGCGCAAATCATTGCACGAGTAAATGGCCTTGCCATCGACACTCACGGTGCCGTCGCAAATGACCATGGTCAATTTACGTGCAATCACGCGTTTGATGTTCAGTTGGTATTGAACCAATTTGGCGGTCGGCAGCACTTGACCAAAAAACTTGATTTCTCCGGCACCCAACGCACGGCCTCGGCCAGGTAAGCCAAGCCATACCAGGAAGAAACCGCCCAGCTGCCATAACGCATCAAGGCCGAGACAGCCAGGCATCACGGGATCGCCTTTAAAGTGGCAGCCGAAAAACCACAGATCGGGTTTTACATCGAGCTCAGCGCGGATCTCACCTTTGCCAAACTCACCGCCTTCATTGGAAATAAGCGTGATGCGGTCAAACATCAACATATTGTCAGACGGCAATTTGCCGTTGTTTTCGCCATACACCTCACCGGTAGTACAACGTTCAAGTTCAGCACGGCTGAAACTGGAGGGGCGTGTCATGTTACAAATGTCTCCTTTTAGCTCATCCATTTTGCCCGATTTGTTCGTATCAAGAGCGCTGACGAGTTCGCTCGCCATAGCGTGTAGCGTGCCACGTCAGCATGACCGCTGCGTTGCGACGAAAAAATGGGGGCCATTGTGAATTTGGTTTGGTTAAGAAATGACCTAAGAAGTCAGGATAACTCGGCGCTATCCAGTGCCGCCGAGATGGGAGGGCCTGTCCTCGCCGTCTATGTCTGGAGTTCGGGTCAGCATCAACTTCACGATACCGCGCCCGTTCGTCTGTCTTTTATCAAAGCGCATTTGTCGGCTTTGTCGACGACGCTGGCTGACCTGGGTATTCCGCTGCACATCATTGAAGAGCCATCCTTCTGGAAGATTCCGCAGGCATTGCTGGCTTTTGCGCAACAACATGGTGTGACGCGATTATTTTTTAATGATGAATACGGTGAACACGAAAAGCGTCGCGATAGCTTGGCTGCCCAATTGTTTGAGCAAGATGGTCGTGAGGTTTTTCATTATTGTGATCGCCTGTTGTTGCGACCGGGCTCGGTATTGAACGGTGAGGGGGCGCCTTATAGTGTCTTTACACCGTATGCACGCAATGCGCGAGTCATGTTGGAGCGTGCACCACCGGTCGTGGCGCCTGCGCCGATGGCACGCAAAAAAATTCAGGCACCCGTGCTGCCGTGGTCGGTGCGCGAACATGAGGTGTCGTCGTCTTGGTGGATCGGCGAAACCAAAACACAGCAGCATTTGACGATGTTCATCGATACAGCTATCCGCCATTACGCTGAACGGCGTGATTTTCCAGCGCAGCAAGGAACCAGTTTATTGTCACCCTATTTGGCGCTCGGAGTTATTTCACCGCGTCAGATCTTTGCTCAGATCCAATCCATACACCGTGCCGACGATCGTGAAGGCGCGGAAAAATTTATTGGCGAATTGCTGTGGCGTGAATTTTATAATCACCTATTAGCATTGACACCGCGATTGTCGAAACATAAGCCATTTCTCTTATATACCGACCAACTGCCTTGGTCGCATAATGAAGCCGATTTTCGCGCATGGTGTGAAGCGCGCACGGGCGTGCCCATTGTCGATGCCGCCATGCGCGAATTGTTGCAAACTGGCTGGATGCACAATCGTTGTCGGATGATTGTTGCCAGCTTCCTGACCAAAAACTTGTTTATTGATTGGCGTTGGGGTGAGCGTTTTTTTATGCAACATTTGATTGACGGTGATCTGGCGGCTAATAATGGTGGGTGGCAATGGAGTGCATCCGTCGGCACCGATGCCGCACCGTATTTTCGTGTTTTCAATCCCGTTACGCAGGGCCAACGCTTTGATCCCGATGGCGATTATATTCGACGTTACATGCCCGAATTGGCGCACGAACCAAGTGTTCGTTTGCATGAAACTGGAGCGCGTTTGAATTATCCACCCGCAATTGTTGATCTGTCGGCATCACGGGCTCGCGCTATCGCTCATTTTCAGCAATTGCAAGAACAACGACGAGTAAGGGCAGGTGAGTGGGCATGAGTGAGCAATTGATCGAACGCGTCAAAACCATGTATCAGCAACTGAACAAAGACAGCATTGCTTTGGTGAAAGAGGTGTACGCACCCGATATCGAGTTCGTCGATCCGTTTCATCAAATCAACGGATTACCGGCATTTGAACGATATATCGCGCAGATGTATGAAAATGTGCAAAGCATTCATTTCGAATATGGCAGCACCTTCATTCAAGACAAGCAAGCGATGTTGACATGGACGATGACGTTTCAACATCCACGATTGAACAACGGGCAGGCTATTGTTGTGCCAGGCTCAACTTTTCTGGGTTTTGACGAGAAAATTTTCTACCATCGCGATTACTTTGATGCAGGAGCCATGCTCTACGAACAACTGCCGATTATGCGGTTTGTCATCGCTAAAATTCGCGCGCGGTTGGCAGCATGAGTCGACGTTACTGGATTATCGGAGCCAGCAGCGGCATTGGTTATGCGCTGGCACAGCGCTTGTTGCAAGACGGTCATCAAGTCGCAATGTCCGCGCGCAACACCGAATCACTTGATGCATTGCACGCAACGTATGCCAAACAGGCGCTAGTGATTCGCTGCGATGTGACCGATGCCGACAGTGTCGCGGCGGCGGTTGCCATTGTGGGTGAACAATGGGCGGCGCTGGATGTTGCGATCTATAACGCCGGTATTTGTGAATACGTTGACGATGGCATCGTCTCTTCTGCGGTATTTCAACGAGTTATCGACACGAATTTGATCGGATTGGCACGCGTTACTGAACACGTGTTACCTGTGTTGCAGTTGGGCGAACGACCGCAGCTGGTTGGCGTGTCCAGCTCAGCGGCCTACTTGCCTTTGCCGCGGGCGGAATATTACGGTGCATCAAAGGCGGCCATGTCGTATTTTTTGCATACTTTGCGTTTGGCTTGGCAACGAAAGGGCATCACCGTTCACGTCGTTTCACCGGGTTTTGTCAAAACGCCACTGACCGATAAAAATGATTTTGCCATGCCGTGTCAAATCACGGCCGAATTGGCAGCGGAGTACATCGTAGAAGGGATAGAAGCGCGTCAGCGTGATATACATTTTCCTCGCCGCTTTACTTTATGGCTGAAGCTACTGGGTGCTTTACCACTTTATATTCAACAACAACTGACCGGACGATTACAAAAACAATGAAAAAAATAGCCATTATCGGTAGCGGTATTTCAGGTTTGACATGTGCTTGGCATCTGTCACGCGATCACGATGTCACCGTCTTTGAAAAAAACGACTATATCGGCGGCCATACGCACACGGTTCCTGTGAATGTAGCCAGTGGTGAGTATGCGATTGATACCGGCTTTATCGTGTGCAATGATAAAACCTATCCTAACTTTTTGGAGCTGCTGTCCGTTTGGGGTGTCGAAAAGCAAAAAACGACCATGAGCTTTAGTGTGGCCTGTGAAACCAGCGGACTGGAGTACAACGGCACCACATTGAACACCTTGTTTGCACAGAGGCGCAATCTGTTCTCGCCACGTTTTTGGCAGCTCATTGCTGGCATATTGCAACTGAATCGTGAAGCGAAATCATGGCTTGTTAAAGAACGAGTTGATTACGACGCAACGTTAGGTGACTTTTTGCGAGAAACCGGCATAAGCGGCGCGGCTGTGTCGCATTATCTGGTACCGATGACGGCGGCCATCTGGTCAACGCCTTTGCGCGATGTCGCGCAGTTCCCGTTGCAATTCTTCTTGCAGTTCTGTGATAACCACGGTTTGTTCAATATCAACGATCGTCCGCAATGGTATGTGATCCGCGGTGGTAGCCATTGTTATATCAAGCAATTGCAAAAGCACTGTTCAGCGCGTTTTATCGCGGGCGATGCGGTAGTTCAAGTCACGCGTAACCAACGTGCCGCTGCGATCAAAACTGCGAGTGGTCAGCAAATGGATTTTGATGCCGTTGTGTTTGCGAATCACAGTGATGAGGCATTGGCCGTTCTAGACGATGCAAGCATCGGTGAGCGCGATGTGTTGAGCGCGATAAAGTATCAAAACAACGAAGTCATTTTGCACACGGATACGCGTTTGTTGCCGCGTGCACGACGTGCTTGGGCGGCGTGGAACTATCGTTTGCCGAAAAACGACAGCGGATTACCGACAGTGACCTACAACATGAATCTGCTACAAGGTATTCAGGCGCCTGAAACGTTTTGTGTGACATTGAATCGCAGTGGTGATATCGCCCCACAGCACGTATTGGGCCGTTATGACTATGCTCATCCGCAATTTACGCCCGCTGCCGTCGCCGCGCAAAAGCGTCATGCTGAAATCAGTGGGCAAAATCGAAGCTATTTTTGTGGCGCCTACTGGCGATATGGTTTTCACGAAGATGGTGTGAACAGCGCGTTGCGCGTCATCGAGCAAATACGCTCATGTTAATTCAACAACATTGCATTGCTAGCGGAACGTTGGTGCATCAGCGCATGATGTCGCCGCGTCATCGCTTTGTGTATGCGATGCGGCAAGTACTGCTTGATCTTGATGACGTTGACACCTTGTTCGCGGCCACCCGCTGGTGGTCCTCGCGTCGCGTCGCATTGGGCTGGTTCCGCCGTCGTGATTTTCTTGATCAACCTGAGTTGGCATTAAAGGAACGTGTACGGCAAATTGTCGCGACGCAGTTGTCTTTGGCATTTGATGGGCGGGTGATGATGCTGACCGCACCCCGCTGCTGGGGTTTTTGTTTCAATCCGCTAACACTGTATTTCTGTTTTGATCGGCACAATGAGCAGCCTGTCGCCGTTGTCGCCGAGGTGCATAACACGCCGTGGTTTCAACGTCATGTGTATGCCTTGGATACGCGATCGGCGCAAATGCAACCGAGCCACGATAAGTCGTTTCATGTGTCGCCTTTTTTGCCGATGGATCTGCAGTATCTGTGGCAGTTCAATCTGAAACCGGATCAACTTCGTATAGGGATAACCAATACGCGCGAGAACGCCGTGGTGTTCAAGTCTTCCCTGGTTTTGCAGCTAAAGCCCGTCGACGCCGCGCAGCTCGATCGTGAGTTGTGGATGCATTTGCCGCAAGCACTCAAAACCCTGCTGGGGATCTATTGGCAAGCACTGAAAATGTTTATCAAACGAGCACCTTTTTACACTCACCCGAATAATGACGCCAAGGATATGACATGAGCGTACCGATGCCTCTCGTCGAAAAACAACAAATGGGCTGGTTGACAACGTTTTGTCGTCGTCAAGTCTTGCAGGTGTTACAGCAACTCCAATCGGCACGTTTGTGCATCGTTGAAAATGGAGTACAAACCTTCGTAGGAGACGCGTCGGCCCCCGTTATTGTGCTCGATATTCATGATGGTGATGCTTGGGTCGACATCGCGTTGGGCGGTAGCATCGGCGCGGCCGAAGCTTATATGGCTGGCAGTTGGTCAACACCGGATTTGACCGGACTTGTGCAAGTGTTTGCGCGCAATATGAGTTTGTTAGACGTGATGGAGTCTCCCGCTGATTGGCTCATGCAACCGGTGCGACGCTTTTTGCATTTTCGCCACCGCAATTCACGTCGTAACGCCAAACACAATATTCATGCGCATTATGATCTGGGTAATGCCATGTTTGAACAGTTCCTTGATCCGATGATGATGTACTCCAGTGCGATCTATCCGCATGCACAGGCGTCACTCAACGAGGCGGCTGAATTCAAATTACGCACTGTCGCGGAAAAGCTGGCCATTGAACCAGGTGATCGCATTCTGGAAATTGGCAGTGGTTGGGGCGGCATGGCAATTTATTTGGCAACGCATTACGGCTGTCATGTAACAACGACGACCATTTCGCAAGCGCAATTTGATGAGGCCTCGCGTCGCATTGCCGCCGCGGGCTTGCAAGATCGGATCACGCTTCTGCTAAAAGATTATCGAGATCTCACGGGGCAATATGACAAGTTGGTGTCGATCGAAATGATCGAAGCCGTTGGACTGGATTTTCTGCCAACGTATTTTTCCGCCTGCTCACGATTGCTCAAAGACAACGGTGTTATGTTGATTCAATCGATTACCATTGCTGATCAGCGTTATGCGTATGCGGCAAAGCATGTCGATTTTATTCAGCGCTATATTTTTCCGGGTGGAGCTCTGCCGTCATCGACTCGTATTCTTGAGTGCATGCGCGATTGTACTGACTTACAACTACGTCACTTGCACGATATCGGTCTTGACTATGCGCGAACTCTGCGCGATTGGCGCGATCGCTTTTTTGCCAATTGGCCAACGATCCATAAATTGGGCTATGACGAGCGGTTTTATCGGTTGTGGCACTATTATCTGTGCTATTGTGAAGGTGGTTTTCTCGAACGCACGATCAGTTGTGGTCAGTACCTGTTCCACAAACCCCGCGCACAAGCGCGTTTGCCCTGATGCCCAATCATCGTTTTTGGTTTTATCTTATCGCCTTTAATGTTTTTTGGTTTTTGTGTGTACGCTATGGCAACGTCGCCGCGTGGTGCGCGTTTCCTTTTTGTCTGTTCCTCTTTCGTCATCAACTTGCGGCCTTTACGCGTAATTGGCGCGGCTTGGCGCTGGCGGGTTTCTGCATTGCCCTTGATGTTGCGTTACATTTATTTGGTTGGGTGCGTTTTACCTTCACGCCGTTTTGGCTATTGCCGCTGTGGCTCATTTTCTTGCTTTCCTATTCGACGTTATATGCCATGCTGCTCACGAAACCGTGGTGGCTTTCGCTGGTTTTTGGCGCCATTTTTGGCCCGCTCAGTTACTGGGGTGGCATCCAATTGGGCGCGCTGTCCGTATCAGCGCTATGGGTTTTTGTTGTGTGGTCGGTATCCTGGGCTATCACGTTTGTCGGGCTACGTTACTGCCACCGCTTACACTGAATCAGGTCTTTATATGATGTTGCGCGCATGTGTGTTGTACCTGTTCTTGTTCTGTTCTGTTGCTGTGGCAGACACTCTGTTGTTGCCCGCGCCGCTCGACCAATTATCGCTTATCGGCCAGGGTCGTTTGCGTTACTTTGGTTTTCACGTTTACGACGCCAGTACATGGAGTATCGACGGCAAACCAATCGCGTCGATTGACTCGGTGCCAACACCGTTTGCGTTGCAAATTCGCTATGCGCGAGAGATAAAAGCCGATGATCTGATCAATAAAACACGCGAGGCTTGGCAAGATCTCAGGTTGCGTCTTAGTGCTTCTTCAGAATGGTTGACGCAGCTGCGCGCGCTGTGGCCGGATGTGAAAGAGGGCGATGTGATCGTCTGTTACGTCGATGATGATCAGCGAGCCTCTTTCTATGTCAATGGCAAATTGGCCGGAACGATGGATTCAACCTCGTTTACGTCAGCTTTTTTAGCGATTTGGTTGCATGAGCAAGCCGAGTTCGCCGAACTCCAAAAACAGTTATCTGGACAGGGGAGCAGTGAATGAAAACGACGCTTATCGCCGGGCTCATGTTGTTATTGACGGCATGCGCCGCATCAATTGAGGATTACCGTGGCAGCCAACCATCATTGCAGTTACGTGAATACTTCAACGGCAATATCAAAGCGTACGGTTTGTTTCAAGACTACAGCGGCAAAGTCGTCCGCAGTTTCACGGTTGATTTGCGTGGCGAGTGGCAAGGCTCAACTGGGACATTGCACGAGCAATTCGAGTTCGACGATGGCGAAAAGCAAACTCGGATCTGGACAATCAGCGAGCTATCTCCCGGACAGTATCGCGGCGTCGCGGGGGATGTACTAGGCGAAGCAGAAGGCTTGACTAACGGCAGAGCTTTGCGTTGGCGGTATACATTGAACGTGCCGGTTGACGGGGAAACGTACGAATTTACTTTTGATGATTGGATGTGGCAATTCGATCAAAAGCGTTTGTTCAATAAAGCCCAAATGAAAAAATGGGGTATTACAGTGGGCGAAGTAACGTTATTTTTTGAGAAGCAAGATTGATTGCCGCACATCAGGCGTTGAACGTTGATTGGTGGCGGGCAAGCCGCCACCATTATTTTCGCTGTTTCCAATAGTGTTCCAGCAGCCTTTGCGTACTCAATGGCAAAGGATTCGCCGCCGCTTTCTGTTCGTGCAGTTGCAGCATCGATTGCCGAATGCCCTTCGCCAGCACCTTGCCGAGTTCAACGCCCCATTGATCAAAGCTGTTCAATTGCCAAATAAAACCCTGCACGGCGGTGCGATGTTCATACAACGCCAACAATTGACCGCAGGTGTAAGGATTGAGTCGCGAAAATAACAGCACATTGGAAGGACGATTGCCCGGGAACTCTTTGTGCCCCAACAATGAAGTTGGCACATTTTCTTGTAGTAATTCGGCGCGTGTCTTGCCGAGTGCAAGTGCGTCGGGTTGTGCAAAAAAGTTTGCCATCAATTCATCATGGTGCGACAGTGCCGCCGCGCTTTGAACATCGTATTGAGATTGTGCAAAACCAATAAAATCAGCCGGCACCACGCGCCCTTGATGAATCAATTGATAAAACGAATGCTGTGCATTGGTGCCGGGCTCGCCGAATACAATGGCGCCGGTTTCTATTGGCAGTGGTTCACCGCTGTGCTGAACGCGTTTGCCATTGGACTCCATTTCAACTTGCTGAATGTGCGCCGCGAATCGGTGCAATGCCTGACAATAGGGCAGCAGCGCGTGCACTGGTCGATGCAAAAAGTTGATATTCCAGATGGCAAACAGTGCGAGAATGACGGGCAGATTTTGTCGCAGTTCAGCGCGAAGAAAGTGCTGATCGATCGCTCGTGCACCCGCCAAAAATTGCTCAACGACCGGGAATCCAAATTGCAACGCCAGTGGCAGCAAACCAACTGCCGAACAAACGCTATAACGACCGCCTACCCAATCCCACATGGCAAAGATGTTGTCCACGCGCAAACCAAACTTTTGTACTTCGACCACGTTGCTGCTGACGGCGAGCATATGCTGTTGCACTGCGCTTTCACCCAATGCTGACACCAGCCAGCGTTTTAACGCTTGGGCGTTCAACATCGTTTCGGCGGTGGTAAACGTTTTTGAAATGATGACGACAAGTGTTTCGGCCGGATCAATATCTTTAGTTGCACGCGCGATATCAATCGGATCGATATTGGCTAAAAAACGCAGCTGACGTTTGTCGGCGGCAGCGGCACAGTCGCGATCCGTAGCCAGTGCTTCGGCGACAAATTCGCTGCCCAAATAGCTACCACCAATGCCAACAACAATGGTGTTGCGCAGCATTTTTCCGCTTGCGCCACGGTATTGACCGCTGCGAACTTGATCGGAAAATCGTCGGATCTGATCGCGTACCGCCAACACATTCGGCACCACGTTGTTGCCATCCACCGCATAATGATCTTGTCCGCTGGCCCGTAACGCCATGTGCAATGCTGCACGCGCCTCACTGCGATTGATTTTGTCGCCTGACGCCATCGCCTGGATCTGCGCCGGCACTTGCTGCTGCTCCGCCAGCGACAACAGCAATGGCAATGTTGTAGCGCTGACATTTTGACGTGTGCAATCCAGCAATATGCCGTCGTGTTCGAAAAACAACATTTGCTGGCGAACCGCGTCATTTAGCCATTCACGCAGATGAGTGCCGGCGATTGACTGTTGGTGTTGCAACAAAGCCTGCCAAGCCGGCGATTGATTGATCGACATCACTATGACTTCCTGTTCGTGCATGACCCATTGCAATGAATCATGTCGTATCAAGGTGGATAATCGTTGCTATCTGAGCAATATTATATAGATGGATTGTGCCCGATGCCCACGTACCGAATGGCTATTGGCACGGAGGGGCAAGCTATTCCGTTCTAAACTTCCGCAACCTTTGACCATACAATGGAGTGATTCGATGAAATTATTGAAGTTAACACAAGATGGCGGCGGCGATGTGATCGTGAACTTTGAACATGTTGTCACATTGTCCACCGATGATGACACGACGCGTTTGACGTTTGTTTATGGCTTGGGCGGCAACGAAGATGAATTGTTGGTGACGGACAGCGTTGAGTCAATTCTCGCACGGCTGCAATCGAACGAAGTGATCAAGTGATGACGGCTGCTATTCGTTCAAGAGGCGCTAAATGGTGTTTGGTTTTTCAGGTGTTGCTCTAAGCGAAATTCACAAGAATCATTTATGTGCCCCAAAGCAAGCGGATGACGTTGGCTAAACTCAAGGGATAACGTCTTTTGTTCATCTAGCGTGATTGTTTTGATACTCGAGTAAGGGGCACGCCATTTCCAATCGCGATAGGTTGTGCCTTTGAAGGTGATGGTTTGGTTCTTAGAATTAAAGGTGATCGTACGTAAATCGTGGGTATTACTAAACATTATTGTCAGTGAATCGGGAGATAGCCCTCTACAGTGACTTTGTGTAAATGGCTTTACTGCGTCGGCGTCTAAGATCCACTGCAGTCCTGCGATGACGACAAAACGAGTTAATGACTTTCTGATGGTCATGTGCTGGTAATGGGTTCAGTGAGATTCGTACGCACAAACTATCGAAATCGCGGGCAACAAAAAAGCGGCTGATAAGCCGCTTTTTGTAAGAATTGGTAGGCGCAATTGGACTCGAACCAACGACCCCCACCATGTCAAGGTGGTGCTCTAACCAGCTGAGCTATGCGCCTGTCGTTGAGGGCGCGCATATTGCCTGATCTACCTGCGCCTTGCAACGGCTTTTTGACACTGACCCTGATTAAAACTTGCCCGCCAAGTAACTGATTTTGTGGGCAAATCCTTAATCTACGCGGCGTTGCTGCTGATCGCGGCTTGTGGCCAGTAAATCAGCGCCGTTTCGTCACAGGCGTTGAGTTTGGGGCAGAACTGACAGTCTTTTAGCACCTTTTCCGGCAGGTTTTGCTTCACATCACGTGAAAAGCCGAGCTTTTCAAAAAAGCGCGGTACCCGCGTCAGCACCAGCACTTTCTTGAGGCCCAAATCAGCAGCACGTTGATTCAGAACGCGCACGATTTCCTGTCCCAACCCTTGACCTTGAGCCTGTGGCCAAACACCCAGCGAACGGATTTCGGCGATCTCTTCGTTGTAGATGTACAACGCGGCGCAGCCAACGACTTTGCCGTCCTTAACGGCGACGACAAAGTCTTGCAAATGCGACACGATGTCGGCGTGTGAACGTGGCAGGTTCTCGCCAATATCGGCCCAGTGATTGACCAGTGACAAAATCGCGCTGACATCGTGCACAGTGGCTTTGCGTACCAAATTGTCATAAGTGTCGCCGGCTTGCAGTTTGCGTTGCGCCGCCGCGATTTGTGCTTGCACTTGCGAGC
This sequence comes from Enterobacterales bacterium, assembly GCA_041914905.1. Taxonomy (GTDB): domain Bacteria; phylum Pseudomonadota; class Gammaproteobacteria; order Enterobacterales; family Permianibacteraceae; genus Permianibacter. The sequence goes on from JAYSCL010000051.1 coordinate 16,070, forward strand.
GTGCGACGCCGCCGATCACGTTGCGCTTTTCCAACGCGGCTTCAAGTGACAAGGCCGGATACACATCGCTGGCGATCATGGGTTGAAATTTTTGCAACTCCAACAAACTGAGTGCTTCGAGCGGTTTCTTCTGTTCGAGTGCGTAGCGCACAATTTCACCGACGATATGATGCGCTTCGCGAAACGGGACTTGTTTGCTAACGAGATAATCCGCCAATTCCGTCGCATTGCTGTAGCCGCCTTGTGCTGCTGCCAGCGCGTTGTCTTTGTTAATTGTGATCGTCGCAATCATTTTAGCGGCGATACGCAAACATAACGACCACTGATCAACGCCATCGAACAAGGCTTCTTTATCTTCTTGCATATCTTTGTTGTACGCCAACGGCAAGCCTTTCATTGTTACCAGCAGCGCGTTCAAGCTTGCATAAATGCGACCGGTTTTACCACGAATCAGCTCGGCCGCATCCGGATTTTTTTTCTGTGGCATCAAGCTGGAGCCGGTGCTGACGCTGTCGCCCAGTTGCATCAGTGCCGCTTCACCGGTGCAATAAAAAATAATGTCTTCGCATAAACGAGACATATGCATTTGACTGATAGCAGCAGCCGACATCAATTCCAATACAAAATCACGATCGGACACGGCATCAAGTGAGTTGCGTGTAGCAGTAGCAAAGCCCAGATCTTTGGCCAGCAATTGGCGATCGACGGCATAGCCTGTGCCCGCGAGCGCGCCCGAACCCAGTGGGCATTCGTCGACATGTTCAAGCACGCACTCGAGCCGTTTGATGTCACGATCGAACATTTCGAAATAGGCAAGACACCAATGTGCAAAGCGAATCGGTTGCGCCCGTTGCCAATGGGTGTAGCCAGGGAAAATCGTATCGATATGTGTTGCCGCCAAATTGCACAGTGCATGTTGCACGGCTCGCAGCTGAGCCAATAAATCGACGCAAGTGGTTTCTACCCATAAACGCAAATCAGTCGTCACCTGATCATTGCGTGAGCGACCGGTGTGCAATTTTTTGCCCAAATCGCCCACGCGTTGAATCAGTTCAGACTCAACCCAGCTGTGCACATCTTCCGCACCAGAGTAGGGCACGCTGTCAGGATTTTCGTGAACACTGCGCAACAGCGATTTCAATGCGCCGTGCAGGGCGGACAGTTCGTCTTGATTCAATACGCCAACACGTTTTAACGCATTGGCCCACGCGATCGAACCTTGAATGTCTTGTTCAACCAAACGGCGATCAAACTTCAGCGAATCGTTGAATTCACGAAACAACTGATCATCTGTTGCGTGGGCAAACCGGCCACCCCATAACATCAGGCAACTCCTTTGGCTTTCAGCGCGCGAATGCGTGAAGGCAGAGAAAATAAACGGATAAATCCTTCGGCATGCGATTGGTTATACACCTCGTCTTTGCCGAACGTAGCAAACGCTTCCGAATACAACGTATTGGGCGATTGGCGTTGGGTGACGGTGGCGTGACCTTTGTGCAAACGCACCACCACGGTACCGGTCAATGATTGCGCCAACGTTTCAATCGCCGCCAAAATCGCTTGCGTGGCTGGTACAAACCATTTGCCATCATAAACTTTTTCGGCCAGTTCCAACGCCAACTGCTGACGCAGTTTCAGGCTGTCGCGATCATAAACGACTTGTTCAAGTCCGCGCAGCGCATTGAACAAAATGGTACCGCCTGGAGTTTCGTAGCAGCCACGCGATTTCATTCCGACCAAACGATTTTCGATTAAGTCAACGCGTCCCACGCCGTGGGCCGCGCCGAGCTCATTCAATACCGATAACACCTGATGCGGTGACAGGGCTTCGTCATTGATTTTGCGTACAGCACCATGCTCGATATCAAGCGTGATGTCCAACGGTTGAACGGGTGTTGCATCGATCGGTTTGGTCCATTGCCAAATTTCTTCGACCGGCGGATTCCACGAGCTTTCGAGCACGCCGCCTTCGGTAGAAATATGGAACGAATTTTCGTCACGGCTGTAAATTTTCGTCGCGCTGGCGGTTGTTGGAATGTTGCGCTCGGCCAAATACGCCAAGAGATCCTCCCGTGAACGCATGGACCATTCGCGCCACGGCGCGATAATTTTCAACTCAGGTGCCAACGCCGCTGCGGCGCTTTCGAATCGTACTTGATCATTGCCTTTGCCGGTGCAACCGTGAGCCAGGGCATCGGCACCCACTTTGTGGGCAATTTCAATTTGGGCACGTGCCAAGATCGGACGTGCCATTGATGTACCAAGCAGATAGGTGCCTTCGTACACCGTGCCGGCTTTCATCAAAGGGAAAATAACTTCGCGCGCGAACGTTTCTTTTAAGTCGACAACATGGCAGTCGCTGGCGCCACTTTTCAGGGCTTTTTCTTTGACGCCTTTTAAATCATCCTGCGGTTGGCCAATATCGCCAACAAAGCAGACGATTTCGGCGTTGTAGTTCTCTTTTAACCACGGCACAATTGCTGATGTATCCAAACCACCAGAGTACGCCAGAACGATTTTTTTTACGGATGAATTCTTCATGAGAGCCTCGCTTCATTCTGTATTTTCTCATCCCTAATCCTCTTCTATCGATGTGAGAAGAATCGGGAATGAGGAATGGTTTAAATTTTGTTAAGTAACTTTAACCACAACGCATTTTGTGCATGCAGGCGATTTTCGGCCTGCTGCAACACATATGAATACGGTGCGTCGATCACGTCACTACTGATCTCAACATCACGGTGCGCGGGCTGACAGTGCAACACAGCAGTCGCTTGCGTTTTTTCCACGAGCGCCGTGTTGATCTGAAAAGGCGCTAGGCGTTGATACACGTCATTTTTATTGGCGGTGCTGCCCATTGAGATCCACGTGTCGGTGTACAACACGTCCTGTGAAGAGATCTTTTGAATGTCACTTAGCATGGTGACGCTTCCACCACTTATCGCTGCCAACGTTTTGGCTTGCTCCACCATTGCACCTTGTGGTGAATGCAAGGTTGGCGTTGCGACTGTGACATGGCCACCCAAGGCGGCAACAATCAGCATCAATGAATGACAAACATTGTTGCCGTCACCAACATAGGCAACACGCACGTCTTTGACTTGCCCAAAAATTTCTTTGATCGTTTGAGCGTCGGCCAGTGCTTGGCATGGGTGATATTGCTGGCATAACGCATTGACAACCGGCACCTTCGCAAAACGTGACATGTCGATTAGCGTTTGATGATCAAATACCCGCGCAAAAATACCGTGTGTCCACACCGACAGGTTTTGCGCGTAGTCTTTAATCGCCTCGCGTTGACCAATGCGTTCTTGCTGATGGTCGAGATAAATCGCTTGCGCACCCAAGCGATTTAGGCCCACTTCAAAGCTGACGCGTGTACGCAAGCTGGGTTTTTCGAACAAGCCGACAACGCTAACGCCCTTCAAGCTTTGCGAAAATCGTTCGGGCGATTGTTTCAGCAGAATCGCCAGATCCAGAATGGCTTCGGTTTCGGCAGCAGACAGTTCGGTACCACTCAAGTAATGTTTCATGACAACTCCGATACGACGTTTTTTTTGTTTTTGCTGGGCAAAAATGTCGTGCCCGCGCGTTGCTGGCTGTCGAGTTGTGGCAGCGATGTGAGATCGTAAAAACTCATGATCGTGACAGGACATTGAGTTTGTTCCGCCGTTGCCAACGCAGCATGTACTTTCGGTACCATACCGCCATAAATGACACGCTTGTCGATGAGTTCTTGTGTGCTTTTGGCGTCCAATGTGTGAATGCAATGACCGCATTGATCGAGCACGCCTTTCACATCGGTCAATAACAACAAACGATCGGCATCAATCAGTTTGGCAATGGCGGCGGCGGCATCATCGGCGTTGACATTTAGCAGGTGACCGTCACAAGCGGCGACACTGGCAATGATGGGGACCATGGTCTTGCTGAGCATAAACTTCAGCAGATCTCCATTTGACGCCTGCACCAAACCGACATTGCCGAGTTTGGTTTCGCCGTGAAACACCGCTTTGGTAATGCCTGCGTCAAGCAAGCTGATACCACACGCATTGAGCTGATGGTGTGCCAACTTGGCCACCAATTGTTTGTTGAGCAACCCGCTTAACACCGCTGTCACCACTTCAACTTGATCCGGTGGCGTTACACGCAGGCCATTGTGCTTTTCGACGGTGAAGTTCAGTTTGTTTAACCAAACATCCAGTTGCTTACCGCCGCCATGCACCAACACGACCTGGGTAAGTTGCTGCTGCAATTGCGTGATGGCATGGCCTAAGTCATGAATGACTTGCGCGTCTTCAAGTGCGGCACCGCTTAATTTGATCACCACGGTTTTCATGTTTACGCTCCTGCGATGAGGCCAGTGTGACTGGCGAAACCCTGTTGCAAATTGAACAGTTGAATGGCCTGCGATGCGGCGCCTTTCAACAGATTGTCGATCGCCACAAACACGGACACTTGCTGCTGTGCTTCATCGACGCTGAAGGCAAGATCGGCAAATGGCGTGTGAGCCACATTTTTGATGGCGGGCCATTCGTTATTCGGTAACACACGAATCAACGTGTGCGCGGCATAGGTGGCGTGATACAACGATGCGATTGCATCGGCTTTTACCGGCTTGTTTAGATAGGCGTAACACGACGCCAAGATGCCGCGATTAAAATTACCAAGGTGCGGTGTAAACACTACCGGTCCGTTAATGTTCTGCGCAATTTCCGGTTGATGACGATGTGTGTGCACACCATACGGTGTCAAACTGACTTCACAGAACTGTGTATGTGCCTGTGCTTTTTTACCGGCACCGCTGACACCGCTCACTGCGCTGACGATAGGGGCGACTTGACCACTCAGCCAACCGGCGTCGGCCAACGGTTTTAACGCCAGCGTGGCGGCAGTTGGATAGCAACCGGGTACCGAAATAAATTTGGCGGCACGAATTTTTGGATCGACAAATTCTGCAATGCCATACACCGCATCGTTGACCAAAGCGGCTTCATGTTCTTGCAAACCATAAACCAATTGCGCGAGACCGGCCTTTTTCAAACGGAAAGCGCCGGACAGATCAAGCACCACCTTGCCTTGCGCGAGCAGCGCCATCGCCAAATGCGCACTGACTTCGTGAGGGGTCGCCAGAAAAACAATGTCGGCACTGACTTTGTCGAGTGCAAACGGAACGACATCCAGTTCAATGACGTGACGAGCGGGGGGATGCAGCAACGAGAACGGTGTGCTGTTTTTTTGCTGATCAGAGTTATCACGACCGGAATGGAACAGTTGTAAGGAAGCAACCGCCGGGTGTTTGACCAACAGCATCGCCAACTCGGCACCGACATAACCGCCGGCACCGACAATGGCACAATGAATATTTTTCAGCATAACGCGCCCTTAAGCGGGCGCGTCGCGTTTTAGATCACGCCCGACAGTTTTTCGAGGTGTTGGATGAGTTCGGCGGCGTCGGTTTCACTGCGGGTGGCGATAAACAGAGTGTCATCACCACAGACGGTACCGACCACGAGTGGCAGGTTGCTGCGATCCAATTCATAGGCAATCGGTTGCGCCCGGCCAGGTCGTGTTTTCAGCACGACCAACGAACTCGCTTGTGCGATGGAGACGGTCAGGTTCTCCAACACACGCTTCAGTTCGTTCGTCGTCGATGTAGCCACCGCGACAGCGTCAGGCAATGCATAACCATTCGGCCCTTTGAATACTTTTAATTCGGTCAGATCACGCGAAAGCGTGGTCTGAGTCGTTTCGACCCCCCGCAACGACAACAGCTCGACCAACTCTTCCTGACTGTGCACGGGTTGACTGGAGATCAGCTCGCAAATCAGTTGTTGGCGGCCTTGCTTGCCGACCGGGACGGGATCTTTGTGTTGAACGCTCATGACGTCTCCACGGACTGCACTATAGCCACGTTGGCATAAGTATGCAATACGATGCATAAAAATATTATCGGTCTTGTTTGCGCCAGGCGCAAGCCGGTGCATTGTATCCAGAGAAGGGGGGAGTGGCGAGGTCGAGCGAACGGCAGCAACCGGGGCGACGTTTATCCGTAGCCGTTACAGATGAGCGTCGCTTTGGGTGTCACTGCTCAAGCGATGGCGGTAGCGCACCACAAACTCGCTGAGAAATTCCATGATACCGGGGGTATGGTTGTAATCGTGCACATAGCGGCGCAGCACGATACGTGCGATATCTTTGGCGGCGGCTAACGACAAATACTGCGTCGCATTGCAATCGATAAATGCTGCGTGGATACGACTTTCAAGCAAATGAATCGCTTGATCGACTTTCGCGGCGAATTGGCGTCGTGCGCTTTTGAATTGGATGAACTCCGTCGCATGGCTGGTATCGGCCGTGGCGCCCATCGCCAATACGCGCATGGCGATAAAATCATAAATGGCGGGCTGCAGACGAATCACCGAAAAACATTTCATCAGCTGATCGAGCCGATCGGGTGTTTCGCCTTTTTGGATGATCTGCCAGTAAATCGTCGCCATGGTTTCTTGCAAAGCTTGTGCATCCGCCTCCGGAAAATCTGGGTGCGGCCATGTGCTTTGAATCAAACTGGGATCGTGCGGCAAGCGGCTGAACAATTCGGCACATAGCAAAGCCGCTTCCGGCAATTGCTGCAAAGCCATTTCTTCAGCGCGGTGGGTTTGCCACAGCTCAACAACAACGTGCACCAGCTCGGGCGCTGGCGCGAATGAGGATAATGCTGCCACTGCGATCTCCGGACCGCGACTACAGGCGTAGACCTGTATATATCAATTGAGGTTCCTCAATAATGTGAGCTAAGTCGCTTGCCAGACGAACGGTGTTACGTGAACGACCAGCTAATTGTGCGCGGGTTCACAATCATCCCTGACAGAACATGGCGCACAATCACCGCAGAAATTAGTCACAGCGGTTTTATGCTAGTCCACTTTAGCACTTAACACTATAGTGATCCCCCAATTTGAGTGGCATTTATACAAAGGTCCAAATTGTTCGTTAAACTGTCAGGCTTATTCCGACGAGTTTGACGCCTTCGGTGGCAACAAAAACGCACGTGGTTCTTTGCGAAATTTAGTGGCTATCGCCGCTACAACACTGTGCCATGGAATATTGCGCACGCCGCGCGCACGCAGTCCCAATGTTAGCGCGAGCGCAAAACTCACCGCCAAATTGATCAACCCCACCAGCAAAACCCCCAAACAACTCGCGACCCATTGGACAGCGGTCAAATCAAAATGAAGTGTGTAACTGCTGAACGCTAAATTTGCCGATGAAAACGTAATGTGGCGAATATCAATCGGCAATCCGAAAATGGTGCCAATGGCACCCGTCAAACCGAGAAAGCAACCAAAAAAGAAATTGCCGGCTAACGCACCAAGATTGTGTTCAATATAGTTCGATAGCCGTTGTGTGCGTAATGGCCCCAACACTTTTTGCAAGAATGCATGTTGTGCAATGCGTTCAGGAATACGGGCGAAAATGGCGCGGTTGTCAAAGCTACCGGAAATAACGCCGGCTAAAAATAAATAGCAACCGGCAATCGCGGCATGAAACAGCGCTAAGCTCTGCCACGGATGCACATCGTGCAATAAGTGTTGGGCTTTGTCGGATGAGATCAACTCGACACCAAACAAGGGTTGCCACGCCATCACGATGATTAACGCCACGGGCATGGCAAGCAACACATTGCCGGCGATAGCAATAGCTTGTGTGCGCGTCACCTGGGCGACCAAGTCGGCAACAAGTAGCCATCGAGATTGCTTTTGTGGCATTGGTGATGGTTGTTGATATTGTTGCAGCTTGTGAGCAACTAAAGCAGCCGTCATCGCCGGTTGCTTGGTCGCAATCGTACCGTGTACAAGATGCACAGCGATAAAGCCAATTCCGTAATTCAAACTGAAGGCAATGGCTTCCAGCATGATGGGTAAATGCAAGCTGCCAAGCAAAATTTTATTTAATGCCATAAAGCCGACAATAAATCCCGCTAATGCGGCTGCTCGAAACATCGCCCAATATTCATGTCGTGATTCCGTCACATAGTGTTCGCCAGTGCGGCTGGCATGTTCGACAATTTCCTGTGCGTGCAATTCTTGAGTTTCGGCAATGTGTTCGCGCAGGCTGTACTTGCGATTAGTATGACGCACGGCAGCGATAAACAGATCGGTAAATACGATGGCTTGCGTATCGGTGCCACTGCGCAATTGCAGCAATTGTTGCAGTCGCTGCAATGACTGTTGCAGCCGCTTGAGCAAAACGGTTGATTCAATGCTGACACCGTAAGCACGCGAGTTGGTTTTTAGCGTATTGGCAGCATTGATGGCCTCGTGCAAATGGAGCGTGGCAACATCAAACGTTGCTTGTTCACCGCGTTGCAATTCTTTCAGCAGCATGGACTGAAAATGGGCCAGGCTTGTCTGTAAAGAACGGTCATTATTCATCAGTCGCACAATGGTTTTTTCATAGGCGATATGAACGACGCGATTACTTAGCTCGCTTAAGGCCGCATCCAAACGATCGCGCGATTCATCGTGATGGTTGGCAACAGGGGGCCAGCATAGCTGAAAAAAACGTTGCCACAGCGCAATGTCAATTTGGCCTACCCATTCAATGTCATTACGCTGATTGAACGCAAAACCGATGAGCTCACCGGCGCAGTTATCGTCCGCGATGGGCGGCAGTATTTTGTAGATTAAGCGTTGCCAGGCTTCTGACCAAAAGCCTTTGTGTTCAATGATGCCGAACTCGGTATACAGCTCACCAAATTGCCGATGTAAAAACAGGCGATGCAGGTAACTTTTCAGCCCTTCACGTAGCGTTGCGTCGCTTTCTAGCAATGACAGCAACGCGGACAAATTTGCTTCCGCATTGTGACGCTCACGGACATGCGAGGGGCGGAGTGTTTGCACCAAGCGCTGAAAAAGTTCCGCATTTGCAGCGCTCGAATTGGCGATTTTGTGAAGAACTTCACGCATGGTTATTCCGCTCAACGGTAATGCCATTTCAGCGCAGATAATGACGGATCTCGTCATTTGCCGCAATTGGCCGCAAACGGGTGTTTGTTCGGAGTTGAGATCAATAGCCGGTCAACGAAAAATGCATAAAATCCTTTTGTTGACCACCAATTTCGCCGCCCCATTTGAAACCATTGGCTTTGAGGGTTTGCACAATCACGGAATCAGCCGTGAGCGAGCCAAACTGTCCGACACGCCAAGCGCCGCCTTTGATCAATCGGCATTGTGGGCCAAACTGAAGGCAGTTTTCATACAAGCCATTTTGATCGGTGTTGATGTCGAATGCCGTACCAAATGAGTGGTTACTGAATTGTGTACGATTGCCATTCTGATCGATATCGCCACGCGTTTTGCCCACGCGATAGGCGACAACATCAAGTACGACAGCATTCTGCTGTTGCAATTGGCGCAACAGGGTTTCAATTTTAACGGCGAGTTGTTTGCAGACTTTGAAGGGTTTGAGATTTGGCAATCGGATCTCGGTTTGATCCTCTTCGCAAACGCTGCAACCGCTGTTGCTGTCACGTTCATCGTTGGTCAGTTGCGAGCGTGGTTTCTCAACGAGTTGATGATTGACGGCTTTTCGCGTAACGGTATTCCGTTGATAGCTTCGGTAATGACAAAGCTCCGTTGCACTGATTGGCACAGAGCTCAGCAGAGCGATGGCAAAAGCAAAGTATCTCAACATGAGTACCTTATGAACACTTTTGAGAGTGCAACTAAAACGAAAAGGGGCGAGTGATCGCCCCTTGTTTTCTGCTGAGTGCTCTACGCTTAATCCGCTTTTTCCAGATCGGCAATTAACGCCGCCAAGAAACGAGCACCTTCACCACCGGTACAGGCGCGATGATCAAATGACAGCGATAGCGGCAATATGCGCTGATTTTGTACGCCGTTTTCGGTCAATTTCAATTCATTGCGGAAACGGCCACAACCCAAGATGGCGACTTGCGGTGGCACCACAATCGGTGTGCCATAACGACCGGCAATCGAACCATAGTTGGACAATGAAATGGTCGGATTCGACAAATCACTGGGTTTGATTGATTTTTCGCTGATCTTTTTGCGCATCTCTTCGATATCCGCGCGCAGCTCACCCAAAGATTTGCTTTGTGCGTCACGGACTACCGGCACGTACAAACCGTCCGGTGTATCAACGGCAATGCCAACGTTTACGTTCGGGTGCAGCAGACGTTCCATATTGACGCCGTCAAACCACGCGTTCAACGCGGGTTCAATTCGCGCCGCAACGCACAACGCACGAATATAACGCGCGAGCGAATCTTCGCCCTTGCGCCATTTTGAAATATTGGCATCTTCCATCAGCGTGACGGGCACGACATTTTGATGCGACAACGTCATTGCTTGTGCCATCGCACGGCGTACACCGCGTACCGCTTCCGGTTTCACTTCGATTGAAACCGACGGCAAACGCGCACCGGTTTGTGCCGGAGTTGTGGGAACGTTTTTTGCCGCGAAAGACGGTGCTGAAGCGACTGATCCAACGGCGGCTTTTACGTCTTCGCGTGTGATCGTACCTTTGGGGCCTGATGCATTACAGCGCGACAAATCGACGCCCATTTCATTCGCCAATTTGCGCACAGCCGGTGATGCGCGAAACGCGAGCGGATTGTTGGTTGAACTCGAAACCGATTGTGTGGAGGCGACTGCTGCAACTGATTTGCTTACACCACCCGCTGCGGCGGCTTTGACATCCGCTTGTGTGATTTTGCCACCAGTACCTGTGCCTTTTACGTGGCTCAAATTGACGCCCAATTTTTTTGCTAATGCGCGCACAACGGCATCGCTGGTTTCAGCAACAACTTGATTGCCCACTTGCACAGAACCGACAACGGTTCCAGCATCGGCGGGCGCCGCTTTCTCGGCTGGTTTGTCTGCCGCTGCTGTGGAAATACCGCCACCAGCGTACGTGACAAATGGAGCGTGAGTGATGATGACGTCGCCGGGTTTGCCGTGCAGTTTGGCAATGACGCCGTCATAAGGTGACGGCACTTCGACAACGGCCTTGGCGGTTTCCATTTCGGCGATGATCTGATCGACCTTAACCGTGTCGCCTTCTTTGATATGCCATTTGACAATGGTGGCATCGGGCAAACCTTCGCCCAGATCCGGCAACAGAAACACTTGGCCACCCGAAGCGGCGATCGGTGCTGATTCGATTTTAGGTGCATGAGCACCAATTTGATTGTGCATCGACGCGCTTGCGACAGGCGCTGCCACCACTTTTTCACCGGCCTCGCCAAACGTGACGAGCGGTGCGTGCGTGATGATCACGTCGCCGGCTTTGCCATGCAGTGTCAACACAACACCGGCGACCGGTGACGGTACTTCAACAACCGCTTTCGCGGTTTCCATTTCAGCGATCGGTTGATCAACTTTGACCGTGTCGCCTTCTTTAACTAACCAGCGAACAATTGTGGCATCCGGCAAACCTTCACCGAGATCAGGCAGGTTGAAAATATGGGCCATTTCCTGATGCGTCCTCTGTGCGTTTTTTGTTATTCCCGCGTTGGCGAGAACCCAGTATTTTTCAATGGAAAATACTTCTCCTCACCCCGGCCCTCTCCTCGCAGGCGAGGAAAGGGAGCTTTGATTCCTTGTCCCTTCAAGGGAAAAGGTTGGGTTGAGGGATGGTTATATGCTTAACGATACTGCATCAAGCGACGCGCTTCATCGAGAATGCGGTCGGTGCTCGGCATGTATTGTTTTTCCAATT
>JAYSCL010000052.1:0-3337 GCA_041914905.1 Enterobacterales bacterium
TGTGTTCACCGTCGCGCAAGCCCTGTGCGAGGGTGGCCACTTCGTGCATTTTTTGTTGCGCAAACGCAAGCCAATTTTTGATGTCTGGATCGAGCGCGGTTTCGAGTTGCACATCAATCGGCACGTGCAGCAAGGAACAGCTGCTGGCCACCCACAATTTATCGGCAAAACGTTGCTGTGCTTGTTGTAAAAGGCGCAGAGACTGACGTAGATCATTGCGCCAGATCGCGCGGCCATCAACAATACCGAGGGACAACACTCGCGATGATGGCCACGCCGACAGCAACGCCGCCACATCATCAACACCGCGCACCGCATCAATATGCAAACCGGCCACCTGCAGATCCAAAATCAGATCAGCGTTGTGCTGCACACCACCAAAATACGTCGTGAGCAATAATTGGCAAGCACTTGGCAACGCACCTTGATAAACGCTGTAGAACGCCGCGCGCCACGTCGGCGGCAGATCGAGTGCGAGAATCGGTTCGTCAATTTGTACCCAGTTGAGTTGATGCTGTGCCAACTTTTGTAATAGCTGACGGTATATCGGTAACAAGCGTGATAGCAAGTGCAAACGATCACTGCCATCAACAGCACGGCCTAAATACAGATAGCTTACCGGCCCCAAGATCGCCGGCTTGACCGGCAATCCTAACGCTTGTGCGCGCTCGATACGTTGCAGCAGATAATCGGCACTCAAGGTAAATGTTTGATCGGCGCTGAATTCCGGCACCAGATAGTGATAGTTGGTGTCAAACCATTTCGTCATTTCGCAGGCGGCGACATCGGGCGCGCCAGGCGCTTGGCCACGCGCGCAATAAAAATACGTATCCAGATCACTTAAGCTTTGTTGGCAAAAACGTGGCGGCAGCGCACCGACCAAAAAGCTGTGATCGAGCACGTGGTCGTAATACGCAAAATCACCGACTGTCAGCGTCGTCAACCCCGCGTCTTTTTGCATTTGCCAATGCCGCTGTTGCAGATCGTCGGCACAGGTATGTAACTGCGCGGCATCAATGTCGCGTTTCCAATACGCCTCCAGCGCCGATTTCCATTCGCGTTGCGCACCCATGCGCGGAAAACCCAGAATATGTGCAGGTGTCATGATGTTCCTCATTAAAATGAAAGAGAAACAACACGTTCACACAATACATTTTTGTGTTCAAGCCATTTGCGATTGGTGTGACCAATAGAGGAGTTTTGTCGTACGTTACATTCACGACTCTGTCAGCACTTTCCGCAAAGTTTGATAAATCGGTGCGATGGTAAATCACTTATCGGACCAAAGCAGGAGAACGTATCGCACGTCAGCGAGCACCGCACATCAAACGGTGCAATTAGTTTGATGAAGTATTATACGACGGATGAATAAATTTCCATCTGTTCGCTGCTTATTGAGATTGGCGGCAAGCAATAGCCCTTAAAGGCAACTTGAACTCAATGCGACACTCAACACAACATTACCGCTCTATATATTTGTAAAGTTGCAAAAAGAGTAGGGACTTTATGCTGTTACCCGGTACTTCCGCTCGCCAGATTTCAATACGGCCCCTGCTCACCTCATCCTTTTGGATGAAGTGACGCCGCTGCGTCTGTGTTAACGTCCACCGGCCTGAGGAATTCCTTGTTGTATTGGTGTTTTATCGCGCCACGCGGGTTTGACCCGCGTCAGAGCGCTGAAACAGCCGTATTGTTTTTTTTGACTAAGGATGTCAGTCACCAAATCAGGTCCATTCCGCAACACAGTGTTGTTCGCGTCTTTCGATGGTTCGTTGTTTGTCTGTGGCTCTCAGAAAAATCGGCTCGGTGTGTTGTCGTTTGCGGGCATATATCCTCGCGTGTCACTCGACGCGCTTGTCGAACAAAAACATCGGAGTCATTTCATGCCATCCCAACACACATCGTTACCGACGCTCGCGTGCGCACTGTGGTTAACTTTCGTTGGCGTTGTCGCCCACGCGGCACCACCAACACCGCTAAAAATTGCCGAAGAACGCTCTATCGATATTCAACTCGATAAAACTGCGATGGGTCATCCTGTGGAAATACGAACGGATGACGCGTCATTCATCAAAGTGCACGTCGATCAATTTTCACTGCCCGATGGCATCACGCTGGAGATCGCGAGCCCGGACGGACAACAAGTTTATCGTTACAACAATCGCTCACTCGACAGTCATACGGTCGATAAAACACTGGCACAAAACGGGCGCACGCGATTTTCGGCAATGTCCATTCACGGCGCGGTTGCGGTAGTGCGTTTAGTTGGCGAAGCCAAAAGCGGCTGGCAACGCGATCACGGTGTTCGCATCAGTCGTTATCTTGAAGGCTATTCTGAAAAGCGCATTTCCGAATTGGGCTTGTTTAGCGACGAGGTGAACACGTTTTCAATCTGCGGCAGCAACGACAAAAAAGCCGCCGCTTGTTATGCGTCCAGCGATCCACAGGCATTTGATCGCTCGCGCCCAGTTGCTCGATTGGTGATGTCGGGTGGCGGCTTGTGTACAGCGTGGCGTGTAGGTGCCAGCAATCGCTTGTTTACAAATAATCATTGTTTCTCAACAGCCAGTCAGGTCGCCGCCTCCGAAGTTTGGTTCAATTATCAATTGAGCAGCTGTGGTGGCAGCGCGGCAACGCCGACCAAGGTAGCCGGCGATCAAATGTTGAAAACTGACACGACGCTTGATTACACCTTATTTACCGTAAAGAACTTCGCAAATATTTCGAGTTTTGGTTATCTCGGATTGGACCCGCGCGCACCGGTATTAAATGAAGAAATTTTTGTTGCCGGCCATCCCGGCGGTCGTCAAAAAGAATTGAGTGTGGTCAGTGATCAAGATGGTGGTGGCCGTTGCCGCGTGAACGCTGCCAGCACCAATGGCAACGGCACCAACACCGATGCCGGTTATTATTGTGACACCGAAGGCGGCAGTTCCGGTTCACCGGTGATTGCGCGCTCGAGCATGAAAGTGATCGCGCTGCATCATTTTGGCGGCTGTCTCAATTCAGGGGCTAAAGTGTCGTTAATCTGGCCGCAAGTTTCCACGCATTTTGGCGGCGTTGTGCCCGATGGTGACACCGGCACACCACCGACCGGTACCACCTACAGCAATAGCACGGTGTTTAATATCAACGACAACAGCACCATTGAAAGCCCGATCACCGTGTCCGGTCGCACGGGTAATGGATCGGCCACAACAGCGGTGGCGGTCAATATTACGCACACCTATATCGGTGACTTGAAAGTGGATCTGATTGCACCGGATGGCAGTGTTTATGTCTTGCACAACCGCAGCGGTGGCAGCGCCGACAATATCGTCAAAACATTTACCACCAA
>JAYSCL010000052.1:3437-27695 GCA_041914905.1 Enterobacterales bacterium
TGCACAACCGCAGCGGTGGCAGCGCCGACAATATCGTCAAAACATTTACCACCAATTTGTCGAGCGAGCCATTAAATGGAACTTGGAAGTTGCGCGTTAACGACAATGCCGCACAAGACATTGGCAAATTAAATAGTTGGTCAATCACCTTTTGATCTGACCGATACGCGCACTGTATTGCGTGATAGTTGCAAAGGGTTGAGCACAACACTCAACCCTCTTTATCGTTTATTGTGGACAATCGGCAGCGTACTGCGCCAAATCGAAGTTTGCGCGCACGGTAACCAGTTTGTCACCGATGCGACTATCCCCTTCCAGTAACATGCCTTTTTCGGTGATAACCATTTGATAAGGATCGAATAGCGGTGCGCGTCCAATTTGTAATGACGACGCGCCCGGAAAACTTTGCGGCGTGCTTTCGTATTTTTTTATGCCATTGCGATCAACATACAAAACGGTACCCGACACATAATCAGCAACCGCCGCGCCACCACAAGCAGGCAGTAAATCGTCGAACACCGTGACACGGCTGAACAGGGTTCGCTGCGATATCACATCGCCCAACGCATTTAACTGGAATATTTTGACGTGACCACCGTCAGTGATAAACATGGCATTGCCATCCATGCGAATCCCATTCGGGTGCACAACACCGTGACGCGCATCAAGCCAAGTATCAATGCTGAGCACATGGGTGGGATCATTCGCGGCCAATTGAATGCGCACAATTTTGCCCGTGCCCAACAAGTTTTCATCAGCAAGCAATAGGCGTCCTTGTGGATCGAACGCCATGCCATTGGGAATCACCAAATCGATTTCACGGATAATTTGAAACTGTGGTGTTTGATCGGGTTTTAATTCAGCGGCTAACAAATACCGCTTCATCGCCCACAGTGGTCCGGTCGCACACGTCGAGTACAACCAATTGCCTCGCTGCGCAATACCGGCAAAGCCACAATCGGCTGAATATAACGACAGCGCGTGATATTGCCCATTGTTTTTGACGATTTCATAAATGCCTTTACCGGTCGCAATCAAGCGTCCCTCCGGTGTGAAATGTAAATTTTCGGCTTCCGGTAAATTCACAACGAGTTGTTTGGGCGTACACGCCGACAGCACGAGAACGGCTATCACCGCATAAATACGACTACTCCACGACATTAAGATCTCCTTAGACAAAAGGAGCCGATACCACGGGCTCTGGTGTTGGGGTTGTAATGGGCACGCGTCGGGAAGGTGTCTTGTAACACAGGTTTTGTATTAGAGGTAAGAGGAGTGATTAGCCAGAAAAAACCTGACAAAAATTGGGTATCGCGCGTGGGGCGGTTTGACAGCGGGGAAACTCATGAAGTGCCTATTCCTGAACCAATAAAAAAACCCCGCGATGCGGGGTTTTTTATTCTATGCAAACTTAGGTTGTTTGCGCTTTTACTTCATCAGCAGGTTCCAACTCGACTTTCTCTTCGTGTTGATGGTCTTTTGCTAGCAACACATACACCGCCGGCAACACAAACAACGTGAAAATGGTGCCAATCGTCATGCCAAGCACCAACACGATGCCAATTGAATTACGTGCAGCCGCACCGGCGCCGGTAGCAAAAATCAACGGTGTGTGACCGGCAACGGTTGCAATGCTCGTCATCAACACCGGACGCAAACGCAATACAGATGCTTGTTTAACGGCCTCTATTTTGCTGACACCTTCGCGTTGCAAACGGTTGGCAAACTCGACAACCAGAATGCCGTTACGCGCGATCAAGCCCACCAACGTAACCAAGCCGACTTGCGAGTAAATATTCATCGTACTCGTAAAACTGTCCGTGAAAAACGGAATCGGCGACGGCATGTTCAAGAACGTGAAGGTCAACGCACCAAACAACGCCAAGGGAACCGAACCGGCCAAAATGACAATCGGATCGCGGAAGCTGTTGTACTGCGCCGCCAACACCAAAAAGATCATCGTTAATGCCATCGTAAACGCCGGAATGAACGTATTGCCTTCGCGACGCAGCTGGCGTGATTCACCGGTGTAATCGATCAAATAATTTTTCGGCAATATTTTACGCGCTTCGGTTTCCAGAAATGTTAACGCGTCATCCAGCGATCCGGTCGGTTGCCCGCTGATCTTGACCGCGTTCAACTGCTGCATACGATTGATGCTGCGCGGCGCTGTCGCATGATTGATCGACGCTATTTGATCAACGCGGATCAGCTGTTTGTTTGGCCCAGTAATATATAACCCGGACAGATCATCGGGCGTTAAACGCGAAGTGCGTTTCACCATCGGAATGACTTTGTAGCTTTGACCCGCCATGCTGAAACGATTGACATAACCACCGCCAAGCAATATCGCGAGATCGTGGGTCACGGTTTGCAGATCAAGTCCGAGATCGGCCACCTTTTCTTTATCAATGACCAGTTCATAATCCGGCAAATCGATTTTCATGTCGATCAACTGAAAGCCGAACTTGCCACTTTTCATCATCGCTTGTTCGATTTGACGCGCGTACTCGTAGATCTCTTTCGCATCGGCCGTTGAGCTAATCACAAATTCCACCGGGAATTGACCGCCGCCGGGCAACGCCGGCGGTGTCACCGGAAAAATATTCACACCGGTGACCTTGCCTAACTTTTGTTGCACTTCCGGCATAATTTCCAATACGTGACGATCGCGTTCTGCCCAGGGTTTCGTGACCATGCCACTGAAACCGCCGGTTGGAAAATTGATCTGGAAGGTGAAATCTGTCTCCGGCACGCTGGCAAATATTTTATTCAGCTCTTTGCCGTAGAGACTGACATGATCCACGGTGGCATTGGCCGGCGATTCAACGATGCCAAAAATAACGCCCTGATCTTCCATTGGCGCCAACTCTTTTTCAGACATCATGTACAGCGGAATCGTCAACAACGCAATGCCAATCCACAACACATACAATCCGCTGCGATTTTGCAAAGCACCGTCCAGCTTTCTGGCGTAAAACGCTTGAAAACGATCAAACAGTTTGGCGAGTGGCGCCGTCGTTGTGTGGCCATGTGGTTTGATTAAACGCGAGCCCAACATCGGCGACAAAATAATGGCAACGATAGCCGAAATGGTGACAGCACCGGCCAAGGTAATCGCAAACTCGCGGAATAAGGTGCCGGTCAAGCCACCTTGGAAACCAATCGGTACATACACCGAGATCAGTGTCACCGTCATCGCAATAATTGGACCGGCCAATTCACGAGCCGCGACAAAGGCCGCCTGCATGGGCTTCATACCGTTTTCGACATGACGCTCAATGTTTTCAACCATAATAATCGCGTCATCGACGACCAAACCTACCGACAACACGATCGATAACAGCGTCAGCAAGTTCAGTGAGAAACCAAACCATTGCATCAGCGCAACCGCGCCGACCAACGATAACGGAATCGCCAAAATCGGGATCAATACGGAACGGCTGAAACCAAGAAACAAGAAAATCACGACGATGATAATGACCAACGTTTCCGACAGGGTTTTCAACACATCATCAATCGCGGCGGAAATGTATTTGGTGGAATCGTAAGCAACAACGCCCGTCAAACCGCCCGGTAATTCCTTTTTGATTTTTTCCATTTCTTTGGTGACATTACCAATCACTTCAAGCGAGTTGGCATTTGGTGCAACGAACACGCCCATAAATACAGCCGTTTCACCGGAGTAGTTCACATCAACGGAGTAATCGTCCGCGCCGAGCACGACATCGGCAATGTCTTCCAGGCGAATCACGCCCGCTTCGTTGGTGCGCACGACCAATTGTTTAAACTCGTCAGCCGACTTCAAATCCGTGTTCGCACGCAAATTCATCTGCGTGTAGGAGCCTTTGGTTTGACCAATCGCGGCTTGCACATTGTTAACGGCCAACGCATTGCGCACTTCTGTGGGCGTGATACCTAAGGCCGCCATTTTTTCCGGTTTTAACCAGACCCGCATCGCAAACGTGCGGCCACCCAAAATATCCGCTTTCTGCACACCAGCGATCGCCAGCAAACGCGGCTGCACCAAGCGATTCAAAAAGTCAGTGATCTGGTTTTGCTGCAAAATTGTCGAATTAAAACTTAAATACGCCGCCGCAAACTGATTATCGGCCGGTTCAATTGACAACGTCGGCACTTCGGCGCCTTGTGGCAATTCACCGCGAACCTGATTGACTTTGGCCGTGATCTCGCTCATCGCTTTAAGCGGATCGTAATTGAGTTGCAAATGGACATTCACCGTCGACATGCCCATCACCGATTGCGAATCGATGTAGTCAATGCCACCGGCGGAAGCCACCGCACGCTCAATCGGTGTTGTGATAAAGCCTCGCATCAATTCAGCATTGGCACCGAAATAAACGGTGGTAATTTTGATGATGGCCGTGTCGCTGCGCGGATACTGGCGCACCGACAAATTATTAATGGCTTGAAACCCGACGATTAAGATAAGCAAACTGACAACAATCGACAGCACCGGGCGCTTAATAAAAATATCAGTAAAGTGCATAGTAATTTTTCCTGACCTCAATCCGTCATGAGGATCGTAGGAGCGGCAATCGCCGCGAAGGGGTTAACTGGCTATCGCGGCCGCAGCCGCGTTTACCTCGTTTAACTGTCAGCGGGTTTGGGTTCGGTGGAGTACGGTTGTTGCACGTCGTTATTCACCGTCACCGCAGCGCCGCTGAACAATTTGAACGCCCCCGCACTGACCACTTCATCGCCGACTTTTAGACCTTGCACTACTTCAACAAAATCACCGCGCGCTTTGCCCAATTGCACAAATTGCTGACGCGCCGTTTTCGCACCGGTTTTGGCATCGGTTTCAATCACAAACACGGTGTCACCATACGAGGCGTAAATGATCGCCGTGCTCGGCACCACTAACGGCGTGGTCGGTGTGCTCAATTCGATTTCGGCTTGCACAGCCATACCTGGCACTAATTTTTGTTCTTTATTGGGCAAAGAGGTTTGCACCATTGCACTACGTGTTTTGCTGTCGATGTCGGCGTCGATCGCCATCACTTCGGCATGCAACACGGTGTGATGGGCATCATCCAAGTACAAATGAACAGGCAAGCCTTTTTGCATTTTCAACAACCAGGCTTGCGGCACCGGAATATTGACACGCACGCGATTGGTGGCTTGCAAAGAAACGATCGGCGTACCAACCAACAGATCTTGTCCTAAATCGATTTGACGAATACCTAAGCGACCATCAAACGGTGCACGCACGATTTTCTTGTGTAACGTCGCTTTCAAGTTGTCGACATCACCTTGCGCGCTGTCGAGTTGTTGACGCGCATTATCGACATCACTTTGCGGTACCAGTTTTTGCTGGTGAAGTTGCACCAGTCGTTGATAGCTGGCCTGCGCCAGTTTCAGACGCGCGTTCGCCGCGTCCAATTGCGCACGCTCATTACTGGATTCCTGCTCGACCAGCACATCACCGGTTTTCACCTTTTGACCAGAGCTGAACGCAATGCGCTGCACCTTACCCTGCACTTCAGCCGCGACGACGATACCTTCGTCGGCCAATACCGTGGCCGTGGCGCGAAACACATTGGGCCATTGTTGCTGTTCCACCTTGATGGTGCTGACAGCGGCCGGCGGTGGCGCGAAGAACTCGCCTGAGTTCATCAGGACACCAATTTGAGAGGCTTTGATACCCGCGAGGGCGGCCAGAATCACCAACAATCCAGCGAATGCGATTAATATCGATTTTGTACGAGTCATGGAGATCAATTCACCTAGTGTGCAAGTCAACCATTATAAAGAAGGCGCAGACAATCTGCTTAGTGCAAGTCTGTTACAAATTGCGATTATTCACGCCACACTACTGACATATTTGTGCATAAAGCACATGAGCGAAGTGGTTACTTTTGGGTAAGTGTGAAACTGGTAAATAACTTACCCCGTCGAATGCGATTACTTGATTAGCTTGTGTGTATCACAACTTTTTTGCAAGTCCCTTTTTATGTGTGGTTTGTTGCATCAAAAACAAAACCCGCACAAGGCGGGTTTTGTAGCACAGGATTTTTCAGCAGTCGTTCGCTAGAAAGTATAGTGCATGCCGATGGACGTCATGGTGATGTCGCCTTCGAAAGACAATTCATCAACATGGCGCACTCCATTCTCGTCTTCATAGTAAAACTCATAGAGAAGCTCGACGTCTTTGAAATTCTCAACATCCAGTGTTACAGACCAATTTGGCGAAAAGCGAACTTCGGCTGAAACACCGAACACGACGGATATTCCGTCATTCTCGTAATTGTCGTTAAAGGACAAGTTTCTGACGCCGGATATATCCAAGTCCCAGGCAAAGTCGGACTTCCAACCGAAAATACCTGCTTTGCCTTTCAATTGAACCCAGTCGCTGACTGGCCACACGACAACGCCACTGAATCGCAGACTTTCAATAGAACCCGTCAGCGATTCATCGTAAAGAAAATCACCATCAAAGTAACTGACATCAACGGATCCTTTCAGATCGGTTTCCGGCAAATACGCAGATTCAATAGCGACATAGGAATTAATTTGCCACCCAGCTTCAATCTGAACGTTGGTCGCTGTCGAATCACATGTCCACGACAAGCGATCAGTGATCTCTTCGTCCCAAAAAATGCTGGCTTCGAAATCAACCAAATCGCACCAGTCATCTGACTTGACTTGAGAAAATTTTGCGCCGACGTAGAAATCCGATGCAAAAGCATTTCCCGCCAACATTGCTGCTGCAATGACGGCCCCTTTACTCCATTTCATAATTTAACCCCTAAAAAAACAACGCCCCAAATTTGGGGCGTTGTATTGCAGCGATATGTGGGGAGAATTAGAAATCCATTCCACCCATACCACCACCGCCTGGTGGCATTGCCGGTGCGTCTTTCTTCGGCAATTCAGCGACCATGCATTCGGTGGTCAGCATCAAGCCGGCCACTGATGATGCGTTTTGCAGTGCTGAACGAGTGACTTTAGTTGGATCCAAAATACCCATTTCGATCATGTCGCCGAACACGCCGGTTGCCGCGTTGTAACCGAAGTTACCCGAACCTTGCGCGACTTTGTCCAGAATCACGCTGGGCTCTTCGCCAGCGTTGGCAACGATTTGACGCAAAGGAGCAGTCATCGCACGACGCAGCAACGCGATACCAGCGTCTTGATCGCTGTTGACGCCTTTTAAGTTTTCGATCGCTTTCAACGAACGCACCAGAGCAACACCACCGCCGGCGACCACGCCTTCTTCAACGGCAGCACGGGTTGCGTGCAGCGCGTCTTCAACGCGGGCTTTTTTCTCTTTCATTTCAACTTCGGTAGCCGCACCGACTTTGATCACGGCAACACCGCCTGCCAATTTGGCAACGCGTTCTTGCAGTTTTTCACGATCGTAATCGCTGGTGGTTTCTTCGATTTGCGCGCGAATTTGTTTGACGCGGCCTTCGATGGTTTTGGTGTCGCCAGCGCCATCAATAATCGTGGTGTTTTCTTTGGTGACTTGAATGCGTTTGGCTTGGCCCAAATCTTTCAACGTCGCTTTTTCCAGCGTCAAGCCCACTTCTTCCGCAATGACGGTACCGCCGGTCAAAATTGCGATGTCTTCCAACATGGCTTTGCGACGATCGCCAAAACCAGGTGCTTTCACCGCGGCTACTTTAACGATACCGCGCAGTGTGTTGACAACCAACGTGGCCAACGCTTCGCCTTCGACGTCTTCAGCGATGATCAACAGCGGACGGCCTGCTTTGGCAACGCCTTCCAATACCGGCAACAAATCACGAATGTTGCTGATTTTTTTGTCAACCAACAACACGAATGCGTTTTCGAGCTCAGCGCTCATGCTTTCTTGTTTGTTGATGAAGTACGGTGACAGATAGCCACGATCAAATTGCATGCCTTCAACGACGTTCAACTCGTTGGCAAGGCCTGAACCTTCTTCAACGGTGATCACGCCTTCTTTGCCAACTTTCTTCATCGCGTCAGCAATGATGCGACCAATTTCTTCGTCGCTGTTGGCCGAAATCGTGCCGACTTGCGCAATCGCTTTGTCGTCATTGCACGGCTTCGACAATTTTTTCAGTTCGTCAACCACGACAACGACGGCTTTGTCGATACCGCGTTTCAGATCCATTGGGTTCATGCCGGCAGCAACCAGCTTCATGCCTTCAACCAAAATGGATTGCGCCAATACGGTGGCAGTGGTGGTGCCGTCGCCAGCCACATCAGAAGTTTGTGAAGCCACTTCTTTGACCATTTGCGCGCCCATGTTTTCGAATTTGTTTTCCAATTCGATTTCTTTGGCAACCGATACACCGTCTTTGGTGATCGTGGGGGCGCCGAAGCTCTTGTCCAGAACAACGTTACGACCTTTCGGGCCTAAGGTTACTTTGACGGCGTTAGCCAGAATGTTAACGCCATTGAGCATTTTTGCGCGGCTTTCGTCGCCGAAGCGTACGTCTTTAGCGGCCATGTTGAATTCCTCTTTAAATTCGGTTTACGTATTTTTTGACAAAATCAAAAAACGAAATTAGATGATCGCGAACAGATCTTCTTCGCGCAGCACGACGTACTCTTTGCCGTCGATTTTGATTTCGGTGCCGCTGTATTTGCCAAACAGCACTTTGTCACCGACTTTCACACCCAATTCAGCGACTTGACCGTTGTCCAGACGTTTGCCAGGACCAACGGCAACGACTTCGCCTTTGCTCGGTTTTTCGGTTGCAGCGTCAGGGATCACGATGCCACCAGCGGACATACGCTCTTCTTCCATACGACGAACCACAACGCGGTCATGCAACGGACGAATGTTCATTGCGGGCTCTCCTATTACTAGATGCCAAGTAAGTTGAACTACAGGATAAAGGGCCAACACGCCCCGTTAGGCCACCCGAGATGGGGATGCTGTTTTAGCACTCAAGGGGGGCGAGTGCTAAAAATTGTCGCACTCGCCATGAGGAAGGATCAAGCAGTTCCGTCTAGGTGCTTGCCGCAAGCACCTAGACGTGGGGTTTCACCACGCCCAAATCGCCAATGCAAACCAATGGAAGGCGGCGAACCACAGACTCAATGTCAATGCGCCAGCCGACCCCAGCAAGCATCGCCATTTGGCCAGTGTGGCCTTTTCTTCGTGCCAGAACCGTAACGACAACGCCACCCCTGCCAAGGCCACGAAGGGCAGACTGGCCGTAACGATCCAGACGGTCAGCGTTTGGCAGTTGATGCCCATCACCGCTTCGATGCTGAAGTTCAGTGCAGCGACAACACCGATGATCAGCAAACCCAACGCAAGCGTTGGCAAGCGACGCAGCCAGCGATTGTGTAGCGCTCGCCGGCGCCCAAAGGGGGCGGTGACGAAAAACAGTAAGGCGACGATCACCGAGGCCACCGGCGCAATCGCCGAAAGTGCCGACACACGTTCCATATAGCTGTCGCCCAGTAGTAATCCAATCACTTGTCCCTGTGCATCCCTTACCAACGCAGCATTGCTCACGGTTGGCGATTCGGCATCCGCCAGTAACCCCTCACTGCGCGGCAACAACGTCGCTTCACCAGTACCAGGTAAAACCGCCTTCATCGCAATTGCGTCGTTAACGATGGACAGCTCGGCAACGTTGAACAGAAATTCAGGCAAACGAAAGATCTCGTTGCGCGAATTCACGGCGCGGTACCAGCCCTCCAGTTGCGGTGACGTCACGGTCAAGGCGGCCTGAGCGGGTTGCGGCAATTCCGGCTGCAAAAATCGGGCGATCGGTTTTTCCAAACCGCGCAACACATTGTCGGTATTGGTCAGCACGACATAGCCGACCGAGCCGTCTGCCAACCAAGCTAAACTGGCCATTGCGCCGATCACGCCACCGGTATGTCCCAACACGGTGCGGCCATCAACATCGCGATGGTAAACACCCAAACCATACCCCCACGGCAGCCGCGCATCGTTGGCGGCGCCAGCATAGGGTTGCTTCATCCGTTGCACCGTGTCAGTGCGCAACACACCGGGGTGTGAACGACCATCGGTCATCATGAAGCGCCCCAGCTCTGCCAATTGGCGGGCGCTGCTCCATAACGCGCCGTCTGCTTGAGCTTGATGGTATTTGATGCCAACCGGCGTCATTGGATCGCCGCTGTGTGCGGCGGCATGATTGCCCTTTGTCGCAACCGAAGTTAGTGCTAACACTTCATGCATCGCCAGCGGTTTCAACACTTGGCGTTCAACAATGGTGTCCCAAGGCTGCTGATAATGCGCTTCCAGAATTGCCCCGAGCAGAATGTAAGAAGGATTGCTGTAGCTGTGATAGCGACCGGGACGCCAACGCACGTGATAGGGCTCGCTTTGGGCCACACTGAGCGCAAGATGGTTGCCGCGCTGCTCACTTGGGCTCAAAAACGCTTTGAAATGCATGTCGTCAAAACCGGCCGTGTGGCTCAGCAAATGCCCAACGGTCACCGGTGTGTCGGCATCAAATGGATTATCGATAGGAGCCGTTGGCAACAACGTTTTCACCGGCGTTGTTAGGGCGAAATGACCCTGTTCAATCAACTGCATGATCGCGATCGCGGTGACCATTTTTGTCACCGACCCAATCTGAAACCGTGTGTTTTCATCCGCGACGTCATGCTTTTCAGCCTGTTTGACACCGACAACCCCGGTAAACCTAACGCCTTCGGCATCAAACACGGCATAACTGACGGCGGGTGCATGGTGTTTTTCACTTAATTGCTGCAGCTGCGCTTGCAATTCGTTTTGGTTTTTAGGCACCGGCAATTCGGCCTCTTCAGCCACTACCGAGACCGAAGCCGAGGACGCAATCGCCAAGAGCAACATCCCACATAAGCCAACCGATTTCATGGTCTTAACTCCTCTTAAAGCGAAACGGCGACGCCAAGGCTACGGATTAGGTTTGAACCGCGCAGAGGTTATATGTGTATTAGTGTTGCAACACACTAACGTCTACATGCTTGTTTACATCTTCGAAAGCGAAGATCGACCGCTTCACAACTGGCACTGCCCGCGCTACCCGATCCGCTGCAGGCCAAGCTACACTGACTACTCACACTCCCTACTTATGCTGCAATGAACACCTCGACTGCTTCGCAAAAAGCTGAATTGCATCGTCTGTTTGCGCGTCGCTTGCCGGGCAAGCTGCGTCAATTGGCGGGACTCATCGACCGGATCGTCAGTTCGCCTTCCGGCGGCCCGATCAAACAACAGCTGCTATTGCACATCGATCAAAGTGTGCGCAGTGCCGAATCGTTTGGGTTTACAGCGATCGGGCAACTGATGCATAGCGTCGAAGCGGCGGTGCATGCCGGTGATCT
Organism: Enterobacterales bacterium; assembly: GCA_041914905.1. Taxonomy (GTDB): domain Bacteria; phylum Pseudomonadota; class Gammaproteobacteria; order Enterobacterales; family Permianibacteraceae; genus Permianibacter. The sequence goes on from JAYSCL010000052.1 coordinate 14,748, forward strand.
ACCGTCGTTGGCCAGTGTGCAACGGCAATTATTGCTGGCAGCCGAACAATACGACGGTCGCGAAATGGCAGTGGAAACGCCGACTGCCGTGAACGAAGCCCCCGTCGCCAAAGCGCCCGAACCCGCCTTGCAACCGATCGCACTGAGTGTCAGCAATGACGCCGAACGTGTCCGTCTGACACGCGATCTGGCGCTGTTCGGTTTTGCTGCACACGCGCCACAACAAGCCAAAGCCGAGGATGTGGCGTTGCTGGTCGATTTGGCCCAGCTCGCACAATTTAGTCAGCATGACAAACCGATCATTGCTTTGCTGCCGCAGGACGACATCGCCACGCGACTGCAAGCGTTGCGTGCCGGTGCCAAAGCCATGATTGTGCAACCGATCGAGATTAGCGCGATTATGCAGGCGCTCGAAATGGTGGCACCGACCGCTGTCAGTGAACCAATCCGCGTTTTGATCGTCGATGATTCCCGCTCGCAAAGCACGTTTTACAACAAAGCATTGTCGACTGCCGGTTGCATTACGCGGGTGGTCAATCAGCCCTTGAATATCGCGTCGGCACTGGTCGAATTACAACCCGAACTGATTTTGCTCGATATGCAAATGCCTGAATGCAGCGGCCTGGAATTGGCGCGCGTGTTGCGCCAAATGCCGGCCTATGTGAACACGCCGATCGTGTTTTTGTCGGCCGAAGAAAACCCGGAAAAACAGGCCGCTGCGATGGCGGTCAGTGGCGATGATTTCTTGATTAAACCCGTCGCCGCCGATGCCTTGCTGCACGCTGTAGTAACACGCGTCAGTCGTGCTCGCCGTCTGCAACAGGCAATGGCGCGCGACGGTTTGACGCAAGCGTTGGCGCTGAGTGCATTTCTAACGGAATTGGATAATCGCAACAGTTTGGCCCGGCGCGACAACGAAGTGCTGAGTCTCGCCATCATTGATATCGACGGTCTGCGTCGCTACAACGAAAAACACAGTTATGCCGATGGCGATCGCCTGTTGCAGCGCTTGTCACGTTTGTTGACCACGCGCATGCGGCAAACCGACACGATCGGTCGTTTATCGGGCGACAGTTTTGGCATTTTGATGCCCGGCTGTCATCGTGACGACGCCAAGCGCCTGATGGAAAATGTCAAACGCGATTTTGGCGAACTGGAAACTACCGCCAGCCTCAGCATCGGCATTGCCTGTCATCAAGATGGCAGTGCTGATGCCTTGCGCGAACGCGCACAACACGCCTTGCGAGAAGCCAAAACCCACGGCGGCAACCGCTGCGTGTTGGCTGACTGACCATTCACCGGTAGGGCGGCCCCTTCGACAAACTCAGGACAGGCTTTAGGCCGCCACCCCGCCGCTTTTTGTGCGCTAACCCAGCGCCAAGGGCAGGTAAAAGCTTTAACCTTATGCTCCGCCCGACGCCTTAATTTTGCGCTAATCTGCACTAGCGATCATCGTCGGCTGTTGTTTAATGGTGTAGTTGTCTCGATGAGAATAAAGATGAAACTCTGGATCAAAACACTCTGCTTGTTATTTATTGTGGGCAGCTCGCACACATGGGCCGCGTCGGCGGTCGATCAACTGCGCGCCGCAACCGAAACCGTGGCCAGCGAAGACGAATTTCTGCCGGTCGATGAAGCCTTTCGACTCGAAACGGCTGCCGTCGACAATAAAATTCTGGTCAAATTTACCGTTGCTGATGGCTACTACCTGTACCGCGACCAATTCAAAGTCAAAAGTGATCAGGCCGAATTGGGGGCATTGAAGCTGCCCGAAGGCGAATTAAAACACGACGAATTTTTGGGCGATCAAATCGTTTATCACCACTTCGTCGAATTTCAAGTTCCGGTCATTAAAGCCGATGCCGATTTTGAAGCCACGATCACGTTTCAAGGCTGTGCAGAAAAAGGCTTGTGCTACCCACCAACCAAACGCAAACACACGATTCGTGTGGCCGATCTGCAATCAGCGGCCACCACCGCAACCACGCCACCCGCAAAATCCGCTGAACCAGCCGCCGCCGTCGTCACGGCGGGCGCCGCTTCCGGTGGCGATTTGGCGCAATTGATCGGTGGCAATTTGTGGATGGCCTTTGTCGTCGCCATTGCCGTCGGTATGGGATTAACGTTCACTCCCTGCGTGTTGCCGATGATTCCCATCACGCTCGGAATCATCGGCGCACAAGGTGCGCAATTACCGAAATCACGCGCCGTATTGCTGGTGTTTGTGTATGTCCAAGCGATGGCATTGTCGTATGCCCTGCTCGGCGTTGCAGTCGCCAGTGCGGGTGCCGCCTTACAGGGCTATTTGCAAAATCCGTGGGTGATCAGCGCATCGGCAACCCTATTTGTGTTGTTGTCGTTAGCCATGTTCGGTGCGTACGAATTGCAGTTGCCGAGCAGTTGGCAAGAAAAAATGATGAACAGTTCATCGCATCAAAAACAGGGCAGCGTCATCGGTGTGGCGATCATGGGCGCATTGTCGGCGTTGATCGTGTCGCCCTGTGTTAGCGCGCCCTTGGCAGGTGCGCTCGTTTACATCGCGCAAACTGGCGAACAATTGCGTGGCGCCATTGCCTTGTATGGTCTTGGATTGGGCATGGGTGTGCCGCTGTTTATTGCGGGTGTCGGTGGTGCCCGCTTGTTACCTAAAGCCGGCGCCTGGATGGATAAAGTCAAACACGTTTTTGGTTTTGGTTTGATTGCAGTTGCCATCACGCTGCTAAATCGTTTGTTGCCTGGCCCGGTTGGTTTGGCAATGTGGGGCGTGTTGGCGTTGGCATTCGCGCAATTTTTCTCGCAATTGAATCTGCACAGTGCTTGGCAGTATTTTTTACGCGCCGCACAATGGGCGCTGCAAATCATCGGTGTGCTGTACATCGTGGGCGCACTTTCGGGCAATGACGATCCATTGCATCCGGTGTCGTTTGCTGGTGGCGCCACGTCTGTTACCACGGCCGAAAAAGTGGATCCACACGCGATGTTCAAGCCGATCAAAACAGTGGCCGATGTCGAACGCGAAGTGGCGGCGGCCAATGCCGCCGGCAAAACCGTTATGCTCGATTTTTTTGCGGACTGGTGTGTCGCCTGTTTTGAATTTGCCAAATACACCTTTCCCACTGCGCCAGTGCAAGCACAATTAAGCAATACCGTATTGCTGCAAGCCGATGTCACGGCCAACGACGAAGCCGATTTGGCCCTGCTGGAAAAATACGCGATAAAAGGTTTGCCCAGCATCTTGTTTTTTGACAAAAACGGCAATGAACTGACTCAACAACGCGTTACCGGTTTTATGAAAGCCGACGCATTTGCAGACCACGTAAAACAAGCACTGGGACAACCCTAGTCACAACATGACCAACTACACCGCGGCAGCCCAACAACTGCGCATCAGTCGCATTAATATGGCGACAGCGGTGTATTTGCTGTGTTGGTCTTTGTTGCTCATTTATCGCCAGCTTGATGTCGTCATTCTGCCGTGGCCGGCGCTGCTCATCATGCTCGTCACCGCGCTGACGATCGCCATTTTATTTCGCTACAGCGTTGCGTCGGGCCTCAATACTCGTTTTCGTGATGCCAGCTTAACGTTGCCACAGTTGCTGATCGCCTCGTTATGGAGTTTTGTGCCGATTTACTACAACCCGGTGCTGCGCGGCGAAATGTTAATGGTGCATGTCTCCATTTATTTTTTTGGCTGTTTTCATCTCAAACGCTCGCAGTTCTTTGTTGCCTCGGCACTCTCACTGCTGATTTACATCGTTGTTCTTATCCTGGACCGGATCTGGCAGCCCGAAGTCGATGTCGAGCGCGAACTGTTTCGCTTCAGTTTATTTGTCGCGGCTCTGTTCATTGTCAGTTTTATCGGCGGTTACGCCTACGACATGCGCCGCACGCTGCGCATCAAACAAAAAGAACTGCAGCAAGCCAATGAGCACATCAGCAAACAAGCCTGCTTTGATGCACTGACTGGTGTTTACAATCGACGCTATTTGATTGACGCGATGGCGCGCGAAGAAGCACGCACCAAACGCCGTGGTGGACGCTTTTCGGTGGTCATGTGCGATCTCGATCATTTCAAATCGATTAATGATCGTTTTGGTCATTTGATTGGCGATCATGTTTTGCAAAGTTGTGCCGACACCATCGCGCAGCAACTGCGCCGCGAAGACAGTGTTGCGCAACCCAGTCTTGGTGACGGCGATGAATTGGTCGCGCGTTTTGGTGGTGAAGAGTTTGTGTTGCTGCTGCCCGAAACTGACAGTGACGGCGCGCGCGTGTGCGCCGAACGACTGCGCACCGCCTTGAGTCAATTGCGATTTCCGTCAATGCCCAATGAACTGAATGTCACGGCTTCTTTTGGCGTCGCCTGTTACCGTCCCGGCGACAGCAGCAAAGACGTTCTCGCGCGTGCCGATTCGGCATTGTATGAAGCCAAACACGCCGGCCGGAATCGCGTGATTGTCGCGCAATAGCACCGACCCAATCCGCTGATAACGGTGATACGTTATACTGAGGTGTAGCTTTCGTCGGAGTTCATTGTGTTGCTCGCCCCTGTGCTGCGCCATTTTCGTCGTCAACCGGTCCAACGCGTTTACTTGCGTCAGCTGTTTTTTTCTGGCGTGCAATCGTTATGGGTCAGTGTGATTGCCGGCGCCGCACTCGGTGCGGTGGTGATCAGCCTCGTGCAAGGCAATTTCGGTCAAAGCAGTACGACCGCGATGAATATTTTGTTGGTCGTCATTTTGAAAGAAGTGGCACCGCTCATCATTGCATTGTTGTTCAGTGCCCGCAGCGCATCGGCGCTCGCCACTGAAATGGCCACGATGTCAGTCAGCGGCGAAATGCGCAGCTTATTGCGTCTCGGAATTTCACCGTTTGAATATTTGTTGCTGCCACGCATTGTCGCCGCCGCCGTCAGTTGCGCGCTGCTCTACCTGTATTTTTCTGCTGCGGCAGTTGCCGCCGGAATGCTGGTCACAACGCATGCCGATATCGGTGCCCAGTGGCGCAGTGTTGCAGAACACACCGATGTGCTACTGCTCGTGCACGGCTTCAGCAAATCGATCGTGTTTGGCGGTTTAATTGCTTGGCTTGCCACACGCACCGGCTTGCGCGCCAGCGGCGCACTGACTGAGATCCCGCGTCTTGCCTCACAAGCCGTGTTGTATGCTGTGATCGCCGTGTTTATCACCGACGCCCTGATCTTGTTGGTGGTGTGATATGCACGCGATCCAGTGGCCCGACTCCCGTTTGCAGCGCTTGTGTTTTATTGCGCACGATGACGACGAAGCCGATGCGCTATTGGACGCTGCTTGCCTGAGTCAAGCAAACGCCGCACTGATTCACAGCCATGGCGCGTTAATCAACAACATCAGCGTTGCTGAAAATTTATTACTGGTCAGTTGTTGGCATAAACGACAGGCAATTGACCCGCTGTTGCAGCGCGCACAATCCATCTTGCAACAATGGTTGCCCACTGATCACCATTGCCAAGGCTGGCTACTAAAACGCCCTGCTGAATTGCTGGAAGAACAGCGCCGTCTGATTGTGTTGCTGCGCGCGGCACTCAGCGAACCCGAATTATTGTTGATCGCGCACGATTGGTTCAATGTGCGCGGCAAATCAAAAGATCGCAGTGCCGTAGTGCTGCGTGAACATTTCACGTTGTGTCGCTGGTGGTGGTTTTGCACCGAAACTGAATCAGCGACACATGAAAATTGGCACACCATCACGCGCGATGTGTGGCAACCGAATCCGGAAGTGACTGCGCCATGAAATCGTCTCCGTTGTTACCGCCTGAACGTCGTCTGCCGGTATGGTCTTTTGTACTCGGCGCATTGCTGTTGGTTTTACTGACGCTATTCGGGTTGGCACGCCAACAAGGTTGGTTCGAAAAAACCTTTCCTCTGCAAATTGTCGCCGACAGTGCCGAAGATCTGCGCACCGGTATGGCGGTGCGTCTGTTTGGTTTGAGCGTGGGCAAGGTCAAACGTTTCGATCTGCGCGACGATGGCCGTGTCATTATCGATTTGGCGGTCAAAGAAAATTACCGGCCGTTTTTGCACACAGACACACGCGCCACATTAAAACGTGAAGGATTGTTTGGCGACAGCTATATCCAATTAGAGAGTCAGCAGAATGGCGCTGGCGATATTGCCGACAACGCGCAGATCCCGTTTGATGCCGGTACCAGTCTCGGCGATTTGGTCACGCAACTCAGCGAGCGATTGTTTCCCATGCTGGATCAGCTGACGCACTTCGCACAACAGCTAAATGATCCGCAAGGCCATTTGCAAATGAGTCTTGCTGAAATAAAACAACTCGCCAATGAATTGCGACAAACTCGCCAACAGTTGGATCACACGTTAAACAACGCTTCACGCTTAATGACACAACGCATCCCGGCCACGCTCGATCGAACCGATGTCATGCTGGGTGATTTCAGCAAAATGGCCAACAACCTCGATCAACGGTTAGCCACGATCAGCGCACAACTCGACAAAACCCTGCAGCACTACGAAAGCACCGGCGTTAACGCGACCAAAGCAACCGCCGAACTGAACTCGATGCTGCAGGAATTGCGTCCTACATTGCAGCAAACATTAAAAGACGCCGACGACCTGATCAAAAACGCCAATCAAACCGTCAACAATATGCAAACCCATTGGCCGTTTACGCCAGAAAATTGATGCATGACCGATCGCCGTGGCCGGAAAGCATTTATTTTCCTGTGTTAGCGGCCTAAAGGCCGCCTACTCAATTTAAGCAGTAATTCAATCGAGCAACATCAAGCCAAATCGTGATACAACACATACAAGTCGCGCTCTTCGCGTTCGATACGGTTTAACAGCGCCTGCGCAATCGATTGTGCTTCGCGGGCAAACGCCGCCTGACCGAGTGAGGTCATCGGGTCATTGACATATTTATTGCAAAAGTTCACCACAGCACGGCTGATCGCATTCATTTCTACACGAAAATCGCGGATGAGTTCCAGATCCACTTCCGAATGACTGAGCGATTGCTCCATGTACACATAGAACTTGACGTTCTCTTTGATGATGTGTGCCTGAAAATCCGTTTTAAATCGTCCCAGCTTTTCTTTAAAACCTTTGATATCACCCGCCTGCAACAAAGGCTGTAGTGCCGTGAACTGCTCTACCAAGCGACCGTGGTCATGTTTTAATTGCGGAATTAACTCACGATCGTAGCGAATGGTATTTTTGACCACACTGACCGACGGCCGGCGCTCGTCTTCGCGCCCAAAATCGTAATCGGGCTCGCGCTTGCTGGCGCCGAACAAATTGAAAATCTTGGCCATGTTACCTTCCCCCTGAACAGTTTTGGATTTGTAAGATGTGACCCGACAGCAAATATTGATTTTGATCGTGGCGTAAATATTATTGGCTGGACGACGACAAAAGACGGTGTTTGAATCAAACACTATTTCAGGCGCCGCAAAGAATACCGGTCGCCACAATAAAGTCTACTCAGACCACCTTACTTTTTTTGGTATTTTCATTATTTATTCACGAACGAAAATAACCATAAATAATAAATGTTCGTTTTGCCATTGCTGCGGTATATTCTGACGCGTTCGTATGTAAATGAATTTACGACAGTGCTGCGTATTTGTAGGGATTAGCCCGGCATTTTGTCACCAGCGCCTTGTTTTTTGCTTCGTCCTGTAATGTCGTTTGTCATGCTCATCACGTGCATTGACCTGCCGTGCTGCGCAGTTTTTTTGGGTGATAGAAATGACCAATGTCAGCGTCGAACGGCGTCGGCACGAATTCGTGCTATGGCAGAAAATTGTCAGCGAAATAAATCAGTTACGCGCGATTGATGAGCGCGCCAACGCACCGGTACGCGCAGACATCGTGATCATAGGTGCCGGTGTCAGTGCGCTCGCGTTGATGCGTCAGCTGCGCGCGCTGGACCACACGCAATCCATACTCATCATCAACGCGGAATCGCATCAGCCCTATAATCGGGCGCAATTGTCTTCGGTATTGTCTGACGGAAAAAATCTGACGCATTTATTGCAACCGCACCACGCCGCAACGTTGTTTCGCCACGGCGTGTCTGTGCTCGCCATTGATCACATCAAGAAGTACTGTCACTTATCGGATGACAGTATTGTGCAGTTTCAGCAACTGGTGTTTGCCACCGGCGCGCTACCACAACGCTTTGCTCCGCTGAATGTGTCGCATCCACGTGTGTTGGATTTTCGCGGCCTCGGTGATTTACAGCAGATCGCCGTGCTGCAACCTCAACGCATTGTCGTCGTTGGTGGTGGGCTGTTGGGTGTCGAAGCGGCGCGCGCCTTGCGCGTGTTTTGTCCACAAATAACGCTTATAGAACGCGCCGCGCAATTGCTGCCACAACAACTGGACGAAGGCGCCAGTGCCCGTGTTGTCGCGTTGCTGCAAGACTGGGGCATCGATGTGCGACTGAATCAGCACGTTACCGCGATGCACAACGACGATGATGCGGTGCAATTGACGCTTTCCACAACTGAAAAACTCACCACTGATGTCGTGGTCTGCGCCACCGGCGTAAAGCCAAATCGCACACTGGCCCAGCAAAGCGGCCTTGTTGTTGAACGTGGCATTGTTGTTGATGCGCAACATCGCACGTCAATCGCCGATGTGTTTGCCATCGGCGAATGCTGCGAACAAAACGGTCGTTGTGTCGGCAGCGTCACACCGTGCTTGCAACACGCCGAAACATTGGCGCACGTGTTGGCAAAGCGCAACGTTGTCGCCACACCACGCCTGCCGTTGACGCAACTGAAACTGGCCCAACGCACCGTCGTCACGCTGGGCGATAACACCGCTACCGTTGATGACACCGTGATCTTCACCGACATTGGCGGACGCTACCGCAAGCTGCAACTACGCGAAAACATCATTGTTGCCGCAATCATTTTCGATCACGCCGATGCCGACTTCAGTGATCTCAGCGCGGCGGCAGCACACGCGCTGCCACTCGACACTGCCGCGCGCGAACATTTTCAGCGTTATGGCCGATTGCCACCTCGCGCCGATCATTGTCGCAACACCACCTTGTGCTTTTGTGCCAACGTCAGTTACGACGACATTAAACAATTGCAGCAACAACAACTGTCACGCGCTGACATTATTTCGCGCACCGGTGCTTCCACGCATTGCGGTTCGTGTTTTGAACGCTTGAACAGCACGCTGGGACAAACGTCACGGCTCAATCAACGCACGTTGATTCAAATTGCCAGTGCAATCACCGTGTTGATGTTGGTGGCAACATTGTCTGCGCTCGCGTTGCCCTTTGCGACCTCATGGCAGTCACCTTGGCGCTTCGTTGATTACAGTTGGCGTGATGATGTCGTGTTGCAATGCAGTGGCTACGCGTTGCTGCTGGTCGTGCTCGCGGCGTTTGTCTGGGGCTGGCAACGTCAGCGGCGGCGTGCTGTTGCGCTCACCTCAACGCACACACCCAAACGGTGGACACTCAACGTGCACATCGTGCTGAGCATCAGTGCCATCGTATTGTGGTTGGCCCATACCGGCGGGCGCAGCGGCCAAGGTTTAAATCGCTATTTATTTATCACGTTTATGGCCACGCTCATTATCGGCGCGATCACCGGTCAAGGATGGCTCGTGCAACAACAATCATTGCGCGGGCAACGCATCGCGGCACGGCTTCGCGTGCTGCATTTTGCCTGCGTATTGCCACTGCCAGCGTTGCTGGTTTTTCATGTTCTCAAACACTACTACTTCTGATGAAAACGACGTCGCGACTCTGGTTGGCTTTATTTATCGCGGTTACCGTGCCGCTGTTGTTGTATTTGTTTTTTTCCCTGCGTGGTGACGATCGCCGCGTGTTTATGCCGGCGCCGGTGTCCTATGCGCACCATCAAATTGAACTCGCCTGCACACAGTGTCATGACGAGGCTTTTTCGGGCAATGACGCAATCGAAAAGCGTTGCCGCGATTGCCATCAAGACGCATTGCAAGCCATGAACGATGCGCACGGCAAAAAGAAATTTTCCGATCCACGCAATGCCGACTGGCTGGCCGTTTTGGATGCCCGCCAATGTTTGAGCTGTCACGAAGAACATGTGCCGGAACGCACGTCGGCAATGGCGTTGACACAACCGAGAGATTTTTGCATCGCCTGTCATGCCGATATCGGAAAAGAGCGCGACAGCCATCGTGATCTGGCCGCCAATTCCTGCTTGAACTCAGGCTGTCATAACTATCATGACGCGACGACGCTGCATGAAAAGTTCCTTGGTGCGCAAATGGCCATTCCCGATGTGCAGCGACCACATCAACGTTTGTCGCGCCCATTCAAACCACAAAAGAAATGGCTTCCTGATCGCGACAACCATGGCAACGTCAACGCTGAACGCTGGCAAACCATTGTCAGTGAATGGTCAATGTCGCAGCACGCCAGCAGCAAAGGCAATTGCAGCGATTGTCACAACAAGAGTGATGATTGGTCCGTTGCCGACGATGCCTGTAAAACTTGTCATGCCGATCAACTGACGCAATTCGGTCAAGGTCGGCACGGTATGCGCGCCGCCTTGAATCTGTCGGCAATGACGATCGCACAAGCGCAATTGCCGATGGATCTCAGTCACGGTGACAAAACCCTGCAATGCCATTCGTGTCACGCCGCGCACGATTTCAACACACAAAAAGCCGAAGCCGACGCGTGTTTGTCCTGTCACAACGATGAACACAGTGTCGCGTGGCGCGAATCAGCACATGCCAAAACCTGGGCGAGCAATGCCGAACGTGGCGCCAGCTGCGCCACCTGTCATATGCCGCGACACAAAGCCGACGACGGCAACACCGTGCACGTGCAACACAATCAAAGCGCAAATCTGCGACCAAACGACAAAATGCTGAAAACCGTTTGCTTGAATTGTCACGGCATCGACATGGCGATGGCCGCGCTCGCCGACCCCGCTCAAATTCGCAACAACTTTCAACAACCGGCCACCACCCACACCAGTCTCGATTGGGTGCGTTTGCGCCAACAAAACTCGTCCAACACCAATGAGGGAAAAACACCATGAAAAAAATCGTAACGTTACTGCTGTGCGGATTGTTAGCCGCTTGCCAACAACCCGCGGAAAACACTGGCATTGCACCGCAACGTTTAACCGATGCCGTGCATGCGGTGCTCGAATCCGATCGCGCCGTGTACACGCAAAAAATTGTCAATCGTTTAACGGTTGAAAACAATGTGATCAAAGCCAGCGAACATTGGGAAGAAGACAAAGCACTCGCGCTGCCCGCGCAAATGTTTCGCATGGGCGCCGAACGCGTCAACGAAATGAGCATGGGCATTTCATACGCGCTGATCTCGGAATGGGCGATCAATAAAAAGAACCTGCCGCGCACCGACGCTGAAAAAGCCGGCGTCGCCGCCGTTGCCGCTGACCCGAAGAAAAATTATTACACCGAAGAAGAACTCGGCGGTAAAAAATATTTTACCGCCATCTACGCCGACGTCGCTGTCGCCGAAGCTTGCGTCAAATGCCACAACGATCACAAAGACAGCCCGCGCAACGATTTTAAACGCAATGATGTAATGGGCGCGGTGGTGGTGCGATTGGAGTTGTAAAGTGCGAGATGGCTGTTTATCCGCTGAAAACAGTCGCCCAAAAAACTCATTCGTCGTTGTCACGTATCGAATCAACCAACGTCATTAAGCCCTCTCCATTCAATGGAGAGGGTTGGGGGTGATTTTGCTTTTATCAGTTTTGGAGCTTGCTTAATGCGAACCCGTTTAACAGCTGTCGAAGAAGGCTCAATCCAGCGGACTACGCACGGCCAAACCGCCGCGATTTAATACGTGGGTATAAATCTGTGTGGTTGAAACGTCTTTATGTCCAAGAAGTTCCTGCACGGTACGAATGTCATACCCGCGTTCCAATAAATGGGTGGCAAACGAGTGCCGTAATGTATGGCTGGTTGCGGGTTTATTAATGCCAGCGATAATGACGGCTTGTTTGATTTTACGTTGAAACGATTTCTCGTCTAAATGATGACGCGCGCGCTGTTTGCTTCGCGGGTCGACACTGATACGAGAAGACGGAAAAATATATTGCCAGCCCCATTCACGTCCGGCCTTAGGATACTTTTTCACAAGCGCGAATGGTAATATTGCCTCGCCCATTTGAGTAATCAAGTCGCTTTCATGCAACGCTTTAACCTGTCGCAAATGATCATTTAGCTGCACCTTTATGCTTTGCGGTAAAATCGTGACCCGATCTTTGTTACCTTTCCCATCACGAATAACAATTTGGTTCAACTCAAAGTCCACATCTTTAACACGCAACCGAATCATTTCCATCAACCGCATGCCGGTACCGTACATCAACCGCGCCATCAAGCCATGTGTACCGCCCATGGTATTCAGCAGTCGCGATACCTCTTCCGTGCTCAACACAACCGGCAAGCGCGAAGACGGTCGCGCACGGACAATCCCATCCAACCATGGCAGCTCAATTTTCAGCACTTCCTTGTACAGAAACAGAATTGCCGACAACGCTTGATTTTGCGTACCCGCTGAAACATGGCGATTCACGGCCAGATGCGTCAAATAAGCTTCTACTTCCGCTGCCCCCATTTCGCGCGGATGGCGCTTTTGATGAAACAGAATAAATCGACGTATCCATTGCAAATAGCTTTGCTCGGTCCGCAAGCTATAGTGCTTGGTGCGGATGACAGCACGCATTTGTTCAAGTAATTTAGGCGGGTTCCCAGTGCCCATAACACTCTCCTAGGTTAAAGTACCCATTACCAGGTACAACCAGCTTATTAAACAAGGGCTTAGCGATGGGCAAAAGGAGATAGACACCTAAAATGGTGTAAGACAACGCCCCTAATTTGGGGTCTACTTTACGTTAGGTGACAAATGGACTTCGACACTGTCCGTCCAATTATCAGTGGTCTAATT
>JAYSCL010000053.1:0-27542 GCA_041914905.1 Enterobacterales bacterium
GTCAGTTGTCAGTTGTCAGTTGTCAGTTGTCAGTTGTCAGTTGTCAGTTGTCAGTAAAAGACTGAATTTGTTCTTTAAAACTGGCAACTAAGAACTGGTAACCCATAGCAGTTTCGTTATCGTTTGATCAAGTTAGTTACTTATGACGCTATTAATTGTAAGCCTGTTTTCTCTCGCGCTGGCACCGTGGTTATACGGTGCCCTGCACCGCTGGCGTAAATTGCACAATCTGCTCGACACGATGTTATTGTTGATCGTTGCGGCGATTGTATTATTGGAAGTGTTATGGGATAGCTATCGTGATATTGGTTGGATCGGCCCTCTGATCGGCATCGTCGGTTTGGCTGTGCCATCGTTGATTGAACAAGTGTCAACGCGTTTGGCATTGCCCACGCATCGTCTTACTGCTGTGTTGGGTATTTTTGCATTGGTACTGCATTCAATTATGGATGGCGCCACGCTTGCAATTGCTGATGAACAATTGCTTGCGTGGGCGGTTGTGCTGCATCAATTGCCCTTGGGACTTGCCGTCTGGTGGCTGATTCGCCACGCCAGCGGCATTGTGCTCGCGCGATTGGTGTTGCTCGGTATGATAATCGCGACGATTGCTGGCTTTATGTTAACCCAACAAATTTTACCGTGGTTAAATGATTCCGCCAACGTTGCGCTGCAGGCGTTTCTGGCCGGCAGTCTACTTCATGTGTTGGTGCATCGTCGCAAACCGCATCATGATCACGGCGAACAGGATCACACGGAGCATCACCCGCACAACCATTAAAATGGTTGTTGTAAAAAGCTGTTGGGATTATCACCGCGTGCCAGCAACTCGGTGATCGTTTGATTGATAAGCTGTACATCTTCAAATAACGTGCTGCGTTTGCTGAAGACAATGTGCAGCTGATCTTCATATACCGCAGGCTGCAGTTCCACCAGCGTGTTTCGCCAACTTTGATCCGGTTGTGAATGCAGCACCCTTGTTGTGATCAATACCGCATCGGCCATGCTGCGCGAAAAATCAGGTAACGCATCTTTGTCGTGACGATAAAACATGAACTGCTGATGTTTATGACTACTGGCGCGCAAAGTTTCAAACACATCGCCATACCAACCATGTTTGGGCACCAATAGCACCGCTTTTTCTGTAACAATCTGGCTGATAGTTTTGCCATTCCATTTTTCGGCTTGCGCTTTACGTGCCAGCAGTATGGATTTATCGACATTGTAAACTGGACTGTAATACAGGTATTTGGCGCGCTCAGCGGTAAACGACGCACCCAGGACAACGTCTTTCTCGCCGTCTTCCAATGCGCGTAACATGCGCGTGAACGTGGCATCGCCACTGTTGCTCAATTGCAAATCACAGTTGGCAACCGCGAACACGTGCAGCAACCATTTCAATTCATCTTGTTCAGCTTTCACCCAAACCGGCGATTCCTCCATGCGAAAGGGCCGTTGGCAACCACTGTGCGCAAACATCGGAAAAAGAACAAATGTTGCAATGCAAAACCATTTGGCGAATATCCCGGGAACCCGAACGGGCAAACAACAATACATGCGAGAACCCCATCTCCTAGAATGCTCACCTCCGCCGAGGGTGTTGCTTACGAAAGATAGACTCGTCGTTCGCTTCTGACAAGGTTAAATAATCCCTCATCACCTTCAACCAAACAGGAAATTCGCCATGAACGTGATCCGATCAGGAACAACAACGCGCTGGTCTGACGCCGTTATTCACAATAACACGCTGTACACCGTTGAAGTCGCTAATTCAATGGATGCCGATATTCATCAACAAAGCGAGGAAGTGTTGGCCAATCTGCTGACAACCCTGCTAAAAAACGGCAGCGACAAAACTCATTTATTGATGTGTACCATCTACCTTGATGATATTCGTGAAATTGATGCGTTTAACGCCGTGTGGGATGCATGGGTTCCCGCCGGCACAGCTCCCGTGCGCGCCTGTGTGCAAGCGCGTTTGGCCAAACCCAGCTATCGAGTCGAAATTCAAGCGATAGCAGCGCTCAAAGTTTAAGGAAATTTTTAACACCCAGCCCTGCAGCATACCCGGTGGCAAAACAGGCCGTTAATAAATAGCCGCCGGTTGGCGCTTCCCAATCCAGCATTTCACCCGCGCAAAAAACGCCGGGCCATTTGCGCAACATCATTTGATGATCTAACTCACTTAATCGTACCCCGCCCGCCGTACTGATCGCTTCATCAATAGGTCGACAAGCAGTCACCGTCAGGGGCAAACTTTTCAGTGTTTGAGCCAACAAGTTCATGTCTTGCATCTGTTGCTTATTTAACACTTCGTGCAGCAATGCCGTTTTGACACCTTTGATGCCAAACCGACTTTGCAACACGCTCGACAATGTTTTGCTGCCTCGAGGTTTTGCCAATGTCTGCTGCACGTGAAACAACGACAGTTGTGGCAGCAAATCCAAATGCAACGTGGCGTAGCCGTTTTGCACAATGTGATGACGCAATTCAGCGGACACGGCATAAATCAGCGAACCTTCAATACCGTGTTGTGTGATCACAAATTCACCTTGCTTGTGAATCGTGTTCCCCCGTTGATCAACGACGGTTAGCGCGACAGGCTTAACTGGCTCGCCAGCCATTTTTTCGCGAAAGAAATCACTCCATTGACACTCGAAACCACAGTTGCTGGCAAGCAAGGGCGCCACATCAATAGCGTGTCGTTGCAATGCGGTAACCCACGCACCGTCTGAACCCAACTTTGCCCAACTGCCACCGCCTAACGCCAACACCACAGCATCGGCTGAAATGACTTTTTCACCAGCTTCAGTTGAAAATCGATGTTGATTGTTGGCATCAGCACCCAACCAGCGATGTCGCATATGAAAGACAACGCCATTATTTTTCAAACGTTGCAACCAGGCGCGCAACAACGGCGCTGCTTTCATCTCGCGCGGAAAAACGCGTCCCGACGTACCTACAAAAGTTTCGATGCCAAACCCGTGAATCCATTCGCGCAATTCAGTGGCACCAAATTGTTGCAATAAGGGCTGCAGCCAATGCGCGGCATCGCGGTACCGTGACACGAATTGATCAAAAGATTCCGAGTGAGTGATGTTCATGCCGCCAACGCCAGCCATCAGAAATTTACGGCCGGCCGTTGGCATCGCATCGCACACAACCACTTCGGCAAACGCCGACAATACGTCAGCCGCCATCAGCCCGGCAGGGCCGGCACCGATTACCAGCACCTGTTTGCGTTGCGTCGACGAGAACATAGAATCTGCGGAGATAAACGATTGGCGTCAGTTTAACGAACTGTAACGCCATTGCCGAGCACTGCCACGGTACACCAAGGTAAGATCACAAATTAAGGGCTCGTTTTGTCGTTATGGGGTTTTGACATGACATCGAACCAGTCTTGGTAATCACTGTGTGCCGCGTCCAGAATTACAAAACCGACGCTGTAGCCACCTTCATCCAACGGCTTGCACCAGCGTGATTCTGCAGTCAGTAAAAACGGTTGTTGATATTCCGGCAGTTCCACCAACACATCCAGGATCACTTCCGATTGCAGCGGTTGCTCTGACCACGCATTAAAACCGCCGCGTGAAATATCGCGTGTGGTGCTTTGCAACACAAAACCCTCCAAATCGATAGCGCCACGCTGCACTTGTATAAACACCTTTTCAGTGCGCGCCACACGTTTTTCACGGCTCTGCATGGCTAACCTTCCTCTTGTAAAAATTGACGTCGTTCTTTAACCATATTGCTCAACGTGGCATCGATGGCCGAACCCGATTCGATCACTTGCAAGCGATTCTCTATCATTGCTGCAATGACATCATCGAGCGGCAAGCTGGCCACTCGCCGCCCATTGCGTTCAACAAACACATACTGTCCATTGCCACCGCTGACCATCGCGAGAAAGGCCGGACGCAATTTGCCTTCGGCATTTTCAATTTGAACCATCGCACCCGCGCGCAAACGCTTGGCTAATTCGCGGCAATGTTGTACCCGTTGTTCGTAATCGGCTTGTGCCCGCGCGGCCGCTACCCGTGCCGCACGTTGCTCGGCTTCTTGCTTACGGCGCGCTTCAAGTTCGGCCATGATTTTGGCTTCTTGTGCGCGCTTTTGTGCATCCAATTTGGCCATGTATTCATCACGCCAACGTACCGCCAACTGCTCTACTATCGGCGCTAAAATCGGTTCGACATGCACAAGAAATGGACCACTGTCGACTAAAGCCAACTTGCCCGCGTGTATACTATTGGCCATTTCACGGCGCCCCATTGCCGCGAGACGATTACCCAAATTGTCACCGATTAAATACACATCGTGCGCCAAATCCACATCAACAAACCGCGCGCGTTTCCACCCTTCAAATGTTTTTATTTGAATCGCATCGCCGGATTTGCAATTGCGCAACCGCTGCAACAACGATTCTTCATCACTCAAACCGGAAGCGGTAAATGTCGATAACGACGCCAAGTTCACCGCACCATCATCCAAACCAAGACCAAAATCCACTTCTACAGGTAATTCTGCCGCGCGATCGCCGACCATGCTGGTAAACCAATCGATGAATGCATCTACCAATTGATCAACACCGCGAATGCTGCTGCTCGCTTTGCGCAAACGTTCGATAAGCTGAGCCACATCATAATCAAGTGCGCGTCTGACTTCGTCGGCAGTGGCTCCGTCGCTGAGCCACAACATCATGTCGATATCGGCCATCGCGCGATCCCATTCGTCGTTTTCCAAACCAACGCGCAGGTAAATAACACTCAGGTATTTGCGCCAGACGTCATCGATAAAGCCGAGAATTTTGGCATGCGGTGATTTACCATGCATCGCAAAACGGATCGCCCTCGTCACCGCACTGTGCACATGCGTCGATCGCAATAAGTGCATTTCTTTGGCTAACAGCTGGCGATCATTTTCAGCGATGTGCTGACGTTGTTCGTTTAGCAATTGTTGAATCTGTTTAAGCCCCGCTTGCAACGCGCTGTCTTCGCCTGTTGCACTCGCCCGTGCAACGTCATTGATCAGACGACCAAGATTGGCGAGTAAATTTTGCAGCTGCGGATGTGGTTGAAAACTGCGGCCGTACAGCAGTAATTGTTCAAACACAACCACGATGGGATGGGATGGATGTAACCAACAGGCATCGCGCGACACCGACGCAACGGCCAGTAACCACCAATACGGCGCAAAGACCGTGGAAAACTCACCCGCCAACCATTTCTTGTCGTTTAGCCAGCTGGCGGCCTGTGCCGTGAGCAACAGCGCGAGATCACCACGGTGACGCACATCCGTGCCCATCAACATTTTTTCGGGTTGGCGGAAAACATCCAGTGGATAACGTTGCTGCCATTGCGACACAATATCGCCCGGCACACCGTGCGTCGTTTTCTGCTCGATTTCAGCAAGCTGTTCGAAGGCACTGACAAAGGTCGCTGACGACATGCACGGGTTCCACGGAGTGTTTTCAAACATCAAATCAGAAAGTGGTTCCTATGCAGACTAGCAAAAGATTGGGGATTTGCCGTGCAAGTGCACTGTATTTGACGCTAATCACATCAGTGATGGCCGCTGACATCAGCGATTTCTACACCGATGGCTGCTCCCTGTTTCCGGACGGTACGGCGGAGCAACAAGAACTCTGGCAGAACTGTTGTATTGCACACGATCTGCACTACTGGGCGGGCGGCAACTATGCCGATCGAGAAGCCGCCGATGAAGCGCTCGAAGCCTGCGTCGCCGATGTTGGACAACCGGCGATTGCCACGCTGATGATGGCCGGTGTGCGCGCCGGTGGTTCACCGTTTTTTCCAACGACGTATCGTTGGGGTTATGGCTGGCCCTTTGGTCGCGGTTATCAATCACTGACCGATGCCGAAAAAGACGCCGTGTTGGCAGCGATAGAACGTAGCGAACCCAGCGCATTCATCCCAACCCATCCGCTGCATAAATGGTTTAACGAGCAAAAACAAAAACACCTGTCAGATAAATAAAAAAGGGCGCCGTGAAGCGCCCTTCTTTTCGCTGCGATTTGTTTACACGGCCACCAACAATTGTTTGCTGATTTGGCCATGCAATTTGCCGATCCATTTGGCGATGTGCAGGAACAACGTTAAGCCCAACACGCCGACCGGTATCAGCAACAACGATTGTGGCCAATCCAAAAACCATTCGTTGTCGATGTTAAGTGCACCATAACCCCAGTAGGTGAAAAACGGTGTGGCAATAAAAGCCAATGACACGATTATCGACGTCACCGTCACGGTGAAATAGAAAATACCCAGCGGCAACATCACCGCCATGTACAACATCGTTGACCACGTCCGGCGATCAGTCAGCATGAATTTGATTTTGGCAACAAAACCATCGTCTTTGGGCGTGACCGCTGGTCGACGCGGCATCCGTTCGCCCAGCAAAGTTTCAACGATGCGACCTTCGACCAGTGAAATCAGTCGCGTCGACGCCACAAACAACAAGAAAAACGGTATGCCAAAAATCAACATCGCAAGGCCCAATGACATCGACAAGCCAGCGATGACCCAGACAAAATAAACGATGCCGGTGGCCAAACTCAGCAACATATAAAACAGCGACGCATACGTGCGCGGATCGGCATACACACCAAACAAACGGCCCACTATCGACGTCGACTTTTCCGGTAACGGTGTGCGCAACGCGCGTTGCACCGTACGTTCCATTTTGCGGTATTCATTCGCCACATCGTCTGGCGAACCGTATTCTTTAATCGCAATCGCCAACGCTTCGGCTTCGGATTTGTCGCTGTGTTCCGCGATGGCACCGCGCAAATATTCTTCAGCATCGTACACCGCGTCCTGAATCAACGCGGGATCACAATCGCGCAGCGCGTGACGCAATGCAGCCAAAAATTCTTCAATCGTATTTGGGTATGTGTTCATCAGTAATTCTCCCCGATAGCGCCGTCGACAAACCGTTTGGTGCGTTGCCAGATCTGCACCCATTCCGCCAACACCTGACGACCTTGGTCGGTAATTTTGTAATAGCGACGCGGCGGTCCACTGACAGACGGTTCGACATAGCTTTCCAACAAGCCGTTGTCGCTCATCGTACGCAGCACCGGGTACAAAGCCCCTTGCTTGCCGCTGGTGACGCTGTCTTCTTCGGCGCCGAGTTGCTTGGCGATTTGATAGCCGTACAAGGCCCCGTCGGCTTTGGCGAGCACCGCTAACAACACCAATGCCACAGTGCCGCCGTTAAGTTCTTTCTGCAGTTTTTTGACGTGGAGGCCAACGTCAAAGGTGTCGGTTTCAATGCTGTTCACGCCACTGTCCTGAGTCTGGATTGCGTGAATTCAGTATTAATACGAAGTTGATACTAGTCAATTCAACACACTAGTTCGGAATGTAACTACTCATGTCACTCTGTTACAAATGGCGCGAGTCGGGCGATGACCTCGGCAAAGGTCGCCGCAGGTGGACACCGAAGGCTGATCTGCTCGCCGGTCACCGGATGAACAAACTGCAATTGAGTACAGGCCAACATCAAGCGTTGCGCGTCAAAATGCTCACGAAAGTAGCGGTTGTAAGCGCCTCGTCCGTAGCGTACATCACCGATCAATGGATGCGATAAGTGTTTGAAATGTCGTCTAATTTGATGCTGCCGGCCAGTTTCCGGAACAATCTCAACATGGCTGAAGCGACTCACGGGATAGCGCTCGATGAGCACTGGCACGGTGTAGGTATGTAGGCAGCGAAAATGTGTGATTGCCGGTTGTTTGTCGGTTGCGCTGGCGTCCACATAATCGTCGTCAATGCGACCGAGCGGGTGATCAATCGTCCCCGCGAGCGGCACAAATCCACGCGCCAACGCCTGATAGGTTTTTACAACTTCACGGCTGGTGAAGCGATCGGTTATGTCGCGTGCGATGGCGCTATTCAATGCCATCACCAGAATTCCCGAGGTGGGTTTATCCAAACGATGCACCGGATACACATGCTGACCGATTTGGTCGCGCACCAACTGCACCGCAAACCGCGTTTCATGGCGATCGATTTCGCTGCGGTGCACCAATAACCCAGCCGGTTTGTGCACGGCAACGAGATGCTCGTCACGAAATAAAATGTCTAATGTCTCAGTTTTATCAAACGTCATTTTGCTTTGCTGCACACTGTGCGAAACATCACATTTAAACCTACGCTACCGCCAGATAATCGCGACAAGCCCAAGCACATGGAGTGTAAACATGACACGGTTCATGTTGGCGGCTGTGTTGGTTTTGTCCTGGACAGTTGTAAACGCTACACAACCTACCCCCATCGAAAACAAATCACCTGCGACGACGGCAAGCTGTCAATCCGAAGAGGAATGCCGTGCGCTTGCGTTTTGCAACGCCAACGACGCTCACTGCGAATTGACGGAGTGTCCCGATCGCGATCGCGACGGCCACGCTGCACAATTGTGTGGCGGTGATGATTGTGACGACGCCGATCCGAACCGTTTTCCCGGCAATACCGAAATTTGGGACCCCGCCAATCACGATGAAGATTGTGATGCGCAGACGAGCTTTAGTCTGTCGTTGCAAAAAATGGCGGACAAAGAGTAAAAAAATGGGGCTCTTTAGTTAGCCCCATTTTTTTGCTCCAACTTTTTTAATCGTGCTTCTGACGCATCAACGGGAACAACAACACATCACGAATACTGGGCGAATTGGTCAGCAACATGACAAAACGATCGATACCAATGCCCTCGCCTGCGGTTGGTGGTAAACCGTATTCAAGTGCGTTGATGTAATCAGCATCGTAATGCATGGCTTCTTGATCGCCAGCATCCTTCGCTTTGACTTGCGCCATAAAACGTTCGGCTTGATCTTCCGGATCATTCAATTCGGAAAAACCATTGGCGAGTTCACGGCCACCCACAAACAATTCAAAACGATCGGTTACCTCGGTGTTGACGTCGTTACGACGCGACAACGGTGACACTTCAACCGGATAATCGCAAATGAATGTCGGCTGCATCAATTTGTGTTCAACCGTTTCTTCAAAAATCATGATCTGCGCTTTGCCCAAACCAGCGTTTTTGTCGATATGAACACCCAATCGTTTGGCGACAGCGTGACAACCATCGAGTGTTGACAACTCAGCCTTACTGACACCGTCGTTGTATTTAACAATCGAATCCACCACCGGCAAACGATCGAACGGCTTGCTGAAATCGTAATCGACGCCTTGCGAATGGAATTGCGCGGTTTTTAAGGTTTCGAGCGCGACGAAACGGAACAATTCTTCGGTGAAATCCATCAGATCGCGATAATCGGCATACGCCCAGTAAAACTCCATCATCGTGAATTCAGGATTATGGCGCGTTGATACACCTTCGTTGCGGAAGTTGCGATTGATCTCGAATACTTTTTCAAGACCACCGACCGTCAAACGTTTCAAATACAACTCCGGCGCAATACGTAGATACATCTGAGCATCCAGCGCATTGTGGTGCGTGACAAACGGGCGCGCTGCCGCACCACCGGGGATCGGATGCAACATCGGCGTTTCCACTTCAAGGAATTGTTTTCCGGTCATAAAACGGCGAATCGCGTCGATAATTCTTGAACGCAAAATAAATGTACGCCGCGTTTCTTCGGTCACAATCAAATCAACATACCGTTGACGATAGCGCGCTTCGGTATCGGTCATACCGTGGAACTTATCCGGCAACGGACGCAGCGCTTTGGTCAACAGGCGAATACTGCCAACGTGTACCGATAACTCACCGGTTTTGGTTTTCATCAAGCGACCGGTGACGCCAACGATGTCGCCGATGTCCCAGTGTTTGAATTGTTCATACACATCACCGAGTTCTTCGGCTTTGATGTACAACTGAATACGGCCGCTCATGTCTTGAATATGACAGAAACTCGCCTTGCCCATCAGACGACGCGTCATGATACGACCGGCCAACGTCACGTTGATGGGGTTGGCATCGAGCGCTTCTTTTTCCAACGCGCTGTATTGGTCGTTCAATTCTTGCGCCAAATGCTCGCGACGAAAATCATTTGGATACGCATTACCCTGCTCGCGCAAGCCACGCAATTTTTCGCGACGCACCGCCATTTGTGCACTTTCGTCTAACACTGGCTCTTGTGTGTTGTTTTGTTGTTCGCTCATATTTAATTCCTGATTATGTCGCTGTAGGGCGGCCTTCAGGCCGCCATCGGCGGGCTAAAGCCCGCCCTACAAAAAACTTACAAACCCGCTTTCAAACTCGCTTCCATGAACGGATCCAGATCACCGTCCAGTACAATCTGCGTATTGGTTTCTTCATATTCGGTGCGCAGATCTTTAATACGCGACTGATCGAGCACATACGAACGAATTTGCTGGCCCCAACCAATGTCGGTTTTGCTGTCTTCGAGTTTTTGCTTTTCGGCGTTACGCTTTTGAATTTCGAGTTCATACAACCGCGCTTTCAACATCTTCATTGCGCGATCACGATTGGCGTGTTGTGAACGTTCGTTCTGACATGCGACGACAACGCCGGTTGGCACGTGCGTCAAACGCACGGCTGAATCGGTTTTGTTCACGTGCTGTCCACCGGCACCGCTGGAGCGATACGTATCCAATTTGATGTCAGCCGGATTGATTTGAATGTCGATCTTGTCATCGACTTCCGGTGATACAAACACCGCGGCAAACGAGGTATGCCGACGATTTCCCGAGTCAAAGGGCGATTTGCGCACCAAACGGTGAACGCCGGTTTCGGTACGCAGCCAGCCGTAGGCGTATTCGCCTTCAAAGCGGATGGTGCATGACTTGAGGCCGGCCACATCACCAGCAGACTCTTCAACAATCTCGGTTTTGAAGCCCTTTTTATCGCCCCATTTCAGGTACATGCGCTGAATCATTTGCGCCCAGTCCTGGGCTTCAGTGCCGCCGGAACCAGCCTGAATGTCCAAATAGGCGTTGGCGGGGTCCATTTCGTTGGCGAACATGCGCTGAAATTCGAGCTTGGCCAGTACCTTTTCGAGTTCGACCAAGTCATTGCCGACCATATCAACGGTATCGGCGTCGCCTTCTTCCACAGCAATTTCAAGCAAGCCGTCGGCATCGCTTAAACCCGACTCAAGCTTACGGATAGTATCAACGGTGTTATGTAGGGTGACACGCTCACGGCCCAACTCTTGGGCACGGTTGGCATCATCCCAGACGTTGGGTTGTTCTAACTCAGATTCGACTTCCTGCAAACGTTCGACTTTTACGTCGTAGTCAAAGATACCCCCTCATGGCTTGCAGGCGGCCATTCAGGTCTTTCAATTTCTCTTTGACGCCAGTGACTTCATACATGGGCGTAAGGGCTTTCGAGGGAGGCTAAAGGGCACGTATTGTGCCAGTTTGAGCCTTCGTCCGCACGAGCAAATCAGCTATCGCGTCAAACACCTCGCGATTCAAGCGCGTCGCTAAAAGAAACGTTCAATCATCAATTGCAGTGTGGTATTGCCGTTATATTCGTTGATATCAAGTTTGTAGGCGCAGTGCACGCGCGTTTGTTGTTGCCAGCCTTTGCGTTCGCCATCGAATGCAATCGCATCAAAGACGACGCCGTCGCGATGGCGCAGTTTTAACTTGATGTGTTTTTCGCCCACTACACGTTGTTGCACGACTGCAAATTCGCCATCGAACAACGGTTCCGGAAAATGTTGGCCCCACGGTCCACCGTTGCGGATCAGTTGCGCGTTTTGCAGCGACATATCACTGGCGGTCAATTCACCGTCGGACCACACCTCCGCTTCCAACGCCTCGCCGTTCAAATGCTGCTTCACGGTTTGATCAAACAATGCCGAAAACTGATCCAGATGCCCGCGCTTGATCGTCAAACCGGCGGCCATCGCGTGGCCGCCGAATTTGCTGAGCAGATCGGGATGTTGGTTAGCAATATCGGCGAGCACATCGCGCACATGGACGCCCGTTATTGAACGTGCGGAGCCCTTCATTTCTTCACCTGTTCCCGGTGCAAAACAGATTGTAGGACGGTGAAATTTTTCTTTTACGCGTCCCGCAATCAGGCCAATCACGCCCTGATGCCATTGCTCATCGAACAAACACATGCCAAAACGCAGTTCACCTTCATTGGCAACGTGTGACGCCACAATTTCATCGGCATCAGCCAGCATGGCGTCTTCAATTTGTTTGCGCTCGAGATTCAGTTGTTCCAGTTCTTGTGCGAGCGCCAGTGCTTTGTTTGCATCGGCTTCAAGCAAACACTGAATGCCGCGACTCATATCATCTAAACGGCCAGCTGCATTCAGTCGGGGCGCCACCGCAAACGCTAAATCGGTGGCCGTCAATGCGCGTCGATCGCGTTTGGCCAACGTTAACATCGCCGTGATGCCGGCACGACACTCGCCGGCACGAATACGTTGCAAACCTTGATGCACCAGAATGCGATTATTGCTGTCGAGTGGCACCACATCGGCAACCGTGCCCAATGCAACCAGATCAAGCAGTTGCGCCAAATTGGCATCGGCGTTCGGCAACCGACGTTGACGCATCAATGCACGTGTTGCCATCAACACGTAAAACATCACACCAACACCGGCTAGGTATTTGCTGGGGAATCCACATTCGCGCAAATTGGGATTCACGATAACATCGGCATTGGGCAATGTTTCACCCGGCAAATGGTGATCGGTGATCAACACTTGCAGGCCAAAGGATTTGGCGCGTGCGACGCCGTCCATCGACGCGATGCCGTTATCGACGGTGATCAGCACTTCAGCGCCTTGATTGACAGCGAGATCAACAATTGGTGGCGTTAAACCATAGCCATACTGAAATCGATTGGGCACCAAAAAATCAACGTGCTGTGCACCAAGCAAACGCAAACCCAACATGGCAACCACCGTGCTGGTGGCACCGTCAGCATCAAAGTCGCCGACTATGCACAGACGTTTTTGCGATTGAATCGCCGCGATCAACAAATCGGCGGCGGCGTCAATATGTCGAAGTTGCGTTGGCGCGATCAAGGCGGACAGTTCGCGTTGTATTTGTGTGCTGTCTTGAACACCACGCAGCGCGTATAAACGCCCCAACAATGGCGGTAATGATTGCAAGGAGGGGGCCACCTCAGCGTCGGCACGACGACGCAACACCGGCGTAGTCATAACATCTCCTTCGGCAGTTGTTTTTTGCCGCGCCAAAAACGAAAACGATGTGATGGCAATAAACGATAACAGAACCTGTTGTCCGCATAGATAACGTGTGTCGCGGATTGACTGAACAATGCGTCAAGGTGTTGCCAATACTGGCACCACGCGTCAAATTCACCGTAGGCCCAATGACTCTCGGCCTGCGCGGCAATCACCATCACTTCGTCGTCACAACACGCTGCCAACGCATCAAGCGGATACGCGTTGATGCCACCGGCGCACAGCGTTATCCACCTAGCGATGGCTTCGTTATCCGTGTACACCGCTTTGATGCGCGTAGAGTGTGGCAATTTGGCGACACTTTCACCCCACAAATGCAGCGCTTGTATCAAAACCTGCTGCTTTGCTTGCCGCTGCTGATTGACAAATGAACGCTGCAAAAACATTTGCCATTCGGTCAGCTTGGCTTGCCAATACAAGGCATCGTTACCGGTTGGCATCACCGTCATCGCATCACAACCGATGACTTGCGAATACGGTGTCGTGTGAACATCGGTCTTATGGGGCAGCGCCAACAACCAGTGTTCAGACTGAGTGGTTTGCAACTGCAAACCATCTTCTTTTAACCAAGCATTGAGTTCATTCAACAAATGCGTGCGCTCGTCCGCACTCAGTTGCAGTGACTTTTCACCCAACAAATAAATACCACGATGCTCGGGTTGAATCGCCGTTGGAGTCAACAGCAACCAATGTTGTTTCGCATCCAATCCCGAATTAACGGCCAACACTTGTGCAAACGGAAACGCCGGCAAATTCAACAATTGTGCGCAGGCCTGCCAAGCATTGGTGGATGACACAACGTCAGCTTTGGGCAGCAAAGCCGATAAATGGGGCAAGTTCAGTTGGCGCGCCGGATGGGGACCATCACGATTCAGATCACGCAGAAAAGCCGGCAAGATCCAGTGAATTATCATATTGCTCTTCCTGATTCGCTATGTATGTCAGCGTGCGTTGACGTTCATCCTTTGGTCATCGAACCGTGAACGGGAACAACACTGAAACGGCTGCCGAATTATGTTGTTTTTTCACTTGTACGGACCACATCAAACAACCGGCGATTATGAAATGCATCGACGCTAAAACTGTGACCTTGCCAATTCAACGCACGTTTCAACAGAAGATCAAACCAGATCGCATTATGCTGACGCACCTGCATCAACACCTTCGCATCGCTTTCACTTAATACACCAGCATTGTGTAATCCGCGTAACGACACAATTGGCATCACCGCTGGCAAAGGGTAATCGGAAGCTTGCGACAAACGCGGATGCCAGTCTTTTTCCTGCAGCAAACGTGGCAACACCGTTTTTTCGCGATTGACCAAATTAACGGCTGACAAATCGCCAAACAACCGATCGTGCCATTCACTGTTTTGCATCATGCGCGCAAACAAATCGAAATGCGCTACACTCTTTTTGCTGTTGCTATCCAGATCACTTCCTTCACCTAATGAAGCGCAATGGGCAACCACAACGCGCACGCCGCGTTCGAGTGCGCGGCGCATTAACAAAGGATTGCCGTATTCTTGAATAATCTTGCCCGGTGCCGCGTGTTCGGTGCCAGCATGCGAGATTAACGCGACATTCAAGCGCGCCATTTCATCGTAAAATGCATCACATTTGGCTGACGAGGGATCAATGCCCATTGCCGGTGGCAACCATTTCACCGCTTTGGCACCACCTGTTACACAATCGCGCAGTAATTCCGCTGCGTTTTCGCGATAAGGATGAATCGAGGCGACCCATTCCATGCGATCGGGCGACGCTTTAGCGCATTTTTCGGCGTAATCGTTAGGAATATAAAACGAGGAAGAGGCTTTATCCATTTCACCGTTTTCGTTGTGCCAAGCATCGAACGCGAGAATCATCGCTTTCATGCCAACGGGCAGTTCGCTGAGTCGTTGTTGCAGCGCGGCCAACACGCTTTCGTCAACCGAGGTTTCAGGCGTCGCACAGGCTGCATTCAAATAGAAATGAAATTGCAGTTTGAACAAAGGGTTAAGCCAAGATTGCATATGCGGATTGATGTAAATACCCGAACCCGAATCCCCCAAACCCAAAAGATGCACGTGGCTGTCCCACATCTGCGAAAAATCGATGCCTTGCATCCATTCTGCAATGCGTGGATGGTTGCGCAACGCCTCCGGCAATCCAGTGGCCGAACACGGATACAACCATTGCCCGTCAAATTTTGTACAGGCTGAAACCGCGGTTCCCAGCAAAAAAGAAGAAAGCAAACGTCGGCGCGTAAGCATTTGGGTAAACTCCACCCAGAGGTAATGTCGATGCTGATAACACAGGATACCGGGGCTGGCCGGTTTGTCGTCAAGGCTTATGAACCCGGACGATTGCAAATCAACGAAACAGACTATACGCAAACGGTGTTGCTGACACCGCAGCAGGTGGTTACCGAATCACTGTCCTCGTCGATGAGCGCGTTGCATGAAAGTGATTTGATGGCACTGCTTGCCACCGAGGCTGAGGTGCTAATTCTGGGCACTGGTGCACGCCAGCAGTTTCCACCAATGGCCTTACTGAAAACGGTGTATCAGCAGGGCCGCACACTCGAAGTGATGGACACACGCGCCGCAGCACACACTTTTGTGGTACTAGCATCCGAAGGACGTCATGTCGCCGCATTGATGTTTGTGTAGTCTTACCGAGCCAACAAAAAAGGGCGATTGAATCGCCCTTTTAATTTGCTTACCGCATCAAGATTTACGCTTTTTAATTTCGTTCAACAAACGATCAGGTGGCAGATACCCAGGCAACAACGTGCCATCTTTCAAAATAATCGCTGGTGTGCCACTTAATCCAAATTTGTGCACCAACGAGTAATGCTTTTCAATGGGATTCTCGCAACTACGTGATTGCAATACCTGGCCAGATTTGGCAGCCGTCATCGCTTTTTGTGGATTTTCCGAACACCATACTGACGCCAGTTTTTCATGTGACGGTGAATTCAAACCCGCACGCGGAAACGCCAGATAATGCACCGTAATGCCAAGATCATTGATCGCTTTCATTTCATGGTGCAGCTTTTGACAATAGCCACAATCGATATCGGTAAACACAAACACTTCGTGCTGTGGTTTTGCCGCCGCAAACGTCAGCGTCGATTTAACCATATCAGGTGCATTCAAGATCTTTGAACGTTCTGGTGCGCGTTTTTTGTCGAGCAAATCCGTGTAGGTTTGCGTCAAATTGATCGGCGGTTGACCGGCTTGTGTGCCGAGGCCCAACATCGTGCCACCGTAAATCAAAAACTTGCCATCGGGTGACACATAAAATACATCACCACCTGCCGCCATTTGATAAAGGCCTGCATAGGGGCTTTTCTCAATGGATTCAAATTCCAAATCTGGGAAATTGGTTTTGAGTTGCTTGCGGATCGCTATTTCCGGCTTATCGGCCGCGATCGCACTTAGCGCCATCACACTTGCCGTCACTACGGCGATTACACGTTTCATCAGTTTCTCCAGCTGCCTCAACGCAGCGTAAATGACGCTATCCACGCAGATGGCTTCTATCCACGCGGATGAAACTGCGCATGCAACGATTTTAATCGTTCACGCGCAACATGAGTATAAATCTGTGTCGTGCTTAAATCAGCATGGCCCAACAGCATCTGCAAGCTACGCAGATCGGCCCCGTGATTCAATAAATGGGTCGCAAACGCGTGCCGCAGCATATGTGGGGTCACGTTCACCGACAATCCAGCTTTGACCGCGTATATCTTTATACGCTGCCAAAAGGCTTTTCGCGTCATCATCTGGCCACGATTAGACATAAATACCGTGTCTACCGTTACACCCGATGCCAGTTCAGGCCGGCCGTAGCGCAAATACCGGTCGATCCAGTCGACAGCATTTTCGCCCATCGGCACCAGGCGTTCTTTATTGCCCTTGCCCACAACCCGCACAACCCCTTGCTTTAGGCTGATTTGGTCCAATGGCAGCGTCAACAGTTCCGTAATCCGCAGTCCGGACGCGTACATCAGCTCCAACATAGCCCGGTCGCGCAAGCCTAACGCGGACTCGGTGTCAGGTGCTGCGATCAGCTGCTCAACTTGCATTTCGGACAGGCTGACCGGTAACGCCCGCACCGGACGCGGGCTCTCCAAGGTCAGCGTCGGATCATCAAGGCGGAAACGCTGTTGCACGCAAAAACGGTAAAAACGCTTTAAGGCGCTGAGCAAGCGGGCATTTGAACGGCTGTTGTAGCCCTGCTCCGCCCTCCTCGCAAACAGTTCATGCAACCCCGCCTGGTCCGCCGCCAATAAATGGCTTGCCTGGCGGCCCAACCAATCGGAGGCGGCACTCAGATCGCGACGATAGGCCGCCACTGAGTTCTCTGAAAGCCCGTCCTGAAGCCATAACTGATGCAAAAATGCTTCAACCGCCGCCACATCGCCATCCTGCAAATGGTAAACCGAGGTGTTGCCTTGAGAGGGAGGTAAACGTGCGTTGCGACGGCTGCCCATTGTCTTACACAGAGAACGTTTTAATTACTCTACGCGATTCGCTATAGGACGCTCCACTGCTATGTTTTGTCACAAACACGATTTGCAATCCACTCGCACGTCAATTAGCGTGTCAACGCGTGTCCACTTTCGAGGCTTCACCATGAATTACTCCCCGAATCAAACCGAAGACAATGGCGGTTTGAGCAGTTCATTCCGAATAGTTGGTGCGATGCTTGTGATTCTCGCCGCACTGTTCGGCGCTTTGGTAGTACTCGACGTCATCGCGCTGGAACAAGCAGGCGAATTTGCCAAGAAAATGGCTTTGTTGACGGTGATTATTGTGTTGGCGGGAGGGTTGGTGGCGGTATTGCTAAAATCAGATAAAAAACGTTAATCAAAAAGGACAATTCAACACAGGACTCCCTCGTTAACGCGAACGAGGGAGTTTTTATTGCCTGCTCAACTGGCAAAATACTGAACAAAAAGCGATCAATGCATTCGGTGTTGTGACACACAAACGACATCGTACCCTAAATCAGTCCTTTAATTGCCAATAGTAGTGATAAGCTCGCGGAATAAACCCTAAAGCCGAAATTTGTATACAACCTGTTTCGATGGGATCATTAATCAAAACCTGAATTTTTTTGCCCGACATTTTTGCGCTCAACGCCAAGGAAAGCTTGCCTTGAAACTGAGGATCATCTTTTGTCAAGAAAATGCCTTTTGCCGTAGAGCAAGTCACACCTGGCAAATTAAAATCACCAACCAAAACGAGACCTTCCGGTACCAAATGCACTTCGGTAGGAACGGCAGATGTCCATATGTACGCATTTGCACTCAACGAAAATATAAGACACATCACCGCCAGAACAGATCTAATCATTTCAACTCTCACATCCAAAATATGTACGCCTCAACTGAGGCAATCACCGAGGGCTGGTATTTCATGCAAGGCTACCAGACTGGCACCGTCCACGTTGGCCCCCAGCAAAAACCAAACCGCAGAATCACTGAACAAATCAATTTGTAATTCCGGAAATCGCAAAGCGACCATCAGGAGTTGACTGTTACAGCCGAAATTACTGAGAACTTACTGCAAGCAACTCCGCGCCAATATTTCGCTACGCTCGGAGTTACATGCAGACAATGGTTCTCTTTCAATCAACGCAGCAATGACAGCACCGGAATTAACCAAGCGGCCATCGGCATCACCGGTGTATCTCCCGCATTATTGGGATTTGTTTTAGCGATATATTCATCGAGGTTGGTAAATCCGTCGCCATCGAAATCTAGATGCGCATCCGCCTGCAAAGGATTAAATCGGCCTTGATTGACTTCATAGCCATCTGGAATGGCGTCGCCATCGGTATCGGCCAAATTCAACTTTGTGCCAGCCAGAAACTCTCTCAAATTGGATAGCCCATCCTGATCCGGATCCTGTGCGGCGTCAGCTGAATTGTAATCGTTAAGCCCGTTAGTGTTTTCATACCAGGCAGGAATACCATCACCATCGTTATCGATGACTTTCACAATAACCGGATACTCAGCTGATCCCTTTCCACCTTTACCATCGTCCGCAATAAATCCAATTCTGTCGGCACCCAAATAACCGGATGCAGGAGTGTAGGTATAATACACATTGGTACCTGCTACGTTCCTAACAACCGTTCCGTGCAAGGGCAGCTTAGTTTGATCCAGCGCTATTGTGACAAAGTCCCCGTCTGGATCGCTCGCCGAAACATAAAAATTCACAGCGCGATTGTAGTCGGCGACGATTTCATAAATCTGAAAAACGGGAGGGTTGTTCCCGCCAGTGCCACCGTTACCGACTTGAACATAAACTTGTATGTACACGGGATCACTTTTACCGTCCGTAACTGGAACAGTGAAAAAATCTTCAGCGGAATAAGTGCTGGAAGGTGGCGTGTAAGTGAATTGGCCAGTGCTTGCATTAACATCGACACGCCCGCCATCGAACGAACGGTTATAGCCAGGCGAAGAATACGTGAGTGTGTCACCATCCAAATCAGTCGTCGCTGCTGAAGCTGTAATTGCGGTGTTCACAGGCGTTGTATATCGATAACCACGTAACGTTGGAGCTTTATTCACTACCAAAAAGGCGTCTTTCCGACTCCCACATACATTGCTTAACTCACGTCGTTTAACCGTATAACTCGCCGGCAAGCGAAAGCCATCACAAACACGCTTTTCACTAAACTCATTGAATGGTAGAGACGCAATTGACTCAATTGTATATTGCGTTGTAGTACTTGGACAAAACTGTAGATTTGTCTCTGCCGCAATAATGACTTCGTCGCCGTTCAACGTAGTGTTGCACGACAATCTGGCTGCGTCTGCCGAATTAAAGAAACCACCCAATATTATAAGTAAAAAATATTTACTGTTGAACAACAATCTCATCTGGATCTCCAATTTCCGGTATATTGAAATGCAGAAAAAACAAGCGGTTTTAAATTATAAGAACTGATGACGGACTCACGTCAAGCAACATTGACAACAAAGTCCGGATCAATGAATTCCACCCAACACCATTTCACCGACCTTGCATTCGCTATTGGTCAAATACAGCGACACCGGCGTTCCCGTGGTCATGGCTGTAATCAACTCAGCTTGCATACGATTGATACCGGGATGATCTGGATAAATGGATGCATAGTTAGCACCATAACCCGATTGCGATGTGCAGCCCACCAGCTCTGGTGTCACACGTACATTGATTCCGCCGTTCATTGTGACAACCAATTTGGTGACTTTAACGTTGCCAGTCCAACCTGGGCCATCGGCAAGCGCACAAACAGCAAATAACCCACCAACCACTAAAGAAATTATTTTAACCATTTTCATTTTAACTAACTCGCAAAAAGAAACAACGAACAATGGACTTAATTAATCTCGTACAACGCAACGACTTTGCAGCTTGATTCTTCAATGTTCGCGCTTAACTCACTGCCTCTGGCGCGAGCCGACAGTAAAACGGCCTTCTCAAAGTCATAGGTGGCACGTGTTGAATCAAGGCACATTTGCTCTGGCCAAGTTGGGTTGCATGTACAATTATTTCGTGTCCAGCCAGCCACTTTGAAAGCAATTGTCTTTCCATCATATCCAATGCTCATCATGGTCACTTTGCCACCGTGCCAATCCGCATTTGTCTCAGCCGACGCTAACGCCAGCAGCAACGTGACCACCATCAAAATTGCCTTAAAAAGATTCACGATTTTCTCCTGAAAAAAAACACACGCGCCGACCATTCCAGTAAAAGTGGAGGGCTAAAAGCCCCCTCCTTGCATTTCAGAAGGAGGAGATTGGGGGGGGTCGATTTTGACCATGTCTAACGCGATTCTGCTTACTTCAACAATGCCAACTGATCCAAACGACAAAACTTCGAACTGGAACCGGACCAAATTTCATTGTTGAGCCCGCCAGCTTGCACCGTAGTACCTGCGTGAAACGCTGACAACAAGAAAGACAGCGTATTGCGAAACCCTTCAGTATCCGCCTTCCGAAGCCAAAAACCACCTTCACAACCTGCAATGTTGGTCGACATAACGACAGCCACATCACCGTCAAAACCGACCTGCTCTGAGTACGTATACAGCCGCTCAATCTTTCCTGTGACCGTTACCCGATCGGCCCGTACGCCGTAAGACAAAAATATCAAAACCAAAAGAAAAAATGGCTTCATGTTCATTACCCGTTTACCCTGACAAAAAATAAAAATCAACTCGTTCTACTCAGACATTCTGATAAATATACCAAACTTCCTCAGGAGCACCTTCCTTGCATTTCATCAACGAAACATTGACCGGCTTTCCTGTATTCGCTGCCGCTAACACCAACGTGCACCACGCCCTCAACAAGGAATGTTCCCTACACAAATCGCCTGCACATCCCATGCATTACTAAATGATGAACAACTCTGAGTGTACAAAACGGTTACTTGACTCTGAGCATGAAAGGCCGCCATTATCGCCGCCACACCGCCTTTGTACTTAAGTGACGAAGAGTCGATAGCAAATCGGGCAGTGCCGTTACAACCACCGGACGGATTATTTTCCAACTTAAATATGAGAACCTCTTTACCATTCATTTCATAAGGTATATATCCTGAAATCTTTGCTGTGTGACCAAGGGCATTTGCACCAAACGAAGTAAGCATCACACATAAAACTTATATGAATTTCCGGGTTAAACACATAATACCTGCTCCAAAGCAAAGTTTTTTTGTAAATAGATAATCACACAACCACGGCCTACTTGGTGATCACAAAATAACCGTTTATAGGTGTATTGTGATCCCAACCATTTACACATGAAGTGACGGTAGCGGGGGCCCAATAGACTAAAACCGGGCTATTTGTCGAAAACGCCATAAGCGCCATTGACTCGTCAGACTTAGTTGGCATATTTATCCAGTTGGTCACGTTACCATCGTCCAACTTGATCCGAAACGACAAACTGGTCATATTGTGCCATTTATAAACATCGTTAATTTTCCCGGAACAATTCACCGAAGCGGACACGGAGGTTCCAGCCAAGAGCAGCACCGAGGCCAATATTGAACGAATAGCAAACATTACCTATTTCTCCTTTTGGAGTAGCGAACTTGAGAAGCTTAATTTCGAATGTATACCGCTGCGGCAGAATCAACTACGTTATAAGTAGTGCTTGGCCCTGAGTACCAGCCTATAGGTTCGCAGCTATGTATATAGGCTTGAATTTTTTTGCCTGTTGAAAACGCCGCAAGCACCGTGGAATAAATTTCTTTGTACTGCGGATGACCAACCTTAACGTAGATACTGTTGTTGGTAGTACAAGATCCGGCATTACCGAAATCGCCGTAAAACATAAAGCCACTACCACGATCAATGTCAAGACCAGTTGGAACCGCCAACGAGGAATAACCGCCGGCATACGCGGATGACGCTAAAAGCATTAGCAACGCACAAGTTACCAGTATTCTCATAGTTGAGTTCCCACGCAAAGAACAAAGTTAAAAATTCGCCACTGAAATAGTTCGAGCTGCGATATTTCCACGCATGAACGTCCGATAATTTTTGACCGTTATATCAAGGAAGCGCAATGGTCGTGATGCGAATATAAATATCACTACCACCGGAATCACCACACAGGCCAGCAAACTGCACCGGTGATTTGGTGGCCTTCGCTGAAAGTGCAACCGATAACATTGCTTTTGCGCCAGCCTGCTCTTCTGAGATGTAGGCATAACGTGCATTTGTGCAATTGGGTGCACTCCAGTTTCCGTCGGCTGATTGAAAGTAATAGGTACTACCCGAAACATGAACTTGCCCAAGTGGCTCTGCTCCGGTAGTCACCATATCATTGACTGCTGCATTAACCGCTACGCAGAAAGGTAAAGCAAAAAATGTGAACTTCATAAAGTTATCCCATTTAAATTAAATGCTTACGATCGTGGCTAAGGCGAAAATCAGACACGGCAAACTTTTCGAGAGCTAATGCAAAAGTAGAAGCTCAAAAATTCACCGTTAAAGCGTCAGACGTGTTTACGCCAATCACAATGCGTCCTAAAAAATGAATATCGTCATCAGCATCATTACGATCAGCGCGAGCATCACAAGTCCATGCAACCGTGTATTGCGCCGGCTCCAACCAACTCACTCGATAGCTATATACAGAATCGCTGTTTAGTGTTGCAACTCTTGAGGTTAACGCTTGCGCACCCGTAGAGCCATAATCATCAGGTACAACGTCGCCTGGAAAAATGTAAATGGCGCCACTCGCAGCCGATGCGCAATGACGGTTGATGCTGCTCTGAGCAATAACACCGGATACCTCGCCAACATTATCGAGATCAACGGCTCGCGCGAAAGTATTAAGTTGGTAATGATCTCCGGCGTTGACCAAACCACGATGAGCGTTGATTTCAAGGCCAATACGTACCGTCCCACCTTGCTCAAGTACGTATGGCTTATCGTATCTAACAATATTGGGTAAATCGATATCGGCAATCTCCAGGTCATATAGCAATCCATTGCGCCTCACAATGCTGTCCTCAACACCACGATCCGTTTTAAGAACAAGATAAAATCCGTCATAGTGACCGTGCTCAACAATAATTGAGTTCAATACTGAATGTATTTGCTCCTGAACATTGGCCTGCAAAGCCAATGGATCGCCGTTTAAAGTATCGCCAAGTGGGTAATACGATTTTCGACCTGAATTCTCAAAAAATACAACGTGGGTAGCTCGCAGGGAGATGTCATCAACGTGAGGCGATGGGGCTGCTGTCACCTTCAATGTAACAGCCGTATCGACAAGTGGATCATCCGAAACAGGCCCATACTCGCCATGACAAGCATTCAGCATCCCCACCAATAACGAGACTATCATAAAGTTGTTCAACAAGCGCATCGTCGGTCGGTTAGAATCTACAAATGACGCAGACACTTCGTGCCCAAATATGATTAATTTCATAAACCTATCCTTCGATGCTATGGCGCTTATTCACTATTAATGGCAACAAACAACATCAATAGAAGGCAATCTTCCGAGTGCTATCAAACAAAGCAAGCTATGTTGTCCACATCGTTTAGTTCAATCGCAGGCCAGTTAAAACCGACATGGCAGATGAAGTGCATCCATTGGTGTGGTCTGAACCCGGAAGGCTACTGCGCGTATATCAGATATCAAACGGTGTACCCGACGATTTTGCGGTCAATAATGCAGTTAAGAGCGCTTTTCCATGCTCAGTCTTGTTGTCGAACTTCAAAATTTCGCCCCAATTATTGCAGGTGTTAGGCACTGAACCTTGAATGCCCACATAAGTCGAGTCAGACATGATGCGTATGCTTCGTATCTTTAATGTACCGGTCCAATCATCCGCAAATGTTGGTATCGAAAATAAAGCCGCAATAATAAATAACCACTTTTCCATATCACCCCCGACAGAATATTTACCAAACCTTGAAAGACATGCGTCGATTCTTTTTTTTTTCACTTGTTTGCTTAGTTATTGACCTGCAGCCCACTAAACGTCGGCAGCGGACCACGGCACCCTTCAACCCATAGATAGACAGTCTTACCGGACAGCATTGCGGATTGCATCAACGACAGCAGTTGATTAGTGGCTTGTGCATCGGCCTTGGTGGCATCGTCCAAGACATAGAGATTTTGACCCGCTGTTCCTGCACTGCCGGCACAATTGCGTACATCGTGATACGTCGATGACTGCACATAAAATCCATAGTAACCGGGCCGCCAAATAATATGGCTGATCTATTGCTGGCCATTAGTCCATTCAGCTGAAAATACGGGCAAGGCAAAACACAACAATATCAGCTTAATCAAGTTGCTTTTCATAAGGTATTCGCTTCTTGTTAACTTTTACAGAAGGTGACACGATTCAGAGTCAAATAGTGAACTCTGGCATAAAGCACTTTGGCACCCCGATCAAAGAACGGTTATGTACTGTAATTTGCAGCGTTCATTTGCAGGAAATTTTACGGCATCGTCAAGCGTGACTAACACCTTCTTGTTTGCCATTTTGGCGCTGATCAACATTGAAATTGCTATATCATTCCCTTCTGGGATAGAGATAATGACACCACCTTCGTAGACCGGGCAGTTAGCTAAGGCTATATTGGGATTTTTCAGTTCAAACCAGACGATCTTGGACCAATTGGTATTCAACATATTGGTCGCTTCGTGATACCGAATACGACCAACTTCCGCTTCAACATCGTAACGGGTCGCTGAACTGGATTGTGAAAAAATGGCCAACAACAAGCCAATCAAAAGTGCATTTTTCATTGTAATCACCTATATATTAGAAATATCCCACTGCCCCCTTCACGGCACAAAGCATCGCTCTGTGCCTGAAAGACTCATACAAATAAAAGTGCAAAAGTAAAGAGCTTTAACCGCTACCAGGTAGTTGTAGTAAACGTCACTGTGATGGTGACACCAAAGGTCAAGGCTGCATTATTCACAGTTCGGGTCCCGCCCATCCTGATCACTGTATTTTTCTTCGTGCCTGTCGTATTGGCTGTTACCTGTTGGACACGGATAATGTCGCCATTTTTAATCCAGCCTGGCCGGCTCACAAATGGCGCACCATTAATGCTATAGCTGCCTGAACCAACAGTAATCGGAACAAAAGTGTTGTTTGACAAGCCTGATACAGTGATAGGGTTGCTGATTTGTGTAGAGCTGGGTGGAACGCTATAGAGTGGATTGAGAACCTGAGCATCGGGAACCAAATCGAGCGTATCGCCAACATAAGCGCGAGTTGCGAAAAAACTAGCATCGCGCGCTGAATGTCCAGTGACGACGATGCGTCCGTTTCCACCAATTGCTACGCCGCTTCCGACAAGCATGCTAGGTAAAGTCAAGAAACCGTTTCCGCCATTGCTAAAGGTGGAGTCAATTCGGCCGTTGGAGTCATAACGGCTCAGTGTCGCAACAGCATTGCCGTTGCTTGGCCAGTAAGCTGTACCAGCTAGTAAAATGCGACCATCTGCCGCTAAGGAGATTGATTGAGCTTCGTCTAGACCGGTGCTGATATCATGAATTGTATAACCTTGTGAATTACCAAATCCGGAGTCTAAGCTACCATTACTGTTGTAACGAAATAACGCAACCTGGCCATCACCATTCGTGAAGCTTAGCGAGCCGCTGCCAGCCACCACAATTTTTCCGTCTGGTTGTACAGCGATGGCACGAGCGTGTTCAGTAAAGTTAACATTGCCGCTGTTATAGGTGGTTTTCACAACGCCGTTCTGTCCAAATGTTGCATCGAATAGTCCGTTCGCTGTTAATCGAACCACCGCAACATCCGTCCCTCCACCGGTGTAAGTATTACCCGCCAAAACAATTTTACCGTCTGTTTGCAGGGCAACA
The DNA here is from genome assembly GCA_041914905.1 of Enterobacterales bacterium. GTDB lineage: Bacteria > Pseudomonadota > Gammaproteobacteria > Enterobacterales > Permianibacteraceae > Permianibacter. The sequence continues at coordinate 26,546 of JAYSCL010000053.1, forward strand.
GCATTCGCCTCACTGTGACTGATAGTGGACAGTTGTGCGAGAAACTTTCCGCCGGTGCCAAAACTGGTATCCATCGCACCATTTGATAAATAACGCACAGCTTGAAACGCACGTTTTGCACTAGCAAGTGTGCCTACAGCCCCACTCCCCACCACGAGAATTTTTCCATCGGCCTGTAACGCCATGGCGCTGCCAACATCCCCCAAACCAGACAAGTCACTTTTAACGAAACCACCGCCACCAAAAGAGCTGTCCGGTAATCCGGAAGACAAATATCGCGCGACAAATACATAATTGCGCCAAATTTTTGAAACCGGATCGATGTCCATCGCGGTACCTGCAATCAGAATTTTGCCATCCGGTTGCACCGCTATTGATGTGGCATTGCTATAGCTCGGTATCTTGGCGATTACTCGGCCGTTACCACTGCTACCAAAGCTCGTATCCAACTGGCCGCTGGCGGTATAACGAACTATCGCCACATCACCAAAAGCGCCATTTGTTGCAGTATCGCCAACAACTAACCATTTGCCGTCACTCTGCGGCGCTGTTGCAACGGCTCTATCGTTATAGGGGCCGATCTGGGTCAGCAGAGCACCTCCACCAGCAAAGCTGGTATCGACATCGGAAGATGCGGCGTGTACTAAATGAACACTTCCTAAACAAAGAATTGTGCTAAACGCAAATATCTTTTTACTAAACGAAAACGAACTAGCACTAACAGAACTGAACAATCTCATAACATCTCCCAAAACACTTATGAAACAACAAGAAGTCCTACTCGTAAAGGCGTACCGGTCATACAAAAAAAGCAATTCGATTGTTCGCAATCAAAAAATCCATCACAGCTACACCACATGCATCGGCACACCCGGCAACACAAACCTTGGCTTGCGCGGCATCGCCCTCTCCCACCTTACCCATGTCGCTGCAAGCTACCACGGATTAGCGAGGGAGGGCAACAAAGGGCTCCGACCCCTTTTACCTCTGAAGCATA
>JAYSCL010000054.1:0-27409 GCA_041914905.1 Enterobacterales bacterium
TAGTGGGCTTTTATGTCGCCACGGATGACACGGTAAATAACGACAGTATTCGCGTGCAACTGCAACAACATTTGCCGGATTACATGATCCCGTCAGCGTGGCGGGGAGTCGACGCATTACCGTTGACAGCCAACGGCAAAATCGATCGCCGTCGTCTGCAACAAGAAATGGTGCAAGCACCGCGCACACACGAAAAGATCTCGGCACGCAATCAGACTGAACAACACTTGATCGACATTTGGTCACAAGTGCTCAACATCGCCGCTGAAGAAATCAGTGTGCACGATGATTTCTTCGAGTTGGGTGGCCATTCGCTGGTCGCTGTCCGACTGATTTCAATGCTGAACAAGCATTTCTCAAAACAGTTGCCGGTGTCGGTGTTGTTTGCAAACAGTACGATTTCAACCTTGGCGGCTCAACTTGAATCGGACAGCAACCAACCGCATTCGATCATTGTGCCACTCCGCGAAGAAGCGTTGTCTCACGCCATATACGCCGTGCCTGGGGCGGGTGAACAAGTATTGTCATTGCGCCCATTGAGCGAAGCCTTCAGCGCAACGGCCTCTTTTTACGGTTTCGAGCATAGTGGACTTGACGGACTATCGCCCATTGCAAACACGGTTGAACAAATTGTCGACGCCAATGTGCAAGCCCTCAGAACAAAACAGCCACATGGCCCTTACCATTTGCTTGGGCATTCATTTGGCGGGTTAATTGCCTTTGAAATGGCGCGAAAACTCGGCGACGAAGTTGCGAGCCTTTGCTTGCTTGACAGTTATGCACCCGATTTGCTCAGACAGTTTCTGCCAATAGATGAATCGACTTTGTTGGCAGAGTTCATCAACGCTGTTCAGGGGCACGCCGCGCCTTTTGATGCTGACGCCCTCCGTGTTTTGTGTGAATCTGAACATGAGGAAATGAAAGCCGAACAATTGTCGAGCACCAATGAAAGCATCGAACTAGCAAGCTTGAAAAAGTTTTATGCCGTGTTCAAAGCCAACATTCGGGCTTACCAATCGCATCATGCGCAACCTTACTCCGGTACTGCACGCGTTTTATTGTGCAAAGCGCAGCAATCTGAACACGCCACGGAAGATAACGGCTGGACGACGTTACTTCCGACATCGCCAGTGGTGGTTGATGTTCCAGGCGATCACCACAGCATGCTAATGGGGGACGGTGCACGCCGAATTGTCCAACTGTGGTTGCATCATATTGAATCCGGTTCGGACTCTGTGTTTGAGGGGCGTCGCAAGCGTTAATGGCGACGCCAAAAACCTTGCACGATACGAAAGAACGATAACCAAGCCGTTCGCGCGACAGAGTAATTAATTTCTGTTCAGTGAACGCACTATTTTGGTGACATTATGCTGGAAAAAACGAGAACTTTAGCCATATTAAAATTGGCGTTGCCCACCACATTCGGATTGCTGTCATCGTTTGTGATTGTATTGATTGATCTGGCCATGTTAAGCAGCTTTGGCAGTGGCACCATCGCCGCTGTCGGCATTGCGGCATTCAGTTACACATTTATTGTGGCGTTTGTGATCGGTGTTGCTCCCGCTGTGCAGGGGGCTGTTGCACGCATGATGGGTGCTGCAGAGCAACCCGATAAAATTGTCAATCAACTGCACGCAGGCCTCAGCTTGGTGTTGTTTATTGGATTACCTATTTCAGCGCTGTGTTACTGGGTAACGCCTGCTTATTTTTTTGCGATAACACCTGATCCTACAGTTGCACAGATTGGTATTCCTTATCTGCGCACTTTATTTGTTGCCGTTGTATTGGTGGGTGTCGTGCAGGTGTTTCATGGCTTTTGGGCCGGGCTCAGTAAAACAAAGTTTTGTATGCTGGCATTGCTTTTCATTAATGTTGTCAAGATCACGGGTAACTATGTACTGATTTTTGGCAATTGGGGGGCACCAGCCCTAGGCGCCCAGGGAGCAAGTGCCGCGTCACTATTGGCCGTCGGGTTGGGTGTATTGCTTTATATTGTGGTGACAATAAAGCAATTCGGCTTCTCCTGCGTAATGCAATTTAATCCAATTAAACCAGTTATGAAAAGACTGTTTCTGGTCGGTGTGCCGGAAATGATGCGGGAGGCTTTTTTTTCGATTGGTTACGTCGTTTTTTATGCGATCGTTGCCCAAATTGGAACAAAAGAATTGGCCGCAATGAATATTCTTATTCGTGTTGCCTTGCTGCTCAGTGTTTTCGCTCTGGCGTTGGGAATGGCATCGTCTACGTTGGTAGCCAATGCTGTTGGGCGACGCGATTTTGGTGACGCCCATCGTTGGGGATGGGATGTTGGAAAGTTGGGGATCATTTCTGGAACCCTTATCGGGTTGCCACTTATGTTTGCTCCAGAGTGGATACTGTCGTTCTATTTGGTAGAGCCAGATGTCATTGCTTTATCCATTTTGCCGCTGCAGATTACTGGCGCCTGTGCCGGCATCACCAGTTTGATTTTTATCTTTGCCTATACATTGGTGTCGATTGGTGACGGTAACCGTGTCTTGTTGGTTTCATTCACGACACAATGGGTGTTTTTTTTGCCAGCAGTTTGGCTCGTTGCGACACAACTTCATTATGGTTTGTTAGAAGTGTGGTATGTGCAAACCGCCTATGCCTTGTTGGCCACGATTTTGATGACGCATTTATGGCGTGATGGGCAATGGAAAACCATTCAGCAAAATGAAGTGCCCAAAGGGGCAGTTGTTGAGTTAGGGCAAGCCGAGACGCGTTAGTACCAAGCATCATTGAAGCAAAATTTTATATTCATTTGATTAAACAGTCGGAATAACAACTTAGGAGGTTATATGAAAGCTTATATGTTTCCAGGGCAAGGTTCGCAAGTAAAAGGTATGGGCGGAAAGCTGTTTGATGAGTTTCAGTCTTTGACAGACAATGCCAGTGAAATTTTGGGCTATTCGATAAAAGAGCTCTGTCTCGAAGATCCGAAGAAAGTATTGAATCAAACTCAATACACTCAGCCAGCACTGTATGTCGTCAACGCCTTGTCATATTTCAAGAAAACGGCCGAAGCAGGAAAAATGCCTGACTATGTGCTGGGACACAGCCTCGGTGAATACAATGCTTTGCTGGCGGCTGAAGTTTACAGTTTTGAAGACGGTCTTCGCTTGGTAAAGAAACGTGGTGAGTTGATGAGTCAGGCAACCGGTGGTGGCATGGCCGCCATTGTCAATTCGAATGAAGCGGAAATACGACAAAAGCTGCAGGACAATGGATTGCATAATGTTGATCTGGCCAACTTCAATTCGCCCTCTCAGATCGTCATCTCCGGCCTAAAAGAAGAAATCGAACAAGCGCAGCACGTGTTTCAGCAAGGAAATACGCTGTTTTATCCACTCAATACGAGCGGCGCATTTCATTCGCGTTTTATGCTCGCCGCACGCGACGAGTTCGCGAATTTCTTGCAACAATTTACGCTTTCTGCGCCTAAAATCCCGGTTATTGCCAACGTCACTGCGCGTCCTTATGACGACAATGAGCTTGCCATGATTTTGGCTAATCAAATTAATCATTCAGTTCGCTGGTCAGATAGTATTCATTATTTGATGACCGTGGGCGAGATAACTTTTGAAGAAGTAGGGCATGGCGACGTGTTGACGAAAATGGTTCAGCGAATTCGCCGCGAGCTCAAAAATGTTCCACTACCTTCAGTCGCAAAACAGGAACAACTCCAAACGTTAGTCAGTGCGAATGAACCTGACTCATTTAAACAAGCACGGGAGCGCGTGGCATCCTGGAATTTACAGCACCCGATTGGTACGAAAGTGAAGTCGCTGACAAGTGATTATCCCGAGCTTGAAACCAGAACGGAAGCAATGGTTTTGTTTGGTCATCGCGCAGTGGTGTACATGAAATCCTACAACGGGTATTTCAGCTTGGATGAGGTGTTACCGGTTTAAACACTGGCAACACGACTGCCGATTACTTGTTTTAATGTGTTGTGTAGTGCTGGCTGCGTTTATAAATGCCAGCACTATTGAATGAGCAATGACTATGCCAAAGAAAGTGGTTTTTATGTTCCCTGGACAAGGCTCGCAGTACTATCAAATGGGGCGCGAGTTGTTCAATGCTTTGCCGAGATTCAAAGCGTGGATGAGTTTTTGCGATGACATCTATTCTCAATACACCGGTACTTCATTCATTGAAGAACTGTACAGTAGTGAACGATCGAAATCGGAACCGTTTGATAACCTGATTTATACCAATGCTGCACTGCTTTCCATCGAATACAGCTTGGCCAGGGTATTGATGGAAAACGGTATAAAACCCGATTTTTTATTGGGTTACAGTCTCGGTGAATTGACCGCTGCGGTTATTGCCAACTCAATAACCATAGAGGATGGGCTTCGACTCGCCGTGGATTACGCCGAAGTGATCAGAACCGCACAACAAAATGGCGGAATGTTGGCCATTTTTGATTCACTTGAAATCATGCGAACTCATCAAGTGGCTTTTTCGACAGTGCGGTTATCGAGTATCAATTTTGATCGCGGTTTTGTCATCGCAGGGGATGATCGGGCTGTTGTCAAACTTCAGCACTACCTGTCAGAGCGTGCCATAATCTGCCAAAAGCTACCGGTAAACTGTGCATTTCACACTGAGTTCATGGAGCCGCTACGCTCAGCATTCTTAACCACTTTGGGGAAAACCCATTTTCAAGCGCCCACCATTCCAATCGTTTCCGCTTTGACGGCCAGCCAAGTGGAGCAGATTGACGATGAACATTTGTGGCAGGTTGTACGTGAGCCGGTCAACTTTGCCGGCGCCGTTCGTCATCTATTGCGAGAACAAGATTGTCAATTTATCGACGTTGGTCCTAGCGGGACATTGGCCACTTTTGTCAAATATATGCTGCCACCGAATTCCGCATCAAATTTTATCGAAACATTGAATCAGTATGGCAAAGACATTAAAACCTTTGAAAAGCTTAAATCGCATTTTACAAACGACGCCATGCTCACCGCTTAGCGTGATACTCGCCGTAATATTTGAATAAATTTGTATCCGGCAATGGTTTTTTAGCATTCTTGTAAAAAAATGCCGCCGCCGCAAGGCAGGATTGATTCGACAGATTGTGCAATTGGTGTTTTATTGCGTTCGATAGCTCAAGTGACGGGTATCGCGTGGCGGCTAGGCCGATTTGTTAATGAAGTTTGTATTTTTATACGATTCTATTGGGAATAGCGATGAAACAACTAACCGGAATTTTATTCTGTGGTCTTTTTTTGCCCGCGCAAGTTGGTGCAGACGGCGGTAACGTTGCAAACGAACAAGCAACTGAAACAGTTGTTGTGCAGGGTAGGCGTGTTCAACCGGTAACAGAAGCGAACGAATACACCAAGAAACTGCTCGATGTGGCTGGAAACGCCGGCGACCCCTTGTCGGCGATATACAGTTTACCTGGTGTAGTTTATGGCGGAGGTGATGCCGGTGGGGCGCCAGCAATTCGTGGCTCATCTCCCGACGATAACGCCTTTTTTATTGATGGCATGCCTGTCGGCTACATCTTTCATGTTTTTGGTGACAGCATTTTTAACGAGAATCTGGTTGCGGATTTTTCTCTGTTACCGGCGGCTTTTGATTCGTCATATGGTGGTGCGACAGGCGGTATTGTTGATGTCACACTGCGCGACCCCAAGCAAGCCAGTTGGGAGGCCGTTACTGATGCAAGCCTGCTTAAAGCAGGTTTCCTTGTTGAAGGCAGTCTAGCAGAAGAACAAGCCGCGTTTTTTTCTTATCGTCGCAGTTTAATGCAGCTCTTTCTTGAAGAAGATGAAGAATTTGACGATGACATTCGAATCATCGACGTACCAGTCAGCGACGATTATCAAGGCAAATATCAATGGCTGATGAGCGATAGACAACGATTTACCATGGCAGTGAGTGGGGCCAGTGATACCGGTGGATTATCGATATCAGATGAATCTTCACGCGGTCGCGCCGATCCTGATTCAGTGGGGGATCTTTCGCTTGATCAAAAATTTAACAGTCAGGCGATGACGTGGAACTATTTCGGTGATACGGGTACCGATCTGAGTGTTTCATTGAGTCATCTCAAACATGAGATAACCTATCTATTCGGTGATCAACAGTTTTTCACATTGACCGATAATCGGCTGATCATGCGGTCGGCGTTATCAATTCATCAGCTTACCAATCATCGCATCACAGTTGGCTATGATGCTGAGCATCGGCAATTTGATTATACATTCGATATTATTCCCTATTACTGCACCGATCATCAGGCCGATTGTGAGGGCAGTAAAGGCGATCGCGTACAAGGAACGGATGATCTCAATGTCGACCAATCGGCCGCCTATTTAATCGACCGCTGGCAAATTAACAATCAATGGTCGACAGAGTTTGGTGGTCGCTGGGAATACAACAAGCTGACCACACAACGACTGAAGCACTTCAGAGCGGCCGTTGGCTATCAGCTGAATTCTGCGTGGGGATTTTCATTGAAAGGAGGAAGCTATTCGCGCTTGCCAAATGCCGACAAGGTGCTGGCGGCAATCGGCAATCCCCAGTTACGTCAACCAACAGCTCGTCATTATGCGGTCGCCGTACAGTATTTAGTCGACGATGATTGGGCGACATCATTCGAGGTGTACAAAAAATATCTGGATGAATTACCGCGTGCCATTCCTGTTGATGAAGATCTCACGGGATTGCGCTACACCAATGATATGTCCGGCGCGGCCAAGGGTGTTGAATGGGTGCTAGAGAAAAAGAAAACCGAAAATTGGTACGGTTGGTTTTCGCTAAGTTGGTCACGCAGCGATCGCACAGACGAAATCGCCCAGGTTACGGTGCCTTACTACCTGAACACTCCGTTGATCGCCAATATGGTTTACCACCATGACTTCAATGATCGCTGGAACATGGGAGCTCGGCTTACTGTACGCAGTGGTGCACGGTATACGCCCATAATCGGCATTCACCCGAATCCCGATTATCCAGATCATTATTTGCCAACATACGGTGAACTGAACGACAAAACGCTACCGACTTTCTATCGGCTGGACTTGCAGGTTGAATACAACACTTCATTGTTCGGTTCTGCAGCCACTTATGAGTTCGGCGTGATAAACGCCACCAATCATGAAAATGTCACCGGCTACTATTTTGAGCCGGACGGCAATGAAACCCCGGATAATTTTCAGATCGCAAAAGAAGTTGGCATGGGTGCATTTCCCTATATCGGTATGACGCTAGTTTTTTAGCGCTCCGTAAGGGTCAAAGTGCCGCATTTACGTTTCATAGCGAGAAAAGCAGGTGAATGCGGCCTTAAAGCCAATACAGAGGAGGAAGGAAACCAGCTGAGTCTGAGGGTTGGCCGGGATTCTGGAAATTTCCGCCAAAAATTCAGTTAACTAACTGTTTTATATAGCGAATGTAGAAAAATTATTTCCATCAACGAATACAGAAAACAACCCGTTTTAACCACGGCTTAAGCACCCGTTTTACGCCTCAGCAGCACACCGGCTGCATTGTCTTCAAAGGCAGCCGCTTCTTCGATATAGCCTTGCACGGTGCCGTCATGGCGCCAACCGCCTTGGCGCTTGATGTCAAGAAAATCGGCACCGGCGCGGTAGGCGCTGGTCGCCAAGCCTCGTCGCAGGCTATGGCTGCTCAATTCGGGGACATAGCCGAGTCCTGCCTCTTCAGCGCGGCTGGCCAAAATACGATTAATGCTGACGCCATTGAGTGCTGCCTCGCCGATCTTGCCCCAACGGGTGATACAGCGGAAGACGGGCCCGCTTTCAATGCCGGCCGCCGTTAGCCAAGCCCGCAACGCGCGAGCCGGACAGCAGTCGCCCTCGCCGTACGGGATCGCCTTGGTGTGGCCCTGTCCTTCCTGGTCGGTTTTTGACCGCACCAATGTGATGCGCAGGCCTTCCACTTCCCACTGCAGATGGTCAACCGTGAGCTGGGTCAATTCACTGCGGCGAAACGCGCCGAAAAACCCCAATTGCAGCAAGGCGCTGTCACGCAATGCCGCCACGTTGTCCGAGTCCGCCAGCGTTACGACAATACGCTCCAGATCCTGCAGCGGCAAGGCTTTGGCCTTTTTCCGCGGCCGACCGTGGGTACGGGCGATGCCACGCAGGGTTTTTCGCACTGTCGCGCCGACAGTCGGATCATCGAAGCCTTGGTAGAGGTGCCATTGCGACAGCGCGGTGAGTCGCAACGTCAGTGTGCGCGGATTCAAGAAACCGGCGTAAGCCAGCAAGTAACGGATCACCGCGCTTTCATCGCAAGGTAGCACTCCACCCCAGTTCTGAAAGTGCCGTATGGCGGAGCGATAGGTCCGGCGGGTGTTGTCCGCAGTCGCTGCCGCCAGCAGATCGCGGTGCTGACGATGTTCGGAGCGCGCGTCAACAGCCGTACCAGTGGTACACATCAGCGGCGATGAGTGCTCGGCACCGGGTTCTTCGCTGGTTGCACAGGTGATATCAGCGCTCGTCATGGGTGGCTCGTAGTCAGGGTTTGTACCGGTAATTACAGACGACTATAGCATCGGCAGCGCCTTAACGTTCGATAATCTTGTTTATCGAACGTTAATTTAATGTGTTATGCCGTGAAGTTATTTTGTACCGTAGGTGTTATATTATGTAATATGTATAATGTTATGAAATAACATGGAGTCCCCACATGGCACGCAATGGTGTTACTTATTTTGATGTCGACAAAGCTGCCTCACGGTTGGTGGCCAAAGGTTGCAATCCGACGGTTGACACCGTACGCGAAGCCTTGGGCACCGGCAGCAAAAGCACGATTGCGCCGCTGCTGAAGCGCTGGAAAAGTGACAATGAACGGGTCACCACAGAGGCCGAGCACGGCCTTCCCACCGATCTGCTGGAGGCGGTGAAACTGGTTCATGAGAGGATTCAAGCCAGTGCTCAACGTTCCATGGAACAAGCTCAACTTAGCCACGATGCGGTTCAACAAAAGCTCTCCAATGCCGTGCAGGCACTGCAAGCCGAACTCGGCCAAGTGCGCCAGAATTACCAATCTGCCACGCACGCATTGGCAGAAGCACAACAGCGTTTTCAACAGTTGGCTAGCGAGCATCAAGCTCAAGCGGTCGAATTGGCGGCTCTGCGAAGTGACAAAAATGGACTCGAACAACGCTTGCTCGATCGCGCGGCGGAACTGCAATCCTTGGTACAGCAGCACGAGCTTATCCGGCGTCAGCATGAACACTATCAGGAAGCCGTCGCGCTGCAGCGCCAAGAAGAACGCCAGGCGTTCGAGCAGCGGATCATGCCCTTGGAGCAGGCGCTCAAAGAGAGCCAACGCCTCGTCACAGCACAAGAGATGGAGCTGCAAAAGTTCCGCCATCTAGCCGAGCTACAATCAGAAGAGTTCGTTCAACTGCGGGCGTCGTCGCAATCTTGGGAACAAGCTGCCGGGATCCTGCGTTCGGAACGCGATCAGTTATCCTATCAATTGAAAACGTTTAACGAGCGACAGCAAGAGTGGGAAAGTGCTTTGAAAAAGGCACAACACGACCTGGAGCAAACGCGCACAGCGCTGGCGGTGCGAGAAACGGAGCAGCGCGTACTCATCGAGCGAGCCAACCGACTTGAGGCGCAGTGCGAGGGCTTACGGCTGGAGATGCTGACAGCGGTCCAAGAAAAAGCGCTGCTGCAAGGCCAGCTGCGCCAGTGGCAAAATAGCCTTAGCAAGAGCTCGTCAACCGACCATAACGTACCCTGACTATCGTGAGTTTTGGCATCGTCTGTGCGAGCGGCATGCGCATAAACATATCAACGATGAGCATCATCATCCCGCCTTATTAAGGTTTTGCACTCCGATCTGCGAGCAACTATTTGTAATGGGATCAGCATATTTACACCCAAGATGACAACCCGTTCTTAGCACGACACGTTGACCCAGCCTAGGGCTTTAACTTAATGAGTAGATCAAGGGAAGCCTTTGGTCGTTTGTATTGCCGAGCAAGAGGCTTTTATGAGTTTCAACACATCGACATCCATTGAGCGCGATCACGAACGCAGTAAACGCAGGCCATTTGCTACAACCAACAAACTGGCTCCCATGTCGGCGAAAACCGCCATCCACATGCTGCCAAAGCCCAATAGGGTTAACAGCAAAAACACGAACTTGATCCCTAGCGCCAGCACAATGTTTTGTCGCAAAACATGATGTGTCGTGCGCGAAAGATTGACGAAGCGGGCAATTTTTCCGAGGTCATCGTCCATTAACGCGACATCGGCCGTTTCAATTGCGGCGTCGGTGCCGGCTGCCCCCATGGCAAAACCAATATCAGCACGCGCCAGCGCGGGCGCATCGTTGATGCCATCGCCGACCATACCAACAACACCGCGTTGTGCCAGTGACTCAATCGCTTTGAGTTTTTGATCGGGTAATTGATCGCCATACGCCGTGTCGATACCAACTTGGGCGGCGATCGCATCCGCTGTGTGTTGATTGTCCCCGGTGAGCATCGTCGTTTTGATGTTTAACGCATGCAACGCCGCTAGCGCTTTTTTGCTGCTTGCCTTGATCGTGTCAGCGACGGCAATGATCAACAAAACTGCGTTGGCGCTTATAAGCAGAATGACCGTTTTACCCTGTCGTTCCAATTGTTCCAGTTGTGATTCCAATTGAGCTGAACAGAGTCCTGCTTCGTGTACCAGACGATGATTACCCAATTGATAGTGTTGGTTGGTTATGGTTCCTGCAACGCCACGTCCCGGCAACGCAGAAAAAGTGGTCACGTCCATTACCGCTACCGCGTTATCCGCTCCCCATTGTGCGATTGCACGCGAAACCGGGTGATCCGAACGATTCGCCAAACTGATGGCGATCGACAAATAGTGCGCTTGATCGTCGATCTTGATCGGGATCACATCGGTAACTTGTGGTTTGCCTTGTGTGATGGTGCCGGTTTTATCAAGTGCAAGGTTTTGCAGGCGGTGACCGAGTTCAAGATACACACCACCTTTGATTAAAATACCTTGCCGCGCTGCTGCTGCGAGACCGCTCACGATGGTTACTGGTGTGGAGATCACAAGTGCACAAGGACAGGCGATCACCAAGAGCACCAGCGCTTTGTACACAGCATCAAACCAGGTAGAAAATTGCAACAACGGTGGTAACACCGCCAGCGATAACGCAATGACAAAAACGGTAGGTGTATAAATGGCGGCAAAGCGATCGACAAAACGTTGCGTCGGTGCGCGACTGTTTTGTGCGTTCTCGATAGTGTGAATAATGCGGGCCAATGTGCTTTGTGTGGCAGGTGCAGTGACCCGAAATTCGAACGAACCGCTTTCGTTTATCGTGCCCGCGAACACGCTATCACCCATTTGTTTTTCAACCGGCAAACTTTCACCCGTGATGGGCGCTTGATTGACGCTTGATTGACCGCTGATGATCACACCGTCGAGCGCAATTCGTTCGCCGGGTTTGACGCGAACCAGTGCGTCGACGGCGATCGTGTTTGCTTGCACATCATGCCAACTGCCGTCTTGTTGTTGCACCGTCGCGATCTCTGGTGTCAATTGCAATAAACCCGAGATCGCATGGCGGGCACGATCAAGTGAGCGGGCTTCAATTAATTCAGCAATAGTAAACAAAAACATCACCATCGCCGCTTCAGGCCATTGCCCGATTAAAACGGCACCGGTTACCGCAATGCTCATCAGTGCATTGATATTTAATGTGCGATTTTTGAGTGCTACCCAACCTTTGCGATAGGTTGAAGTGCCGCACAACACAATGGCCACAAACGCCGCCAGTGCGCCAGCCCATGCCGGTGCATCTGCCCACTGCAAAAGTTCTGCGCCGACGGCCAGCAACCCTGCACCGATTAAGGCCCATTGTGATGGCGCCCGAGCCTCAGTGGTCTTGGGTTTGGTTTCACTTAATTTCTCGGCATGCATGCCCAGTGATTGGATGGCTTCGGCAATGTTGGTGTCGGCGCTACCGTGATGCGTGACGTGCAATTCACGCTGCAGCAAATTGAAATTCACTGCAATGACGGCGGGCATCGCTGACAACTTGTTTTGAATCAACTGGGCTTCTGTCGGGCAATCCATTTCGGCGATACGCCAGGATGTGGTGACACCTGCGTTTATTGGTTTTTCGTTTTTTGTGTTGACGTCAACTACATCAGTTGTGCAACATTTATCAGGCGTATTTTTTTTTGTGTTCATTGCGGATCGTAGATGGAATGATGTGGGTGGAGTAGTGAGGCGATTATTTGGATTGGGCATTGTCATTATCCAGCACGCGCTGGATATCGGGCGGTATCGGCAACCGTGCAAACATATTGACGTCACTACCCCCGGTATTGCCGGTTGGCACAACGCCGATGGCCGATCCGACGGCACCCAAGATAATCCGGATGAATTGGCCAAAAGCCGCATTGATGCGACGGCGTCGCATTTCCACCGACAGCATCAGTGCATGGGCTTTGACATGTGGCCACACATGCAATTGACCAATCACGTGTGCACGCTCAAGGTGATAAATACTCTGCGACCATTCCCGATGGGCGATTCGCTGTTTGGCCAGCGCTATTTCGTGATCAAAAGCCTGTTGTTGAATCGGATTCATTCGGTTACCAGAAGTTGTCGTCGTGCCTACGCAAATTACACACCAAGCCAATCACCGATGTCGACACAAGTCTTGACGGCGTGATGTTGTGCTTAGCTGTTTCGAACATCCTACCCCAGAGATTGTGGCTCTACACGCAGCGGTACCAAGCATATGCACTACAGTTGATTTTTGAGCGGCAAGTCCCCGCAGGAGCGGTCCGATGAACAAACGTCGGCTATGGCAAGGTTCTTTGGTGCTGTCGGCTTTGGCGGTCGTGTTATTCGCAATATGGGGAGTGCTGCAGCCCTCCGGTCCGACACCGTTGACCCCGGTACCTGGTCATCAACCCGGCCCGCAAGGTCAGGACGAGCAAGTCGAGTCTGGCCAGTTGCCAACCGGACCGCATGGCGGTGGAATGTTCAGCGATGGCGACCTGACCGTTGAACTGGCGCAGCAGGTCGAAAACGGACATACCGTTTTTGTTGCTTACCCCTATAGCGACCAGAAGCCGCAACCACCTGACAGCGTCGGCCTGACGCTGAATGTGATGGGGGATTCCGCCAGTTACAAGGCCGAGTTTCATAGCCGTAAATCTGCGCTGGTTGCCGAATTACCGCTGGTATCGGTGCATATCCGTGAGTTGGCGATGGAAGCCGAACATGGCAATCATCGCCATCATTGGCAATACGAATATGAATGAGGTTTTCGTTGTGATTACCCTTTCTACTATCGAAGTACGACTTGCTTGACCATGCTGCGCGGCAACACCTAGCATAAGGGCTACGATTCACCTCGTGATCCCCAATGTTCCGTTCTCGCTACTATCTGCTTTTTGCTTTGCTGACCTACCTGTGGTGCGCCACGGGCTTGGATCGCTTGGCGTCGGTTAGCGGAGTACTGAGCAACGAATCAAACAGTTCGTTTGTGATGGCCAATGACCAACCTGGTCAATTGGTTATCCATCATGTCGGTCACCGCGATGCACATGAACCCACGGTTCAGGATGCTGGTGATGGCCATGACGACGCGCACGGACATGACGATCATGTCGTGCCGTATTGTGATGATAGTGCAAGTGCTACGCTTGCAAAGGAAGCCAAGGTTGGCAAACCCAACACATTCGCGTTTGTGTTGTCCGTTGCTTTGTGGTTACCCGATCACTTTACTCCCTATTTTCCGCGCCCACGTTCGGAGCCATGGCACAGTGCCGCGCTCGAATTTGCGCACACGTTGCGCCTTCTGATTTAACCCCTTCTTTGTGTGAAAAAACGGTCGTCGCCAACGCTATCTTGCGCTGGCGATTGGAGTCATTTGCCTGGCATTTGATTCGTTATTTCATTTGAAGAAAGGATGTCATTATGTCCTGTCGTTTAACGACAACGCTGGTCGCGTTCGCAGTGGCCACGGGCTCATCGTTTTTGTCCATTTCGGCTGCCGAAACGGACGCGCCAGAAGTGTCAAGTTATCAACAAGCTCACCCCGCACCAGAACTGAAAACAGCGTTGATGCAAGTGTGGGCGCATAACGCCGATGTGCAAGCGGCACGTGCCAAGTTGGCCGCCAGCAACGCGCGCGTGCAAAGCAGCAAACGCGCGCGCTACAACCCTGAACTGGCGCTGGCTGAAGAGCGCGTTGGCAACGAAGTTACACGCGAGATCGGACTCGATTACGCCATTGATTGGTCCGGCAAACGTGTTGCGCAGGAAATCACCGCGAGTGCCGAGCGTGATGCTTTGCACGCGCAGTTGGTGTTGACCGAACAAGAAATCGCCGTGCAGTTTTTGCAAGCCGTGGTGCGTTATCACGCCGCACGTGAAATTGCGCAACGCAATCATCAACGCGTGCAATTGATGACACAGTTTGCCGAATTGGCTGACAAACGATTGCGCGTCGGCGACATCAATCAGATCGAACGTGATCTGGCGGCGTTGGCGCAGCAAGAGGCCATAGCGCAGTTGGCCGAAGCCGAATCATCGTTGGCGGAAGCAGAGCAACAGCTGCGTGTTGTCGGTATTGATGAGGCAATGCTGCCCGATATTTTTGTCGGTGAATTACCGGCGATGACGACGCCCGTCAGCGATGAACAATTCCGACGTCATCCACGTGTGCGCCGTGCACAATACGACGTTACCGCAGCGCAATCACGTGTCACCCAAGTCGATCGTGAACGCAAACCTGATCCCGTGCTGTCGTGGCGCACCGGATCTAAAGAGATCGATGGTGAACGCGATTCCTTGCAAAGTATTGGCATCAGTATTCCGTTACCGCTATTTAACTCGGGTGGCGATGAAGTCAAAGCGGCGCATGCCGACAGTGACGTAGCTCAAGCCGAACTGACTTCACTGCTACGTCAATTGCGTGCACAGATCGCCCAATCCGCCAGTCGCTACAACGCCCTGCGTCGCGCACAACAACTGTGGCGCGAAAGTCCCGCCAGTCATTTCACCGCACGCGCCAATTTGCTGCAAAAAATGTGGGAAGCCGGCGAGTTGTCCACGGCCGATTATTTAGTGCAGTTAAACCAAACGATTGACAACGATCTGCGTGGCCGCGAACTGCAGTCTCAAGTACGACTCAGTTACCTTGATTGGCTTAATAACAGCGGTGAATTTTTTAACTGGGCATTGTTCCCAGCCGATCGCGTCAGTAACGGCCACTAATCATGAAGGAATTTACAATGAAACTGTTTTTACGCGCGAGCCTGATTTCAACCTGCCTCGCTGCCGTGCTGACATTGCCCGTTATCGCGGCTGAACATGAGGACGAGCATGGCGATGAAAAAGGCGAACACAACGAGAGCAAACCCTTAACCACGGTTGAGATTAAGCAATTGGGTATCGTCACCGAAACCCTCAAAGTCAATCGCTTGAACGACGAGATCCGCGCTCCCGGCGAAGTCAAACCCAATGCTTATGCCACGACGTTGATCAGCCCGCGCGTTACCGCCTTGGTTCAAAAACGCCATGTCAAATTGGGCGATGAAGTTAAAAGCGGACAAGCCCTCGTGACTTTGAGCAGTATTGAATTGGCCGAAGCACAAGGCGTGTTAATGGTGGCCGATCGCGAATGGCAACGAGTCAAGGAACTGGGCAGCGAAGCCGTGTCAGGGCGTCGTTACCACGAAACCCAAATTGCCCGCGATCAAGCGCTGGCTAAAGTGCGCGCCTACGGCATGTCTGATAAAGCCATTGAACGTATGCTTAAAGATAAAACCAGTGTTGCCAATGGCGATCTGGTGTTGTTTGCGCCCCATGGTGGTCGCATTACGTCCGATGATTTTTTAATTGGTGAACGTGCCGAAGCTGGGCGCACATTGTTTACGCTGATCAATGAAAACAGTGTTTGGGTGATCGCACAATTGCCGCCCGCCAGCGCTGAACGGATCAAAGTCGGTGCCAGCGCCCGCGTGTTGTCGCACGACAAAAATGAAGTAGTTGGCAAGGTCATTCAATTGTCGCACCGTACCGAGGAAGGCACACGCACGACACCGGTACGTATTGAAGTTCGCAATGAACAGGATCTATTGCATCCGGGTGAATTTACCGAGGTGTGGATTGCTACGCAAAGCGGCAGCGAGCAACTCGCGGTACCTAAAGATGCGATCGTGCAACTCGACGGCAAAATGGTGGTATTTAAAGTGGCCGGTGTCGGTGATTTTGATCCGGTGGAAGTCAAGCTGGGTGCTACGCGCGGTGCGGTGGTCATCGTTGATGATGGCGTTCATGCCGGTGATGAGATTGTGGTGAAAGGTGCTTATGCACTTAAAGCACGCAAGCTGAAATCACAGTTGGGAGAAGGTCATGCCCACTAATGCAACGGTACTGATCGCGTGGGAGACTCGCCCATGCTAAATCATCTGGTTGAATTGTCATTGCGCTACAAATTTCTGGTGTTGATTGTGTTTGCCGTCGTTGCATTTTTGGGATTGCGCGCCGTCAACACGGTACCGATTGATGCGTTTCCAGACGTGACGCCCGCTCAAGTGAATATCTACACCGAGTCACCGGGATTGGCAGCCGAAGACGTTGAACAATTGCTGACATTTCCTGTTGAATCGGCGCTGGCCGGTTTGCCAAAAGTGCAGGAAATCCGCTCGGTCAGCTTGTTTGGTTTGTCCTACGTTGCTGTGTATTTTGATGACGACATGGATATCTATTTCGCGCGGCAATTGGTCAACGAACGCTTGCAAGAAGTCGGCGAGCGTTTGCCGGAAGGTTACGGCCGACCTGAAATGGGGCCAAATGCTTCCGGCCTGGGCCAAGTGCTGTGGTATACGCTCGAACGCGCCGATGAAAAATTAAAGGATCAGATTAGCGATATGGATCTGCGCACCTTACAAGATTGGAATGTGCGCTTGATGCTACGAACCGCCAGCGGTGTTGACGACGTGACATCGTGGGGCGGCGGCGAGCGTCAATTTCAGGTGCACATCGATCCCTTAAAGCTGATCAAACACGGTGTCGGTTTTACCGATGTGATGACTGCATTGCAGGTGAACAATGGTCAAGTTGGTGGCCAATATGTTGACCTTGGGCAAGAACAATATCTTGTGCGCGGTTTGGGTTTGGTCGAGAACAAAACCGACATCGGCAATATTGTGCTGAAAAGCGAAGATGGCACGCCGGTTTATGTCCGTGATGTCGCCGACATTTCAGAAGCACCGGCGACCCGCTTTGGTGCCGTTACACGTGACGGCAAAGAAGTGGTATTAGGCATGGCATTGGCGCGGATTGGTGAAAACGCCAAAACCGTTGTCGAAGCGGTCGAGAAAAAACTGGATCTGGTGCGTGAAGCATTGCCCGAAGGTGTCGTGGTCAAACCCATTTACGAACGCACAGATCTGGTCAATAAAGCGGTGAATACGGCAGTACGCGCATTGATTGAAGGCTCCATTTTGGTCGCCATCATCTTGTTTTTATTTCTCGGTGAAATTCGCTCAGCCATTGTGGTTATTGTCGCGCTGCCGATGGCAATGTTGATGGCCTTTATTTGCATGGGGCAAGCGAATTTATCGGCCAACTTAATGTCGCTCGCGGGTCTTGCGATCGGCATTGGCATGATGGTCGACGGTGCGGTGGTGATGGTCGAAAACGCTTTTCGAATCATGGCCGAGCGCAAAGCGCATGGCGAAAAAGTTGATCGCACATCAGCGGTGCTAGCCGCTGCACGCGAAGTCGCCAATCCGGTGTCTTTCGCGATCTTGATCATCATTGTGGTGTTTTTGCCGTTGTTCAGTTTGCAGGGTTTAGAAGGCAAATTATTCAAACCGATGGCATTTAATATCAGCTTCGCGATGGCCGGTTCGCTGCTGCTGACGTTGACCTTAATCCCTGTGTTGGCGGCGATCATTTTAAAAGCCAAAGAAGAACGCGACACCAAATTGGTCGCCTGGCTAAAAGCGATTTATCGACCGGTCATTGCCTGGGCGTTGCAGCGCAAAAAAATCGTGGTCTTGGCATCACTCGTGGCATTGGTAGCGAGCTTGGCCATGTTTCCGTTTTTGGGCAAAGAATTTATGCCGCAGTTACAGGAAGGCGCGATCATGTGGCGGGTCACGTCGATTCCATCAACATCACTCGATGAATCGATCCGTGTGTCGGAACGTATTGAAGAAGCGTTCAAACAATTTCCGGAAGTTGAAACCACGGTCGCCATGATTGGTCGTGCCGAGAAAGGCGAAACGGCCGACGTCAATTACATGGAAATTTACACCGCATTACATCCGGAAGACGAATGGACGAGTGGCCGCGACATGGCGCAGTTGCAAGAAGCGATGGCCGAAACGCTGGAGCAAGTGGCGCCAACCGCGGTGGCGGGTTTTACGCAACCGATTCAGATGCGGGTTGAAGAGTTGATCTCCGGCGTGCGCGCCACCTTGGCGTTAAAACTGTATGGTGAGAATCTGACCGAACTGGACAATTACAGTCAGCAACTGAAAAATGTTTTGCAATCGGTACCCGGCGTTGCGGATCTGTCACTCGAAGCCAATGTGGGTAAACCGCAGATTCGCATCAAGGTAAATCGTGAAGCGATCGCGCGTTATGGTTTGAACGCGGAAGATGTGCTCAGCGTCGTCAAAAACGGAATTGGAGGCGAACCAATCACAACACTGCTCGATGGTGTCAAACGTTTTGATATTGCAGTACGACTGGATGATTCGCATAAATCGTCGCTGGAAGCGATTCGTCAGATTCCGTTGTCATCAGCGAGTGGCGCCATTGTCGCGTTGGCGGATGTTGCCGACATCGATGTCGCTGAAGGCTATTCGTTTGTGCGTCGTGAACAACTGCAACGTTACGCCGTGATCCAGATGGATGTTCGCGGACGAGACGTCGACAGTTTTGTGCAAGCGGCGAATGAAGCCATCAAACAAAGTGTCGATCTACCCGCAGGTTATTGGGTCGAGTGGGGCGGTGCGTTCGAAAATCAGCAACGCGCGCTGACCCGCTTGGCGATCATTGTCCCGGTCACGATCTTTTTTATTTTTGTCTTGCTGTACACCGCATTTAATTCAATTCGCTACGCGGCGCTGATCATCGCTAATGTGCCGTTTGCCACCATCGGCGGCTTGTTTGGTTTGGCAATCACCGGACAGTATTTGTCGGTACCTTCGGCGATTGGTTTTATCGCGGTGTTTGGTGTCGCGATGTTGAATGGCATTGTATTGGTCAGTTTCTTGAATGAATTACGCGAACGCGGTTTGTCGGTGCGTGACGCCGTTTTACAAGGCACAATGCTGCGTTTAAGACCAGTATTGATGACCGCCAGCGTCGCGATTCTCGGCTTAATTCCGATGTTGTTGTCATCGGGCGTTGGAGCTGAAACGCAACGCCCCTTGGCGACAGTAGTGGTCGGCGGTTTGATCACCTCAACGTTACTGACACTGGTGCTGTTGCCGGTGATCTACGAATGGCTTGAAACACATCGCAGTTCACAAAAGGAGTCTGCACAATGAAGATTGTCACCGCATTTGTTCATCGCGGCCGTGTGTCCGACATTGTGCACACACTGGAAGCCGCAGGTCTGCGTTACCTGACCGTGATCGACGTTAAAGGTTTGCTCAAAGCGATTAGTTCGCAAGAGGAACACTATTCAATTGATCTCGGCGAGAAGGTAACGGATGAGATCAAGTTGGAGTTGATCTGTGAAGAGGCTGAAGTCTCTTCCGCCATCCAGATCATTACGCAACAGGCGCGCACCGGTCAGGCCGTAGCAGGCCTGGTCTATGTCACGGCGGTCGAGTCGTATCAGGTTATTAACGGTTTACAACCATGAGCAGGAACTGATCGGCTGGCGCGGCTTGGGGTTGGGCGATTGCTTATCCCGTAGTCTCACCGCTCATTCATAGAACGACGCCAAATTTCACCATAGCGTGTCAGTAACTGGCATTCTGTGGTGAAAACAAGAAACGGTATTCCCTTAGCGACGATTCGGTATTACGTGGATGCTGTGATCGCCACCACTCGCACAGCCAACAAAAGAGTGATGTTTATTGAAGGGCAAGAACAAATGAATTCCTGTTTCACCGTGATTGGGAGCAATGTTTCTTGCGGTGTTGTATCAACATGATCCGGCTCAAAAGGCTTTAAACGATGGTTTCGACACCATTGTCGCGCACTTGGAACGGCGGCGACGCTGATCGTATTACCGGCTGAGACGATGAGTAACCTTCACGAAACCGCTTATCCGCAGTTGCCGGATAACCCCAGCGCGAAAGAGCTCGATGCCATTTTTACGCCGTCCGCTGAGGAGCGGGCGCAGGTTTTTGGTCAATTTCGCCGCGCGTCGGCGCGCAGCGCCGTCTTGGCGCAGCTCAAACTGCTACAGCGCTTAGGCTATGTGGTGCCGCTGGCAACGGTGCCCGCCGTCGTCATTCAACACATTTGCAAGAAAGCCCAACTTGCCAAGCCGACCAAAGACGAGCTCGCCCGTTACGACAACTCCGGGGAAAAGCCACGCCATTTGCGCTGGCTGCGTGCGCATCTTAATTTGCGAGAACTGGATGATGCGGGCCGCTCATGGCTCACACAACGGGCGGAGTTGGCGGCCGAGAGTAAGCAGGAATTGCCCGATATCATCAATGTGCTGATTGAAGAACTCGTTGGCCAGCGTTATGAATTACCGGGATTTACCATTTTGCAAAGAATGGCCCGAATTGCGCGCAACAAAGTCAATACACGGATCTACCGAAGTATTGAACTGGCTATGTCCCCTCTGGTTCGGGAGCGCTTGGATGCATTGCTGCGAACAACCCGAAAACAGAGTGATTGGGATCGGCTAAAACGCGAACCGAAGCGGCCGACTATCCGTGAGATAGCTCGTTATTTGGAACACATGCATTGGCTGCGTGGCCAGGCCGATGCATTGCCCGACACACGAGGCATTGTCGCGACGAAACGAGCGCAAATGACCCTGGAAGCACGCGCGCTTGACGCTGCCGAAATGCGGGCTCTGGAACCCGAAAAACGCCGCACCTTACTGGTGTTGCTGGTGCAGTCACAACTTTGTAAAGCGATGGATGATATCGCCGATATCTTCATAAAAACCATCAGCAGTTTGCATCATACAGCCAGTGAAAACCTGAAGAATTACCACCTTGAACATGTGCGTCAGGTCGAACGCTTGATCGGACAATTCCGGGATGTGCTGTCCGCTTTTCAGCAAGACGACAATGCCCCAGGGCGGGTCAAAGCCATTGAACGCGCCCTGCACGATGATCCTGATCTGCTCATTGCTCAATGTGATGAGCATATGGCGTACGCCGGCAATAATTATTTTCCCTTCCTGCTTCGTCCCTACCAGAACAAACGCAGTTTGTTGTTCGAATGCCTGGCTATTTTACGGCCGCAGACAAGCTCTCAAGACCACACATTGATCGCAGCCATGGTTTGGTTGTTGGAACATCGTCATAGTCGTCAGGAACAGCTCGCGATCACCGCAAAAGGACAATCGCAGGCCCTGTTAGATCTGAGTTGGCTCCCCGAAAAATGGCGTCGCTTGATCATCGTCCAAACGAACACGGAGGCGACGGTCACGCATATTCATCGCAAGTATTTTGAGCTCTGTGTCCTCACGCACGTCATGCAGGAGTTGAAGTCCGGTGACTTATATTTTGAGCACAGCGAACAGTATTACGACTTCCGCGATGATTTTGTATCTTGGGAGCAGTTTGAAGAAGAAGCGCCGACCTACTGCAAGCTTGTCGGCATGCCGCTCGAGGCCAAGGCCTTTGTCGCTCAGCTGAAAGCCGAATTAATGGCGGCAGCGCAGCAAAGTGACGCGCATTTTCCGGATAACGACCATGTTCGACTGAATGAGACGGGGCTGGTGTTGAGTCGTCCTGAACGTCACGATCCGCCGCCCGTCGTTGCGCAGCTGGATCCCGCGCTGACCGACTCGCTCGGGCACGTCAATATTCTCGATATGTTGGCCGAAACCGAGCGCTGGCTGGATCTGCATAAATTGTTCGGGCCATTATCAGGATTCGAAGCAAAAATCGACGATCCACGCAAACGATTCATCACCACCTTGTTTTGCTACGGTTGCAATTTGGGCCCGAGCCAGACCGCGCGCTCGGTCAAAGGCTTAAGCCGCAAACAAGTGGCTTGGTTAAATCTCAAACACGTTACCGAAGAGCGGCTGGATAAGGCGACGGTGAAGGTCATCAATGCCTTTAACCGGTTTGCCTTGCCCAAATATTGGGGAACGGGCAAACATGTGTCGGCAGATGGCACGAAATGGTCGGTGTACGAGCAAAACCTGTTGTCGGAATACCATATCCGTTATGGAGGTTACGGCGGAATTGGCTACTACCATGTGTCGGACACGTATATCGCGCTGTTCAGTCACTTCATTCCCTGCGGTGTGCACGAGGCGGTCTACATTCTTGATGGCCTCATCCGCAATGAATCTGAAATACAGCCAGATACCGTGCATGGCGATACTCAAGCTCAGAGTGCGCCAGTGTTTGGACTCGCTCATTTGCTGGGCATCAAACTGATGCCGCGCATTCGCAACATTAAAGATCTGACATTTTTCCGGCCGGACAAAAAAATCCGCTATGAGCATATCGACAGTTTGTTTAAAGAGTCGGTCGATTGGGAGCTGATCGAGCGGCACTACCCGGACATGCTACGGGTTGCCGTTTCCATCAAAGCCGGGAAGATCGCACCGTCAACGCTGTTGCGTCGTTTGGGCACGTCCAGCCGCAAAAATCGGCTGTACTTTGCCTTCCGGGAATTAGGACGAGTGGTGCGGACCATTTTCTTATTGCGCTACATTATGGACATTGAGTTGCGCCGGACGATCCACGCGGCGACCAACAAGAGCGAACAGTTCAACGATTTTGCCAAATGGCTGTTTTTCGGTGGTCAGGGCATCATTGCCGAGAACGTTCGCCATGAACAGCGCAAGGTGATCAAATACAACCACCTGGTCGCCAACATGATCATATTGAACAATGTGCACCGGATGTCGGCATCGCTGAAAGGCTTGCGTCAAGACGGCTTTGCGATCGACGAAAAAGTGCTGGCGGCATTGGCCCCTTATCGAACCACCCATATCAATCGGTTCGGGGACTACACACTGGACCTCGAACGCGCCATCGAATTACCGGATTACAAAATCAACATTTTGTAATTTATTCAATGAGATAGGGTTGTTTTTGGCGGAAATTTCCAGAATCCCGGCCAACCCTCAGTCTGAACCGGCCCGTGCTTTGTTAGAATCCTTAAGGTAACATAATATACATTATGAGCTATACAATCCGATGGCCAAAAACCCTAAAAAGACGTTGTTCAAGGCGCGAAAACGTTGTTTTGGTGGGATAACCACTGTGGCCGCGTTCGGACCTATGTGATGACTTCAGAGATGGGCTTTGGTGACAAGCCGACCTTACAGGTCGGGCTGCGGCGGAAACAGTTAAAGGTTCTTAGCGGCACTGGCGCGCCGCCTTCAACGCCCTGCGGGCGTTTCAAATAGACAAGCCTCACGCGATGGCGACCCCCTCGATGGGCTGGGCCTGCGGCCCATACCCATTATCGAGGGGGTCTCTATCGCGTCACAAGTTGTTGACGTGAATGAGCCAACCAAACAATTATCAATGCTGATTATCAAACGATGACGCTAAATCAATCGACGGATCTTCATTAATAATGTCGGCACCTAAAATCAACAAAGATCGACGATTCATAGCACCCAAAACATCATCCACCAATTCCGCATCCGCCAGTGTGGCGACAACCAACTGCTCAAGCTCATCATTACCATTGTCGAAATCTGCAGGCGCATGTTTACGAAGCGCTGTAACTGTAAGCTTATTTAACGCCATTTGAGTTGCACGAAAAGTCTTAAACGCATGATAAGCCGATTGGATCATGGCAGCTTCATCTTTAGTCACGATGATTATCCTTTGTTCATTGATAACGCCGGAGAACCCGGGCCAAGCAAATTAAACTTATGAAATTTATGTTCAAAACTCACAAACAAACTAACAGGAACAGCCACCTCTTTGCCTTGTAGCTTTCTCCACTCGACAAGGCCAGCTTTTTGCTGTTTATCCGTTAAAAACACTTCGTAGTTCTTTCGACCAAATTTAGGCTCTATAATTAAAACGGCCTCTTGCCGAACTTCGCCGCTGCTTTTAACTGTGTACTCACTAATGTCAATTTTGCGTAGTTCGCCAACAATCTGGATCATGCAGCCACCCGCAATGAAGCAAAATGTGATTTAACATCAGCAATGGAAGGGTGCCGATAAAAATCAGGAACTGGTAATGGCCGCAATTGAATAACCTCTATGCGAGGCATCATGCGAGTCACATTACACGGTGCTTTAATATCAATGCCTAGTGGCAATAGTCGAGATCGAGCCTCATAAAAAGCTGATTTGCCACGCAATAACGCATGCATGTCTTGACCGTTTAACCAGGCATGAACCAGCATTTGCATACGGGCGGCTGTTCTAGGACTCTCAACAATACCATTACTCAATAACTTCTCAGCAACATCATCGAAATTCATCATATTGACCTCCACGCGGGTCAGCATCTCACGAGAATCTATAAAAAGTTCATTTAAATCGGCTTCAGTAAATGTTCCGTATATCCGGCAATTATTATCTTTAAGCTTCATTGATTTGAGTTCATGCTCTTCGCGAACGCATCCAACGGAATCAAGGTAATTAATCAGTTTATTAAGGTAATTGCCCTCCTCTTCGTTTAATTCAAATTTAGGTGGATGCCGACGCATCTCATCGGCCTTGCTGTAAAACTTGTCATAGCGACGGCGTGAGCCAGACGATTCAAACCACGAAGCGGTTAGCCCATCGGCATGCAAATAACCCAATTCACCACGGACGGATTGAGAAGAAATACCGGAGATAAAGCGACGCACCGCAGACGAACTACCGACGGCATGGTTCATGGTTAAATCGACACGCGTCATCACCGCGCCATCATGCGTAAAGGACGCTTTATCGTCTTTATTTTGCAACGGCGTGTAATGCGTTGCTTTAGTAAATGGCGGTAAACCCAAGTGAACGAGCAATGCATTAAAAATAGCGACACAATCATCGATACGTTGATAACCAAATACATTATCAAGACGACAAAACTTTGATGGATTACCCGTCACCGAAACCGTTTGCCCATCGCAAACCACGGAAACGGATGTGCGATAACTGCCTTCGACATTGCGAGGCGATCGAGACGTACTGACCTCGCCGGTATCCGTGTCACAACGTTGGTAAATATGGCGACAAATGACAGGAAGCTCCCTGACTACCACCCCTACCCCGTCAGAATCCAAATCAACGCTAATGGCCGGCAATGGCAAATCAACCAAGTGCGTTTGACGCATGGACAGCATGTCGATATGCCACGGATACAAGGTTGCGGAAAGGCTGGTCAAAACCTATTCCCTCACCTCTAAATTCCGGTATTCCGGACGAAAGTGCAGTGTTACTAGCACGCACTTTTGAACTGAGCGACCCATCACGAAAAAACCTGTCAATTACCCTGTAGGGGAACCGTAAACCACCCCAGCAAGGTAAGTCAACTCTACAGGGTAAAAAATACCGTTTATAGTCCCCCTACAGGGGCTAAAACGGAGTCAAACCATGTCCATAGGGCAAAACATTAAGAACCTTAGAAAGGAAAAAGACTGGACGCAGCAAGAGTTAGCAGAAGCAACAGGGATCAAGGTGGCTCACATATCAAAACTTGAAAGCGACGAAGGCGATCCAAAACTATCGACGCTATTGAAACTAACCAAGGCTCTAGAATGCAGCCCAAATGACTTACTATGGAATGAAGAAATCAGCGGGCTATCTTTGATGCTAAAAAACTATGCAGAACGCTGCGGAACACTTCCTGCTGATGACAAAGCTACTCTGTTAAAAATAATGAGCAAATATTTACAGGCAAACGCATTTAGCGAAGCAAAATATACGAATATACCAGCAGAATTCATCGAAATGGCCGTTGAGGCTGAACAAGCAAACGAAGGAATTCACGAACAAAAAATAAATGAAATGGTTAAAAATGAATCTCAAAAAGAAAAAGAAAAAACCGTTGAAACAATACTAACGAGCAGAGGATATGAGAAAAAACTCAGTAAATAAGCCGGAACAGCCCATAATGACGGGATTATGCGAGATTGGCGCTGGCGCTTTGGCCGCGAGAGGGTGGAATTATCGCGGCCAACAACCCCACATAATCCCGAACCACCTTATGAGCTATACAATCCGATGGCCAAAAACCCTAAAAAGACGTTGTTCAAGGCGCGAAAACGTTGTTTTGGTGGGATAACCACTGTGGCCGCGCTCGAACCTCTGTGATGACTTCAGAGATGGGCTTTGGCGAAAACCCTTGGACACCCAAGCACCGCATTTTCGGTTGGTCGATCACCGTCAGAGGCTCCGGCGTACATTTAGGCAACATGCGTTTGACTCGCCGCTTCATGTTGATTTTGTGTTTACGGCAGATGTCTTCGACCTTCATCCTGGCATCGGCTTCTTTCAAGACCGCCACGATTTTGGTTTCGATAAATTGCGATTTCTTCATCTTTGTCTCCTGAGGTGAAATTCTCAGAAAACCCCGTTTATGTCTGTCTCAGTTTACAGGGTGTGGACAAAGCGAATCATCGCTATTAGGTAGCATTGTTTCGACTATAACGTTTGCAGCTCCGTATTAAGTGCGGACTTAACCTCTTTGCTCATGGCCTCAAATGCTTCTAATTTCTTAATATACTCAGATAGTTCCTTTTTTCTCACCTCATGTAAATCTGTTGTTTCTTCCTTATCGTCAATATCTGGCAGTAGCTTGACTATAACCCTTACCTCATCCGAGTCTACTAAGCCGTTAACAGCTTTTAACCATTCTATAGTCGACTCATCAGTCACTTGCAAAATTGAATTTCGAGCTAAAAAAGAAATCATTACTCGAACAGCCGAATCTAGGACGACCATCAATTTGACTGTTTGTTGTACTTCACTATTTGGAGAACTCTCATGATTTTCCCAGCTGAAATAAGAGGGCGTAGGTTTATTGGGATTGAGATGTGAAAGTGCACTGAAAATTGGCTCAAATTTACCAAATGGCCGAGCGTGTCTGTGAAAGCGTGATTGATGATCCCATAGCATTAGAATGGTTTCGAAACACTCTCGCTGAGCTGATGCACGTGTGTTGTCGCTAGCATAATCAGTCGCTGCCATTTTTTCGGCAATGTAATTTGCCATCCATGCACTAAGGTGTAGAAGTTACGACTTAATCTGACACCTGACTTGAAAAGAGCGGGGTTACCGG
>JAYSCL010000055.1:0-27150 GCA_041914905.1 Enterobacterales bacterium
CCAAGCTCTTAAATGGAAAAAGCCCTGGTGCGAAAGCATCAGGGCTTTTTGCTTTCACGTTTCCGATACGCTCACGTCATCGGCCGTCAATCATTCGTGTCACTTCGTTAGTGCACATCGTAAGTGCTCGCGCTCGCTGATACCGCTAGCTGAAAGCCAGTACAATATCGAATAACTTACTTTTCCACAGCAGCTGTTTCCACCATGTACGCCATTGCCAATACGTTTGGATTAGCCTGCAGCGCAACGGCGCATGCGAACTGTACTGCAGCCACGCTTTCTTCCAGCATTGAGCAAGCTTTGACTCGTGGACTGCGCATTGTGCCGGTCGGATCGGCATCCAATATTTTATTTATCGATCAAGCGATAGATGCACTAATACTGCAGTCGGCAGAAAAGCAGATCTGTTATCAAGCCGATCCAACTGATCGCAACGCGGTGTTGGTCGAAGTTGGCGCCGGAGTTATTTGGCATCAATTGGTGTTGGACAGCTTGGCGCAAGGTTACAGCGGACTCGAAAATTTGTCCTTGATTCCGGGGACTGTCGGTGCGGCGCCGATTCAGAATATTGGTGCTTATGGTGTTGAAGTTGGCGAATTGATTACGCGGGTCCACGCTATTGACTTGTTTTCCGGGCAAAAACGGCAATTTTCAGCGGATGACTGTAAGTTTGCTTATCGCGATTCGATATTCAAACAACACTATAAGGATCGATTGTTAATTACGTCCGTGCAATTTCGCTTGTTTCGACGGGCGCCGGTGAAAGCCTCTTACGAGTCGCTCGCTCACTATTTGCAAGATAAAAATCCCGAAACGCTCACTGCGCGCGACATAAGTAATGCGGTAATCGCGGTGCGCCGAGCGAAACTTCCTGATCCAGATAAATTAGGTAATGCTGGTAGCTTTTTTAAAAACCCAATCATTGCTCCCGATCAGTTCGAGTCATTAGTGGAGCGCTGTCCGACCCTGCCACATTATCCGCAAGCGAATGGCAACATGAAGATCGCAGCAGGTTGGCTGATCGAAATGGCGGGTTTAAAAGGCATTACGCGTGGCCATGTTGGCACCCACGAGAAACAAGCACTAGTATTGGTTAATCGCGGAGGCGCTACGGGAATGGAGGTGCTGCAGTTGGCGCGGGAAATTAAATCTACCGTCATTGATCGATTTGGCATCGTATTGGAACACGAGGTGCGGCTCATCGACGGCACCGGACAGGAAGTTTGTCTTTAAATAGAAAAAGGCACCTTTCGGTGCCTTTTTTTTGTTCGCCGAATGCGAATCAGAATTTGACTTCCAAACCGGCCGCCAAAATATCTTTCGCCTTGTTGTCTGCATCTTGGTCCTGCATGGAATACCATGCGAAGAACATGACGTTTTTGGCGAGTTTGTGATCGTAACCGATCGCGTTTTGCTCGCCACCATCAAGAATAATGTCTGACGAAGAGTGTTGCAGTTTCAGCGTTCCATTTTCGCCAAGTTTATATGACACGGAGAACAGCATGCCATCCGGGGAGTCAATAACCGCAGCTTGTTGCGCATCAACATTACCGTTTGTGTTGTGGCCATCCGCTTCGTCGTGTTTTTGCCACATGGCACCAAACTGCCAGCTGCCCAACGTGTAACGGGCAACAACGCGCGTGTCTTTCGCGCCATCTTGATAGCTAGCGGTAGTGTGGTCATTATCCATACCGACGCCAATGTAGAAACTGTCCGTAATGGCAAACTCAGCTGACAATGACGTGGCGTCAAACAAACCATCTTGGCTGTCGTCAGTTGTTACTGCGTCGGTGTCGTATTTTTCTTGCAAGAATGTTGCGACATTCAGTGTGACAAAACCCAGTTTCGGTGTTGAATATTGAATGACGTTGTTGGCGCGCGCTTCACCCGTGAATAATGCTTTGGGATCGGCGTCATAATCATGGAACAGATCTACTTTTTGTTGCAGGTTTTTGAACGGCGTGTCGCTGCGTCCGGCCAACACCGTACCGAAATTGCCTTTCAGACCGATGAATTGGTTACGCGATTTGATGTGTTCGCCGGTAACTTTGTTGGTATTGTCTTCTTTGATTTTATCGTTATCAGTTACGTCGAGTTCCAGTTCGTAGGTATAAAAGGCAACGGTATCATCACTAATGCTCAACTCGCCTTTAACACCTAAGCGAGAAGCATTGCTTTTCAGTTCCCAGCGATCGGCACCTTCGCTCGCGTTTTGTGCTTCATCATCGGTATTCTGCAAAGTGAGGTTGGCTTTGCCATACACTTCCAACGCCCCTGCGGCGAAGGTTGGGGCGCTCAAAACAGCCATGGCCGCTGCAAGGGCCGTCAGACGTGTGTTCATGTGGAACTCCTAAAGTTTTTTGTGAGGGATACGTCTTGTTTTCGGTCGTCGTTCACAGGCTGCTGCGTTCTTTCCAACACCGGAGAGACACACAAATATTCATAACGAATATCGTCAGGCACTGTGATACGGCGGTTCTTTGTGACAGTTCGGTTGCAATGTCCGGCTGTCTTGACGCGGTACTTTAGGAGCAATTGGTGACGCAAACATTTCGCTGCGATGAATGATTTATGACAGCCATATCGCACAAAATAAAAAGGCACCCGAAGGTGCCTTGTCATCTGATTGAAACAAAACGTTAGAATTTAACTTCGATACCGCCGGCGATTTGATCGCGTGAGCCCTCGGGGCGCGAGGTATTGTCCGCAGTGTTTATACCTGCATCCACATCCACTTTGTTGTAGAACGCAAACACCATAACGTTTTTCGCGATGTTGTGATCGTAACCAAATGCGATTTGGTCAGTATCCGCTTCGATCAGTGCAGCCGAAGTCGGATAAATCACATAACCGTCACTTTGCACCACTTGCAGTTTGATCTTACCGTTTTCAGAGACTTTGAAGGCTGCGTTAACCATGACCGAATCACCATCATAACCGGCGTCATTGTCATGATTTTGCCACATGGCACCAAATGTCCATTTGTCCATTTTGTATTGTGCCGTGACGCGGGCCGTTTTGGCGCCATCAAGATAGTTGCCATTAAAGATGTTCAAGTTGTCATCCAAACCTGCGGCAACCCAAAAATCCCCAACCGTGTATTCGGCACTCAAACTGGTCGCATCAAATAAGCCGTCGCGGTCCTCATCACCATCGTCTGGTGTATCGACTTGCTCTTGCAACAATGTGGCGACATTAAACTTGAATCCTCCCCAAACCGGCGAACCATAAGCGATGGTGTTGTTCGCACGTTTTTTGCCACCAAAGATGTACTTGGTTTCCGGTTCGAGATCATTAAACACATCAACCTTGGTTTGGATCAGCTTAACAGGGGTATCCCAGCGTCCGGCGAGAACCTGACCAAAGCTGCCACGCAATCCAACGGCTTGGTTGCGGGCTTTGAAATGACCTGCGTTGTCCGCATCGGCCACATCGACTTCGAACTCGTATTGATAGAAAGCGACGGTGCTCTCGGTCAATGACCAATCACCTTTAACGCCCAAACGTGAGCCGTTGCTTTTCAACTCCCATTTGTCGCCGCCGGCAAAGTCATCGTCATTGTTCATAAAGGTCAACGAAGCCTTGCCGTAGAGTTCGGCAGCTGTGTCGGCGAATGCAACGGGTGACAAGGCGGATAGTAATGTGATCGCGATGAGCGATTTCTTCATGATTTATCTCCTCGAGATGGTCAGAAACTTGAGCTGGGGTATTCTTGCATGTCAGCGCATGCTTGGGATGTGTTAATGACATTTTTGTGACATCAGTATTGAAGAATTTTGACAAGAATCAAGTGCAATCTATGTTTTATGACGTGTTGAATTGCTATTCAGCGATTATCAATCGTTGTCATAATCCTGCAATACAGCAGGCCTACGATGCCGCCCATGAACAAAATCACCGATCCGCGCCACAGCGTCCGCGCGTTACTGGATGCTCAAACCGCCAAAGGCCGTCATACGCTACGACAAGCGAAAGACCGTCTTGCTCGGCATTTGATCAGCATTGGTGGCACCTTTGTCATCTTCGCTGTCGTGCTGATCTTCTTTTACCTGCTTAGCGTAGTGATGCCGATCTTCAAATCGGCGCATATAGATGCGGTTGCCGCGCCGAGCGCCACGACGACGCCGGCACTTCTGCTCACGCTGGACGAGTACGGCGAGATCTCAGGGCATTATCATGTCGATGGTCGAGTTGAGTTTCGTGCCGTCAGCGACGGGCACGTGGTACTGCAAGAAAGGTTGACCCTGCCCGATGGCGCCGCCGTGACATCGGCCGCGCAACTGGACCGTAGCAGTGGCCGCATTGCATTAGGCTTAAGCAACGGTCAGGTGTTGCTGGTCGTGCAATCGTTTAGCCTCAAATATGACCAAAAAGGCGTGCGCAGCATTCAGCCGATTTTGACGCATGCGTTTGGTGATGAACCGGTTACGGTGGATGATGAACAGCGTGCGCTGATGCATTTGGCGGGCAGCAGCAGCGACGATGAGATCAAGCTGGTGGCCCAAGTTGACGCCAAGCATTGGGTGGCCCGCCGCTTCGCACTTGAAGAAGACATGATGGAAGAAACGCTGACATTGACCGCCGACGACGCGCAGTCGATCAGCACCGAGTATGCCTCGATTCGCGGCGTGATCGATCCGACAGGGCAATGGATTTATCTTGGCGCCGAAAATGGTCGGGTTGAAACCTGGCGCTGGAAAGATGAAGAGCTGTCGCCGCAACAAGCGCTTTATGTCACTGAAAAGAATGCCAAATTGACCGACATGAAATTGCTGTTGGGTGGCATTTCATTATTGGTGGGGGATGAGCGCGGTGGCATCACGCAATGGTTTCGCGTTCGCGATGAACGCAATGAGTTTCATTTGGAAACGGCGCGTCGTTTTCAATTAGGCGACAGCGCGATCACACACATCGTGCCGGAACAACGTCGCAAAGGGTTTGTAGCCACCAATGCTCACAACGAACTGGGTGTGTTTTACACGACATCCGAACGTCAATTGTTGCACACCACATTGAGCGCACCGCTGGCACAAGTCGAACTCAATGCACGCGCTACGCGCTTGTTTGGGTTAGCGGCCGACGGTCAAGTGCAACACTTTCATATCGACAACGAACATCCGGAAATTTCATGGAGCGCGTTGTGGAACAAGGTTTGGTACGAAAGTTATGACAAGCCGACGTACACATGGCAATCCTCGGCTGGCACAGATGACTTCGAAGCCAAAATGAGCCTGGTGCCGTTAGCCTTTGGCACGATGAAAGCGGCGTTTTATGCGATGTTGGTGGCGTTGCCGATTGGTATTTTCGGCGCGATGTATACCGCATTTTTTATGTCAACGGCCATGCGGGGCATGGTGAAACCTATGGTCGAAATCATGGCGGCATTACCGTCGGTGATTTTGGGGTTTCTGGCTGGCTTGTGGTTGGCTCCGGCGGTCGAAGAAAACTTGCCGGGCACGCTGATGATTTTGCTCGCGTTACCTCTTGCCATAATTGCTTTTGGTTGGCTCTGGCAACATATGCCCAAGTCCGTGCGCCACCGTGTGCCGGAAGGGTGGCACGCAGCACTATTGCTGCCGATTATTCTGTTGGTTGGTTGGGCCTGTTTTGCTTTATCTCCCGGTGTTGAAACGGTGTTTTTCGCGGGAGATGCGCCGCGCTTTTTAAGCGAAACGCTGCACATTAATTATGAACAACGCAACTCCTTCATCGTGGGTATTGCGATGGGGTTTGCGGTGATCCCGTCGGTATTTTCAATTGCCGAAGACGCGGTGTTTGGCGTACCCAAAAGTTTGGTGAATGGTTCGTTGGCGCTCGGTGCCAGTCCTTGGCAAACGATGGTGCGAGTCGTGTTACCGACAGCCAGTCCCGGTATTTTTTCTGCCGTGATGATCGGCCTTGGCCGCGCCGTTGGTGAAACGATGATCGTGTTAATGGCCACCGGCAACACGCCGATTATGGAAGCCAACATATTCGAAGGTTTGCGTTCGTTGTCTGCCAACATCGCCGTCGAAATGCCTGAAGCGGAAGTAGGCAGCTCGCATTACCGAATTTTGTTTGTGTCAGCGCTTGTGCTGTTTGCGTTCACGCTGATTTTCAACACGATTGCCGAAGTGGTGCGTGCCCGTTTGCGCCGCAAATACGGTTCGTTATAAGAGGCCGCACTCATGTCAAAACACTATTTCAAAAGCGGCGAACATTATGTTTGGTTAACCGGTGGCGCGATTGCTATTGCACTCACCATGGTGGTCGGATTGCTGTTATTGGTCGCCGTTAATGGCATGACCAATTTCTGGCCTCACACGATCTGGCAACAAGCGATCACGCAAGACGGTCAAACGCAGTATGTGCTTGGCGAGATTAGCGCGCAGGAGCGCAGCAAGATCGAAGGCCACATGGTGGATCAAACCTTGTTTCGCATTGGCAATCGCGATGCCTTTGGACAAGACTTTCGTTGGTACAAAGATGCAACGTTTGGTGAACGTACCGCGCCAATCGATGCCGTGTTGGTCGAGCGTCTGGAATGGGGCAATATGTACGGCTTTGTGCACAGTGTGCATGAGGACGGCAAGACGATAAGTGGCGCCGACATGATGGCGGCTTATCATCGCGTGCAAACGCGCGCCAATGAGTTGCGTGAGCAAATGCATGTCATTGAACAAAGCGAAATGACTGACATCAATGCTCAGCTGGAAAAATTGCGTTTGAAAAAACGTCGCCTTGAATTGAATAACGAACTGACACCAGAGATCAGCGCTGAGATCGACGGTGAAATGGCGCAGCTCAATGTGGCCTTCGGCGAACATCAGGCGGTGCTCGCGAAGGTTCATCAGCAGGCGGATCGCGATACGGTAACGATCCGTTTGATCGATGGCCAATTGCGTGACGTGCCGGTTGCCAAAATTGTGCATATCTATCAGCCAAATCAATTTAGCTTCAGTCAAAAGGTCAGCTATTTCTTTACCCGCGTCGGTGAGTTCTTGACCGAACGTCCGCGCGAATCCAACACCGAAGGCGGTGTGTTTCCAGCCATTTTCGGCACGGTAACGATGGTGTTATTAATGAGCATCATCGTAACGCCCTTTGGTGTGATCGCGGCCGTCTATCTGAGTGAATATGCTAAGCAAAATTGGTTTACACGGACCATTCGTATCGCGGTCAACAATTTGGCGGGCGTGCCCTCCATTGTGTACGGTGTGTTTGGTTTGGGCTTTTTTGTCTACACGCTAGGTGGCTCAATCGATAATGTTTTTTTCGCCGAAGCCAAACCTGCCCCCACATTTGGTACCCCGGGTTTGTTATGGGCCTCACTCACGTTAGCGTTATTAACCTTACCGGTTGTGATCGTGTCCACCGAAGAAGGGTTGGCGCGTATTCCGAAAGCGATTCGCGAAGGTTCACTGGCATTGGGCGCGACCAAAATTGAAACCCTGTGGCGCACCGTATTACCGATGGCATCACCGGCGATGATGACAGGCTTAATTTTGGCCGTGGCACGTGCAGCCGGTGAAGTGGCGCCACTGATGTTAGTCGGCGTTGTGAAATTGTCGCCCGAATTGCCGATGGATCTGACCGCACCTTTTCTGCACCTTGAGCGAAAGTTCATGCATTTGGGTTTCCATATTTATGACGTGGGTTTTCAAAGTCCCAATATCGAAGCGGCTCGTCCGTTGGTGTATGCGTCAGCGTTGTTGTTGGTCTTGGTGACCGTGTTGCTGAACATCAGCGCGATCAAGATCCGCAATCACTTACGCGAAAAATACAAATCGCTTGAACACTAATCGAGCGCGAGGGTTTACAAAATGGGTGATACCGTGAATATGAAAGCTGTGGACATGTCCGCGCGTGACGGTGTGCGCAGCAGCGGCATTGAAAATGAAACGATTGCGGTGCATGTGAACCAACTGAAATTGTTTTATGGCCAAAAGCAAGCGCTTAATGGCGTCGACATGAAAATTGCCGAAAAACGCGTAACAGCGTTTATTGGTCCCAGTGGGTGTGGCAAGTCGACGTTGCTGCGTTGTTTTAATCGAATGAACGATTTGGTTGATTCCGCCCGGGTGGAGGGCGAGATCCTAATCAATGGCAACAATATTTACGCGCCTGAAGTCAATGTCGCAGAGCTGCGTCGTAATGTTGGCATGGTATTCCAAAAGCCCAATCCGTTTCCGAAATCGATTTATGAAAATGTGGCTTATGGTTTGCGTTTGCAAGGCATCAACAAACGTCGCGTGCTCGATGAAGTGGTCGAATGGGCATTGAAAGGCGCGGCGCTGTGGGATGAAGTCAAAGACCGTTTGCACGACAACGCCTTGGGGCTGTCGGGCGGTCAGCAGCAACGTTTGTGCATTGCGCGCGCCATCGCCGTGCAACCACAGGTGTTGTTGCTGGATGAACCGGCGTCAGCGCTCGATCCCATATCGACACTGAAGGTCGAAGAGTTGATCAATGAACTGAAAAACGATTACACGATTGTGATCGTTACGCACAATATGCAACAGGCCGCGCGTGTATCGGATTACACCGCGTTTATGTACATGGGTGATTTAATTGAGTTTGCTGACACCAACGCCATGTTTACTAACCCTCAAAAGAAACAAACCGAAGACTATATCAGCGGACGATATGGGTGAGCCGTGATTTAGCAAGAGTCCAGTGGATTCTTGCTTCGGTGAACGCCCGCACACGGATAAGCGGGCTGGGTGAGTCGTAGGGATGCATGTTTGCAACGGCAATGGTTTTGTATGTGGGGGCACTGGTCGCCTTACCCGTGGAGAAACACCAATGACAATGGATACGACACAAGTGACGCAACACATTTCGCGTCAATTCAATGAAGAACTGGAAAACGTTCGTCAACGTGTATTGGCGATGGGCGGCACCGTTGAAGAACAAATTGCATCGGCGGTTGCGGCGTTGACCAATGGTGATTCCGACGGTGCTGACAAAGTGATTCAACGCGACAGTATTGTTGATCGCTATGAAATCGAAATTGACGAACAGTGCACGCGCATTTTGGCTAAACGGCAACCGGCAGCCGGCGACTTGCGTCTGGTGGTCGCTGTATTGAAAACCATTACCGATCTCGAACGCATGGGCGATGAATCGGAAAAAATTGCGCGGATGGCTCGTCATATTTGTGAAAACGAAGAACCGTCGCGTTCGGTTAAATACATTTATGGCGCCTTGCAACACTTTGGCGATCATGTGCGCAATATTTTGCACAAAGCGTTGGATGCTTTTGCGCGCATGGACATGAATGCCGCGATCGAAATTGCCAAGGAAGAGCGCAAATCCGATGCTGAATACGAAGCCATCGCACGCCAGATCTTGACGTATATGTTTGAAGATCCTCGTCACATCACCCCTGGTTTGGATGTGATGTGGAGTGCGCGTGCGCTCGAACGCATCGGTGATCATGCTCGCAATATTTGTGAGTACATCGTTTATATGGTGCAAGGTGTTGATGTGCGCCACAGCGGTATCGATGGCGTCGATAAAAACTGAAGAAAATGGTCAATGATTAGGGAAAAGCCATGAGTGCCAAGATACTCATTGTCGAAGATGAGCGTGATATTCGTGATCTGCTGTGTTTTGCTTTGGAAGAAGCTGGCTTTCAAGTCGCCGAAGCCTCGACCAGCGAACGCGCTTGGTCATTATTGCAAGAAGGCTTTAAACCTGACTTGATGCTGGTGGACTGGATGTTGCCTGGTGCCTCCGGCGTCGATTTTTGTCGCCGCGTCAAACAAAAAGAAGAGTGGCAAGACATTCCACTCATCATGTTGACCGCGCGCGGTGAAGAAGATGATCGTGTCAAAGGCTTGGAAAGTGGTGCCGATGATTATGTCGTCAAGCCGTTCTCCCCGCGAGAACTGATTGCTCGTGTGCGTGCGGTACTGCGTCGCAGCGGTGCAACGGTAACGGAAGCGGAAAAAATCCTTGAAACCGGGTTGCTGCGTTTGGATACCGCCAGTCACCGAGTGTCATGCAAAGGTGAAACCGTAAAACTGGGGCCCACCGAATACAAGTTGCTGCAATTTTTTATGGAGCATCCCGAACGCGTGTATACGCGCACGCAGTTGCTCGATGCCATTTGGGGTCATCAAGTGGTCGTCGAAGATCGTACCGTCGATGTGCATATGCGGCGTTTGCGCAAGGCACTGGAACCGTTTGGCATTGAAGAGTATGTGCAAACGGTGCGCGGATCGGGTTATCGTTTTTCCGATCGCCTTTGACAGTTTGTATCTGTCGCGACAAGTAGAGTCTGTCATTCATGCGTCAACCTGAGCGTTGGTACAACGAGATCTGGTTAGTGGCATCCGCGCTCGTGATCGGTTGGATGGTGTCACAATCGTTTGGGTTGGGTGCGGAGTTTTTGATCGTTGCATTGGCTGCTTATGGCGCCTGGCATTTGTATCATGTATTGCGTTTGATTCGTTGGTTAGGCGGTGCGAGTCGCAGCATTCCGGAATCAATTCCCGGAATTTGGCATGAGTTGTATTATGTGCTCTATTTGAGCCGAAAACGTCAACGCCGACAGCTGCGCCGCGCGCTGAACGTGGTCAAAGAATTTCGCGACGCCACCAACTCTTTGCCCGATGCGTATGTGGCCGTTACGCGGCATGGTGAGATCGTGTGGTTTAATCGTGCGGCAGAGCATTTGCTCGGCTTGCGTGTGCCAACTGATGTCGGGCAACGTATCAGCAATTTGATGCGTCATCCCGATTTCATTGCTTTTGAACAACAAACGCAAAGTGAGCAGGCGATTGAAATTCCTTCGCCAAGTTTGCCGAATGTTATTTTGAGCGTGCATTTAACGTCTCATCGTACGGGCCAACGTTTGTTGATGGCCCGTGATGTCACCCATGTCCACAAACTGGAACAAATGCGTCAAGATTTTGTGGCGAATGTGTCACATGAATTACGCACACCGATCACGGTGTTGACTGGCTATCTCGAAACCTTGTCGAACGCTGGCGAAGAGAAGCTCGGCCGTTACGCGCGACCGGTGACGCAAATGCAGCAGCAAGCCCAGCGCATGCGCTCATTGGTCGATGATTTGTTGTTTTTGTCGCGCCTGGATAACGAACGACAAAAGCTGCAGTTTGAACGGATTGATGTCGTGAAATTGCTCCGCACCATCTACGAAGATGCGCAAGTGTTTTCCGGCAGCAATAAACATCAGATCAGCACTGATATTACGACAAGTTTGGCCTTAATGGCGGCGCCCAAAGAGCTGCAGAGCGCTTTCTGGAACTTGGTCAGCAATGCGATTCGCTACACGCCAGCCGGCGGAGCGATTACATTGCGTTGGCGGCGCAATGAACAGGGCGAAGCCTGTTTTGATGTCAGTGACAGTGGTCCAGGCATTGAGGCACATCATATTTCGCGCCTAACCGAACGTTTTTATCGCGTCGATGCGGGGCGTTCGCGTGAAGTCGGTGGCACAGGTCTCGGTTTGGCGATTGTCAAAAACGTCATGGAGCGCCATGGCGGGCGATTGGAGATCCGCAGCACCCTGGGTCAAGGTTCGACGTTTACCTGCGTGTTTCCCGCCAATTGCGGCGTCGCATAAAACAGTATTGTTGTGCTCGTGCGTCGTCATAAATGTGCAATATTTTGGTCATATGGCTGCCAAAGTGCCGTTCTACAGTGAGCGGCGTCCAAATAGGAGACCTCACATGTTAAAGAAAGTCCTTGCAATGGCGGTCGGCTTGACGATGGTCAGCGTTGCAAACGCAGGCGGTGTCGATGCCGCGCTGCCCGATTACAAAACCGTGAGTGGCGTGTCCGGTAACATCACGTCAGTCGGTTCCGATACGTTGAACAATTTGATGACGTTTTGGACGGAAGATTTCAAGAAAGCCTATCCCAACGTTAACCCGTCAGTTCAAGGCATGGGCTCCTCAACGGCTCCGCCGGCGCTGACCGAAGGCACGTCAAATTTGGGACCGATGAGCCGTAAAATGAAATCAAACGAAATTGCCGCGTTTGAAGCTAAATACGGCTATAAGCCGACCGAAATTGCTGTCGCGATCGACGCGTTGGCCGTGTTCGTACACAAAGACAACCCCATCAAATCACTGTCCATGGAACAAGTCGATGCCATTTTCTCCAGCACACGCAAATGCGGTGCCGGTGCTGACTTGTTGAAATGGGGCGATGTTGGTGTG
Organism: Enterobacterales bacterium; assembly: GCA_041914905.1. GTDB lineage: Bacteria > Pseudomonadota > Gammaproteobacteria > Enterobacterales > Permianibacteraceae > Permianibacter. Next base: position 12,174 of record JAYSCL010000055.1, read on the forward strand.
ACCGGTGCGATGGCCGGTGAAAAATTTGCGCTGTTTGGTCGCAACTCGGTGTCGGGTACTTATGGTTACTTTAAAGAGCACGCATTGTGCAAAGGTGATTTCAAAAACACCGTAGCAGAGCAACCGGGCTCGGCATCGGTTGTGCAATCAATTGGTGCGGCGAAAAACGCTATCGGTTATTCGGGTATCGGTTACAAAACGGCGGATGTACGAGCCATCGCCTTATCGGAAAAAGCGTTCAGTGCCGCGATTGAAGCCAGTGAAGCGAATGCCATCAGCGGTGATTATCCGCTGTCGCGCTACTTGTACATTTACGTGAACAAAAAACCGGGCGAAGCGTTGCCACCGGCCGTCAAAGAATTCATGACGATGGTGTTGACGAAGCAAGGGCAGGAAGCGGTGGTGAAAGACGGTTATATTCCACTGCCGGCCAAAGTTGCCGCAAAGCAGTTGGCCAAGTTGGAAAAATAAATTCATCTGTTAAAAAATAAGCCCGCGTAAGCGGGCTTATTTTTTGTTGTCAGTTATCAGTTGTCAGAAAAATCGACATTCATTTCACTGTTTTCGCAACTCGCAACTCGCAACTCGCAACTCGCAACTCGCAACTCGCAACTTGCAAATTACGCCTGACGCTGATCCGTCGCCATCATAAAATGTTTGCGAAATGCCAGGGGCTCATGAATATACGGCACCGGAGCCATGGGGCCACCGCCAGCCGATACAATGATGGTGCCAAAATTCAGCATGCGACCGACGAGCGGCTGTTCTACTTGCACACTTTCGACTTTGGACAAATTAATTTCGGTGGTGTCGCGGCGAATAAAACCAAATTTGACGATAATGCGTTTGTTGGTGATCGCGAGTTCAACCGATTTGTAATTGATGTACACAACCAACAGCAATAAAGCGCCGACAAAACTAAGACCCAGCATAAACAGATGACCTGTCATGGTGGTGCCGATGAGTCCCCCCACCACAAACACGGCTGCAAACAGGATCTTGCCAGCATACGCCCACAATGATGGGTGACCTCGGTACAGCAACGATTCGCCATCGATCAACACTTTTTCAACATAACTGCTCATGATGCTTCCTAAAAAATACAACCATCGATATACACCCACTGCGCGTTTTCGCGCACAAAACGGCTGCGTTCATGCAGCTGACCGGCGCGGCCGTTATTTTTGTAGCGAGCGACAAATTCGACAAACGCCTCACTATCGCCAAGCTCTGTCGCCACAATACGCAGTTCCAACCATTTTAGTGGTGGTTCGTTGGCAAGTGCACTGAATTCTGGGCGGGTTGAACTGTGCCAGCTACGATGGAGATAATCCCATTGTCGCAACACATAGGCGACATAACGCGACCGCATCAGTTGCTCCGCGTTTTCGGCGCACACAGTGCCGCTATGAAAACGGCCACAGCAACTGGAGTAAGACTGGCCACTGCCACAAAGGCAATGGGAGGCCGTGTGCATTTGCGTTGCTTCATTACCAAAGGGTGCCGAATTGTACTATCCCGTTTCGATGCCGTAACGAACAATCCGTAGGCGTTCAATCACAACAGGACAACAGAGCATGACGATAGGTGTAGGTGGGCAGTCAGCCGAATTCGCATTGGCGTCATTGCAGAACATGACCGCAGGTGTTGAACCCATCACAACCGCCGAATATCAGGCGCGTTGTGCGCGAGCGCAGCAACGGATGCGTGAGCTGGGTATCGATGTAATGTATCTGCATGCCGGCACCTCTATGCGCTATTTCACGGGGACCGTGTGGTCGCCCAGCGAGCGCATGGTGGCCGCGTTATTACCCGCACATGGCGAAATTGAATATATCGTCCCGCATTTTGAGATTGGCAGTTTTCGTGATTTTCAGGGCTTGTCTGGAACACTGTTTAGTTGGCAGGAACATGAAAGCCCGTATGCCGTTTGCGCGCAGCGATTGTCCGCGTACGCACGGGGGTGTCAGCGCACATCGCTGCGGGTAGCAATCAGCGAATGCACACCGTTTTTTGTTTTCGATGGATTGCGCAACGAGGGCTCACACCATGAATGGCTCAATGCGCGTTCAGTGACGGCGCATGCTCGCATGCGCAAATCGACTGCCGAAATCGCGTTGATGCAGCGTGCAAAAAATATGACGATGGCGGTGCATAAAGCGGTTGCCAGCATGTTGCACGAAGGCATCAGCACCACCGATGTTGAAGCATTTATTCACGAGGCCCATAAAAAAGTAGGTGCGGCGGCCGGTTCGTATTTTTGTATCGTGCTGTTTGGTGAAGCGACACAATACCCGCATGGTGTCAAAGAACCCCAACGTTTGCGTCGCAATGACATTGTCTTGATCGACACCGGCTGTAAATTGCACGGTTACATTTCGGATATTACGCGCACCTATGTGTTCGGCGAAGCCAACGCCCGTCAACGTGAAATTTGGGCCATTGAAAAGGCCGCGCAGGCCGCTGCGTTTGACGCGGCACAATTAGGACGTCCTTGCCGTGATGTTGATGTGGCGGCGCGTGCTGTATTGGCGCAAAACGGTTTGGCCGCCGATTATGCCTTGCCGGGATTGCCGCACCGTACCGGTCACGGAATCGGTCTTGATATTCACGAATGGCCTTATTTGGTCGGCAACGATGAAACGGCACTGGATGTCGGCATGACATTCAGCAATGAGCCGATGATCTGCGTGCCGGGTGAGTTTGGCATTCGCCTAGAAGATCATTTCTACATGACGGAGCAAGGGCCGCGCTGGTTTACGCAGCCTTCACATTCCATAGACGATCCGTTTGGTTTGCACGCTTAACGGCGTGTAAACAAAACGACGCTTTCATTTGATCATTTTTTCTGGGGTATTGCCGCTTTTCAATGCCGCCTCTATGGCGGCATTCAAATAGGCGAATTCTTCAGCTGATATTGATTTGCGGCTAAAAGCAATGTGCAACGGATCGCTGAACAAGGCCGGTTCCAGTTTGCGCAGTTGCTCTTTGGCTTCTTTCGTCGCGAATGATTCGAAAATGCGTTCGCTCATGATCAGCAATATATCCGGGTTGTTCACCGCCAGTCGCACACCGTCGGGATCATTTTGGTAGGTCAGCACTTGTGCCGACAACTGATGGCGCTGGCGAAATTGTTCAAAGGCATCGCCATACCAACCATGCAAAGGAATCAACAAAGCATTTTTATAGTTTGACAAGGCCTCCAGTGTCAGTGTGCTGGGAGCTTGCGTATTGTTGCGTGACACATATACGCGCAAGTTGTCGCGTGTGTAGGCGGGTGAAAAATAGAACAAGGCCTCACGTTCGGGCGTGCGCGATAACCCCAATGCAAAATCGTGTTTGCCGTCTTCGAGTGAGCGCAGAATACGACCAAAGCTCGCCACCTCTTCTTCATCGTTGCTGACACGGCAACCAACGCCGGCCAACACATGCTGCAGCCAGCGCAGATCGCGATAGTAAACAGACGCCGAAACTTTGGATGTGTGTACGCGCAAAGTGTGCGAGCAATCGGCCTGTGCCGGAGTCATCGCCAGTGCTAACAGGAACAACACAAAACACATCGGCACGGGAGTAAAACAACGCATCGGGAAAATTCAGTATCAGGAAAACACTGTCACACTATATCGTAAGGAATCGCCGGATTGCAGCCGGGAATGGTGATGTCGCCAGTCATGCGCGCTGTTTATCGTCGGCTTTGTCACTGACATGCGTAAGAATCTGTACCTCTCCTTTGTCATTGATGGTCTCCAGTTTGGTGTCAAACCCCCAAAGCTGGTGCAAATGGCGCATGACTTCATCAAATCCTTCAGCAAGTGGTACGCCATTGTGCGGTATGTGACGTAAAGTCAGCGCGCGATTGCCGCGTACATCTACATGCCAAACTTGAATATTGGGTTCATTGAAGCTGAGATTGTATTGATCCGATAAGGTTTTGCGCAGGTGACGATATCCCTCATCATCGTGAATGGCGGTTACCGCCAATTCGTTGCTGTTGGCATCATCCAAAATGCCAAACAAGCGAAATTGTCGCATCAAGCGCGGCGACAAAAATTGACCAATAAAACTTTCGTCCTTGTAATTGCGCATCGCAAAATCCAGAGTCTTGAGCCAGGGGCTGCCGGCGATATCGGGAAACCAGCGTTTGTCCTCTTCATCCGGTGATTCGCAAATCCGCTTGATGTCCATATACATCGCGAAACCCAGAGCATACGGATTGATGCCGCTGTAATAGGGGCTATCAAAAGTTGGTTGATACACAACATTGGTGTGCGATTGCAGAAACTCGAGCATGAATCCTTCGTTGATTAAGCCCTCATCATACAGTTGATTCATAATGGTGTAATGCCAGAAAGTGGCCCATCCCTCATTCATCACCTGTGTTTGTCGTTGCGGATAAAAGTATTGACCGATTTTACGCACAATACGCACTAGCTCACGTTGCCAGGGTTCGAGTAGTGGAGCGTGTTTTTCGATGAAATACAAAATATTTTCTTGTGGCTCTTTGGGGAAACGGATCTGCTCCTTTTCTTTCATCTTTTTTTCTAACACCGGAATTGTGCGCCACAATTCATTAACCTGCGACTGTAAAAATGCCTCACGCTCCTGCAAGCGTCGTTGTTCTTCGCGCATTGAAATAGGGTGAGGGCGCTTATAGCGATCAACGCCGTGATTCATTAAGGCGTGACACGAATCGAGCAAGGCTTCAACCGCGTCGATGCCATAGCGAGATTCGCATTCGGCAACAAAGTTTTTCGCAAAGACGAGATAATCGATAATGGCTTCAGCGTCAGTCCAGGTGCGGAACAGATAATTGCCTTTAAAGAATGAATTGTGCCCGTAACAGGCATGGGCCATCACCAAGCATTGCATCATCATCGTATTTTCTTCCATCAAATAGGCAATGCATGGATTACTGTTGATGACAATTTCGTACGCCAGCCCCATTTGCCCGCGTTTGTAGTGTTGCTCGTTGCTAATGAAGTGTTTGCCGAACGACCAATGACTGTAGCCAATCGGCATGCCAACGCTGGCGTAGGCGTCCAGCATTTGTTCAGAGGTGATCACCTCGATTTGATTGGGATAGGTATCGAGTCCAAATGATTTGGCAATGCGATCAATTTCGCGTTCGTAGTCTTTGATCAGTTCAAACGACCATTCCGAACTGGTGGTCAGCGGTGCGCGACGATTCATGCCTTTTGCCTCTTGAACAGTTCGCGGAATACCGGATAGATATCGCTGACCTCTTCGATTTGCTGCATGGCAAAGTTGGGGTGCTGAGCCTGCAACGACTCGTAGTGCTCCCACAAACTTTGATGCTGCCGTTTGGTGATTTCGATGTAACAAAAGTACCGCAGTAGCGGTAACAGATCGCGATCGAGTATCTGTTGACAAATGGGCGAGTCATCGCCCCAGTTGTCGCCGTCACTGGCTTGCGCCGCGTAGATATTCCACACCGATGGTGAATAACGCGCCTTGACAATGTCATCCATCAACTTCAATGCGCTGGATACCACGGTGCCGCCGGTTTCCTGTGAATAGAAAAACTCTTTTTCATCCACTTCTTTGGCTTGCGTGTGATGACGGATGAATACAACTTCGACATTTTTGTAGTTTTTGGTGAGGAACAAATACAACAGCAGAAAAAAGCGCTTCGCCATGTCCTTGGTCGCTTGATCCATGGAACCCGACACGTCCATTAAACAAAACATGACGGCTTGTGAAGTGGGAATGGGCTGCTTGATGTAGTTGTTGAAACGCAGATCGATGGTGTCGATGAAGGGTACGCGGGCAATGCGCTGGCGCAGCTCCTCAATGCGCAAACGCAAGGCGCGCGCCTCATCGCTGTTCTCGGCGCCGTCATCTTGTTGCTCTTTCAATTCGGCTTCGGCGGCACGCAGTTCTCGACGAGCCTCACCGGACATCGCCATACGCCGCGCCATCGCACCTTTCATCGATCGAATAATATTCAGATTAGTGGGTACGCCATCGGTTTTGAAGCCCGCGCGCACGGTTTTATATTGTGTGATCTTTTTGAGACTGTTTTGTTGAAGACGAGGTAACTCCAGATCTTCGAACAGCAGATCCATATATTCTTCGCGGGACAATTCGAATTGGAAATCGTCCTGACCGTCACCTTGATCGCTGGCACGCCGACCTTGACCTTGTGCCTGGCCATTCAACGGTTTCTTGATTTTGTCACCGGCGACAAATTCTTTGTTGCCGGGGTGAATACGTTCTTTGCGCCCGCCTTGGCCCGATCGGAATGTGGGTTCACGAATGTCTTTTGATGGGATTGACACGTTTTCGCCACTGTCCACATCCGTCACGCTGCGTTGACTGATTTGATCCGAGATAGCCTTCTTAATTTGTTGCTTATAGCGACGGATAAAGCGTTGGCGATTAACCGTGCTTTTTCCTTTGCTCATTGGCCTTCTGTCGATCAGCTGGCTCATGCTGTTATCCGTCGCAAAGAGGTGTCAATTGGATTTGCGTACACGCAAATACCATTCGCATAACAAACGCACCTGTTTTTCAGTGTAGCCTTTTTCAACCATGCGTGAGACAAAGTCCTGATGCTTTTTCATGTCTTCTTTTGACGCTTTCGGATTGAATGAAATCACCGGAAGCAGATCTTCCGTGTTGGAGAACATCTTTTTTTCGATCACGGTGCGCAGTTTTTCGTAGCTTGTCCAATTCGGATTGCGTCCATTATTATTGGCGCGTGCACGCAAGACGAAATTGACGGTCTCGTTGCGAAAATCTTTCGGGTTTGAAATGCCGGCGGGTTTTTCGATCTTTTCCAGTTCTTCATTCAATGCCGAGCGGTCAAAGTTTTCGCCAGTTTCTGGGTCACGATATTCCTGATCCTGGATCCAAAAATCCGCATAAGTAACGTAACGGTCAAACAGGTTTTGACCATATTCCGAATACGACTCGAGATAAGCGGTTTGGATCTCTTTGCCTATGAACTCGACGTATTTCGGCACCAAAAAGCCTTTGATGTGCTCCAAATACTTGTCGCCGATTTCTTGCGGGAATTGCTCGCGCTCAATTTGGGTTTCGAGGATGTACAGCAAGTGCACCGGGTTAGCCGCTACTTCCGTTTGATCGAAGTTAAAGACACGTGACAGTATCTTGAACGAGAATCGAGTGGACAATCCGGTCATTCCCTCATCGACACCTGCACTGTCGCGGTACTCTTGATACGACTTGGCTTTCGGATCGGTGTCTTTCAATGACTCACCATCGTAGACACGCATTTTGGAATAGATGCTGGAGTTCTCAGGATCTTTGATGCGTGACAACACCGAAAATTGTGCCAGCATTTTTAAAGTGCCAGGTGCACAGGGGGCGCGACTGAGATCGCTGTTGGCGAGCAATTTTTCGTAAATGTGAATTTCTTCGCTGACGCGCAGGCAGTAAGGCACTTTCACAATGTACACGCGATCGAGAAACGCTTCATTGTTTTTGTTGTTACGAAATTGCTGCCATTCGGATTCGTTGGAGTGGGCGAGGATGATGCCGGAATAGGGCAGGGCTGACATGCCTTCCGTGCCATTGTAGTTGCCTTCTTGCGTTGCGGTCAGTAATGGGTGCAGCACCTTGATTGGCGCCTTGAACATTTCGACAAATTCCATGACACCCTGATTGGCGCGACACAGCGCGCCGGAATAACTGTAGGCATCTGGATCATTCTGGGCATAACGTTCAAGCATGCGAATGTCCACTTTGCCCACCAGCGATGAAATGTCCTGATTGTTTTCATCGCCCGGTTCGGTTTTGGCGATCGCAATTTGATCCAACACACTGGGCTTTAATTTGACAACGCGAAATTTGGTGATGTCACCGCCAAATTCGTGCAACCGCTTGACCGCCCACGGCGACATGATGGTGTGACAGTAGCGCCGCGGAATGCCGTAATCATTTTCTAAGATGCGACCGTCCTCTTCCGGATCGAATAGGCCTAATGGCGACTCGAAGACCGGGGATCCTTTGATCGCATAAATGGGGCAACGCTCCATCAGTTTTTTTAACTTTTCTGCGAGCGATGATTTGCCACCACCGACAGGGCCGAGTAAATACAAAATTTGTTTTCTTTCTTCGAGCCCCTGCGCGGCGTGTCGAAAATACGACACAATTTGCTCAACGGTATCCTCCATGCCGTAAAACTCAGCGAAGGCGGGATAGCGCGCGATAACGCGATTCGAAAACAAGCGCGATAAACGTGAATCGTGCGCGGTGTCGACCAGCTCGGCCTCACCGATCGCTTTTAGCATGCGTTCTGCCGCGTTGGCATAACCCATTCGATCGCTTTTGCAAAACTCAAGATACTCCTGAAGACTCATTTCATCTTCTTTGGCTTCTTCGTAACGTGAACGGTAATGTTGGAACAGACTCATGTGTCCTCCTTTTTCGGCGCTGCCGGCAACCGTGCCGCAGTGCGCTATAAACGCTTACCTAACTTAAGGATAGACCTGTTATGCCAGAATAAAGTTGCTGAAAAAATGCACAGCACGGTAAATCGCGTCGGGAGGTATTGCGCAAGGCATCGCAAAAAAAGGTGTTAAGACGGCAATATTCGCGATAACTGGTCAGTGGTCTTGTGTGTACAAATGCATCCGGGTACGATTGGGCGAAAGTCCGGTGTCTCATTCGACGCTGGCTCTACTGTTTCACCAACGGAAGCCTCCCACGGCAACACCTCATCGTGGGAATCGACAACAAAAATGTGGAACCTGACCCTAGGGAGAATTCCATGAAAAAGCACTTACTCGGATTGACCGTGCTGGGCGCCTTTGGCCTTGCGGGGTGCGGGGGCGATGGCCCGGCCAAACCTACTGAATCACCATCCCCCATCGGTGTTCGCCTAACCAAGGTTGTATTTGAAACCTCTGATTCAGACGGAGATGGTTATACGATTCCGCTTCCCAACGATTTGTTGTTTTCTAATGCGGATTGTGCATCAACACCGCGCGGGCCTTCATGTGATTTGACACTCAATATTCCAGGTGTTTCCGACGCCGATCTTTTTGACTCGACCAATGGAACCAGACGAGGTCAAGCAGCATTGAGCAAACTTGATGGCTGGTCTGCCGTGGCTCCCTTTGTTGTTAAAACCAAATTTTCCAAGGTTCTACCCACCGACCCTGACGTGACGTTGGATACCGCCACTATCGCCGCAGGTGTCAAAATCTACGAAGTTACGCTGAATCGCCCAGACGTTGATCCGTCCCCAGAGCGAACGATCTTGGCTCCATCGGGTGCGGTTACCGACATAGTGCGCACGCTCGAACAAGGTGTAGATTACAGCGCTGGCTTGGCTACAGAGGAAGTACCGGCGGGACATGTGATTCGCATTTCTCCACTTAAACCCCTCTCTCCACAATCCAGTTATATGGTGGTTTTTACTGATGACTTGAAGGACTCCAACGGCAACGGAGTGATTCCTGATTCAACCTATGGCGTTGTGAAAAATACGACGCCTCTACCTGAGTTGAAACCAGACGGCACATCGAATGCTGATGCTGTTGCACTGCAAAAACAAGTTAACTCTCAGGAAGCTGCGTTGGAAAGGGCTGGTGTGGCGCGGAACAAAGTGGCGTTGTCGTTCGTTTTCACGGTAGCCTCATCGCAGGAAACGATGGTAGCAGCTCGTAGCTGGATTAACGCCGCGTTTACGCCGACCAGCGCTTTTGCGGTGATCGCTCCGCAAAATCAACCCAATGGTTCGGGTGGTTTTGTTTTTGGAGCGGCAGGTGCGGCGCCGGGCGCACAGTTTTCCATAATTTATGGTGGTCAGGTAACGGTGCCTTATTTCCTGCCGCCACCGACGACGGCCTTGAACGGTGCGGGTTTAAGTAATGACGCCGGTGCGGTCAATGGCTTCTGGCAAGCGGGTACGCCAGCCGGCGACGCCAGCCCACTTGGTCCCAATTTGTCTTATGCCAATCCGTTACCTCGGCAATTAGCGACAGAAACGATTCCGGTGTTGGTGTCGTTACCAAGCCCAGCGCTTCCAGATTGTGCAAAACCTTATCCGGTTGTGATATTCCAACACGGTATCACTCGTAATCGTTCGGATGCTTTGGGCATTACCGCGACATTCGCTTCAAACTGCATTGCAACCGTTGCGATTGACCAACCGTTACACGGGCTGGATTCCACAAGCGGATTGTTTGTGGGGTATTCGCCGTCAGATGCCAATGGCCCACTTCGGGAACGTACATTTGGAATCGATTTGCAAAACAATACGTCGGGTGCGCTGTTTACACCGGATGGCGTGGCCGATACATCGGGTGCTTGGACGATCAATTTGTTTAGCTTGTTATCGACGCGAGACCATGTGCGCCAAGCGGTAACGGATTTATTTGCCCTGCATAAAGCACTGGCGACAATGGATATCGATGGCGGTGGTGCTGATTTTGATACATCAAAAGTGTATTTTGTCGGTCAGTCACTTGGCTCAATTGTCGGCAGTACATTCGCCGCTTATGAAAGTAACGTAAAGGTCGCAGTGCTATCGGTTCCTGGTGGTGGTCTTGCCAAACTGCTTGATGGTTCGTTTGCGTTCGGTCCACGTATTCGTGCTGGCTTGGCTGGGGGGGGAGTTACGGCAGGTACGCCTGGTTATGAATCATTCCTTTGGCTAGCCCAGACGGTGGTCGACAGTGGCGATCCGATTAATCATGCAGCAGTTGGGGCTGCACGAGGCCAAACCTTACCTACTTTGGTACATGAGGTTGTGGGTGGTTTGCCTTTAGGCCCGATCAACAGTCCTCCGGATTTGGTCGTTCCCAATGCCACGATCGCTGGCACTTACCCTAACCCGGTTTATCCGACTGGACATCCGTTAGCAGGCCCTTACACGGTTTACGTCACTGGACCGTTAGCCGGTACTGAGCCATTGATTGCAAATTTAGGCTTAACCGCAGTTGGTCATACTGACTTAGAGGTTGATGGTGGTGCACGCGCAGTTGTGCGCTTTACCGCTGGTGCCCATGGTTCACTGTTGGCGCCCGACGCAAGCTTAGATCCAACCGGCACAGTGACTGGTGAAATGCAACTACAAACGGTTAGGTTTTTGAAATCGGGTGGGGAAACGGTGGATGTGACCAATACAGCTATCATTCGCCCATAATTGTCGAACGTTCATTACCAAATAAAAGGCCCTGCTTCGGCGGGGCTTTTCTTTTGCGTGCTTTCTGGCCAAATCCGCTAAAATCGCCGCCCGCCTGCGATGTCGCAGTCTTTGGAGTTTCAGTCTTGATGCAATTTTTGTATGACTATGGCCTGTTTTTGGCCAAAGCGATCACGATCGTCATTGCGATTCTATTGGTCATTGGTGGTTTGATGCGCGCACGTCAACGTCACCACTCACAAACGCCGGGCGATATTGAAATTCGCAATTTGTCGGATGAATACGAAGACGTCACCGATACCATGCGCGTCAATGTACTGGATGAAGACGATTACAAGGCCTGGCACAAAGAACAGGAAAAGAAAGAAAAAGAAGAGGCGAAAGCCAAGAAAAAAGCGGCCAAAAACAAGAAAGATGATGATGCTGAAGATGACGATGACGAGCGAAAACCTCGTTTGTTCGTGCTGAATTTTTTGGGCGACATGGAAGCATCCTCAGTTCACTGTCTGCGTGAAGAGATCACGGCTGTATTGTCGATTGCCGAAGAATGCGATGAAGTGATGTTGCGATTGGAAAGCCCCGGTGGACTGGTGCACTCGTATGGCCACGCCGCATCACAATTACAACGTATTCGAGACGCCAAAATAAAATTGACGGTTGCCGTTGATGAGGTAGCCGCCAGCGGCGGTTACATGATGGCTTGCGTCGCCGATAAAATTGTCGCCGCGCCATTTGCCGTTATCGGTTCGATTGGCGTAGTGGCAGAAATTCCCAATTTTCATCGTTTGTTGCAACGCTTCGATGTGGATTACGAACAACATACGGCGGGTCAATACAAGCGCACATTGACTATTTTTGGCCAAAATACCGAAGAGGGTCGTAAAAAGTTCCAGCAAGAATTGGAAGATACCCATCTTTTATTCAAGCAGTTCATTCACGAGCATCGCCCAGCAGTCGACATCGAAAAAGTAGCGACAGGCGAACATTGGTACGGTACGCAAGCCATTCAAATGGGGTTGATTGATGAGATCATCACGTCCGATGGTTTGCTGCAATCACTGTACGACACTCACGACGTATACGAAGTAAACTATGAGTTTCGTAAGACGTGGGCCGATCGATTTGCTTTTGCCGCACAAATGAGCGTTGATAAGCTACTGACACGCTGGTTAAGCAAAGCCAGCAACAAACAGAACTACATTCGCTAATGGCCATCGACAATGCATTTTGGTTAGGGCGTTGGCAGCGCGGTGAGACTGGATGGCACTTGCCGCGCGTGCATCCTAAGCTGATGAAGCATTGGTCGTCGTTGCAGTTGGCAACAGACACCTGTGTGTTTGTTCCATTAAGCGGCAAATCTTTGGACATTGCGTGGCTTGCTCAGCAGCACAAACACGTTTACGCGTGCGAGCTGAGCGAAGTCGCTGTCCAACAATTTTTTGCTGAGCTGAACGTGCAGCCTAAACTGCGAGAAATACCATCATTTCGTTGTTATCATCATCAGAACATAACGATTTATGTTGGCGATATTTTTGCACTTGAGCCCTCACATCTGGGCGATGTAACAGCCCTTTACGATCGCGCTGCGTTGGTGGCGCTGCCGCCAGAGGTGCGCCGCCGATATGTTCAACATCTGCAACAATTGTTGCCTGTCGGTAATATGCTGTTAATCACATTGAGCTATCGGCAATCCGAAATGGCCGGCCCCCCATTTTCAGTTGATGCGCAGGGCGTGAACGCTCTGTTTGCATCGAGCGCGGAGATTGCGCAGCTCGATGATCAGCAAATTATTCAATTTGAACCCGGTATGGCTTCAAAAGGGCTTTCCTCTTTGTTTGAGCAAGTGTTTACCGTGAAATGGCCACGCAACTAACGCTTGATCAAGTTGTTGCGAGTAATGTCAAACGCCGTGGTTTGCAATGGTGTACACCGTTTCTGTATTGGTTGGAGCAACGACCGCAAGAGGCCGGTCGCGGCGTGATCGTTCAATACGATCCGGTTGCACAGCTTGCGCAGGATATGACGCCGCCTTCATGGTCAGTCCGCAGCAAAGTGCATGAATATGGTGGCGGTGATTTTCTTGCAACGGAGCAGGGTCTTTTTTTTGTAAATGCCAGCGATCAGCAGATTTACTGTCAACGAGGAACATCCTGCAAGCAAGTCACAGCAGGAACCGCTATCGATACTCGTTACGCCGATTTCACTTACGATGATCATCGCCAAAAATTGTATGCAGTGCGTGAGCGGCATAGCGATGACGTGATCAATGATGTGGTGTGCATTGATCTCAATGGATGTGTCGAAGTTGTGGCATCTGGCGCCGATTTTTATGCGGCGCCCCGACTGTCTCCCAACGGTTTGAAGTTGTGCTGGCTGCAGTGGTCGTTACCGTCCATGCCATGGGATTACTGCGAGCTCATCGAACTCGACCTGCATCATCGAAGCCAGAAAAAAATGGTTAGTCACAAACAAATTTCGGTGTTGGCGCCCTATTACGACGTCGACAATGAGTTGTGGTTTGTCGATGATCGCGATGGATTTTGGCGCGTGCGCAAATTCGCTACGAATTCGAGTGCACTGTCTCCTGCGAATGCTGATTGTGGTATCGCAGCGTGGAGTTTGGGACAACAACCATTTTGTCCGATTACGCAACAGGATGTGTTGTCGGTTGTGTTTGTTGACGGCAAACAACGATTGGCACGTAACTCGTTCGTCACGGAGTTTGAGTTTGAAGAGTGCGGTTCGCAACTGATCAATGTAAACGGCGATGTTTACTTTTTTGCCAGCACGGCAACGCAAACAGAATCACTGTATTGCTTAAGCACAAAAAATGAATTGCGCCAGCTGGCTGTGGTTAATGCGCAAACTATCGCGCAGGTGATTACGGCAAAAACCATTTGGGTCGATGGCGTTCATGCTTACTTCTATCGACCGCCGGCCGACAAACCTGTACCACTCGTTGTGTTCTGTCATAGTGGACCAACGGGGCTGGCGAGCAGCGCGCTGAACCTGGTGTACCAATATTATTTGCAGTGCGGTTTCGCGATATTGGACATCAATTATCGCGGCAGTTACGGATTCGGTCGCGCGTATAGACAGGCTCTACTCGGTCATTGGGGCCAGTATGATGTGCAAGATTGTGCCGCCGTTATTCAGCATATCGTGGCAACATACCCCATTGACTCTCGTCGAATTTATTTACGCGGTAATTCTGCCGGAGGTCTCACAGCACTGACGCTGTTGGTAAGAAGTCCCGGTTATTTTCGTGCGGCTGCTTTACGCTATCCAGTTGTGGATTTGTTGCAATTGCAATCGATAAGTCACAAGTTCGAATTGGGTTATTTGGCCGAACTTATCGGCGCAAAGAGCGAGACGGACGAGGCGTGGCGTATTAGGTCGCCGATCTCGAACAGAGCGGATCTGAAAACACCTGTACTCATTATGCATGGACAGCAGGATCCCGTTGTACCAATTGAACAGGCCGAAGTGTTAATTGCTACTTTGCAAAAAGGGGGCATCGCGTGCGAACTGTTGAGTTTTCTTGTCGAAGGCCATGGTTTTCGCCGATCGGACAGCCTGCGCGCTTGTTTGAAAGCCGAAATTGACTGGTTTAACCGCCACGGCTGAATCGTCGGCTTTTTTCCACCTAGTGACGGCATTCGCTGTTGCTCGGCCAATTTTCTGCTAAAAGACATAGATGAAAATGCCTTGTGTGACGGCAAGTTGCCGCTACAAACCTACAAATCATCCGAGGTTTCGCACGAAACTCTTTGATTTTTATAGCAGAGCCGTTGTAAAACCGTGCTTTGTGCAGTAGGCTTTACCAATCTTTATCGGGAG
>JAYSCL010000056.1:0-25959 GCA_041914905.1 Enterobacterales bacterium
ACCGGAACACATCCCACCTCATTAAACCACCGCACAAACCCAAACACTGATTTCCCACCATCACTTTTATCATCAGAAAAATACTCCCGCATCATCCCTTCAATCAAATACTTCCCCACCACATAACTCGTTCCATACCCCGGCTGTCGCAAATACAATTGCTGTTCAAAATGCGCTAGGTCAGCGCTGTTATCCATCCAGCCACGCGGTGTGTTTTTGGTGTGAAAGTCCATCGCTTCACTCATCGTCATTTGATTGGCGTGCACGTACAAACTCGCTAATCCGCGTGCGGCGCGTTGGGCGAGCATCACCCAAACAATTTCGCGCACGCGCGGGTTGTCATCGTGTAGCCCTAAGTGCATGAACATTTCTTCGACGCCGGTGGCGATGCCTTCGTTGCGACTGTCCCAAATGTTGTACAGCAGCGGGCCGCGTCGAATAGGACTGGTGTGCGGTTCGTCGCGCATTTGCGCTAAATCGAACCAGTGATACCAATGGCAGTATTGCGGCAAGGGGTTGTAATGACGGCAAATGTCGAAGAAATGGCGTTTTTGTTCGGGCACAAAATCGAGCAGGTGTTCGCGTAAGGCCGGCTCCATATTGGGTTTGATCGGCATCACGTTTTTGTCGCGCAAAAAATTCATCAATTTGGTTGCGGACGCATCAGCCAGTGTGACCCATTCTTCGGGTGTGCTCACGGCGTTGAGCGGCGGCAGATGCTGATTGCGTTGCTCTTCGAGTTTTAATGAGCACCAGGCGCGATTTAATTCGCGTTGCATTAAAAACACTTGTTGTTGCCAATCGAGTGGCACTAGGTGCACGTGCTGTTGGTACCAGTTGTAATCGTCAATGCCGATGCCGCTGGCACCGGTTTTGTGCGGCGCTTGTTCGCGCAACCATTCGGTGAAAGTTTGTGTCGCGTGCAAGGCGGCGTGCAAGGCAATTTTTAACGCTTCGCTGCCATCGAGGCCAATGCGGTTTTGCAGCGTGACGAAGTCGCGTTGTTGCTGCTCAAAATTCTTGATGCCGGCGTGCCACAGATCGCGCGCATTGCCCTTCAAGTTGTCGCGGGCTTGTTCCAATAACGGTGGAATGGTTAACAACTGGCGCGTTAATTCAGCATCGTCGGGTGCGCTTAACGGAAAACGAAATAACCACACGTCGATGATGGCGTGATGGCAGGGGCCTTCGTGCGCGGGCACGTCGCTTTGTTCCATCCACAGGCTTTGGTAATACGCCGGGTCACGTTGCCACGGTTTTAATACGCGGGTGTTAAAGTCGTAGCCATTGAGTTCGGCTTGCACAATTTGGTAATCGACCCGTTGATCGGGCGTGAAGCCTTCGGTGCTTAAATCGCGCAGGCGTTGTTGCAGTGTGTCAAATAGCGGCGCGGCGTGACGAAACTGCGCCTCGCTGTAATCGGGCGCACCATCGCGCCGCGGTGGCGATTCAAATTGGCGCCAGTCATCGAAGAGCTGAACGAGTTGTTCGTACCGAGATTGCGCGCTGTCCATGTTGGCTCGGGTCGGGAGTTTGCAGTGGGGAGATGTTAACCCATAGCATAGGCGATAAAGCAAACAATACACAACGAGCCCGATTGTCGGTGGGTTGAGCTGGTTTGCTGTGCGGAGTCAGCCAAGGTGGCTGAAGCGACTGCTATCCTTGTCGCATTACGTTAGGGCGAGGGCTCAAGGTGTTAATGCGCTGGATCGGAATGCTGATATTGATGGCCTCGGTTGCGATGGCCCAACCGGTTCCAGACGATGAAAACGCTTGGCTGCGCGAACTCGATCGCATTGATTCGCTGAATAATTTAACGGCGCAGCAACAAGCGCTGGCGACGCTGCAAGAAAAATGGCCAGACTCTGCTAGCCCGATGCTGCAGTTTCACTGGCTGCGCGTGAACTTGGCCGTGCATCACGAAGCGTTGCAACACGAGGCAGCGCAACGCGATTTGGATGCGTTGCAGGCGCTCGCCAAACAACACAACATGAATGAACCTCGCATCGTCGTGTGGATGCATCAAGCGCTGGAATTAAAAGAAAGCGGCAAACCGGATGAAGGGCTAAAACGGGTGCGCGATGCGTTGGTGTTGCTCGACAACATCGACGATGCGCAATTGCGCTATCGCACTTACATTCAAGCCGGTCGCATTTACGCCGACGTGGGCGATTATGAAAGCGCTTTGAAAGAATATTTGCGTTCGTTGCCGATTGCCGAAGCACACGAGCGTGATCACCCCAAATGGCTCGCGGCCGCCCTCAACAATATTTCGACCGTGTATTTGTCGTTGCATCACATTGACGATGCCATGAAATTTATTGAACGTGCCATTCCACTGGCCAAGGCGTTGAATGATCAACGCATGTTAAGCACGTTGTATTTAAATCGCGGTTATGCCTACACCGATCAGGGGCGTTATCAGGACGCACGCCAAGCGATTTTAGATGCGTTGGTGATTGCTGAAAAAGAAGGGCTTCAGCGTTATCAATTGGGTGCTTTGGTCAATTTGTCGGATTCGTCTTTAAATTTAAAAAACTTTGCCGAAGCCGAATCGTTTGCACGCCGTGCGCAAAAACTGTCCGCCGAGATGAATGAACCCACTAACGGTGCCATTGCACAGGCTAATTTGGGCTTGGCATTGGTGGGCCAGGGCAAAATCAAAGAAGGCATTGCCCAGTTAAATGAGTCGTACGAATTTTTTGTTAAAAGCCGCAACTTGTCGATGCAGGACGCGTTGCTCACTGAACTGGCGCGTGTACACGAAGCACAACAAAATAAAGATCAAGCGATCACGGCGTTGAAAGCGCAGCTTCAGCTACGGCAACAGCTGTATGACGAATCTCGTCAAAAAGCGGTCACGGAATATCAAGAACGCTATGCCGCCAAAGAAAAACAAAAACAAATTGAGAAATTAGAACAGGAAAACCGCCTGCAATCGATCACGCTCGAAAATCAATCGCTGCAACGTTGGATCGGCGCCTTGGTGATCGTGGTGGTGGTGTTGATCGCCGTCGTGATGTTTATGGGCTATCGCCGTATACGTGAGGCGAACACACGGTTGGCGGCAGTAAATGCCAAACTGGCCGATCAGTCGATTCGCGATCCGTTAACGGGATTATTTAATCGTCGTTCGTTTCATTTGGCCATGGAACGTCGCCGCAGCGAGCGTGATCGCCGTCATGTGCCGGAACACAGCACGGATGTGTTTGTGTTGTTGGATGTTGATCATTTCAAACAGGTGAATGACACCTATGGTCACGCCGCCGGTGATACCGTGCTGGTCGAGATCGGCCGTCGTTTGAGCGCGATCATGCGCGACAGCGATATGGTGCTGCGTTGGGGCG
This sequence comes from Enterobacterales bacterium, assembly GCA_041914905.1. Lineage (GTDB taxonomy): Bacteria > Pseudomonadota > Gammaproteobacteria > Enterobacterales > Permianibacteraceae > Permianibacter. The sequence continues at coordinate 3,348 of JAYSCL010000056.1, forward strand.
GTGAAGAGTTTTTGGTGTATTTGCGCGGCGCGTCAGTGGAATCGGTGCAGGAGATCATTGAGCGTGTGTTGTATTGCATTGGGCAAACGCCCATTGATATTGGTACGCAACACATTACGGTCACAGCGTCGGCTGGATTTGTGCCTTTACCGTTTGCTCATTTGTCAGAACACGTTTTTGATTGGGAGCGTGCCGTACAGCTTGCCGATTCAGCGTTGTATTTGAGCAAAACACGCGGTCGCAATCAGGCCTTTGGTGTGATGGATCTGTCACGCCCGTATGATGAGATCGCACGCGAACTCACGCACGATTGGTCAAAAGCAATCAGCGAAAATTGGGTAACGTTGAAAGCGGTCGCAGGGCCGGTGAAAGCTGAACAACACTAATTGGCGTTTGTTGTATTAAAAGCCCCCTCTCCCGCTTGCGCGGGGCGAGGGAGTTAAACGCTTTCTCCTTTCAAGTGAGGAGGATGGGTGTGAGGGATGGTTTGAGATATAGGCCATTTCGGAACCACTATTCAGCCAGTTGCGAAAGAAACAGAATCGCATTTAACGCCGTTTAAACAAAACCTCAACAGCAACCACCCCCACCCCCCTCCTTCGAAAAGATAAGGAGGGGGCTTTTCGTGCGCCCCAACCAGTACAAAAGCAACATCAACCTTCCCCAAGCCCCTTCTTTGAAACGATGATGAGAGGGCTTTTAAGCTTTTCCTTTTTTTGGCTAACAGTAAGTGCGATGGCGCACCGACAGATTCACGTTGCCGAATTATCGTGATGCTGATGAATCCGTTGTTGGTCGTGTCATGGGACACGATCAACAACGGTCATGAGGTCACCATGAATACTCCCCCTGTCAAAACGATTGACGCCGTCGCCGTTATGCCAGCTGTCGCGGCGACTCCCCTTAGCCTGCCAACGCAAATCAACACCGGACAGCCGCACGATAAAAAAACGGCACAGCACGAAGCTGCGTTAAAAATGCAATGGCGCCATCATTTACGTTCAGCCAAAAAGCAGTGGCCGAAAATTGATGAACAAAGCATCAGCGATGTCGATGGTCATGCTAACGAATTGATTCGTCTTGTGCGTGAACACTATGCCTTGTCACACGAAGAGGCCGCACTGCAAGTTAGGCGCTTTTTCGACTTTTCTGCCGCGACTAAACACGACGACGCCTTTCCTGGGCAATGGTCAAATAGTGTTGAAGCGGCCCACAAACGGTGGAGCAAAATCAGTGTGCACGATCTGCAACAAACGGGTGGCCTGTTGCCGGCATTAGTGGCTTTGATTAGCCGTCGCTATGGTATTTCAACCGAAGAGGCACGCCATCAAACGACGTTGTTTTTATCGCGCTGCGTTCTGTGAGCACCGCGCATTGTGGCATCACGAATTGACTGGACAAATAAATGGACAAAAACGCGAGTAATGAAGGGCTCCAATTGAAAAATATTACGGCATTTATAGTCTGCCATGCCCCCCTTTCTAATGCCGTACTTAATATGAGAAACCGCAAGAAGTGGGGCACCCAAGTGAATGCCGCTAAGAATGTGTGGGGCCGTTTAAGTGATGACGAACTCAACAACGTTGACGGTCGCTTTCACGTGCTGATCGGATTGATTCGGGCCCGTTATCACTTGTCTTATGATGACGCGTACGATCAGGTCAATTGCTTTTTTGCACGCGAAAAACCCAACGAACCGCCCATCGAATGTATCGATGTGTTTTGGTCACAAAAGGTAAAAGCTGCGCATCGCTTTTGGCCTGGCTTAGCGGAACCCGATTTGCTGGAGTCCAAAGGCGAACCAAAACAATTGGTGGCGCTGCTGCAGCAACACTACATTATTGCGTTCAGTGAGGCAGTGCGCCAGGTTGACACGTTTTTGGAACGACACAGCGCCGTGGGTGTGCGCTAAACCGTTGTGCCTCACCTCGATTGACCGTGCGCGAGGTTTGCCAAGATCATCCGGCGGATGAAGCCCGCTGAGGCAAATACGACAACAGGCGATCGGTTTCGCGTTTGACCACCAAATAACATTCGCAACTGAGTTGTTCTAACTTTTCGCGATCGAGCACGGTGATGTGACCTCGGCTGTATTCAATGACGCCGAGCTTTTGCAGTTTTCCGGCGGCTTCAGTAACGCCTTCGCGTCGCACACCGAGCATATTTGCGATTAATTCCTGTGTCATGGTGAGTTGATTGCCAGGTAATCGATCGAGCGACAGCAACAACCAGCGACACAGCTGTTTATCAATCGCGTGGTGACGATTACAGACAGCGGTTTGTGCCATTTGGGTAATTAACGATTGTGTATAGCGCAGCAGCAACATCAGCATTTCGCCATGACGACTAAATTCGTCAACTAAATACCCACCAGCCAAGCGATAGGCGTGGCCGGCACTTTGCACAATAGCGCGACTCGGTGTGCTTTCACCGCCCATAAATAAGGCAATGCCGACGACGCCTTCGTTGCCGACCACCGCAATTTCGGCCGACGCACCGTTTTCGGTCACGTTTAACAATGACACGATCATGTTCAGCGGAAAGTAAACATGTTGCAACGCGACACCCGCTTCGTAGATGGATTGGCCCAACGACAGATCGACCAACTCCAAGCGCGGAAAGAGTCGTTGCTGACTTTCAATGGGCAACGCCGCCAGCAAATGATTTTGACGGGGTGAAGGCAACGGAATCATGACGTGCTCAAGTGAAATGAGATTTAAAGCACGGTGTATGGCTTAACTCAGCAGCATTAAGCGAATAGTCGTGGCTTATGTTTGTTGCCCCACATAAGACAACAGAACGATCCAACTTCGCCTTATCGTTTGACGTCGGCACTGAGCCGATAGCGACTCGCGGCGAATCAAAATGTACGCGGCTATGTGTGGTAGCGCACTGAGACGTGTTGAGTTTGCACACTACGCTGCTTTTCAATTGCCGTTAAGGGATATCTCGTGATTCGACGTTTTTTAATGTTTTTACCGCTGATCTTGCTCGCCATCTGGTTGGGCTGTATTGATATGGCGTTTACGCTGGGCGGATGGATTCATCTGTTACCGGTAGCGACGCTGAGTTTGTGGTGGTACGGTCGTTTTCGTCATAAAGACGCGCCGCGTTAAGACGCTAATGCGGCGAAACGACGGCGAATACGCTGTTTTTTAAGTCGATCAAAAATCGCTAATGCTTGTAATCACACTGATCGTGTTGATACCGGCGGCCTTGCTTCCGGCTTTTTGATAGTCGGCCGCCCAAGATTGGCTGACCTTCCAATGATCGGAATCTGCTTCACGCATGATGTAACCCATTTGCAGCAATTGCAGCCAAAACGCTTTGCCAGCGTCGTCGGCTTCATCAATGGAAACCCCCAACACCACATCGTCTTCAACCAGAATCATCACTTCTTGTTCGAGATCGCGGCCGCCTTTTGTTGCCGGCAATGTCAGCGAGTAATACTGACTGCCTTCTTCGAGTTCTGGCATTTCAATACCAAAGCGCGTTAATTGCTCGTGAAACTCGTCGAGGTTGTACGGGGCCGGTTTGCCGTTTTTAGGGTTGATCGGCATAAACACCAACGTCTGAGGCATGACATACTCCTTAAATGCGCGGACGCTATTGGGCCACGACGAACCCGCCCGACACAAGCACGAAGGGTGCGATAAACACGCCGCGGCACCGGTGTAAGCGCGCCAGCGCACCGACAGTCATCGTGTTTTTGCCGTACCGTGATGACGTAACGCAACACAAATGTGGCCCAACGGTTGGTCGCATCTTTGCGATTGAGGTCACGATGGAAACTGTTGATAAACCCGCCAGCACCGACAATGTACTCCCCCTGCACGAAGCACCACTTTTGAAATTGGTCCCCGAATTGAGCCAGGCTGCCGTTAATTTGGAAGCAGCCGCCCAAGCGCGTTGGCAGTCGCAAAAACCGGCGGTGCAAAAACGTTGGCTGATGTTGCATGCCAGTGAACTTGATCAGATGAATGGCAGTGTCGAACCGTTAGCAGAATTGGTCAGCGCTCGCTATGCATTGTCACCGGACGAAAGTGAAAAACAGGTGCGACAGTTTTTCGACACATATGTGCCCATCAGCATACCGGATGCGTTTAATGGTCGGTGGGAACATCATGTCGCCGCCGCACGTTCACGCTGGACCAAATTGAATATCGCGGAATTGCAGCAATCCAAAGGTAACAAGCAAATGTTGGTGAACTTGGTTCGCCGTCGTTATGGTTTGACGCCTGACGAAGCGCGCAAACAAGTGACACAGTTTATTAGTCGTTGTAGTTTTGACACGAACAGAACCGTGTGACTCGTTTTCTTTGCGAGTGTTTTAAGAAAAAATACTGAGCCGTGTTATTCCGTGCGTCGTGAAACGACGGCACGGAATCGCTTGAAGGAAACGAGCGAGTGATAGATGACTTTGCAATCGACGACGTTTCTCGCAAATAATCGCGAAGCGATTTGCGAACTGACAAACCGACTTTTTCAGCGCAACATCAACACGAATGAAATAAATGCTCGGGTGGCAGCACCCGCGTTAATAGAGCTTGATTATCCTCAAGGCCATTGCGTTCGATTCGCACACGGTGACCGGCACCCGGCGCAACAGTAATAGCTTGCCCAGTCTGATCAAATAGCTGTTGCAACGCAAAGCGACGATTGCCCGCTGGCGTAATCCAGCACAGCTCATCACCGCAAGCAAAGCGATTTTTGACGTCTATCGTCACAAAATTCTGATCGCTGAGTTCGGGCATTATTTCACCGACAAATTGTTCTTTGTCCGATTGCGAATGACCGCTTTCATACTGCTGCAGTTCGTCGAAAACATGGCGACGATAAAAGCCTTCGGTGTAACCACGATTGGACAGACCTTCGGTTTCATCCATCAAGGCAATGTCAAACGGTTTGCCGGCCAGTGCATCGTTGATCGCGCGTCGATACAGTTGCGCGGTGCGGGCAACATAGTAGTGGCTTTTGGTGCGGCCTTCGATTTTGAGCGAGTGCACGCCAATGTCGATAAAACGTTTGATGTGTTGAATCGCGCGTAGATCTTTCGAGTTCATGATGTACGTGCCGTGCTCGTCTTCGTCGATCGGCATCAATTCACCGGGGCGCGCGGATTCTTCTAAAAACAGCGCCGAGTCACCTTGTGACGATTCGCAGGCGTGCGCCGGTTGTGCACCTTTTAATGTGTATTTCCAACGGCAGGCATTCGTGCACGTGCCTTGATTCGGATCACGGTGATTAAAGTAGCCCGATAACAAACAGCGACCGCTGTAGGCGATGCACAGTGCGCCGTGCACAAACACTTCGATCTCCATTTCCGGTACGCGTTGTTTGATCTCTTCAATTTCATCGAGTGACAATTCGCGCGACAAGATCACGCGTGTTAAACCTTGTTGCTGCCAAAATTTTACCGCCGCCCAATTCACCGCATTGGCCTGTACCGATAAGTGAATAGGCATATCCGGCCAACGCTCGCGCACCATCATGATTAAGCCCGGATCGGACATGATCATCGCATCCGGTTTTAACGCAATGATCGGCTCCATATCAGCGATAAACGTGACCAGCTTGCGATTGTGTGGCGCGATATTGCAGGCGACATAAAACTTTTTGTTCTGCGCATGCGCTTCATCAATGCCGATCTTCAGATTGGCGAGTGTGTATTCGTTATTGCGCACACGCAGCGAATAACGCGGCAAACCGGCATAGACGGCGTCGGCACCAAAGGCAAACGCGTGGCGCTGGGCTTTTAAGCTGCCAGCGGGGGATAACAGTTCAGGAATAAACATCGGATGATCACAGACAAGGCGCCATTCGCGCGCGGGCGCGAAAACTAGCGATTGGGCTTTGGGTGCAACTTGATTTGGATCAAGCGTTAGCGATGTTGTATAAAGCGGCGTGAGAAAACCATTCCTCACCCCAACCCTCTCCCTTGAAGGGAGAGGGAGTTTATTACAGCAAAAACGGAGAAGAACAATGAGCGGATTGTTGTCGTTATGGTTGCCGATCCTCGTCGCGGCGATTGGCGTGTTTGTCGCCAGCAGTTTGGTGCACATGGTGTTTAAATGGCACAACCCGGAATACCGTGGTTTGCCCAACGAAGATGCCGTTCGCGATGTTGTGCGTGCCGGCAACTTGTCGCCTGGTTTGTATATCACGCCAAAATGCAATGACATGAAAGACATGGCCTCGGAAGCGATGATCAAAAAATACACCGAAGGCCCGGTCGCGTTTATTACCGTGATGCCAAACGGTGCACCCAATATGGGCCGTGCGTTGGGTTTGTGGTTTGTGTTTAATGTGTTTGCGGCCACGGTGATCGCTGCCATTGCATTGTCGGTGATGCCGGCACTCACCGACGGACACGCCGCCGCTCATTTGATCGGGATATTGACGTTTATTGCGTATGGCTTTGGCAGCCTGCAAGATTTTATCTGGATGGGAAAACCGCTGTCGTCAATGTTGAAATATGAATTGGATGCGTTGTTTTATGCGGTGGTGAGTGCTTTGGCGTTTTGGTGGTTGTGGCCTTAATTTGTAAAAAAAATAAGGGGGACATTACTGTCCCCCTTTTTGCTAGCACTGCAAAGAGCATCCATAGTAAACGTGAACAACATCTTTACTCATCAACTTTCCTGTTCCATTATCGGTAACTGTTAATTCAAACGTGAAATTACTCGTAAGTGCTTCCGTCATGAAATAGGGGGCGGCTGTTTTAGCAGAGTACAGGCGGACGAGAGGGCCACTAGTTTGCTTCCAGTTGAATGAAAATTGATCTCCATCCGGATCAACGCTATTGGAGCCGTTAAGTGTAATTTGTTGATTCGGTCCGCTATATTCGATGTCTTCGCCGGCATTGGCGACGGGGTGGTTGTTGCCTTTATAGTTGCCATTCAAGTCTTGTGTGCGAAATTGTGTTAAGACGAGACGAGCCGGAGAAAAGGCAGGATCAGTCTGACTCGGATGTCGCTCATATGCCATGAATCTACGGTGTGATGTAGTCGTACCATAAGTCGCAGACAAAATGAGCCCGATGTGATTGTCATTACGCAGCCAGTCTCCTCGGTTTACAATTTCCTGTACAAGAGACCGTAAATCAGGTGTTTCTTCGGTCTTCACCATATTCGAGCCTATTTGACCGCTTATGCGCCATTGCACAACCGGCGCGGTTAACTCATTCAATCTCGCTGACGGCAACGTATCGGAATAAAATGCGGGCGAGTTGCTATGATTGTGACTTCTAATATCCGTAACAACTATTGCGGTATATGGACCGTCGGATTGCATAAGCAATTTCGCTGAAGTGACCCAATCGCCTTGAGTGATTGGGGAATTTTCAAATCGTACACCGGAATGAATTTTCCTTCTATCCGAGCAATTGCCCACATAGACTTCATTTGCCGTAGCCGACTCCGAACACGTACCACCATGAATGCCTGCATCGTCAAGCGACTGTAGGACCATTAAATTCGACAGTCCCAGACCAAAATACTGATTCCTATAATTCGGTACAGCGGAAAGACTTTGTTGATTAACTAAATTGGGTACGCCTAAGAAACCGTAAGTTCCTGCGAATGGTTGCGCACTTCCCGTGCAATCATCGTTTCCATATGCTTGTATATGAATGTGTGCATAACCACCGTTTTCTACACCATTCCCACCTGTAGAGCTTTCCGCCACCACAGCTATTTGTTGTTGGCGACTTACACGCCCCAGTACACGCGAATTTGGTCTCACATGACCGATCAACAGGCTTCCTCCAGTGTCCAAATTCAAACATACCATGTCTTTCAGCGAAGGATTTGAGCGATGATATTCGGTCACGATGCCTGGACCAGGCGCAAAGACACTTTCGCCAGCCGAATAATTGACATTACCGTAACAACCTGAAACACCAAGTCCATTTGGGTCCCTCGTTAAGTCAAATGCATAATTATCATTGTGGGTTCCTGAAAGTGTCGATAGATACCCCTGGCAAACGTACCACGTTTGATTTGGGGCGAATGGTAATGAAAGCTTGTTAGCTACCCAGACAGTTTCAGTCGTTTCTGCCCAAAGGCAATTGATTGCAGCAAGTAATACCGAACAAAAAACGAACTTTGTTACCTTAAATACTCTGAACATAACTATTCTCCATTTGTTAAATATTGAAGTACCAGTTTTATTACTACAGTTATCTTCCGGACAAAATCACGAAACCATTTTGCCAGGAAGGTATTTTAAAAGTTTCCCTATTCGATTAATCCTCCGCATAATTTGAAAGCATATTGAATAAAAGTTATTAGGTGGAATGCCGATGACCCCTATTTTTGTTTTCACTATTCAATTACGTATTACGTTGATTTTTTTACTATCGTCCACAAACTCGGTGCCATATGTTTTTGATCAAATTGCATTTTATCGACGGTCCAATTGCTGCCGTCTTTGCTGCGTGCAAAACAGTTGTCGCCAACCGCGACAAATTGATCACCGGTGAAGATCACTTGGCGATAAACGCGGGTGCAGCCGAGCGCTTTTTTCTGCCATTGTTTGCCGTCTTTGGAACTGAACGCCTCGCCAAAACCATTGACGATGACAAACTGGCCGTTGCCAAATGCGATTGACCACGCTTGCGCGCCGAGTGAAACCGATTGCCATTGCATGGCATCGCTGGACACGTACAACGATTGGGTACCGGCCACGACATAGGTGTTGTTACCGAACGCCGCGCCGCGTGTGCTTGGCACCAGATCGGTTCCCGATTTGTAGGTGTGTACAAAGTCCAATTGGCCGCTATTGGCGCGCATACGCGTGATGCGATCGCCGTTGCCTAATAAAAAGAATTCGCCGTTCACAAACTCAACGGCATTAAAGTGAATGCGACCGCTCGCAGTGCTGTCGTCGGTGGTCAGCAGATCGGGTTTGATGGTGCTGTCGCGTTTGGCGTTATCGATCGCGAGTTTGTCGCCGCCGGCTTTTTTCAGCGCGTTCAATTCATTGCTTTTGCGCCGTTCGGCCGCTGCGGCGGCTTGACCTTTTTGTTGCGACGATTCGAGTGTTTCGCCCCATTTATGCCAGGCCTTGCCATCGCTTGAATACAAAATGGTTTGGCCAGAACCGGCAATCACATACAGGCCATCGCCATAAGCGAGGCCGCCGGGGCTCAAGGAACTTTTGCCAATGACCGCGGGCAGTTCCGCTTCTTGCCATTGGGCGCCGTCGTTGGAATGCAACACGCCGAATTTTTGCGTTACGGCGACATAGTTGTCTTTGCCGTGTACAAGGCGAATAAAAATGGAATGCTTTTGGTTGTAAACCGTGGTCCAGTTTTTGCCATCGTTTGAGTGAACGATCATGGCTTGTGTATTGCTGAACGGCGCACCGGCAGCGATAAATGCGGGCTCGGCCGCCAACAACACATTGCTGAATAGCAACGTTAAGGCGCCCGCCAAGGTACGGACAATGGTTTTCGATGAAGGACAAATAATGCTCATGCTAACCCCTGTGAAGTGAACGGCAAACAGCAACGTGCTGCGCTGCACAACTTAAATCAGGGGCCTGATCGCGCAATCCTGTTTTGCGCCAATCTTTGCCTCATTTTGCGACAAGGGTTTTAAATCAATGAGTTAGAAACGTCAGCTGGGCATGGAAGATGGCTGTTTCGAACCTGCGACGACAGCGTCTGGGGCCGTTTTGGCGTGTTGATGTTGTCGCCAGTCTTTTGGCAGCACGCCGAACTGCGCTTTGAATTGTGCGGCGAAACGCTTGGGGTCAAGGCCACAGTGTTCGATGACATCGTGCACGCGGGTGCCCTGCATCAAACGATCGGCGGCACGTTCAAGACGGAACGCGCGCAAGTATTCAACCGGACTGCCGCCAATCGCGTACTCATGAAACTGGCGTTGCAACGTGCGCACGCTGCGCGCCATGGCCCGAGCAATGTCATCCACGCTGAGCTCGCGGTTGTGAAACTGCGCCGCCAGCACCGTATCCAGTTGCTGTTTGAATTGCAGCGCCGATTGTGCAAGCGCCTGATCTGTACGCGCGATATCCTCAATGGCCTGTTGCCAGCGCCCCGCCTGCGCTTGTTGTTGCCACCATTGCTGCAGCAGTGCGCGCGCTTGCAGACGATTACTGATGCGCAACAGCAATTCGTCTTCGCAGTAGGGTTTGCACAGATAGTCATCGGCCAAGGCTTCTAAGCCACGCAAACGATCATCGTGCGCCGCAAACGCGGTGAGAAAGAACACGGGAATGTGACGCGTAAACGCATCGGCTTTGAGTTTTTGACACAACGCGATGCCGCTTTCGTCGGGCAAACCGATATCACACACAATCAGATCGGGCAGCTCTTGATGCGCCAATTGCCAACCATCATGTGCCGTGGCCGCCGATAAGCAATGAAAGTGACGTTGCAGTTGCTGTAGCAATTGCGCACGCAAGTCGGCGTGATCCTCAATAATCAACACAACCGCTTGTGCACCGACATCGGCATGCTGAGGCGATGATTCTTGCGTTGTCACAGTGTCAGCGGCGATGAGCGTCGGCAGGTGGGTGGCAAGCGCAAATTGCAAGGTGAATTCGCAGCCTTGGCCGGGGTCGCTGTGCACACTGATGGTGCCGCCTTCGGCCCTGACCATTTCACGCACCAGGTAAAGCCCTAATCCAGAGCCGGGTGTGTCGCTGTCGTCGCGCGCATTAACGCGTTCAAACGGTTCAAAAATGCGTTGCTGCCAGTCACGAGGAATGCCGGGGCCGTTATCGCGCACGATCAAGCGTGCGCTGCTGTCGTCATGACTGACGATGACATCGATCACCGCCGGCGACCGGCAAAATTTAAAGGCATTGCCGAGCAAGTTGTACACGATGGTGGCCAGTGACGAGCGATCGATTGTGACTAAACACGGCGCCTTAACGTTTACTCGCAATTGCAGTTGCAACTGCTCGGCTTGCTCATGAAAAGCCTGACAATCGTGTTGCACGGCATGCGCCAAACAAAATGGCTGACGTTCGACAGTGATTGGTGTTTGGGCACGCGCCGCTTGCAACAATTGTTCGACCAACTGCAGTAGACGCATCGCATTGCGTTGCATGCCACTGAACAAACGGCGTTCGCTATCGTCGTGTGCTTGTTTGGCCAATCGTTGCAACGGTGTCACGATGAGCGTCAGCGGTGTGCGAAATTCGTGGGACACATGCGCCAATAAACGTTCTTGTGCCGACAGCGCGGTTTGCAGATCGCGTGTGCGATCGGCAATAGTCGCGCGCAACTGACGTTCCCGCACATCGCGCCAATGTTTGTACGCCAGCGGACACAGCAACAGCAGTAATGCATACGCCGCATACGCCCATCCGGTTTGCCACCAAGGCGGCATGATAACGAGGTGCAAGGTGGCCGTATTGTCCTGCCACGGTGCATTGCGATACGCCGCTTGCACATCAAAGTGATATTCACCCGGTGTTAATGTCGCCAAATGCGCGCTGCGCTGTGTTCCGATGTGTGTCCATTGCGTCTGCGCGCCACGCAAGCGATAACGATAATGCACTTGTTCCGGTGCATCGTAATGCAGACCGACAAAATGCACCGTCAATGAGTTTTCATTATGTGGCAGTTGCACGCTGCCGGTTACCGCTTCTTGTGCACGCCCGGTGACATCGATCGCATCGATGTGCACGATAGGTTTAATTACCTGATCATCGAGACGATTAATGTCAACGCGCGTAACACCATTAATGCCACCAAAATACAACTGACCATCGTGCCCTACTAATGCTTGGCCATTATTAAATTCATTGTGCTGCAAACCGTCATCAATGGTGTAATGCGCACGCAATTCACCTTGTGGATTTAATCGAATCAAACCGCGATCGCTGCTGAGCCACAACGACTGCTCGGCATCGGCCACCATGCCGTAAATGGTGTAATCAGGTAACGGCATCGAATCGAGCCAAATAAAACGTTGCGCGCCAGCGTCCCATTGCAGACGTTGCACACCGCAACCGCGTGTGCCGATCCAGAAATGATCACGCGGCAGTTCCCACACCGCATGCACCCAATCACATTTCAGTGGACTATTTTTCGGCGACCAGTGTTGCCATTGCCGGCGCGTGGGATCAAACCGCATGAGCCCAAATTGGCCTGGCAACCACCATGCACCATCCTGCGCTCGCCACAAGCGTTGAAACAGACGGTCAGTAAACCGTTCGCTGTCGTTTAATGAGGGTGGTTTGATCCATTCACTGATAAAAACCGGCTCGTGCGCGGTTTCCAATTTCGCCAAACCGAAATTGCCATACACCCACACGGCATCATGGTCATCTTGCACAAAGCCCATGACGGCGGGCCCCACCTTTTGCAATGACGATTCCTGCCAGCGCAGATCAACTTGTTCAAATTGCTGCGCTCCCTCATTGAAACGCCACAGCCCACCGGTTGTGCCAAACCATAAGCGACCTTGTTTGTCGCGAAAAAATGCATTCGCTTCGCGATCCCAACTCAGTGGTTTTCCATTGAGGTGAATGGCAAACGATTGTGTCTGCGTTAATTCGCCGTAGTCATTTGCGCGCAAACGCCACACAATCGGTTCATACGTCGCCAGCCAAAAGGATTTGTCATCGGGCTGGGGATCATCGTACATCGCGCGCACCATCTGACTATGATGTTGCGTTGCTGAATTCGGTACTTGCCAATGTACAAAAGGTGAATGCGTTAAATTGGCACGTAACAAGCCACCAAAATGACTGAAGATCCACATACCATTATGCTGATCTTGAAAAAAGCCCCAGCGCGGTGCCATGCGTGTCACCGCGCTGTGTTCGCCGGTGACTGGCAACGCAATATTACGCAACGCTTGCGTTTCAATGTCCCATAACTGCAACACACCGCGCCGCGCCAACCACAATATGTTGGCGTTATCGAACAACATGGTTTCGATGCCGTTGCCGTCATGATGATTTAACGCCAACAACGGATTTTTTACCAGTTGTGATGATGTGTCGTCGCGTTGTTGGTAAATTTCACCATCGCAGAGCGCATACAAGCGACCATCGCGATCGCGCGTGACACTCCGACATCGCGCTGTAGTCGACGTGGTAACGGTATAAGGCTGCCCGTTTTCCGTTACGCATTGCACCGTGCGCAATCGCGCTGCGCACACTTCATTGCGTTGATTGATCACGGCGGACGATTCAAATCCGCGACCATCCAAAAATTCGCTGCGCTGTATCACCTGCCAAGTGCCCGTGGTCGGTACCAGCAACCACAGGTATTGGCCAGCGCCGTACCAATAACGCCCTCGCTGGTCGCGAATAAAAATGACGCTGTTGGGTGCCGTCACCACGTGCGTCGTCGGTACGCGGAAAACCGAGATAAATTGTTTGCTTGTTTCGTCATATCGCATAACGCCATGCAAATCGGCCAGCAACGCCGCTCCGTCATCGGCGATAACGATTCGACGCACATCACCGATAGCGGAATGTGAACGCGCGAAAAACTCTGCGTGCTGACGATCAGCCGATAAACGAACCACACCATTGGCTTGATTGATCCACAGCGTGTCATGCTTGTCTTCAATGATTTGTGACACCGTGGATTTGGACACCGGCACATTGGCGTAACGCGTCATCGGCCAATGTTGCAACTGATAACCATCAAAACGGTGCAACGCACTGAACGTACCGATCCACAAATAGCCTGCGCGATCTTGATACACCTGCGTGATGCTGGTGTTGACAAGTTCGCGACTTAAATCGAAGGGACGCAAGGTTAATTGCGGATAAAGACCGGCGCTGGCGGATGCCATCATCAGCACCAAAACAATACAAAACGCGCGCAAGCCATACGCCAACACGCGTTGTGATTGATACTGAAGACCGTGGTTTACCGTGGTGTTTATTAACCACCGGTGCGACGATTGTTCCACCCTACTATTCACAACTGATTGGCCACAACTGAACCTAGCGCCTCATAAGATCCCACTTATGACCGATCGCTACGCGGAAATTGGGTGCGCACAAACAGCGAGCCCGGTCCCACGTTACCGTGTCAATTCACCGCGTCAAGACAGGAATTGTCGCGTTGATGCCGTGTTGCCAATTCAGGGGGATCACCCGGTTATTTCGGGTTAACTTCCCACAGCACGTTGATCACTTTCCATTCATTATTTTCGTTGCGCACAATGTGCAGGTAATCGACCCAATCATTCATTTGCAATTTGACGGTTGCGGCGTTGGCAAAGCCATCAAGGATCTCGACATCGGCCCGTTTCGGCTTGTCGGCATAATGTTGTGCGTTTTCGGGTTTGGTGCCATTGACGAGCGCTTCTTTATTCATTTCGTGCAAGCCGCGTTGGCCTTCTTTGTTTTTTAAGTACGCACGCTTGGCCAATTTGTCGTGAAGCGCGCTCGCCATTTGGCTGCGGCTGCCGTTGTACCAACCATTGGCATAATTCAACGCCGTTTGTTTGATCGCTTCCTGATCGCTCGCAGACAGATCAACGCTGCCCGCCCAAGTCGACGCCGACACACACAATAGAATAAGTGCACTGAGAAAACGCATGATGAGATCCTCGTTCGGTTAAGCCAAGACGTTCTACACAATCACCGTGATAAAAATACAGTGTACAAGTGCATAGTGCTTGCTGATTAGCAGCAGCGGAAACGGCTTGTTACAGATTGGCTGACAAGGGATTTTCCAGCGCCCAATAAAAAAGCCGCATTACGCGGCTTTCTTACGACCTAAAAACGTCTTACTGACGTTTCATCATGTCAAAAAACTCATCATTGGTTTTGGTCAGTGCGAGTTTTTGCGAGAGGAACTCCATTGCTTCAACTTCCTGCATCGGTGCCAGGATCTTGCGCAGAATCCACATTTTTTGCAATTCGACTTGTGTCGTAATAAGTTCTTCGCGACGTGTGCCAGAACGGTTGATGTGAATTGCCGGCCAAATGCGGCGTTCGGCAATTTTGCGATCCAAATGCAATTCCATATTACCGGTGCCTTTGAATTCTTCGTAAATGACTTCGTCCATTTTGGAGCCGGTGTCGATCAGCGCGGTTGCGATAATCGTTAAGCTACCGCCTTGTTCGATATTGCGTGCGGCACCAAAAAAGCGTTTTGGTTTTTGCAACGCGTTGGCATCCACACCACCGGTCAGCACTTTGCCCGACGACGGGATCACGGTGTTATAGGCACGCGCCAAACGCGTGATTGAATCGAGCAAAATGACGACATCACGTTTGTGTTCAACCAGGCGCTTGGCTTTTTCGATCACCATCTCAGCGACTTGCACGTGGCGTGTGGCCGGTTCGTCAAACGTTGACGCCACCACTTCGCCGCGCACGCTGCGCTGCATTTCGGTGACTTCTTCGGGACGTTCGTCGATCAGCAACACGATCAAATCAACATCCGGGCAATTGTGCGTGATCGAGTGTGCAATATTTTGCAGCATCACCGTTTTACCGGCTTTGGGTGGCGCGACGATAAGCGCGCGTTGACCTTTGCCGATCGGTGCGCACAGATCGATCACACGTGCGGTCAAATCTTCGGTGGAGCCGTTGCCACGTTCCAGACGCATACGTGCGTTCGGGTGCAACGGTGTCAAGTTTTCAAACAGGATCTTGTTTTTGGCGTTTTCGGGTTTGTCGAAATTGATGTGATCGACTTTCAACAACGCAAAATAACGTTCGCCTTCTTTCGGCGGGCGGATTTTGCCGGCAACGGTGTCACCGGTGTGCAAATTGAAGCGACGGATCTGGCTGGGGCTGACGTAAATATCATCGGGGCCGGCCAAATAAGATTCGTCGGCGGAGCGTAAAAAGCCGAAACCATCGGGCAGTATTTCGAGAACACCATCACCACTGATTTCTTCGCCGTTGCGCGCGTGGTTTTTTAAGATGGCAAAAATAATGTCTTGCTTGCGTTGTCGCGCAGTGCCTTCGAGGTTGTAACTTAGCGCGATTTCGTTGAGTTCCTGGACGGATTTTTTCTTGAGTTCGGTCAGATTCATGAGAGTAGTTTTGGCTTATGAGTGAAGGTCCGCGAATGCGGCACGATTATTCGATACGAGAGGTAATGCAGGGGAATTAAGAAGCGGCGCTTAAGGTGCACCGTGGGCTAACGATAGCGGCCGGATGGGCGTTTGTCCAGTTTAGGGGCGTCGTTTAAGGCGCCCCTAACGGATTTGACCATTACAGATTAGAATCGATAAACGCTGCCAGCTGCGATTTCGACAAAGCGCCGACTTTGGTCGCGACGTTTTGACCGCCTTTGAACAGCATCAGCGTTGGGATGCCGCGAATGCCGAATTTCGGCGGTGTGCCGGGGTTCTCGTCAATGTTAAGCTTGGCTACCTTGAGGCGACCGGCGTAATCCGCCGAAATTTCGTCCAAAATAGGGGCAATCATACGACAGGGGCCACACCATTCGGCCCAGTAATCCACCAACACCGGCACATCGGACTGTAAAACGTCTGTTTCAAAGCTGGCGTCGGTGACGTAGGTAATGTTATTGCTCATAACGGCTCCTGGGCCTTTAAGGGTAACGGGCGCCTATTTGTAGGCGGAGAGGGGCATTTTCAAGCCCGGAAGCGGGCTTGGCAAGATGGAAAACGAATGACGAAACACTTAACTGATCAAACTTTCGCCGGATTGGGGCTTCATCCCAGTCTAATCAAAGCCTTGGACGAGCTCGGATACACCCACTGCACACCGATCCAGGCGCAAACCCTGCCTAAATTGTTGAACGGCCACGATATCGCTGGCCAGGCTCAAACCGGCACCGGCAAAACCGCCGCTTTTTTGCTGGCAGCCTTCAATGATTTGTTGACGCTGCCGGCAATTCAGGGCCGCTTACCGAATGAGCCGCGCTGTTTTGTGATGGCCCCCACCCGTGAACTGGCCGTGCAAATTTATGAAGACGGTATCAAATTAGCGAAATATTCAGGCCTTAAACTGGCCGTCGTGTACGGCGGCGCCGGTTACGAAGAACAACGTCGCAACCTGCTGCAAGGGGTCGATGTGATCATCGGCACGACCGGTCGTTTACTCGATTACTACAAACAAGGCGCTTATGGCCTTGATGCGATCGACGTGATGATTCTCGACGAAGCCGATCGCATGTTCGACATGGGTTTTATTGCTGATGTGCGGTATTTGCTGCGCAAAATGCCGCCGCCCAACGATCGATTGAATATGTTGTTTTCGGCCACGCTGAATCAACGCGTGTTGGAGCTCGCGTACGAACACATGCACAACGCCGAACACATTCGCGTTGAGCCAGAACAGATGACCGCCAGCCGCATTCGCGAACTGCTGTACTGCCCCGGCAACAGCGAACGCATTTCTCTGCTGCTCGGTCTGTTCGATACGCTCAAACCCGATCGCGCGATCGTGTTTACGAATATGCGACGCACCAGCGAAGATGTGTGGGCGCATTTGGCCGCATATGGCTTAAATGCGGGTTTGCTGACCGGTGACGTACCGCAGAAAAAGCGCCTGCAGTTGCTCGAGCAATTGAAAAATGGCGAGCTCGCTATTTTGGTCTGCACCGATGTCGCCGCGCGCGGCTTGCATATCGAAGGCGTCACCCATGTGTTCAATTATGATTTGCCGGACGATCCGGAAGATTATGTGCATCGCATTGGCCGCACGGCACGCGCCGGTAAAGAAGGCGAGGCGATCAGTTTTGCCAGCGAAGACAACGGGCAAAATTTGCCGCTGATCGAAAACTATATCGGTCACAGTATTCCGCGCGGCGAATTTGAAGGCAGCTTGTTACGTGAACCGATGTCCCCGGACGAAATGATGGGGCAATCGCCGGCGGCAGGCGGCGATAAACCGTTTCGTAATCGACAACGTCGTCCCGGTAAACAAACGGCACGACACGGACGGCGACAATAAAATCGGTTGCGGGTTTGAGTTGCGAGTGGTGAGTGACAAATCCACACACAACTGCATGCCAAACTAAACAGGAACGCATAAACCCTGGATCAAAAACTTCAACCCCACCCAAACCCTCCCCTTGATTGGCGTCGGTTCCCGACCGCCGCCAACACTTCCCACATCCCTGTGGGGCGAAAAAAGGGGAGGGCTTAAAAGCCCCCTCCTTGCTTTTCAAAGGAGGGGGTTGGGGGTGGTTGGTTTTCGTTTTTTTGCATCGTATTTAATGCGAGCCTGTTTAACGTACACACGGATCATCAACGTAACCCACCCGTAACCCGAACCCATAACTCGAAACGCCATTCAACATGCCCAAACGTTCACTCAAAGAAAAACCCGCCAAACACGATATTGTCGCCGCCATTGATTTGGGATCGAACAGTTTTCACATGACGATTGCGAAAGTCGTCGACGGCGGTTTGTTGACACTGGCCAAGGTGAAAGATCGCGTGCGTTTGGCCGCCGGTTTGGACAAAGGATATTTGACCGAGGCGGCACAACAAAAAGCGCTCAAAACACTGACGCAATTTGGTTTGCGCTTGCAAGCGATGCCGATTCAAGCGGTGCGCGCCGTCGGCACCAACACCTTGCGTGTCGCCAAAAACAGCGATGCGTTTTTGGAGCGGGCACAAGACGCGCTCGGTTTTCCCATTGATGTGATTGCCGGCAAAGAAGAGGCGCGATTGATTTATTCCGGTGTGTCACACGCACGCACCGGCAAGGGCAAACGCCTCGTCATTGACATTGGTGGTGGCTCGACGGAATTGATTATTGGCAGTGGTTTTAAACCACAACTATTGAACAGTTTGCAAATGGGCTGCGTCGCATTTGAGCGGCGTTTTTTTCCCGATGGCGACATCAGCAAGCAGCGCTTCAAAGCCTGTCAAACGCAATGCTATGTCGAATTGCAAACCATCGAAAAAGAATACACCGCGCTCGGCTGGCAGCACTGCTTTGGCAGCTCCGGCACGATTTTGAGTGTCGCCCAAATTTTGGCAGCGCGCGGTTTTGACGATGGCCTGATTACGCGCGCGCGGTTGCAGACCTTGCGCGACGAAATAATCGCGGCTGGCCATGTCGACAAATTGAATTTTGACGGACTCGATGACAATCGTCGCGCGATCTTTCCGTCTGGCCTTGCCATTCTCTTGTCGTGTTTTGAATTGCTCGGCGTTGAATCCATGCAGGCCGTTGATGCCGCACTGCGCGAAGGTGTGCTGTACGAATTGGTCGGCCGTTTTCAGCAACTGGATGTGCGTCAACGCAGCATTTACGGTTTGATGCATCGCCACCATGTCGATCAACAACAAGCCGAACGCGTGCAAGCCACGGCCACCAAATTGTTCAAACCACTGGCCGCAGCATTGGATGACTGCAACGACTGCGAAGCGATGCTGAGTTGGGCTGCGTTGTTGCACGAGATCGGCATGAGCATTAGTTATGGTCAGCATCACAAGCACGGCGCTTATATTATTCAGCACACCGATATCGACGGCTTTACGCAGCAAGAAAAAGCTGTGCTTGCGTTTTTGGTGCGCGCACACCGTCGCAGTTTTCCCGCCGAAGAAGTCGCAACCCTCGCCCGTGGTTGGCGCAACCCGGCCAAAATCATGGCCGTCGTGCTGCGCATCGCCGCGCTGTTGCATCACCGCCGCTGCGACAACGATCAACCACGCATCAAATTAACCGTCAACGGTTCACGTTGGCAATTGGCTATTTCGAAACGCTGGCTGCAACAACACGCCCTCGTCGCCACCGAAATCGAACAGGAAGCCGCGCATTTAAAAGCGGCGGGAATTCAATTGCGGTTGAATTGATTCGCGACGTTCTTTTCTTGTGAACACTGTAATAATTGCATCATCCACATTGTTTCTGTTCAACTATGTAGGACGACCGTCAGGCTGGCAAATTCCCACAAAATTTCAAATATATTCAAAAACAAAACACAAAATTCAATACGAAGACACAAAGTCCACAAAGAAAAAGCATTTTGTTTTGATGCGGCAGCACTGGCCCCGTTGAAACAAAAGGGTTCCCTTTTGAGGCCGCCCGAGTAACGCAGTTTGACGCGGTTAAACCCGCCCTGAAATGGCGGGCCTCGCCCAAGGATGGCGAGGTTTTTGTGGTGGGGCTTGGATGCCCCATCACAAAAATTCCGCGACAAACGAGTAACGCAGGACCGGTGCCAGCTATACGCGCTAGCCAAGTGCGGCCGAGAAGGGCGCGTTTCTTTGCTTACTTTCTTTCGCGCGAGCAAAGAAAGTAAGCCGGCCGCCGGTCCGGAAACCGGCCTCGCACGAAGAAGATCGACAATAAACTTTCGTTACGCAACAAAGCTTTTGAATAGGGATTTGCAGTCCTGATGACCATACAACAAAAATTTGTGGTGGTCTTTCAGCCTGATGGCCGTTCAGGTTGTGAAGCTCACCACAATCACCAACAAATTCCTTCTCACCTATTCATCCAATCACGGCCAATGCCCGTACAAGCCCTACACCCTGCACCGAAACCCTTGCGATGACTCAAACCAGCGGACACGATAGACACTTGCGATTGACCGTTACCCGCGAGAATTCTGTGGTCGACAGTACCCAAGCCATTAACGGCGCCGCGTTGCTGAATCGTGTTGCGCGCGAGCGCAGCCAGCCGGCGTTTGTGGCGTTATTCCAACATTTTGCGCCGCGCGTCAAAACCTATTTGGCGCGCATTGGCTGCAGTCCCGCTGAAGCCGAAGAGCTGACGCAAGAAACGCTGCTCGCCGTTTGGCAACGCGCTGATGCGTTCGACGCCAGCAAAGCAGCGGCTTCGACGTGGATCTTCACGATTGCACGCAACCGTCGCATCGATGCGTTGCGGCGCAAACAACTGTGGCAGGCCGAGGCCTGTGTCGATATTGACGAATTGCAGGCGTTTATTCCCGATCCCGCCTATGGCACCGAGGAACAAGCGCTGATCAACGTGGGCAGCGAACGTGTGCTGGCGCAGTTGCAACAGCTGCCAGCCAATCAACAGGAAGTGCTGCGAATGGCGTTCCTGGAGGAAAAAACGCATCAGGAAATTTCGGATGAATTGTCAGTACCGCTCGGCACCGTAAAGTCACGGATCCGCGCGGCATTGATGCAGTTACAAGAATTGTTTGGAGTGCCGCAATAATGGCCCGCTATCACCCGCCCAAAGAGTGGCTACTCGATTTTGTCGCCGGCCACATGCCAGAAGGTTTTCGTTTGGTTCTGTCTGCGCATCTCGAAGACTGCCCGCAGTGTCGACACGATCTGCAAACGTTGCAGAGTGTTGGCGCCAGTTTGCTGAGCGAATTACCACCAAGCGACCTGAGTGCCGATGCCTGTGATCGCGTTTGGCAACGTATTCAGCGCAATGAAACCGTCAACACGACGAGTCTGTCGGTGCGTGACACCTTGCAGAAGCGTATCCGCGAGATCAAATGGCAACAATTTGGACCGGTGCGCCGCGCCAACGTCCTGGCCACCGCCGATTGTCATGTGTCACTGCTGCACATTAAAGCCGGCGCCAAAATGCCGACCCACACCCACGGCGGCAACGAAATGACCTTGATTTTGGCCGGTGCCTATTCCGATTCTTATGGCCGTTATGACCAAGGTGATTTGATGATCGCCGACGGTGATCACCGCCACGCGCCAATCGCCAGCAGCGACGAAGATTGTATTTGCCTGGTCGCCGAATCGGCGCCGCTGCAATTTACCTCACCGCTACTGCGATTGATAAATCCCTTCATGAAATGGAACTAAATCACAAATTTTTGTGCGGTGCGACATCACCTGACAGCGCAAAAAAAAATAGTGTTTAAACTGCTCGAAAAACTAGAACGTAGTTTCCCAATTTCCCCTGCCGCGATAAGCGGCCTTTTTTTGCCTGCGATTTGTGCAGTCGTGCTTCAAAGTTGCATCACCCGTGTGGGTGATTTGCGATTGGGCGCGTTACAAAAATTAAGCCAAATAAAAAACCCGCGCAATTTTGGATTGTGCGGGGTTTTTGTTTTATATAAAAGCGTGATCAGTTAAATAAATCCGTCATCTTTTCTTGTTTTCTCTATTAAAGTCCTGAGTCTGGGCTTTGCGTGTCTCCACCAAAATAGCTATCAACGACTTCATCATGAAATTTGAAATTAACCATCCAAGAATATTCCCCGTCCCTTCTTGGTATGGATGAATTCAAAATATCACGAATAATAATGCGCTGAGCATAAATCTCTGGGGAGTCTTTATCGTGAGTGTTGATGGTTAAAAGTAAAAACTTGAAATCGTCTTGTATTTCAAAATGGATCGATTTCTTCTCGAATATGGTGCTTTCGGTTATCTTATCGATAAGCGAGTTAGCCATTTCGTCAGAAACAAGAACATTGTTAGGAGAACCCATAATTTGACACTCCGTTATCGAACCGGCTGAGTTGGTGTTGACATAGCTAGTGTCATAATTACTTCAGGAGGAATAGCACAGCCTAATGCCCTTGCTTCGGCTATTTTGCGCATTAAGCCGAGCCGTATGCGAGAATGGGGGGTCATGCGAGAATGGGGGGTCAGGTCTTGTGCGAGAATGGGGGGTCAGGTCTAGAATGGGGGGTCAGGTCTTGCAATATAGCACCCAACATCACTCATACCGCTCGCGCTCCTTTCGCTTTATCACTCGGCTTACTGTCGCGTAGTGCACGTCA
>JAYSCL010000057.1:0-24658 GCA_041914905.1 Enterobacterales bacterium
TTTCGGCCACGATATTGGCTTGCAGTGTCGCCAGCCATTTGTCGTCGACGATTAGCGATTTTATTTCGGCATCGGAGAGTTTTGGGTATTGCTTAAACACAGCAAGATCGAGTGCGTCTTGCGCTGCTTTTAGTGCGGCTTTAGCATCAGCTTCGGCATCGAACAGTTTTTTGGCTTGGTTAAGTGCGGCTCTTTCTTCTTTGTCGGTGACGAGTTTTAAGCGCGCGATCACGCTTGCTTTGGTGACTTTGTTTTTGTCATTTAGCGCGTCATTGAGTAGACCTTCTTCACCACTGTTTTCTTCTAGATAAGTTTCCAGTTCTTGCGTGGCGCTATCGAGTGCGGTTTGTAGTGCATCAATCGTTGTTTGTTCGGCGGCAAAATAACGCGCGACGACTAAAGCGGGTGGAATCAACTCCGCTTTGTATTTGGCTTTTTCGATGATTAAATCGGGCGATTCTTTGAGTTTTTCGCCCGATTTGGCAACGAGCTCACGTAGCACACGGCCTGCGTTCCAACCATCTTGCACCAGCACGTAGACATCGTCTTGCAGGGTTTCGGCCCAGTAATCCATCAAGATTTGGTAAATATCGTATTTGCTGAGCAGCGGCGATTGCGCGTAACGATTGAGCAGATCTTCACTGATGCGGTGAATGATGTGCTTGGGCGATTCACCTTGTGCAATCGCTTTTAAATTGATCTGTTGTGACCACTCTGTAAACGGTTTAAGGCTTTGCTCGGCAAAGGTTTTGAATTCGGCGTGATTTAAGATGGTGTTTTTGACATCAGAGGCCTTGACTAAGGCATCGCTGTAACCGGCACGGCCTGGTTTGAACAAGTTGGCGCGAATGCTGGGGAACACTTGCCAGTAATGTTGCAGCGCATCGATATCACGATTGGGAATGCCGCCGTTTAAGTGCGCGCTTAAATCGTGCAGATCTTCGGGCTCGCTCGAATCAATGTAACGCGGAATGTTCAGGTTGTAGTCGTTGCTGGCGATTTCACTTAAGGGCACCATGCGGCTGTAACGAGGCAAGAGCAGTTGTTTGGTAAACACATCGACGATTTTGTGAATGTCTTGCGCACGAAGGCGGTTTTTGTTGCCGTCTTTGATAAAGCCTTTGCTGGCATCGATCATAAAAATACCTTTGCGCGCATTGGCATGTTCTTTATCAATGACAATGATGCAGGCCGGAATGCCGGTGCCGTAAAACAAATTGGCGGGCAGGCCGATAATGCCTTTGATGTAACCTTGCTTGATTAAGTTTTCACGAATGCGTGCTTCGGCATTGCCGCGAAATAACACGCCGTGCGGCAAAATCACCGCGCCTTTGCCGCTGCTTTTTAAACTTTTGATGATGTGCAGCAAAAAGGTGTAGTCACCGTTTTTTTCGGGCGGTATGCCCCACGTGAAGCGGCCGAATTCGTCTTCTTGCGGGTTGATGCCGCTGGTCCAGTTTTTGTTGGAAAACGGTGGGTTGGCGACCGCGAAGTCGAAGGTTTTTAATTGTGCTTTTCCGTTTGGAGCGGTTTCTTTCCATTGCGGATCGGCGATAGTGTTGCCCTTCCATATTTTGGCGGTGGCGTTGTTGTGCAGAATCATGTTCATGCGCGCCAAGGCGCTGGTGGCGTTGTCCATCTCTTGGCCAAAGATGGTGAGGCCACGCGGTGCTTCGTCGCTGGCTTTTAACAACAAGGAGCCTGAACCGCAGGTGGGGTCGTAAACCGTGGCGTCTTGTGGCGTGTCGTTATTAATGCCAATGACTTTGGCCAATATGCGCGAGACTTCGGCCGGTGTATAAAACTGCCCCTTCGATTTACCGGATTCGGTGGCGAAATGACGCATTAAATACTCGTATGCATCGCCTAACAAGTCGTCACCGTCGGCACGATTGGACGACAGATCCATTCCTTCGAAAAGGCCGACCAGCTTGGATAGGCGGTCGATCATATCTTTGCCTTTGCCTAAGCGGTCTTCGTCGTTGAAATCCGCCACATCGATCACGCCTTTAAGGTCGTTTTCTTCGGCCAAGGCGCTGATGATTTTGTTGATCTTGTCGCCGATCTCTTTGTCGCCTTTGAGCGCCGCCATGTCGTCAAAGCTGGCACCCTTGGGGATAACGATCATGCCGTAGGGGTCGTTTTTGTATTTGTCGGACACGTACTTCATAAACAGCATGGTCAGCACGTAGTCTTTGTATTGGCTGGCATCCATGCCTCCGCGTAGCTCGTCGCAACTGGCCCACAAGGAGGAATAGAGTTCGGTTTTCTTAATGGCCATAAAAGTTCCTTAACTACCGAGCCTTCGCTCGATACGATTAATCGTTAACGATTAGCGTTTTAAATAGCGGACGAAGCGTGCCTGCGGTTGCTTCTTCGTGAAGTTGGCGATGCACATCACACTGGGCAACGATGACGTTCAGCGTGATGCCATGCTTGCCGATATCCCTTGCTTTTTGCGACTTCTTGTCCATGGCTATAGTCTGCTTGTTGTAGGGAGTTTTAGTGCGGACCAAAAGCATATCTGAGCTTGATCGAGAAGCAAAGCAGCAAGGCTTGTCTTCCCGGTATTGCACGCTAAATAGGGAAAATTAAGTGGGTGCTGATTCAAGATTGAACAAAGCGGACCTTCCGCTGTGACTGAACGTGCGCCCCCTGAAAGTTCACCTAGTACCCCGTCCCGCGGCTTTTATTGTGTTCTTCGTGAGCCTTGTGTTTTGTTAACCTCGTTGCCCGCTACGCGAAGCCGCGCTTCAAATGTTTTCCCGACACCTTTGTCGCGTTGGGTTTGTTCTTTTTCTTTAGCATTGTGGCGTTATGTTTAAGGCACAGCGGTCGCCCCTGTTGGCAATGCAATTTCGCTGTGCACCCATCGCGTAACGCTTACAATAAGCGCATCAAGTTGTTCATCCTAACCAAAATGCCGTTTTTCTCTGCCGCTCCGTTGTGGTCCATTCGCAGTGTGTTGATTGCGATTGCAATGCTGATCTTGGCCGGTGCTTGCAACAGCGCGATCGCCTTATTGTTGGGTATAACGGCAGCACTACTGTTTCCGACCCTCTCGTTGCAGCCGTTGCATCGCTGGTCAGGTCTCTTGCTCAAATGCGCGATTGTGTTACTCGGTTTTAATCTGCCGTTGTTTGAAATTTGGCACACCGCACAACAAACCTGGTTGGCATCAATAGTGACCATCACCGTTGCACTCAGTCTTGGTTGGTTGTTGACACGCACACTAAAACTGGAACGCGACACGGGCATTTTGTTAACCGTTGGCACCGCAATCTGCGGCGGCTCCGCCATTGCGGCGATGGCACCGGTCATTCGCGCACGCAGTCAAGCCATTATTATTGCGATTAGCACAGTGTTTTTATTAAACGCGGTAGCGTTGTTTGTGTTTCCGTATCTCGGCACATGGCTCGAACTGACGCCGCAACAATTTGGTGTTTGGTCAGCGTTAGCGATTCACGACACGAGTTCCGTAGTGGGCGCGGCCACTGCGTTTGCACCTGACGCCGTCAACACGGCCACCACGGCTAAATTGGTGCGCAGTTTATGGATTATTCCACTCGTTATTGTCATGGCCGCCATTGAGCATCGCCGAAATCGAATCAGCTGGCCGTGGTTTATTCTGCTGTTTGTCGTCGCCAGTGTCGTGCGTACGATGTTTCCGGGCATCAACGGATTTTCGCACGCCATCACACCATTCGCGCATCAATTATTTGCATTGGCGTTATTTGGCATTGGTTGCCAATTCAGCCGTTCAACCTTGCAGCAAGTTCGCTGGCAACCACTGACCATGGCCATCACGTTGTGGTTGGTGTTAACGTGTATCAGTTATGTTTGGGTGACACAATGAGCTTGCATTTTACGACACAGCGTAATGCCCACTGGCGCCGTGATGCGGAACAACTGACACAATTCCGTGACACGGCCCGTGTATTGATCATGGTAGGTGACAAAATCGCCGTGCGCGATCATGCTCCCCTGTGGTTGTCATTCAGCGAACTGGCCGAATCAGCCTTTGCAAACAGCTTATTTCTTGGCTGTTTTCCGCAACCAACATTTGCGCTCCTGCATGAAACGCCGTTCGATACACATCCCCATGAATTATGCGATCTGCGCAGTTTCGCCGTGCAATCGTCCGAAGCGGATATCGCGCACGTTTTCTTTGCCGCCGCGATTTTCACCTGGCAAAAAAAACACCGTTATTGTGGTGTCTGTGGCAACCCCAATCAATTTATCGCCGGAGGTCACGAAGCACAATGCACCCAATGTGGTCACAACCAATTTCCACGCACCGATCCGGCCGTGATTGTCGCGGTTACACACGGTGATAAAATTTTACTGGGCCGCCAGGCTAGTTGGCCACCCAAGCGCTTTTCAGTGCTCGCAGGCTTTGTCGAACCTGGCGAAACACTTGAACAAGCCTGCGCACGCGAAATTCTGGAAGAATCCGGTGTGCGCCTCAAAAATGTGCAGTACTTCGCCTCACAACCGTGGCCATTTCCACTGTCTTTGATGTTGGCCTTCTTCGCCGAAGCGGAGTCCACCACCATCGATTTGCATGACAATGAATTGGAAGAGGCGTTGTGGTTAAATCCGGATGAATTAGAACAAGCAATATTCAGCAAACAGCTCATCCTGCCACCCAGTGCGTCGGTGGCAAGACGCTTGCTAAAAGAATGGTACGAAGTTCAACACGGACGCCAACTGGACCGATTGTTGGATAAGTTGCCACCCACCTAAGTTGATTTACTTAAAGCCCAATTTTTTTAACAAGGCGTTTAGGTAATTCGTCCACTTCAAACCATTCGGCGGGATGATAAATGCCTTTACTCATTTTGGCGTGGGCGCGCACCCAGATGCTCATCGTGCTGCGCAAACGAGCCAGATCGGCCTGCAATTCGGTTTTGCTTTCGTTGACCAACTGACGACACTGCAACAAACGTTCGTAGTCGGTGCCGATCAATGCTTGCACGGCATTCAGATACTGCAGTTCGGCATTGTCGGCTGAGTCCAATTTGGTGGGTAATTGCGCGCCCAACTTTTGTACCAGCGGACGCTTGCGCTGATCGAGTTTGTCGTGCAACGTTAAAATCGGTGCGTAGTGTTCGTCAATTTTTGCCAGCAAAACTTGTTCAACCGCACTCACTTGCTGTTCGGCCGATGTCAAATGCTGTTGCATTAAATGTTCGGCCGCATCAAACAATGGCTGCGCGCTGCGTAGCGCTTCGCGCAGATTTTTTTGCTGGCTGATTTTCGCGATCACGGCGTCAAAATGGTTGGCTTCATGGCCAAGCGCAGTTGCCAACGGCGCTGCGCGTTCGGACAAGTACGATGCGATGGCTTGCGCTTTGGCGCTGTCGGATTGCGCCGATTCGGCAATGATCAGCACTTGTCTTGAATACTGTTTGATACCAGTCATCAGTGCGCTGATACGCTCGGCTTTTTCACGCAACGCGGTTTCCGCTTCGACTTCAGATCCCGGCACACGATGCAACAAGCCCCAGCGCGTGTTTAACACGGAAAAATAGTCATCGATGAACAAATCATGCGTACGCTCAGCGAACGAAGCCGCATCTTCGCGCCGTTCACCTTTGAATTTTTCTTCAATGGCGGCCGATGCCATTCCGCTGACAAACAATAATATCGGCAAAAAATACGATGACATGCGTGTGAGTCTCGACCACATAGGAACACCAGAGGTTGTGTATGTCTGCGCCGTTTATAGGGTGATGACCGCACAAAAGCAAGCCTATCGATCATGACGACTTGCCCGTTCTTGTCGACCTGTTTTAGGCTGGCGACTGCTTTAGGAGGAACAACGATGAATCATGCCAGCACGGCAGCAACCGCCGGCCCCAACTCGGCGCTGCAATTGACTGAACAACGGCGCGTTATTTTCGCGTCATCACTCGGTACCGTTTTTGAGTGGTACGATTTTTATTTGTATGGCACGTTAGCGGTGTTTTTCGGCGCTTTGTTTTTTCCCAAAGGCAACGACACGGCCGCGTTACTGGCATCGCTGGCGACGTTTGGTGCCGGTTTTGCAGTGCGCCCTTTCGGTGCGATTGTGTTTGGCCGACTCGGCGATTTGGTTGGTCGTAAATACACATTCTTGATCACGATTTTTTTGATGGGTATTTCTACCGCCGGCGTTGGCTTTTTACCGACGTTTGAGCAGATCGGTTGGGCCGCTCCGACGATTTTGGTGATTTTGCGATTGATTCAAGGTCTGGCGCTCGGTGGTGAATACGGTGGTGCCGCCACGTATGTTGCCGAGCATGCGCTACCAGGGCAACGCGGCAGTGCAACCAGTTGGATTCAAACCACCGCGACATTAGGTTTCTTTTTATCGCTCGTCGTCATTTTGCTGTGCCGCATCAGCATGTCTGAGGAGGATTTCAAAAGCTGGGGGTGGCGCGTGCCGTTTCTGGTATCCATCGTGCTGTTGGTGTTCTCGATTTACATTCGTTTAAAACTGAACGAATCACCGTTGTTTCAAGAAATGAAAGCCAATGGCAAAGCGTCGCGCGCGCCGATCCGCGACAGCTTTTTTCGTTTACCCAATGCCAAATACGTTTTCTTTGCGTTGTTCGGCGCAGTCGCAGGTCAAGCCGTGGTTTGGTACGCCGGTCAGTTTTACGCACTGTATTTTCTGACGACAACGCTAAAAGTGAATTTTGCCGAAGCGTATGTGATGATCGCGATCGCTCTGGCGTTAGCGACACCCTTTTTTATTGTGTTCGGCAAATTGTCTGACAGAGTGGGACGCAAATGGATCATGCTGTGCGGTTGCGCGATTGCGGCGATCACCTACATTCCCCTATTTCAGGGACTGACTCACTTTGCCAATCCAGCGCTGGAACAGGCACAAGCACAGACACAAGTGATGGTCAGTGCACGCAATTGCAATATCGTGATCATTCCATCACCGTCTTACAAACCCAGCGTCTGCGATCAGGTCAAATCGTTTTTGGCGAAAAACGGTGTCAGTTATCGCAGCGAAACATTACGAGATGATCACCCCGACGAAGTGCTGGTACAAATCAATGAAAAAACGCTAAGGGGTTTTAAGGAAAGCGATTACCAAGCAGCGATTGCGGCGGCGGGATATCCCAGCAAGGCTGAGCCGGCGCAAATGAACCGCCCCATGGTTGTCGCCATTTTGTTTGTATTGGTGTTGTATGTGACGATGGTGTACGGGCCGATTGCGGCCTTTTTGGTCGAATTGTTTCCGACCAATATTCGTTACACATCCATGTCATTGCCCTATCACATTGGCAATGGTTGGTTCGGTGGCTTTTTGCCACTCGTCGCCGCCGCAATGGTCGCGGCAACCGGTGATATCTATTTTGGCCTGTGGTATCCGATCATCATCGCAACGATGACATTTGTGATTGGCGCGTTCTTTTTACCCGAAACCAAAGACCGCGATCTCAATTATCACAGCCACGCCGAGTAGTCACGACAGCCCATCCGTCTGCGCAAGGAGAACAACGTAAAACGGCAGCCATGGGCTGCCGTTTGCACTTATTCTTCGCTGTCGTCGAGTTCCCACTCGTCGTAGGAGTCGAGGATCTTGGATAGCTGTGTCTTTTCACGAGCCATCTCGATTTGGCGCCAACGCGGCGGCGCCTTGACTTGACCAGCATCCAGATTGATGTGCTCGGAGTTACCTTCGCTTTCGACTTCAACAAAGTCTGCTTCCAAATCACCCAAACCCGCCATACTGTACACCTCATACTTGTGGTGAAAATTTGCGCGTCCTTATAAAGACTCGTTTCACAGCTGTCAAGCATCGAACATGACAACCCGCACAGAAGCGCTCAAAGAACAAATTATAGTAGCACTTACTCACTTGCCAGCCGGCTTCGCGACAAGCTATGCCGACGTTGCGGCGCGAGCGGGTTTACCCCGCTACCATCGCCTGGTGGCCCGAGTGTTGCGAGAGCTGCCCAGCGGCAGCCGCATTGCGTGGTATCGGGTGATGACGGCCAGTCGCAAACCCGCCTTCGCCCCCGGCTCAGCCGATTATCGCCGCCAGATAAGCTTGTTACTGTCAGAAGGGATCGTGCTCGCCAACGGGTGCGTGCCGCTGGCTCAATGGCTGCCCGCCGGTGAAGCCGGCCCGGCCAGCACCCTATCGACCTCTCGTAGTAGCGCCAGCAAATCGGCCATTTCCGGCAAACGCTCGCGATAAACAACTTCAGCATAGGGCGCCAGACCGGCACCGCGCGGCAGTGCCGCACCGCTGTCGAGCAAAAACTGCATACGCGGAATAAACACAAACTGCAGCCACTCCTCGAGCGACAACTTGTCACAGGAGAACGGCAGGCTACTGTTCATCCGATCCACCGTCGGTGCCTCGGCGGCCCAGTGCTTTTGGGCGCGCAACTGCTGCTCGATTGCTTTCAGCAACGCGCCGCAGCGCGAGCGCATGATCACATCATTCATCGGACTATTTGCCGTGGCATTTTTTGAATTTGCTGCCACTGCCACAGGGACAGGGATCGTTGCGACCGACATCACGCAGCGGGTTGCTTACCGGCATCTGCGCAGGGTGGTGATGGTGGTCGTGATCACAATCAGGACCGTGCACATGTTCGTGCTCATGATCGTGTTGGCAATGGGGACCGTGAACGTGCGGCTGCGACATCAGATTACTCTCCAAAAAGCGATGCGCAATTTTGACACAGCACGTCAGCAAAGTCTGTTTACACCGTAATGGCTTTACCAGCGCCACTACATACGTGACACTGCCGGCCTCGAATCATTTTGTTTTGGGACATCATGATCAGCTTTGATCACGTGAGTAAATCCTACGGTACACGGCGTGCTGTCGATCAACTCGATTTGCAGATCCGTCGCGGTGAAATTCTTGGCTTGCTGGGCCCCAACGGTGCGGGAAAAAGCAGCTCTGTGGCGATGCTGTGCGGTTTGCTGGCTTGCGATGATGGTCGCATCACCATTGACGGCGAATCCCCCCAATCACCAGCCACTCGCCGCCGAATTGGATTGGCGCCGCAACAACTGGCGTTGTACGAACAATTGACCGCCTTGGACAATGTGCGCTTTTTCGGCGCGCTGTATGGTTTATCCGGCGCCGCGTTGCACGACGCCGGCGAGCGCGTCTTGCGCACGGTGGGTTTAAGCGATCGAGCACGCGATCGCGTTGCCCATTTTTCAGGCGGTATGCAACGACGATTAAATTTGGGTATAGCGTTATTGCACGATCCCGACATCATTGTGTTGGATGAACCCACCGCGGGTGTTGATCCGCAATCGCGCAACAATTTATTCGACGTGATTCTTGAACTGAAGCAACTGGGCAAAACCATTGTCTACACCACGCACTATATGGAAGAGGCGACGCGGCTATGTGATCGCGTGGCCATTATTGATCACGGCAAATTATTGGCCTGTGATACCGTCAGCAATCTGATTCGCCAACA
This sequence comes from Enterobacterales bacterium, assembly GCA_041914905.1. Lineage (GTDB taxonomy): Bacteria > Pseudomonadota > Gammaproteobacteria > Enterobacterales > Permianibacteraceae > Permianibacter. The sequence continues at coordinate 9,456 of JAYSCL010000057.1, forward strand.
CGGCGGCGACAGCACCATCATCGTTCATGACGATAACGCCAGCGCCCCCATTCACACACGACAAGTGTTGCCACATTTGCGCACGCTCGGTCAGCACTGGCACGACGACACGTTGATCGAAGTGCGAACGCCCACGTTGGAATCGGTCTTTTTGCATTTAACCGGTCGTCAATTAAGGGATTAAATATGAACGCAGTGCTAGCGATGGCCCGCAAAGACATCAAATTGATTTTTACATCAAAAGCGACGATCTTTTTTACGTTTATTTTTCCGTTGTTATTTGTCGTGTTGTTCGGCAGTTTGCTGGGCGGCAACAACAGCGATCGCAAAATGACGGTAGCCTTGGTCTTGCCGGCCACACTCGATGAAGGTGCACAAACCTTTGTCGCCCAATTGCGCCAAGCCACTGAACTTGAGATCACCGAACTGAATTTGATCGATGCCCAAACGGCCGTTCGCAAAGGAAAACTCGTTGCTTACATTGAAATACCGGCAGCGTTTTCGGCGCAATGGCAGCGCGTGTTCAGTGGTACACCACCGCAATTGAATGTGGGCACAGACCCTTCGCGCGCGGCTGAAGCCGCCATGTTGGAAGGGGTGTTGATGAAATACGCGGCCAGCCGATTTGAACAAGCGTTTAAAAACCCGGCCATGATGAGCGATCAGCTTCAGCAACTAAACGCCGACATCACGCGCAACAACGACATAGATAACGAATGGAAAACGCTGCTGAACGATTATCTGCCCAAGATCCAACAGCTGATGGAAAAGAGCACGACCAGCACGACAAATGGAAGCGCGCCCAAAGGCCCGGACATGCGGCCGCTGGTTGTGCAACGAGTTGATGTGTCACGTCAACGCAGCGGACCGCCCAATGCCTATTCCGTGTTATTTCCACAGGCGATTGTGTGGGCGATGTTAGGCGGCATGATGGGCTTTGGCGTATCACTGGCCAAAGAGCGTTCGCGCGGCACGTTGTTGCGCTTGTTGGCCGCGCCGATGCCAACACGGGCGATTTTGTTTGGCAAAGCGACCGCGTGCCTGCTGACTTTGCTGACCACAGCGACGGCGATTATGGTGCTGGGCGTGTTACTGTTTTCCGTTCCGATTCAGAACATTTTGATCTTGGCATTGGCTTTGCTGGCCGTTGCACTGGCGTTTACCGGCATGATGTTGCTGTTGACCGTCATCGCTAAAACCGAAGAAGCCATTGGCGGCGGCGGTTGGGGGATATTCATGGTGCTGTCGATGATTGGCGGCAATATGATCCCGCTGTTCCTGATGCCAAGCTGGATGCAAAACGTGGCGATGATAAGCCCCATACGCTGGGCGATTGTGTCACTCGAAGGCGCGATCTGGCGCGAGTACACCATCGCCGAAATGTTGTTGCCGATTGCCGTGCTGCTGGTGCTCAGCAGCCTGTGTTACGGCGCCGCCATTCGCTTATTCCAACGCGATTGGATCACCCCATAAAACGCGGCAGCAGCCACCGTGAGGTGGCTGCAAGTTTGGTGTTTGCGTCTAAGCTTGTTACGGGATACATCGGTTAACAAGTGAGTTACCTTGCAACGCCTTAATGTGGATCAGCTTAAACCCGGCATGTATGTCGTTGCCGTCACCGCACAAAGCGGCTCCGTCGAAGTGACAACGCAAGGCTTTGTGCGCTCGCAACAGGCCATCAATAATCTGAAAAATCGCGGCGTCACAGAAGTGATGATTGACCCCAGTCGCGTGTTATTCGACGACACGGCCCCGACCAAAGAAGTGGCCACTGTGCCCGGTGTCGCCGCATTGGGTATTCCACTGCAAAACAAAGTGACATTTGAGCAGGAAATCGGCCGCGCGGCCACCTTGTACGATGAAGCCAAAGCGCTGCAAGAAAAAGCGTTGACTGATTTGAAAGCCGGCCGTCCCATCGCGTTAGAACCGATGCGTTCGCTCGCGAACAATATGATGGAATCGATTTTCCGCAATCAAGATGCACTGCTGTGCGTGTCGCGCATGCGCGAAAAAGACGCGTACTTATTGGAACACTCGGTCAACGTTTCCATTCTGATGACGGTGTTTGCGCGTCACCTCAAATTTGATGAAAAACAAATTCACACATTGGCGACGGGAGCGCTGCTGCACGACATCGGCAAGATTTTGGTACCCGATAGCATCCTGAACAAACCCGGTAAATTGACGCCAGAAGAGTTTGCCCAAATGCGCGCCCATGTCACTCATGGCGTCAATGTCTTGCGCGATACGCCTGGCATGGACCCCATCGCGATAGAAACCGTGGCGCAACATCACGAAAGACTCGATGGTACTGGATATCCGCAACAATTGGCCGGCGATCAAATCAGTCGAGCCGGTCGCATCATCGCAATCGTCGATTCGTACGATGCCATCACGGCACATCGTGTGTACAAAGCTGGCGTTACGTCATTAAAAGCATTCAAAATTTTGCGTGATGAACCGCACGCGTATGATGCTAATCTGGTCGCTGAATTCATTCGTGCGATCGGCATGTATCCGGTCGGCACCTTGGTCAAATTGAAGAGTGACAAAATCGGCATGGTGGTGCGTTCGAACGCCAGCGAGCCACTGTCGCCCGTTGTCAAAGTGTTCTATCACGCACGATTGAAACAACACATTACCATCACAGATATCGATCTGGCTAAAAAATCGGATGATGAAATTGACTCAGCCATCATGCCAGAGCAATTCCGATTGGATCTACTCGGTTTCTTCCGCAATTCGATAGTATCGGGGTGATGAAGAAAAGTCATGCAATAGCCATCTCTAAATGAGTTCAGGCAAAGGCGAGGTGCATGCATAGCAGCGCAAGAACCGGCGTTTACACAGAGTAAATGAGGATGGTTAGTCGCTTCCCCGCGGCGAATCTTTCTGAGCACCGCATGCGTGCCGATCGCCGAGTCTGGCTATTTTTGAGATGGTTTCTCTAGGTATCTGCTGTTCGGGAAAAGTCGCCCATTACATTCCAAGCCAGTTGATTATTTCTGGCTATTGGCGATGGTCGAAATAGACTGATTTTATTCGTGACATAGTCCCCCGAGTCGACGCAACCGCGCACACCGAGAAAAAGAACGGGGCCGTTAGGCCCCATTCTTACTGAGCAAAATTACTTGCGCTTTTTTGCGACCGTCTTGCCTTTCGGCTTAGCGGATGTAGTTTTTATCTTCGTGCTTTTCGCTGATGTCTTAGTCGCTGTTTTTACCGTTGCTTTCGCAACAACTTTGCTGACAGTAGACTTCGGTTTGCTGATCGCTTTGCTTTTCACGCTGGTGCGCTTAGGTTTGACTTCAACAAGCTTCGGCGATTCATCACTGCGCTTGGGCTTGTCTTCGCTGCGCTTGGGCTTATCTTCGCTGCGCTTGGGCTTGTCCTCGCTGCGCTTGGCTTTGACCTTTGGCAACGACTTCTGACGCAAACTGGTTTGCACCAGAATGCCCAATTCGCGCAGCGCGACGGAGAACTTCGCAAACTCATGCACCTGACTGGCGCGGAAATCCGTCAGCAATTGCAGCCACCGTTTAATACTGTCGTTGTTCGCGGCCAGCCACATATCGATGCGACTGCTGGCATCCGCTTGACCATCGGTCAATTTCAGCACGGCGACCGTTAACTGACGTTGTTGCCAATCCAGTTCTTCACGGAACGCTGCACGCGCAAATGCTTGCCAATGATTATCTACCGGTTGACGCACAATTTGCGACAAGAACCAATGCAGATCGGTGCGCACACCCAAACGGAAATACGTTTCCGCCACTAACTCGATCGATTTGCCCGTTTCTTCGGCCACTTCGGCAATGTCCAAACCGGCAAACACGGTGCTCAAAAACGCGACTTGTTGTGCCAGTTTTTTCGGCACATTGTGCTTGCACAGCTTTTCGGCATCGGTCAGCAACTCACTCGCTTCCGACGGATCGAGGAACTGTGTCAGGTTGGCATACAGCGTATCGATGGCCGGTTTGAAGCGCGCGATCTCGTCGGCGAGACCGGCGTCTTTGCGACGCTGACGCATAAACCAACGCGCGCAACGACGCAGCATGCGCTGTGCTTCAAACATCATGTCAATTTGTACTTTGGCCGACACTTTATTATCCAGCGCTTCAATCGCCTCGAATAATTTGTCGATACCAAACACTTCTTTGGCCAACGTAAAGCAGGCAGACACTTCGGCAAAATCGACGCCGGTTTCGTCAATCATACGATGCGCAAAGTTGGCACCGCCAAAGTTAACCATTTCATTGGCCAATTGCATGGCGATGATTTCACCGCGCAAGCGATGGTTCGCGATGGTGTCCGCAAATTTGTCGCGCATCGCTTTCGGGAAATAATTGCGCAAGCTGGCAGAATAGAAGCTGTTGTCGACCACTTCCGGCACGCAGAGTTTTTCTTTCAGCGACATTTTGCCGTACGCATTCAGAACCGACAGCTCCGCCCGCGTCAGCCCTTTGCCTTTGATCATGCGATCTTGCAGCTCTTCATCGTTGGGCAAAAACTCAATGCCCCGATCAAGACGGCCTTCGCGTTCCAATTGATGAATAAAGCGGATGTGCTCCTTGACCATCGCGTTCGCGCGCGATTCAGTGATCGAGATCGATTGCGACTGACGGTAATTGTCTTGCAATACACCATCGCCAACGTCGTCGGTCATGTCGGCCAAAATTTTGATGCGTTGTTTGTCAGTCAGATCGCCACTGGCGACCAGCGCGCCCAACACAATTTTGATATTCACCTCGTTGTCAGAGGTGTTCACACCAGCCGCATTGTCGATGTAATCCGTGTTGCCACGGCCACCATTCAACATGTATTCGATGCGACCGAGTTGCGTCATACCCAAGTTGCCACCTTCGCCAATGACTTTGGCGCGTAACTCTCGACCATCGACACGCAAACCATCATTGGCGCGGTCGCCCACTTCGTTATGACGTTGCGATGCCGCTTTGACATAAGTGCCGATACCGCCGTTCCACAGCAGCTCGACATCCATTTTCAAAATGGTGTTCATCAATTCATTGGGGGCCATTTCGGTTTTGTCAGTACCTAACATACGACGCACTTCAACACTAAGCGGAATCGTTTTGCTGCTGCGCGCAAAAACACCACCGCCTTTGCTGATCAATTTTCTGTCGTAATCATCCCAACTTGACGACGGTAAGTTGAACAAACGTTGACGTTCGACAAAGCTCTTCGCCGCATCCGGCTCCGGATCGAGGAAAATATGACGATGATCAAACGCGGCGACCAAACGAATATGTTTCGACAACAACATGCCATTGCCGAACACGTCGCCGGACATGTCGCCAACACCAATGACGGTGAAGTCCTCGGATTGAATGTCTTTGCCCATTTCACGGAAATGGCGTTTCACACACTCCCAAGCACCGCGTGCCGTAATGCCCATTTTCTTGTGGTCATAACCGTTGCTGCCACCTGATGCAAACGCATCGCCAAGCCAGTGGTTGTATTCGATCGAAATCGCATTGGCGATGTCCGAGAACGTAGCGGTGCCCTTATCCGCAGCGACGACCAGATACGGATCGTCTTCGTCATGGCGCACAACATTTGTGGGCGGGGTCAATTTGCCGGCAACGATATTGTCAGTGACATCGAGCAACGCACGAATAAACGTTTGATAGCACGCAATACCTTCATTCATAAAGGTTTGACGATCCGGACTTTTCGGCATTTGCTTGCAGACAAAACCGCCTTTGGCGCCGTTTGGTACGATCACCGTGTTTTTAACTTGCTGCGCTTTCACCAGACCTAAAATTTCGGTACGGAAATCTTCGCGACGATCCGACCAACGCAAACCACCGCGTGCCACTTTGCCAAAACGCAAATGCACACCTTCAACGCGTGGACTGTATACCCAAATTTCAAACATCGGCGTTGGCTTAGGGATTTCTGGAATTTGCTGAGGACGCAATTTAAACGACACATAAGGTTTGATCTGGCCGCTGTGATCCGGTTGGAAGAAATTCGTGCGAACGGTGGCGCGCACCACATCAAGATAACGACCGATAATACGATCCTGATCCAATGTAGCCACTTTGCTTCGTTCGGCTTTGATGCTGGCCAACAACACCTCTGCACGTTGGCCATCGGCACTATTGGGCTCAAAGCGCGCGTTAAACCATTGCACTAACTGACGTGCAATTTGCGGATAGGCCGCAAGCGTTTGTTCAATACTGGTTTGACTGAACGTAAAACCAATCTGCCAAAAATATTTGGCATAAGCACGCAACACGGAGACTTCGCGCCAATTCAAGCCGGCGCCAAGCACCAAGCGATTGAAGCCGTCGTTTTCCGCTTGATTGCGCCACACGGCAGCGAACGCGTCTTGGAACACGTCTTTGACCGCATCTGGTTGCAAGGTATTGTTGCCTTGGAATTGCAAACTGAAATCCATGATCCAACAAATGCTGCCATCGGCGCGTTCAAGATGATGTGGCGTTTCACCAATGACCGTCAGCCCCATGTTTTCCAAGGTCGGCAGTACATCTGACAAGGGCATTGGTTGATTTAAGCGATACAGTTTGAAACGCAGTGAATCTTGTGCGTCTTCTTGTGGTCGATACAGCAACATCGACAACGCATTGGCATCAACCAAGGTTTCAAGATGGCGAATATCATTGACCGCCGTAAATGCTGTTGCTTCATCACGATAACCAGACGGGAATGCATTCGCGTATTTGGTCGCCAGTTGTTTGCCGTCAACATCGCCAAACTCGGCCAACAAGGCATCACGCAGATGATCATCCCAGCTGCGCGCCGCTTCGCGCATATCAGCTTCGATGGCTTTGATATCAAATTCGATGTCTTCGGCATGTTCGGTCGGCACAATAAAGTGCGTGCGTGCGCACACCGAATCACTGAACCAAGTGGCAAAACGGATCTCGTTGGCTTTGCCATTCAAATGTTCGGCCAAAATATCCTGGAACTTTAGACGCAGCTTCGTTGTGTAGATATCACGAGGCGTGTAGGCAAAACAGGAGAAGAAACGGCCATAAGGATCGCGACGGATAAACAGACGAATAATCGCCCGTTCTTTGATGTGCAAAACACCGAGACCAATTTCCAGCAATTCATCGGTTGAAATCTGGAACAATTCATCACGCGGAAACGTTTCCAGAATATCGCGCAACGCTTTGGCGTCGTGCGAATTGGGTACCAAGCCGGAACGTTCGGTGACTTCCGAAATTTTTTGGCGTACCACGGGAATGTTGCGCGGACTACGATTGTACGCCGCCGAGGTGTACAAACCAAAGAAGCGGTGTTCACCGACCACCTTGCCTTTGTCGTCATAACGTTTGACACCGATATAATCCAATTGCGCTGGACGATGCACCGTCGATAAAGCGCGCGTTTTGGTCAACACCAACATTTCTTGATTGTTCAGCGCAACGCTTTTGGCTTTGACCGACAACGTTGACAGCAACACACTCGCCGCCGTTTTGTCGTCTTTGCTCATAAGACCTAAGCTGCTGCCACGCACCGGATTCAAACGATGATCGTTCTTGAGCTCTTCAACATCGTAGGCTCGGTAGCCCATGAAAATAAAATGATCGTCAAGCAACCAGCGCAAAAAGGCGACCGACTCGGTCGATTTTTCATTGGCTATGGCCGGTGGATTTTTTTCGAGATTACCGATCAACTGATCCAGTTTGTCACGCATCGGCCGAAAATCGGCGACGGTCAAACGTACGTCATTCAGCACCGACTGCAAAGACTCAGCCAGCTTCTTCATCTCGGCGGCATCATTGATGCGATCCACTTCGATGTACATCGGGGTTTCGCAGCCCGGTGTGTTGGCTTCGGTAATGCGTTCGACGCTGATGACTTTGCCGTCACTGCGTTGCACGCGCATCGGCATATGGATATGCAGATGCGTGGTCAAATTCAAACGATTCAGTTCCATGCGCACGCTGTCGACCAAAAACGGCATATCGCTTTGCACAATTTGTACGACGGTGTGACGCGAATGCCAACCGTGCGTATCGAATTCAGGATTGAAGACCTGCACTTTGGCCGATCGACCATCCGTCGCTTGCATGAAATTCCACACGCTCAGTGTTGATGCATACAGATCGGTGACAGAACGTTGCGCAATGTCATCCGCAGCGACGCTGGTGAAGAACAAGCGCGCAAAATCCATCACGACGGAGGCCGATTTGCTACCCATTTTGTTTTTTAACATGGCGACAACGCCATCGATCAGTTCTGACTGATTGACTGCTACTTTCGAGGTCATGATTGGTCCTGGCTACTTTTTAGACTGGAAATGGAAGACGACCCGCATAAAGCGGGTCGTAAAAATGATGGGCGTAATTTTAGAAGAGATGAGCTGATTTTGCATACGTATGGATCAACTCATCGCACCACCGGAATACTGCAAATTTATGCAGCTTTTTTGCGGAATAGGAAGGTCGCGAGTGCAGGCAATAATAATACAGCGCCTATCATATTTACGATGAACATGAAGGTCAGCAGCACGCCCATATCGCCCTGGAATTTCAGTGTCGAGAAGAACCAGGTGCTGACACCAATCGCCAAGGTCAGGCCGGTGAAAAACACCGCGCTACCCGTCACTTCGAGCGTATGACGATAGGCATCTTCAATGCTCTCGCCGCGTTTAATGGCTCCACCCATGCGCGAGAAAATGTAAATACCGTAATCGACACCAACCCCAACACCCAACGCGACCACCGGTAATGTCGCGACAGTGAGGCCGATGCCAAGCAACGCCATCAAGCCTTCGGCTAAATAAGAAACCAGTACCAGCGGCAAAACCACGGCGATGGTGCCGCGAATTGAACGAAAACTAATCAGGCACAAGGCAACAACGGCTGCATAAACACCCAGTAGCATCGGCCATTTGGCGGCGGAAACGGCTTCATTGGTGGCAGCCATGACGCCAACCGCCCCCGTCGCGAGGCGATAATTCAGATCCGGATGCGGGTTTGCCGCGGTGTAGGCTTTGACTTCGGCCACGACGCGATCAATCGTTTCGGCCTTGTGGTCCTCGGTAAAAATCATCACCGGCACCACATTGCAATCGGTATTCAACAAACCACTGGTGGTGGGTACGCGGCTGGTGGCTTGCGCCAGCACATCCTGATTACGCGACAATACACGCCAATTCAAATTGCCTTCGTAAGTGGCGGCGTTGATTTGTTTGGCGACCATCGGCAACGAAATGACTGATTGCACACCTTCGACTTGCTCCATATGCCAAGCAAACTGATCAATGTGATTGATGCGTTCAAAATCGGTGCACACTTCTTGCTTGGCTTCCACAATCACTGAAATTAAATCGACACCAATCGAAAATTTGCTGGTGATAAACGCGGTGTCTTGGTTGTACACCGAATCTTGGCGCAATGACGGCGCACCGGCTTCCAAATCGCCGATCTTCATGTATTGCGCGCCCCACCATCCGAGTGCAAACAATACGCACGACACGATGATTGTCGCGGCCGCCCATTGCGGCTTGGCGAACTTCGCCACTTTGTCCCAGAACTTTGCTTGAACCGCTTGATTGCGTGCAAAAGCAGCGGCGAATTTAGGGCCGAGTTTGGTGTACGACAACAATACCGGCAGCAAAATCAAATTCGTCAAAATGACAACCCCCACACCGAGCGCGGCGGTGGTGGCCAATTCACGAATGATGTCGATTTCAACCAATCGCAGCGTCAAAAATCCGATTAATTCCGCCAACAAACCAGCGATGCCGGGAATAAATAATTTGCTGCAAGCATTGTGCGCCGCATGCATCGGATCGGCGCCTTTGACCAGCTCCTGTCCAACCGAGTTGACCATTTGCACAGCGTGCGAGACGCCGATCGCAAAAATCAAAAAGGGCACCAGAATTGACATCGGATCGATGCCAAAACCAAATATCGTTAATAAACCCAGCTGCCAGATCACGGCCATTAATGAACAGACGACGGGCCACAAGGTCAACTGACGCGAACGCGTGAAACCGTACAACAACAGTGCCGTGATTACGATGGCGACCGCAAAAAATACCAATACCCCTTTGGCACCATTCGACACATCACCGATCATTTTGGCAAAACCGATGATGTGAATCTTGACGTCAGCGTCCTGGAATTCGCCGCGGATCTGTTTTTCGAGATCATTGGCCAATCGAATGTAATCGAGTTTTTGTCCGGTTTGAGGATCCGTTTCCAGCAGATTGGCCGAGATCAGCGCTGCTGAAAAATCATTCGCCACTAATCGACCGACAATACCGGCTTTTAGGACGTTTTCACGGACCCGCTCCAAACCTTCTTTGCTCGGGGCAAAATCGGCCGGAACAACCGGGCCGCCTTCAAAACCTTCTTCGGTAACTTCGACAAAACGCGTGTTCGGCGTAAACAGTGAAGACACGTTTGACGCATCAACCCCCGGCACCGTTGCCACTTTTTTGGTAACGGTCTCAAGGCGTTCAAAAAACTTTGCGTTAAAAATATCACCGTGCGTGTCTTCCAATGCGATCAGCACGCGGTTGCCGCCGCCGAACTGCTGTTCGTATTGGAAGTAGGTTTTCATATAGGGGTGCTCTTGCGGCACATTTTTGCGAAAGCCGGCATCGACTTTCAGCTGCGTCGCAAAGTACAACAGGATGGCGGTGATGATTAAAAAGATCGCGACAACGATGCGGCGATAATCAAACAGCGGTTTCAACAAATTCGCCAAAGCGGTTTCTTTCATCTTATTTCTCCACCGCATTCAGCGTATACACCGACACGCCATCTTCAGCGGTCAACAACAAGGTTTGCTCGGTTAAGGAGGCCACGCTCGCGATCGCCTTGCGATTCGGGCGTTGTTCTTTTTTGATGTGTGCGCCATCGTCCGCGCTGGTCAGCACCATGCCGTCCATGCCGGCGACGATGATCAAACCGTCTTTGCTTTGCGAGATATCGTTTAAACCAGAACGCACGCCCGTTTCAATTTGATTAAACGTTGCGCCTGCGTCCGCGCTACGGAATAAATGACCTCGCATGCCCGATACCAACAACGTTTGTTGCTTGGTTTCAAATACCGAAAACAATGTGCCTTCGTACGGAAACGTTTGGCGTTTCCAGCTGTGCCCTTGATCGCTTGAGCGCGCGAAAAAACCGGCTTCACCGACGACCAACAATTCGCCATTGTGCGTTTTGGTCATGCGATAAATATGCGGAAAACCAAACTCAGGTAGTTCGAATTCGGCAATTTCAACACTGGTCCACGACACACCGGCATCCACGGTACGCGCAAAATAGCCGTACGCGCCTACTGCAAAACCATTTTTATCGTCGCTGAAAAACACATCAAGAATCGGCTTTTCGTTTTCTGGCGCTTGGCTGATCAATTGCCAGTTCGCACCAGCATCGGTGCTGCGCAAAATCGTCGTGTCGTGACCAGCCGCAATCAAAACATCACCGGCACGCGCAATCGTCGTCAATGTCGCACTAGTGGGCACAATGGCCTGCTGCCATTGGCTGCCATTATCATCAGAAAACAAAATATGACCACGCTCGCCAACTACCAATAAACGGCCATTTCCAGTTTTAATGTTGTCCAACAACAATCTTTCCGCCGCTTTTGGAGGCTTCATTGCTTCAGATGTAAATTCTTGCGCGTTGAGCGACATACAGCTCAAAGCGGCCAACAGTATCAATCGTTTCATGCGACGTATCTTCAGACGGATGTTAAAGATTTCTAATTGAGTGTAGATCAGACGATCCCACTCGGCTTTTGCCTGCAAACAGCGGGTTATGCCCCCAAAATCCCTTGCAGCGAATGTGCAAACGGCCGGTTACCCGGCCGCTTGATTTATCTCCATCAAACCGATTAGCGACGACCCGAACGGCGCAGCGCATCCGGCGTGAAGTCTTCCTCGGTGCGAACCGCATTGAAATCATACGGCTCGTCTTCGTTATCCAAGCCAACGGCCAGGTAACGACGGGCTTTCAAGTCATGGAACACTTCCAGTGTCGACCATTGTACGGGGATATCGTAGTAATTGATCGCATAGGCATTGCCAACACGCCACAAATTGCCGGCATCGTCATAAATGTCGGTGACGCCAATTTGCCAGCTGTCTTCATCAATAAAGAACTCGCGTTTTTTGTATATGTGACGCACGCCGTCTTTCAACGTGGCTTGCACGTGCCAAACACGATGCAATTCCCAACGCACCAATTCTGGATTCAAGTGACCAGCTTTGACGATGTCATCGTATTTGACTTTGTCAGAATGCAATTTGTACGAGTTGTACGGAATATACATTTCTTTTTTGCCGATCAATTTCCAGTCGTACCGATCCGGTGCACCGTTGAACATGTCAAAGTCATCGGTCGTACGCAAGTTGTCTGACGCGGTTCCCGGTGCATCATAAGCGACGTTTGGCGCGCGACGCACACGTTGTTGACCAGTGTTATAAGTCCAAGCCTGACGCGGTTTGGCAACTTGATCCAATGTTTCATGCACCAACAATGCGGTACCGGCCAAACGTGCTGGCGACGTTACCCATTGTTTGAACAAGAACAACACATTGTCTTTTTCAAGTTGCTCAGGTGTCATACCTTTGCGCGTGTAGATCTGATCCAATTCATCACGGAATTTGACCAGTGTGTAACTGCCATCCGGCATCGGTGTGGCTTGACCGGTGTCACGTGTGACCGTCACACCGCGATAACGCAGCGTGTGATTCCAAATCACTTCCAAACCATTGGACGGAATGGGGAACGGTGTACCAATCGCTGCACCTTTCAAACCGTTGCCACTGGCCAACAATTCAGCACGCGACGCATTGGCTTTGGTTGCGTCATACACGTATTGCGGATAGGCCGCTGTACGACGGGTTTGGTACACATTCATTTTGAACGTGGCCGGATACGTTTTGAACAACGCCAACATACCGGGACTTAAACGATCTTTATTTTGTTCGGCGTTTTGCGCCGTGATCGTCATCGTCGGTTTATCTCCCGGAAATGGATCAATTTCATGTTTGCCTTTGACATGGCCAGCCGGTGCTTTGGTTAAGCCACCGTCCCATGCCGGAATACTGCCGTCTTTGTTGCCGGCCATTTCCGAACCCATCGGCGTCAAATCTTTGCCCAATCGAGCGGCTTGATCCGGCGCTACTTTTGCAGATACCGCTGCTGACATAGCCACCAACAATGCGCTCGTCAAAACGGTTTTATTATTCATGCGACGCATAAATCCGTCTCCTCAAAAATTAGATCGAATAACCGAATGACAGCGCAACAAAATCGCGATCGGACAGCGGATCTTGTTCGTCATTACCAAAGAACGATGAATAGCTGATATCAGCGCGCCAGCGGTTTAAATAATCGAAGCTGACACCCAATGTCGCCGATTTGCGCCCTTCAATAAAGTTCGCAATCGGAGCCGGTGTGTAACCGCTAACATCGTGTTGGAAAATCAAACGCGGAGTGACGTTCCAACCGAACATCGCATTGTTGTATTCCCAACGACCGATCAAGCGGTAGCCCCAAGAATTTTCCGTCGCAAATTCGTTGGTTTCGACACCTTCGCATTGACGAAGTCCAGAAGTCGTCGTCGGTTGAAAACAAGCAGGGTAATCAGGCTGTCCAGTGGTTGGATTGATATAAGGTTGGCCTAAACCATTACCCGCACGCAATGGATTGCCGGAGCGCACAGTGCCGGCAACTTCGAAACGAAGCACATCTTGATCCGGCAAGTCAGGGATAAAATTGCCTCCGAATTCAGCCAAGAACGTGAATTGATCGGCTCCCATGATGTTCTGAAATAATGACGTGACCGTGAATTGGGCCTGATAGGTATCCAATAATTTGTAGCCGGAAATATACGCGCCTGCAGCAACATTATTCGCCAACTGACTAGTACCAGAGGGAATTAACGGGGTTGTCTGCAAAGCAGCGAACAACAGTTCCACGTCATCAACTTGCAAAGGTTCATCGATGCGTTTGGACACCTCACCTGCAATCGACAAACCACCATCAGTGCTGGTGTTGAAACTAATTCCATACAGCTTGATGTCTTCTGGATACTCAAGGAAACCGCGCACCGCGACACTGTCATGCGCGTAGGCCGAAATAACCGGGCGCTTGTTATGATAGTTGATCGCATAGAAACCAAATTCAGTATCGCCCAAGGCCTCCGACAACCACGACAATTTCACGCCGCCCTGGCCGTGATCGCTGGCCTCGTGATCGGCGCTGCGGCAGGCTTGTGTCGAACCGTTGTTTTCGGCAACTTGGCCGAATAGCAGATGCACCATGCCGTAACTGCCGTTACAGACGCTAGGTGTGCCAGCGGCTGTATTCTCATTGACTCGAACATCACCGAGAAAGTCTTGTGTCGACAAATACGTACCCGGAGCATCGACACGGACCGGTTCCCACTCAAATTGCGCATAAGCTTCGATGCCCACCGATTCGGAGATCTGCCACGACGCCCAAATGGCTTTAGCCGGAATAAAGGCTTCCTTCAGTTCCGACCCCGGCACCCGCAATTTACCGAGGTCAATCGCGTTAGCTTCAGAAATACTGTGACCAATAAGAGTGCTTTCCCCCCAATTGATAACTTGCTCACCAGCACGTATTTGCAAACGCGTATCGAACGGTTCTAAGTTAAACCAGAGATAAGCATCAAGTACGCGAGCATCCTCGGCCTGACGGCTGATCACATCAGTATCCAAATCACGGTGATCTCGATTTTCGTGCAATTCAAAATCATACAACCAGCTGGCTCGCGTAAACAGGCCGTAACCACCATCTTTGCGATGCAAATCAAACTCATGCAAGCCTTTGATTACTTTGGTGAAAGTCTTGCCTCGATCGAAGTTTAAATCGCCGTCGTCATTGTTATTTGACCAAGCAGTACCACCATTGCCAAGCCCAATTTTGTTGAGATCCCGTTTCTCGGTACGCCAGCCGGCGCCGACTGAGAAGGTCGAGTCGAAGCTGCCTTCCCATTTCTCTGAGCTGAAATCAACCGCTTGTGCTGCCGGAACGGCGGCAAGGGCCAGTAGCACACTGGCGGCCATTGCACTGACACGAGGGTTGAAGGTGGCAGAACGATTTGCTTTTCCTGTTCTTGTCATTTTGAACCTTCCCCGGATGGTTTTTGTATGGGTTGAGGCGGTGGTTCGGCCAATCCTGCGCGGACTGCGCGGACCTCCGCTGGCCTGT
>JAYSCL010000058.1:0-24583 GCA_041914905.1 Enterobacterales bacterium
TTTGGTGGACTTGGCCATGGTGTTGATCCTTGTTATGGAGGGATATTGTCAACGGCGCAAAAAATGTGCGAAATCATCGCACTTGTCAATTATTTTGCGTCATTTCAAGCGTCATAATTGGCATCATTGCAACGACGTCAGAATTGTAGAGTGATGATGCGCCACAACACAATCGAATTACTCGGCACCAGTGCCTGCCATCTGTGTGACGAAGCGCAATATCTATTGCTGCCCGTAATAGAAAAAACCGGTGTCAGCATTCAACTGTTGGACATTGCCGAGCACGTTGACAGCGAGGCCTTAATCGCAGAATACGGTTTGCGCATTCCGGTTTTGCGTCAGGGCACGCGTGAATTGAATTGGCCATTTACGGCTGAACAAGTGGAGCTGTGGTTACAACGTTAAAGGTTAAAGGGCAGAGAATGCCGGGGCAGTGAACACTGCCCCGGTCGAAAGCCGTTTTCAGGTCATCACATCAAACGATGTGGCAGACATCGGCAAAATCAAAACGCGGACTGCGTGGGAACAAAGCCGAGTGATCACCATAACCCAAGCTGCAAATGAAATTGGCAACCCATGGCTTATCGGCAAAAAACGCTGCTTTGAGCTTTTCTGCATTAAAGCCTGACATCGGCCCGCAATCGAGGCCCAGTGCTCGTGCGGCCAGCATTAGATACGCGCCCTGCAAGCTGCTGTTGCGAAACGCCGTGTCTTGAATAGCCTTTTCTTTACCGACAAACCAGCTGCGTGCATCCGTATGCGGAAACAGGCGTGGTAACTGCTCATAAAACTCCAAATCGTAAGCGATGATGGCGCAGACCGGAGCGGTCATCGTTTTGTCGGCGTTACCGGCTGACAGACAGGGTTTCAATTTCGCTTTAGCGTCAGCCGATTTGACAAAAATGAAGCGCGCCGGACAGCAGTTGGCGCTGGTGGCACCCCATTTGGTTAAGTCGTGCAATTGTTGCAACAGGGCATCGTCAACCGGTTTGTCCAACCAGACATTGTGTGTGCGTGCAGCGGTAAACAATTGCGCCAATGCGGCTTCTGATAGTGCGTTTGCCATAAGATCCTCAATGCATGACAGGTTGCAAGGCATTGATCAAACGCACCGCACTCATAACGGCTTCAAGACCTCGATCGGTCAAATAACCACCGTCGGTTTGTGTGATCATGCCTTTGTGATAAAGGCGTTCGGCGGCGGCCAACAAGTCGGCGCTGGCAGTACTGTGCAACTTGAGTCCGGTTTGCAAACTGTGCAAAGGGAATTGCAGCAATAAACGAATTTCGGTAATCAATTCTGGTGACAGACTAACTTCCGCCATGACTTAAGCCTCCGAACAGGACGCCTCAGTGTGGCAGCGCAATGAGCGACGTGCAACCAGGTCAGCGTTTGATGCCGACATAACGTTCCAACATTTGACGCAACGACTCCATCGTAAACGGTTTTGCCAAAAAGTCGTTCATGCCGACACTGCGGCATTTTTGTTCAAATTCACGTGTCGCGTGCGCCGTTAACGCGACGATGGTGCACGGTGCCAAGCCTTTTTGCTGCTCCCACTCGCGCACGGCACGTGCGGTTTCGATGCCATCCATTTCCGGCATTTCAATGTCGGTGACGATCAAGCGATAAGGTTGATCGTTTTCTTTTAGCAATTGCATTGCTTCACGGCCATTGCTGGCCAAATCGGCCTTCAAACCGAATCGTTGCAGCATGCCTTGCACGACCAGCTGATTGGTATGGTTGTCTTCGACCACCAAAATACGTGCGCTGTTTAACGATAAAGGATTGCTGTCGGTTGCTCCGCGATTGGCCGGAATATTGGCGGCGAATTCCGCATAGAGCCACGGCAAGGTCATGGTGCGGATATGACCGGGAATTGGTTGATTGGGGTACTCACGCACGACCAGCAAGCGTTGTTTCAACGACGGCTCATCTTCACTGCTGAGCAAATGCAAATGTTCGGGCCACAACACGATCCAGTTAAACGTGCTCAGACTTTGCTTGTCTTTTGGCCATTGCTCCAATACCTGCAATTGATACAGTGGCGAGCGTTGCTGATCAACAATCATTTTTGTGCGCCGCAAAGCGTCGTTCAATATGGCCACTTGCTGCGGTGCTTGCTCGATTGGGGAGTTTTCGCTGGCCAGTGGTTTAACTTGAATTTCACACCAAAAGCGACTGCCGCGGCCTTTTTCGCTATCGACACCGATCGTGCCCTGCATCATTTCAACCAGTTGTTTGGTGATGGCGAGGCCGAGACCGGTGCCACCTAAACGTGCACTGTCTTCACTCTGTTCGAATGGGGTGAATAAACGGCTTTGTTCATGAATGGGGATACCACTGCCGGAATCGCTCACTTCCAAACGCAGCGTGGCCATATCGTTGTGGTGTTTGAGCAGCGTGATTCTGACGCGCACAAAACCGTGTTCAGTGAATTTCAGTGCGTTACCAACGAGGTTCGTCAATACCTGGCCAATGCGCAGCGGATCGCCAAACCATTGCACGGGAACGTCGGCCGGAATATGCACGGAAAATTCCAATTGTCGTTGCTGGGCCTGCAAAGCCAACGGCGACAAGGTGGCTCGCAGCAAATCGAGCAGATGAAACGGTTCGTTGGTTAAGGACAGTTTGCCGGCTTCGATCTTCGCGTAATCAAGAATATCGCTGACCAAACGTGCAAGCGTTTGTGCCGATTGTCCGAGTGTTTGAAACAGCTGCTGTTGTTCGGCGGAGTTCACGCCTTGTCGTAATAATTCAGCCATACCTAAAATGCCGTGCGCGGGTGTGCGCAGTTCATGACTCATGCGCGCCAAAAATTCACTTTTAGCTTGCGAACGTGCAAGGGCCAGTTGTGCATTACGCGCGGCTTCTTCGCCACGGTGCCGCCATTCGTTGTAAAACTCGGCAACCGCCAATGACAGCAACACCATTTGCAACGCTGTACCGACTTTGTACGAGCTTAAACCGTAAGCATCGGAATTGATCCAGCCCAGCGTCGTTACGCCACTGAACACAATTGATACGAAAAACGCGGCCCAGGACAAACAAAAATAACGCGCCAATCGTGAGCCTTGGCTCCAACGATAGACACCCAAAGCGCTGACAATAAATGACGTGACCAAGGTGCTTTGGACAGCGATCGCATGCGCGGTGACATCGACGCGGAACAGATTCCAAACCAACAACGGCCATTGCAGCCAAAAGCACACCTGCAACAGACGCGTCCAGCGCGGGTATTGTTGTTTGTCGATGGATAAAAACAATTGTGCAAAGCGCAAGCCTGCAGCGTTGGCAATCAAGACAACGACATAAGGCGCTCGTGTTTGCCATTGTGGCCAATCAGGCCACAACCAATACATCGTGCCGTCGAGCCCGGCGTTGATAAACATGGCGCCCGAACATAAAACGACATACCACGCTTGCGTGCGATCTCGTGTGCTGAGGTATTGCAACATGTTGTACAGCAGCAAACCGATCATGATGCCGTAAAACAAACTCCAATACGCCAGCGTGTCGCGGGCGTGCGATTCAAACGTTTTCTCATCTTGCAGCGTTAATGGCAGCACCATTGAGCCTGTGCTGAGCACATGCAAATACAGCGTGACATGCTCGTCACGTGCAAGGGGCACTTGAAACACAAACGACGGAAAATCGATCGGACGTTCGCTGTAAGGGTAATCGGCACCCAAGCGCTGACGTTGCACCAACTGATTGTCGCGCACGGTGTACAGCTCAATGATGGCATGACGCGAACTATTGACGTTGAGTCGCAGTTCAAGCGGCGACTTGGTGCGGTTGGACAAGGGCAGCTGCAGCCAAATGGCCTCTTCGCGATAACCAAACGCGGTGCGGCCGCTGCTGTTGGGTTGAAATTGTTGGCGCGAGGAACCGCGCAAGATATCGTCGATGGTGACGCCGCCATCGCGGTCAAACAGGATGTTGACCGCGGGCATCACATCAACATCAACCTGCGGTTTGACCAATTCAATGCCGCTGGCCTGTGCTGAAAAAGGCAGAGAAAGCAAACTGGCCAGCGCAAGCGCCAGCCAATGATTAACGCCAGATCGAGGTGCCGTTCGCTGCTGGATTAAGCAGCAATTGGCGGCGACGCTCTTCAAAACGATCGCGCGACATAACTTCAGTAAAGACTTCAAGAAGGAGGCCCTGGGCATCTTTTTCGCCGTAGCGCGCTACGATAAACGCTCGTACGTCCTGCATCCAGTCTGGCCAATGAAATCGAATTCGGCCATTGTCGTCTTCAAACTCGAGGGGCCGGTCGAACAGGTGGGCGTGACCACCTTTGGATTCTGCAGCGTGAATGACAATTTCCCAAATGCTACTACGGTCGGATTCGGTGAGCCGAACGGCCATGCGTTTCTCCCTGTGTGCTGCAGCATCACCTGTTGTCCTTGTAGGTGGTGATGTGATGGTGTCCCCCAGCGCCACGGCGGTGCTGCGGTGCGCAAAGTATAGTGAATTCTCCGACACAGAGTGGTCGGCAATGGCCTGATTACGGATAATACCTTCTCCAGTCGCTGTGTAAGATTTTGGCCATGGTAGTCGTTGCCGCGCTTTATAAATTTGTCTCAATTCCCACTTTTCGCGATTGGCGTGAGCCGATTCGAGAACTCTGTACACGCCATCACATAAAAGGAACCCTATTACTGGCTGCCGAAGGCATAAACGGCACGATTGCCGGTGAGCGCGATGATATGGATCGGTTTTTGGTTGCGTTGCGCGCGTTGCCGGGATTGGCGGATCTGGAGCACAAAGAGTCGTTCCACGAAAAAAATCCGTTTTACCGTTTGAAGGTCAAACTGAAAAAAGAAATCGTGACCTTAGGTGTGGAAGGCGTCGATCCCAATCAGCAAGTCGGCACGTATGTTGACCCTGCGGATTGGAATGCGTTGATCAGCGATCCGAACGTTGTTGTGCTCGATACGCGCAATGATTATGAATATGCGATCGGTACCTTTGATCGTGCACTCGATCCCAACACCAAAAGCTTTCGCGAATTTCCGGATTACGTCAAACAGCATCTCGATCCGGCCAAACATAAAAAGATCGCGATGTTCTGCACCGGTGGGATTCGCTGCGAAAAAGCCAGTTCCTATATGCTGGCGCAAGGCTTTGCCGAGGTGTATCACTTAAAAGGCGGAATTTTGAAATACCTCGAAGAAGTGCCAGTAGAACAAAGCAAATGGCAAGGAGAATGTTTTGTTTTTGACAATCGCGTCGCCGTCAACCATCAGCTGGCCAAAGGTGAACACGAATTTTGTCCGGGCTGCCGTGGCGCCGTTGGGCCTGACGACAAACAATCCCCCAAATTTATCGAGAATCTGTGTTGCCCACGTTGCCATGACAGTCTGTCGGAGGAGCAAAAACAACGCTTTACCGAACGTAAACGTCAAATTGAGTTGGCGAAACAGCGTGGGCAAACGCACTGGGGTGGCGAATCGTAGCGCCGAGTCAAAGCTCGTCAGGTGATCGGGATAATCACCGTCAGCGAAATCACCTATTATGCATTTAATCTTTTTACGCACGTTTTGTTTTACGGAAGGAGCAGGCGATGCAAGCGCAGGATTGTATTTACCGTTTTCAGTTTTCTGATGGCACGTCGGCGAGCATTGCGTTGTCGACGCCGACACCCCGTGACACCGAGTTGCCGGCTTGGACACAACTGACGGATCACCAGTGTCCGAATTGTCCGCTCAAACCGGAAACGACGCCGCATTGCCCGATGGCGGTGCGGCTAGTGCCGCTGATGCACGTGACATCCAAACGTTATTCATATGATACCGTCGATGTTGATATCGAAACGACGCAGCGTCATTACAGTAAAACCACCTCCATTCAAAACGCCATGGGCTCGTTAATGGGGCTGTTGTCGGCATCCAGTGATTGCCCCCACGTGGCGTTTTTGCGTGGCATGGCGATGTTCCATCTGCCGTTTTCGAATGAAAAAGAAACACTTTATCGTGTGGCATCAACCTATTTGCTTGCGCAATACCTGTTGCAACAAAAAGGCGTTACGCCAGATTGGGAACTGAAAAACCTACGCGCGCACTATGATGAATTGCAAACCGTCAACATCGCCATGGCCGCCCGTTTGCGCGCCGCCAGCGAAAAAGACGGCGCCATCAATGCGCTGGTCTTGCTCGATTCGTTGGCGAAAACGCTGCAATTTTCGATTGACGATGCGCTCGAAGCGATTCAACCGGTATTCGAGTATTACTGGAAAGAACAGCGCTGACGCACGCGTTTTGTTGGCCGGTGTGTGGGTCGCTCTAGAGGCAATGTTCAACCGGCGTGCTGACTTTGCGCCCTGCGAAAAATGGCTGCAGCCGACTGCAAACCGTTTTACGCTATTGAGCGTCTTATAATCCCATGGTGGTAAAAAAGCCCCTACAGCTGAGAAAGCTGTTTACAACTTCGCGGTATTTTTACACGGGTTAACCGGGTAAGGTCGCGACTACATTCGTTGCTCCGATTTGGGCGGAGCGTTTGGCTAGGTATCTAGGTAATGAAAAAACGCACAATAGGAATCATTCTCGCGGTTGTCGCCATCGGTGTAGTTATCGCGGTGACAACGGGTAGTCGCAAAAAGGAAGAAGACACAGGTGTGCAATTGACCGCTGCCAAAACGATGCAAATTGTTCAAAAAGTCAACGCGACGGGCAAGATCCAGCCCAAAGTACAGGTCAAAATTAGCGCTGATGTCAGTGCGCGTATTACCAAATTGGCCGTGAAAGAAGGTGATTTTGTCAAAAAAGGCCAATTCCTGTTGGAACTCGATCGCGAACGTTCGCAGGCGTCGGTTGAAAGTCAGGAAGCCAACGTGCGCGCGGCGCAAAGCAATGCGCAACTGTCAAAAGAAAACATGGAACAGGCCGAGCGCGTGTTGAATCGTTCGCGTGAAATGTTTGCGAAAAAACTCGAGTCACAAGCCGAACTGGATCGTGCTCAAGCGAACTATCAAATCGAGAAAGCACGTTATCAAGCCGCGCTCGATCAGGTCGAACAAAGTCGTGGTTTGCTGAAGCAGTCCAAAGATGGCCTCGATAAAACGGTTATTTATGCCCCCATGTCCGGCACCGTTGCGGCGTTGAAAAAAGAATTAGGCGAAATTGCCATCGGCTCGCAGTTTCAGGAAGACGTGATCATGACGATCGCCGATCTGAATGAAATGGAAGCCAAAGTCAATGTCGATGAAAATGACATTGTGGATATTAAACTGGATCAGGATTCCGATATCGAAGTGGACGCGTTGTTGGGTGAAGTTGTTAAAGGCAAGGTTTCCGAAATTGCCAGCAGTGCGAACCAACCCAAACAAGGCGAGCCGGTTAGCCAAAAAACCGAATTTGAAGTCAAAATCGCCGTGACCAGTAATGCCGAAAAACTGCGTCCTGGCATGACCGCGAGTGCCGATATCGTCACCCATACGCGTGACAACACGTTGGCGGTGCCTATTCAATCGGTCACTGTGCGCACGTTGGAACAGTTAACCAATGATGGCGAGAAAAAAGATCATAAATTTGTCGCGGATAAAGACGGTTATGTGCAATTGGTGTTTGTCGCCAAAGACGGTGTCGTCAGTGCGCGCCAAGTTAAAACCGGAATTCAAAGCGATGATTATATCGAGATCAAAGAAGGCTTGAGCGAAGGCGAGCAAGTGGTTTCGGGCAGCTATCGTGCGATTTCGCGTGATCTGAAAGATGGCGACAAATACTTCATCGAAGATGAAAAAACAGCCAAGGGCAAAAAAGGTGGCGATGACGCCGCTGAACATTCGGATGATGAATAATGGTCGCGTTGGTGAAGTCGCCAGCGAATGACGTCACGCTGCATCTGGACAACGTGGTTAAGACCTATCAAATGGGTGAACAAACGGTTCAGGCATTGCGCGGCGTTTCGCTCGAAATTAAACGAAATGAATACATCGCGATCATGGGGCCTTCAGGATCCGGCAAGTCGACGTTGATGAATATGATCGGTTGCCTGGACGTGCCAACATCCGGTGAGTATTTTCTGGAAGGTCAACCCGTCAGTAAAATGAGTGAAGATGAGCTGGCGGAGATCCGCAATAAGAAAATCGGTTTCGTGTTTCAAACATTCAACTTGGTGCCGCGCGTCAACGTTTTTCAAAATGTTGAACTGCCACTGATTTATCTTGGCATGAGTCGCAGCGAACGTAAAAAGCGCGCCGATGAGGCGATTGCCGCCGTCGGTTTAACGGAACGGGTGCATCACAAACCGAATGAATTGTCGGGTGGTCAACGCCAGCGCGTCGCCATTGCGCGAGCATTGGTGTGCAATCCGTCGATTATATTGGCGGACGAACCGACCGGAAATCTCGACAGTACCACCGGTGCCGAGATCATGGCCGTGCTCGACGATTTGCACGCTCAAGGTAATACCATTGTGCTCGTCACGCACGAAGACGATATCGCGGCGCATGCGCACCGCGTTGTGCGCTTGAAAGACGGTAAGTTGGAAAGCGACACCAAGCGGGCCTCCTGATGCGTTTATTTCTCGATATCAGCGAAACATTCAAAATTGCAGCTGGTGCGTTGCTCGCAAATAAAGCACGCGGCGCATTGACGGCACTCGGCATTATTATCGGCATCATGGCCGTGGTGACGACAATGACTGCGGCCAATGGATTGCAAAATACGTTTCGCGAAACGTTTTCAGCGGTTGGTTCTGATGTGCTCTACGTGTCGCAACGTCCATGGATACAAATGGGGCCCGGTTTTCAATACCGCAATCGCGATCCGATCACGTTGCAGCAAAGTGAAGCCTTGGCCGATCGATTTCGTGGTCGTGCTGTCGTCAATCCGTCGATGGGCAGCATGCGCAAGGTGAAATTCGGTTCACAAACACTGGAAGATGTGCGAGTGGGCGGCACCACCGAGCGCAGCATGATCGTGTCGGATTTCACCATTGAGCGCGGCCGTTTTTTGTCAGCGTTTGATGTCGCTGCTAAACGTAAGGTCGTTGTGCTCGGTGCCGATGTGGCTGATGCATTGTTTGGCACGGCAAACCCTATCGGTAAACGTCTTCAAGTGGATCATTACTACTTCCGCATTATTGGTGTGCTGAAAAAACAGGGCAGTACTTTTTTTGGCGGCCCCAATCTCGATCGCCGTGTGGTGATTCCGATCTCGACTTATGCCAAAACGTATGGCACCAATGGTGGTCGCGCCAATGTTGACGTTGCCATCAAGTTGCCAGAAGGCACATCGATGACGGATTTTGAGTTCGAAGTAACGGGTGAAATGCGGCGCATACGAGGTTTGAAACCGATCGAGGGCGACAACTTTTCGCTGAACAAACTCGATTCGTTGATGGACGCCTATAACAGTGTCATGGGGGTAGTTGTATTGGTCGGTTTGGCCGTGACCGGTATATCGCTTTTTGTTGGTGGTGTCGGCGTTATGAACATCATGTTTGTGTCGGTGACTGAGCGCACCAAGGAAATTGGTATTCGCAAAGCGTTGGGCGCCAAACGGCGCAGTATATTGCTGCAGTTTTTGTTTGAGTCCGCGATCATTTGTTTGTTTGGCGGGTTGCTCGGCGTGGGATTGGCGCAACTGGTCACGATGTTGATTGACGCGACCGTGATGCCGGCGTCCATGTCACCCAGCATCATCGGTGTGGCGCTTTTTATTTCGCTGGTGGTGGGAGTCGTGAGTGGTATGGTGCCCGCTTATCGTGGCGCGCGCTTGAATCCGATTGAAGCATTGAGGTACGAATAATGCGCAACCTCGACACGTTTTTGATGTCCTTGAGTGCCATTCGAAATAATAAATTGCGCTCATTTTTAACGGTGGTTGGCATTGTGCTTGGCGTCGCCTCCATTATCGGCGTGATGACGGCGATGAGTGTTGTGCAAAAATCGATGGAGCAAGAACTGAGTGTGTTGGGTGCGCAAACGTTTCAGCTGCAAAAATGGCCCAACGGCTTCACCAGCCAGGCGCAGCGTATCGCGGCGATGAAGTGGCCGCCGGTTACGCTCGCCGAAGCGCAGGCGATTCGCGATCAGGTGAGAAGCATTGATAATGTCGGCACTGAATTCTGGGATTATGGCAAAACGATGACGGCGCACGGCTATACCACCGAACCCAAAATTACTGTCTGTGGCGGCTCGCCGGAATACCCGGAAAACAATGCACATTACATCGAGCTTGGGCGCAACCTGTCGCGCATGGACATGTTGTCATCGGCCAAGGTCGCGGTGATTTCGCATTCGCTAGCCGAAGAATTGTTTCCGTTTGCCGATCCCATCGGCAAAGAGTTTCGCGCCGATGGTCGCAAATTTGAAGTGGTGGGCGTTTTCGAGAAAAAAGACTCCTCAACGGGTGGCCCATTTGAAACGATGATCTTGATCCCCGGTTCTACGTTTTTGTCGATTTACGGTGAAAACGACACGCAAGGTTTTCCACGCTCAGCGAACGTCACCGTGCATGCGCGTTCAGTTGATGTGGTTCCAGATGCGATTGAAGAAATGCGGCAATTGATGCGTCGTTTACGTCATCTGAAAGCCGATGAGCCGGACAATTTTTCCTACTTTACCAGCCAAAGCTCAATCGACAACTTCAACAAAGCCACTGAAGGCGTAAAGATTGGCGCATTCTTGATGGGGGGCATTGCGTTGATCGTTGCCGGCATTGGCATTATGAATATCATGTTGGTGGCGGTAACCGAACGCACCAAAGAGATCGGCATTCGTAAATCGTTGGGCGCCAAACGACGCGATATTTTGCTGCAGTTTTTGCTTGAAGCGGTGGTGTTGTGCAATTTTGGTGGTTTAATCGGCATTGCACTGGGTGTCGGCATCGGCAATGTGATCGCAATGGCAACCGGTATGGCGGCCACTGTGCCGCTGAACTGGGTGATCTACGGCATTACGTTTTGTACCGTGATTGGTGTGACGTTTGGCATGTTGCCGGCTGTGAAAGCGTCCAAGCTAAATCCCGTTGAGGCTTTGCGTTACGAATAGCGGTTGTACGGCTAACCAAACAAAAGCGTTGATCGCCAAAGGCCATCAGCGCTTTTTTTTGTGTAGTTGTCGTTGAGGCTGTTTGGCTGGCCAATCTTTGCCAATTGAATTATCCTTGGCCAAATTCATTACAACACCAACAGAGGGAATATGATCATCATGAATATCCTGCGCGGTGTGTTGGCCTTTGTTATCGGTTTGGTCGTCGGCAGTATTGTGAATGGCGGCCTTATCCATCTTGGGATGCAGATCATTCCACCACCTGCTGGCGCCGATGTGTTGACACCGGAAGGCTTACAAGCCTCCATTCATTTGTTTGAACCAAAACATTTTGTCACGCCCTTTGTCGCGCACGCGATTGGCACATTGGTGGGCGCATTGATTGCCGTACTGATTGCCACGCAACATCGCATGAAAATAGGCTATGCCATTGGCGCACTGTTTCTAGTGGGCGGTATTTATATGGTGACGCTGCTGCCAGCGCCGATGTGGTTCAATGTAGTGGATCTGGTTGTCGCGTATTTTCCGATGGCGTGGCTGGGTGGAAAGCTGGCCGTAAAGTTTCGGCCGTAAACACATATTCCTAATTTTCTTGCCTGTTATCACCTTGATAAGGTGAGTCATTTCTTTGCGCCGAAATTGAGTCGGTGCATAGCCTTCGTTTATAGCACTCATATTCGGCAACTCGTCACACGCTGAGAGCCAACGGTCGAAATAAATGGGACATTTCTTCTGTGAGACCCGAAGGCATCATGCGGTGGCAAAAGTGGTGCCGCTCCTTTTTCAGCAATGGAAAGCCGAGCACACCCTGCAAGGTGACTATGTGGTGATCGGGTCGCCGTAAAAGACGAGGTAAACATGGCGAAATTCAAACTGATGTTGCTCACCATTCTGTTAATGGTGATGAGTGGAACGGTGTTGGCGGATGGACGGGCGGACGCTTATGAAAAGAACACTAAAGTATCGCGAGAAATCGCTGAACGCTATTTCGGTTTCTATATCAACAAGAACTGGGATGCGTTGGCCCCACTTTTGGCCGACCATGCCAATTTTGTCGATCCAACCGCAGAGCAATTATTTGAAGGCGTTTCGGTTTGGGCAGGAAAAGCAACGGTACTTAAAAATTTTCGTGAGCAGTACAGCGCAACGACAATGGCGTACGCACCGCTGCGTGTGCTGGAGTCGGGCAAATACGTTGTCTTTGAAGGTGCCTTGCACTGGACCTTAACGCTGCCAAAACGACGCATTGAGGCAACTTTGCCATTTATGACGATGTTGAAAATTGAAAACGGCCTGATCGTCGAGCACCGTGATATGGCCGACTACCAAGCCTTTATTGCTGCGGAAAAAGCGACTCGCCTAATTAATTGAGTTGCTCGCCGATGCGACCATTTCCACTATCAGGAAAAAACATGATGTTAATGCGTTTGAAATTGCTTTTCTTAGTCATTCTCCTTGCTGCTTTTTCTTCTTTGACGCAGGCCGATGATGTTAAATATTACCGACAGCTGGTTTTTCGCGAGTCACCGGTAGAGGATGTCAAAGGCCGTCTTGAAATTGATGCCAACGTGGCCGCAAAGGTGCTGCATTATCGTTTTCATTACGATAGTCAGGGGCGTTTGACTGAAGTATCTCGCCGCCTTGGCGCGGTGTTGTCACGCAACATTGGCAGCTTCCCGGGCTTCTTTTGGTTTGCCCCAAAGTTAGCAATACGCTACGAGGGTAACAAAGAGATTCGTACATTTTATGACGAAACTGACACAGCGATAGCGGCTCATGGAGCAGTCAAAACGATGGTCTTTACGCTGGATGATCAACGTCGCCGCGTGAAACTGGAAAACTTCGATGAGCACTCTGCCGCCGTCAACAGCGATTGGGGGATTCATCGATATGAATGGCAGCACCCTAAAAAAGGGACAGTGATCGAAAAGCGATTCAGCCTGGATGGCAAACCAGTGACGATGCGTCCGGATTTGCTGTTTCACACCATTCGCATGGAGTTTGGTGAAGACGACATGCTCCAATTTGTTTTAAATATCGATGAAAAAGGTGAGTTGGTCAATAACGCTGACGGCGCAGCGATTGATCGGATCGTTTACGATGACCAAAACAATTTTCTGCGTTGGCAGGTGTATGACGCCAATCGCCGCAGCGTTGATGGCAATGAGCCCAAAATGGCGATCGGTGAATATCAGTACGACGCGATGGGGCAATCACGCAGTTTGCGTGGCTTTAACACACAAGGTCAGAATGGTGTGTTTAGCTGGGGCTTTCATGCGATGAAAATGGCGTACGACAGCTTTGGCAACATAAAGTCGCAGATGTTGTTTGACGACAAGGGTAATCGTTTGTCGAGTACACAATTTGAATTCAGTGTTGATGGCTTGCGTGTCACGTGGATCAAACAATTTGATGCACATGGCAAGCCCGACGGCAGTCGCGGTTTTTTTGCGCTGCAACCGCAATATGACAATAAAGGGCGTCGTGTTGGCATGAAACGATTTGACGTGAATTTGCAAGAGATCCGCCCGGCGTCGTAAATTGATGGTGATTTGTGCACGGATGCGTACAAGGAAATCGGCCCGCTTTGATTGCGGGCCTTTTTATGGCGGCAGTAATGACGTGGTGTTACGATTTATGATGACGGTTATTGGGTTTGGCTGAGTTCCTCGATGCGCTGCTGAATCAGTGCCGCTCGACGAGTGTTGGTTTGCTGTTTGTGTAGTTGTTTTAATGCAGCAAGTTGTGCCGCTACCAAGGCCTGTGCTGCTGGAATGACGATATCGGGTTGTACACCACGACCTTCCCAGTTTTGTTTGCTGATCGGATTTATCACGCGACCCGTCGGGATAAAAGCGGAGAAATGATCCGTCAGTCGTACACTGCCGCCCGGATTGGCCGCGCCGCGCGTCGCTTCGCCAATAATGGTGGCACGCTTTAGCTGCTGCAATTCGTAGCTGAAACCTTCGCCAGCCGATGCCGTGCGTGATGAGGTCAGAATATAGACGGGTTTTTGTTGACCATACGAATCGCCCTCTACCGGGTATGTCGTATAGAACGATTCAGTCGAATTATCGGCGCGCCAGTAAATATCATTCAGATGTGTCTTTTCAGCAAAAAAGTAACTGGCTAAGGCCGTAACCGTTGCGGGATCACCGCCGCCATTTTTCCGTAAGTCAATGATCAGTGCATCGGTATGGGTTAGCAGCGACATGGCGGATGCCAGCGCTGATTGGGCCAAGTCAACATTGATGAAGGCATTCAATTGCAGATACCCAATATTGCCCGGTAATCGTTGAACATTTTCAATGCCAAAGTTGATGTATTCCGCCATTGGGCGCTCAGCCAATAATTGTTCAGCTGGTGAACGGGCCTCCGTATCCGTGGGCAAGACGGCATCGCTGTACAGCACTCGTGCATGTCGATCGCTCAACTGAGCCAACAACTCGGCGCTCAAGTGTTCAGCAAGCTGCTCTGTGGTAGTAATAGCATTCAATTTTTCTTTGTAGCCATCGGACAAAAAGTGTTTGCGCAATTGTTCACCTTTGTCCTCGAACACATAGTGTTTTGAAAACTCATCTGCCAGTGATTGCACTACGGCCAGCTTCTCTTGCGGAAAAAGATCGCGCGCGGTAACGGTAAGACTGAGAAGTGCCATGGCACTGGCAAGGGCACTGCGTTTGACATGACAAGCAGACATTTCTACGTTAACTCCAGATAAATAGCCCAAATCAGTGTAAGGACTGAGCTGTTCTGAACATAGGGACGACACACCGGCGTTCCGGCAATTCGTCCCTTTTGGGGGCTCAAGGTGGATTGCGCTTTCCGGTGTTGCACGACAGACGGCTCGTGCTTTGTGACGAAATGCCGAATCGTTGTTACCGGTACTTTCGTGTTTCACCGGAATTGTTGATGCAATAGTGACGAGTGGTTGCAGTGCACTTGCGCTGGCGATTAATCGGTGTGGGTGGGCAGCTGTGTATCAATGTTCAACGGGTGAGTGGCGCGCTCAATGACATCGAATGGGAAAAAAACGCTGTACGAAATTTTAGGGGTGAGCAGTCGGGCTAGCCCTGAAGAGATCCTCGCGGCTTATCGGGTTGCGCTGGCGCAACATGAGCGCGATGTGTCGGCCAATCCGTTTTGAGAGACTTTTTTTGTTGGTGAAGCAAGCGACGGCACTTTGGGCGGCGATTATCTGGTGAACGGTGACAGCGTTTTGTTGTCGGCTTCCCGTTTGCGTATATGGCGGTTGATTGATATTACGGCTCGCCACTTTGTTATCGAAGTTGGATTGAGTGATCGCTTGTCGTGCAGTCGGCAATAGTTTTGCCGCGTTAGCTTGAATACGTGTTGTAGCGGAGGTGCGAAACCCCGTTCATGTGTGATTGCTTAGGTTGTTTTCTGACTTGGTTATTGCTGTGATCGTTCGGCGGACAAATAGTTATATTTCAGTATTTAGAACGGGAAATACTCTTTTTTATCAATCGATGTCTAACGGGAAAGCCTGATGAATAACAGCACATCATCAACCGATTTTAACGTACGATCACGGCTTTTTCGTTTGGGCGAGTGGCTGGTCGACCCACTAACCAATCGTATCGAACGCGACGGCGAGATCCGTCCTTTGCGACACAAAGCGATGGAGTTACTGGTTTTGCTGGCAAACAATGCCGGCCAAGTGGTGTCGCGTGATGACATTGTTCGTGATATTTGGGATGGCAATGATCTGGTGGCGTCGAAGGGCATCGCCAACACGATCTGGACATTGCGGCAGCTGCTGGATGACACGGCGGATTCACCGATTTATATCGAGACGATAGCGAAACGAGGTTATCGTTTGTTGGCCAGGGTCGACATGTTGGAGCCGCACGTTGTGGCGAGCGTTGACGTTGACGATACGCTAGATGATTCGGCGTCCACTTCGCCCCAACCGCTTGAAACAATACCCGACACAAATCGTGATGATGTCGCCCCGTTACCACGCGAATCTTCTTTTGCAAAAATTAATAGTGCTTTGCGGACAAAGAGAAACGTTTTTGTCGGCTTGGGCCTTTTGATTGTGCTGATATCGGCAATTTGGCTGGTGCCGTGGTTCATGCCGTCAAGCGCGAGGTTTGCTTCCGACCCTTTGTGGGTAACGGCAGATCGTGCGCGGCACAGTGTGTTGGTGAATAACGACAGCACGCAGGTCACGCTGGCGGTGTCTCCGAGTGGCAAGCGCTTTTTGTATTCCGATCAACTGCACCGAATTACGAGCAGCACACTGATGTTGGGCGAGATCTCGACGCCCAGTACAATAACGGAGTTGCTGCGTTTTGATGACTCGATTCAATCGATTGCGTGGTCGCCGGATGAAAAATTTGTCGCACTGGCGCTGGTCAATCGCAGTCAACAATGTCGTGTAACGGTTCTGGATCTGACAACCTTGCAAAATCGCCTGCAGATCACGTGCGCCGGGCATGAAAATTACGGGTTGTTTGAAGACAAAAGTGGTGCGCGTGTGGCGTGGTCACCGCGTGGAGATCGGATTGCGTTTACACAAAAGGACAAACAGGGGCGTGCGGGCATTGTGGTGATGTCGTCAACAGGGGAATCGCAAAAAGTGGTAACAACACCGTTGGTTAGTGAAACCGACTTTGTTGGTGACTTTAGTCCGGATGGTCAGCATCTGTTGGTGCTGCGCAAGCATGACATTGATCATTGGTCCATTTTAAGCGTCACTTTGTCCGATGGAGAAGCGAGTGAGATCTGGTCAATGCGCCAGCGTTTTGTCGCGGTACAAACGCACTGGTGGCGTGAACACAATGTGTTGCTCGCTATCGGAACATCGTTGTCAAATCAGCAAATTTACGATTTGGATTTGCGCAATAAAACACTGATGGCAACCGGTTTTGTTGGACACTCACCGCATCGTCTGAGCGACGGTAAAATGGTGTACATTCGTACCGATTTCCAAACGGCAATTACACGTTTTGATTTGCAGTCAGCTGATATGGTGCCTGTTTTTTTGACGCACGTAGCAGGTTATAACGTTACCCCCTTTGCCATTAATCACGAGCAATTTCTGTTTGCAGGCGACAGCGGCGGCACCATGGCGATCTACGAACAACAGCCGGGTAAGAGTCCGTTACTACTGACACAAACAAATGAATCGTTTATTGGTCCGGTATTATCTAAGAATGGCAAGCAGTTGGCGTTTATTGGTCGCTGCGGCGTCGGCGCACGCTATTCGATTTGTTTGCAAAATCACCCGCCATCACATTTGCAAATTCTCTACACACACGACAAGCCGTTGATGTCCGTTAGCTGGGTAAAAAATGATGAAGCGCTGTTGTGGATTGATGGTGATGGTGATGCAGGCATAGTCGAACTTGCCGATCGTGCGATTCGTCAACTTCCCCTGCATAAAGTAGCGCGCGTAGCGCCAGTGCAAGCAGGGGATGCGTTTTACTGGACTAGCTTGGAGCAGGCCGGCATTCGTCGGTTTGATTTTTCAACTGAGCAAAGTGAGCTTGTTGTGCCGGACGTTGCGGAAGGAAAAGTGAACATCGCGGCGGCCGGTAATGATTTATTTTATCTGCATCGCTACCCCAATGAACCCGCCAGCGTGCACCGCTGGAACGCCAAAATAGGCAGTCAGCGCATTGGTTTTTTCCGAAATATTTTCATCAGTACACAAGCGGGTATCTCGGTCACGCCGGATGGACGATATCTTTATCTGGCCTCTTGGCGCCAACATATCACCGATCCCGTCATCGCCAGTTTGCAAAGTGAATTTGAAGTTCGTGAGCCGTAATTGGTGACAGAACGGCCGTGCAACTCCCTTTGGACACGATTGCAGTGGTCGCAAACGCAATCGTTAATTGAACAGGTGGAACGCCTTATGATTTGCGTCGAGAACGGCGATCACAAGGGATTTGTTCAGTTGTTTGCCGAAGGCATCCGACAGGATGTTAAACGCCGTTTGTCTCAATGTGATTTTTCGCATTTTTTTGATTGGCAGCCTGATGCAACCTTATTACCACTGTGCGCTACTGGATGTGGTGAGCAGAAACAATTAATTGTGGCTATCGCCGAATCGACCAACCACCGCAGTTACGGGCTTTCGAATTTGAAACAGAAATGGGCACTCCACAGCTTGTGAGTGTGTGGTGGCCTTCGCCCGACATTGCAGTACAACCCCGTTTAGCTATCGAACAACGTCAAAATTCGCGATTGAAAATATCCCATTTTCGTGTATCTGATTACCAACCCCCCCCTTCACTGATATCGGTCAGTGTGTTGCACAGATTCAGCAAAATTCGGCTTCAATAGGATGCAAATCGGATAAAAAACGCCGTTTCCCTACGTGCAATTGATGCTTTCATTTGCGTAACATCAAAACGCTTGCTGTTTGCCTGTCTGACAAGCAGAGTTATCCGTTTTAACGATGGAGCCAAGATAATGAGCAAAAAAGCATTACTGTTTTTGTTGAGTTTTGGATGCGCTAGCACAGCGTTTTCCGCGGTCTATTCGTGGCCATGTGTGCGGCAATGTGCTGTTGATTACGATGCGTGTTTGGCATCGGGGTCACCAACAAATACCACGTTTTGCAAGGGCGTCTACCAAACGTGTCTGGACAGCTGTCGTCGCTAGGCAGCACAAGCGACTGAACAATCTAATCAACCTGAGGATGAACAAATGAAAAACAAATCGTTATTGGCTATTGCCGCATTTGGTTTTGCAGTGACCGTGTTAACCGCCAATGCTAATACCACGTGCAGCCGCTCCTGCGCTGTGGAACGCAGTGAATGTGTTGCGTCGGGCACCAGCAAAAGCACCTGCACGGCCCAGTATCGCCAATGTCTGGCGATGTGCGGCGTCTGATGAGTGTCAATGAGCCGTCTTCGGACGGCTCTTTTTTTACCTGATTAGGTCGCAGTCTCCGCGTACGTTGCCGTTCATCCTTCGACAGGCTCAGGACGAACGGAAATGGCATTTGATGTTTCTACGAGATACAAAATAGTTCAAATACCGTTCGTGGTGAGCAAGTCCCGCAAGGGGATTTCCTTCGGTCATCGAACCCTGAACGGGAACGATACTGAGATAGCTACTTAGTCAGTTTTTTTTATGGACGAAAAGCATGAAATCACAACTCAAAACGTTTTCACTCTATATCGCTGTGTTGGCAGGCGGTGCGTTTCTCGGCTATTTGGTGAGCCAAGCGCCAGCGCTGTTTCGCGCGGATTACATTGAAGGTGACTTCAGCGCACACTTTACTGACACACAAAAGCACATCGTTGTTTACGGTGCACAGTGGTGTCCGCATTGTACCCAGCTGCGTGAGCACCTGAAGGCAAATGCCATTGTGTATGACTGGCGCGACATCGATTCGTCACCAACCGTGTTGGCGCAATTTGAGGCGTTGGAACAAAAAGCGATCCCGATTGTTATCGTGGGAAACAAAATGATGACCGGCTTTGATCCGGTTGTGCTGGCCAAGTTGGTTGATGAGCTTGGTGTCAACCCGTCATGACGTCGATACGATACGGCAAGATCACAAGAAGATTAACCCGGAAAGCCGAAAACCCTGGTTGATAGGGCTCTCTTAACACCAATGTGAAAAAAAATGGACGGTAATTCGATAGTAAAAAGGTTTCCGATGACACGCAAAACTCTCAGCATAGTTACACGCCGATATGTGCGACTGACATCTAATCTCCCTGGTGTGGTGTCATGACTCGCCGACGGCAGACCGCGATCGAGAATGTCTCCGAGCGAGGTCATTGCAGGGTTATGGCTTGATCTGTCCCAAACATCAGCCTTCCAACATACCCCATGAGGCGGCGCAAGCCGCCTTTTTTTTCTTGTGGTGTCCACCGCAGCTCAGCCGCGATTGATAACGATGCCGTTACTTAAAAAAACGGCGTTACTGATTTCGATTGACCACATCCGCTGAACAAAAAACGAACTCCGACGTTGCAGACGGGCTCGAGATGTGCTGATGAAATCAACTCGATACCGATTCGGAACCATCACGAGGCTGTTTATGTGCATCCTGTAACTCACTCATTTTATTGATAAATAAATTATTAAATCGAAATTCGATGCAAATTGGAGGTCGATTGGAGTTTGCCTTGGTTTTGTCCAACTACGCACATCCGTAAAAACGAAACATGCCGAATTGGTGCACACCCTCAGCACCGCCGGCTACCCGCTGCCCTCGAAGCGCAGCGACATAAAAACGTCTTTAGGAGACACAGGAATGACAAAACAATCATGGCGTAAAGGCTCGCTCGCGTTGGCAGTATCGGCGGCGTTGGCTTTTGGTGCTTCGCCTTTGTACGCATCGGGTGAAACTGATGGAACCGTCAACGGTTTGGTCCAAACCGTTTCTGGACAAGCAATGGCTGGCGTCACCGTACAAGCCAAGAATGTGGACACGGGTCTTGTGCGCACGGCAGAAACTGACGCGGCCGGTGATTATCGTTTGCCTCAATTGCCGATCGGGAAATATGAAATCACCGTGACGCAAAACGGCAAAGTCGTTGGTAAACAATCTGTCACCGTCAAACTCGGTGGCGTCACGGATGTCAGTTTTGATTTGGCCGACACAAGTAATGCTGAAATGATCGAGGTTGTTGGCGCCCGTCCTTCAGCGATCGATTTGACTGAAACCAATTCGGGTTTGAGTATTGGTGAAGCTGAGCTTGATCGTTTGCCGGTGGCGCGCAATACCTCAGACATTGCATTGCTGGCGCCAGGCGTGCTCCGTGGTGACCGTCAGTTCGGAAACCTGCCTTCGTTTGGTGGTTCATCTGTTCAAGAGAATACTTTCTACATTAACGGCTTTAACATCACCGATCTGCGCCGTTATCAAGGTGGTGGTTCGGTACCGTTCGAATTCTATAAGCAATTCGAGGTAAAAACTGGTGGTTATGGTGCTGAATTTGGCCGCTCAACAGGTGGCGTGGTTAACGCCGTTACCAAATCGGGAACCAATGAGTTCACGTATGGGTTCAACGCGTATTGGGAACCTGCATCGTTAAGAGCAAAAGATCCTGCCGTTTACTCAAACACTAATGGTCGCTTGTTTTTGAATCCAAATGATGAAATATCGACGACAAATTACAATATCGAAGTCGGCGGTCCGATTATTCAGGACAAACTGTTTTTCTACGCGTTGGTCAATCCCAGCAAAACGGAGACACTGGATGCTGGCGAAACACGCGAAATGAACAGCGAATCAGGTAGCACATTCTGGGGCGGTAAAATCGACTGGTACATTGCCGAAGACCACCAAGTTGAATTCACTGTCTTTGATTCATCCGATACTACCGAGAATGTTGCTCGGCCGTACAAATACGATGCCGACGGATTTATCCCCGGTACGTTTGGTTTGGACAGCTCATTGCCCAATCAGGCGGTGTTGAGCGAGCGAGTATGGCGCGACGAGCAAAACAGTGGCGGTCTCAACACCATCCTGCGTTACTCTGGTCAGCTTTCGGATGATTTGAGTCTACAAGTGTTATATGGTCGTTCGGTTAACGATACCAGCGTAACCAATCGCAATGGCAACTATGCATTTGTGCAGAATCGAACGTCATTTGATGCAAATGGTGCATTTGTCGGACGTGTTCAAACCACTGGCAGAAATCGTTTGGATCGCAATCGTTTTGACGAAGATATCCGTTCGGTGCTGCGTGGTGACCTGACATGGTATGTGGCCGATCATAAATTAAAAGCGGGTTTCGATTGGGAAGAAGCGGCATCAGAAACCGATGTAACACCGGTCGGTCCTCGTCCGTTTTGGTATCAATATCGATTTGCATCACCGAGTTCGACGATCCCGGGCACCTTGCGTGTTTTCCGTTACTCGGTAGATGGTGGCTACGACACTACTGGTTCCGCGTTGTATATTTCGGATGAATGGAACGTAACCGATCGTCTGTTTCTGTCGCTGGGCCTTCGCAATGAAACATTTGACAACAAGAATGTAGACGGCGATACGTTTATTGAGTTGAAAGATCAGCTTGCGCCGCGTCTGGCGGCCTCGTTCGATCTGTTTGGCGACGGGCGTTCAAAAGTGTACGCCAACTGGGGTCGGTACTACATTCCCATCCCAAACAATACAAATGTTCGCGCCGCGGGTAACGAAGAGTATCTGTATCGTAATTTTGGAGCAAGTACACGGGGTATTTGCTGGACCTACAATCCTGGTGGCGATCCAAACTTGGACCTCAGCAACCCAGCTTGTGCCGTTAACTTTGAAACGGCGGATACTATTCTGTCCCCTGGAATCACGCCTATTCCTGAATCAGTGTCAGATCAGAAAGGTCTCAAACCGATGTACCAAGAGGAAACCATTCTCGGGTATGCAACTGAGTTAAGCGACAGCTGGGCGTTTAACATGCGCTACGTCTATCGTGATATGAAAACGGCGATCGACGATATGGATGTTGGCGCAGGTTTGTATCAATGGGCAGTCCAGAATAACATCAGCATGTCTGCAGCAATGCAAACTCGCATCTTGGGTGGTCATTATATGTTGGGCAACCCAGGCGAAACGCAGGAAATTTACTGGGACTTCCAAAATGGTAACGGGCCGGTTTTGGCAACGCTGACCAACGATCTGTTGGGCAATTTTGAAAAACCGGTGCGCAAATACAAAGCTTGGGAGTTTGTGTTGGATCATCGATGGGATGGCAACTACTCGTTGAACGCATCCTACACATGGGCGCACAGTTATGGTAACTACGAAGGCTATTCACGCTCAGACAATGGCCAAAATGATGCCGGCATTACAACACTGTATGATTATGCTCAATTGAATGAAGGTAGTTATGGCGACTTGCCAAATGACCGTCGTCATCAATTTAAGATCAACGGTGCTTTCGCAATTGCTGAAAACCTGACGTTTAGTTTCAACGCAACTGCAGTGTCCGGACGTCCGAAAAACTGTTTTGGTGTTCATCCTGATGCACACGGTGCCGCCAACTCTTATGGTGCTGCTTCGTTCTACTGCACAACAAACACCAGTGGTGATGTGGCTGACTACGATGATGGTATTTACATCGACGAAGATGGCGAGGAACATCCGGGCGACCTCCATCTGGAGGAGTCAGTTTTGTCACAACGTGGCTCGTTTGGCCGTACGCCGTGGATATACAACCTCGACATCGGTTTGGCCTATGACTTCAAAGTGGCCGGAGGTGATGCCAATGTTCGTTTTGACATATTTAATGTGTTAAATGACCATGGTGCCGAAAACGTCAACGAAACCGGCGACATCACAGATCTGCACGCCGGCGGAGTGGGTACTTTCTATGGTGTCAAAGATCCGGATTATGGACTGCCCACGGCATTTCAAAATCCTCGTTCTGCACGCATCAGTGTAGGTATACGATTCTAAGCACAGAAACAATGAGCGTGGTCCAAACAACTCAACTCCTAGCAGTCCCTCCAAATAAAATGGGGACTAAAACCAACCTCACAATTGGTCGGTTGGAACTGATAGGTGTTTGGGGCTGCAACAGTTTAGACCGTGCTCAAAGTGAACTGCTTTTTATCTACAGAAAGGCGAGTTAAATACTCGCCTTTTATCTGAATGGCAAAAAACGGAGATGGGCAAATGCATCTGCTCGCTACTGGGGAGCTAATATGGTGCCAATAGATCCATCGGTTACAAAAATGGAGAAGAGTCACATGTATTCCCAACTGTTTAGGAAATTTGATGAAAGAACCCGCCTCATGATTCTGGCAGTTCTTATTGGGGTATATGGCGACGTCACTCACGCTGATGAGTTTTTCGACAAACTGTCTGTGCATGGTCAAAAATATAGTGATTTTACCTCCCGGCCGGAGATCAAAACCCTTTCTGTAGAGGGGCAGGTTAGCGAGTCGAATCGTCGGTTATTGGCGATTACGCCAGATAACAAAAAAACGGTTTACGACTATTTCTATTTAAGCAATATGCTATTCGAATTGGACCCTGATATCAGTTATCAGTATATGCAAAAAGCTGAAAAATTGGCGCCTAAAAACCCGTATATTCTCTACGAACGTGGTATTCACGAACATCGCCTGGGCAATTATGCGGTAGCACAGCATTATTACGAAAAGACATTGAACAGTGAAGTCGCAGAAAAAAATCACGTTTTACACGCCTATTTAACGCACACCTATTTGATGACTGGCCAAGCCGAAAACGCCTTATCGGCATGGAAAAAGGTTGATTTTAAGAACAGTCATGTCTCCATTGAAAAGGCGATGTACACGGTCTTTTCCACAAACAATCAAGAGTTAAAACGCGAAGCGCTGATCGCGGCCATCAAACAGGGCGAAAAGTTCAAGTTGTGCGATCTCTATCAAATGGACGCCAATTGGGAGTTTGACTGGTGGAACTATGAACCGAAACAATCTTACCTAGAGTATGACAAGAAGTTCGCTGCCGGATCTTTTGTCAATGAGGCACAAGAAAAAGTGTACTTTGATTTATGCAGCGAGGGCAAAGACCTGTCAGATGAACAGTATGTTAAACGATTAAAGGATATAGGGTTATTGGATAAGTCCGCTGTATTGCCTAAATCTTCTGC
>JAYSCL010000059.1:0-24289 GCA_041914905.1 Enterobacterales bacterium
CGGATGAACTGGCTGAACGCATGCAAATGCCGGAAGACAAAGTTCGCAAAGTGCTCAAAATCGCCAAAGAACCGATCTCGATGGAAACACCGATCGGTGATGATGAAGATTCACATTTGGGCGATTTCATCGAAGACACCACAACCGAATCACCGGTCGAAGTGGCGATGGGTGAAAGCTTGCGTG
Organism: Enterobacterales bacterium; assembly: GCA_041914905.1. Lineage (GTDB taxonomy): Bacteria > Pseudomonadota > Gammaproteobacteria > Enterobacterales > Permianibacteraceae > Permianibacter. The sequence continues at coordinate 187 of JAYSCL010000059.1, forward strand.
AAGCCGTTACCGAAGTGTTGTCGGGATTAACAGCTCGCGAAGCGAAAGTATTGCGCATGCGTTTTGGTATTGATATGAATACCGACCACACCCTCGAAGAAGTCGGCAAACAATTTGACGTGACACGTGAACGCATCCGTCAGATCGAAGCCAAAGCGTTGCGTAAACTGCGTCATCCTTCGCGCAGCGAACGTCTGCGTAGTTTCTTGGATGATTGAGATACAAATGTAGGGCGGGCTTTAGCCCGCCATTTGGCGGCTTGAAAGCCGCCCTACAACTAAAAAGATTTACCTTTTTGTCAGGGGCCTTTAGCTCAGTCGGTTAGAGCAGCGGACTCATAATCCGTTGGTCCCCGGTTCAAGTCCGGGAGGGCCCACCAACTACATCAAACAAAATCCGGCCGTGTTGCCGGATTTCTTGTTTATGAGGTTTGATCATGTTTTTGAATGTTGCCAATGCCCAATTAGACGCTGACAGCGCCGATAAACTGGATGCGATTTTCAGCAAAACCGGCGATGAGTTTTCGCTGGAACTGGTTGATGGTTTTTTTACCTGTTTATTGGTTGGGCCGAAAAAAACGGCGGCCGATGAGGCGCTGAATTTGTTGGCATCAGCGTTGCAACACGGTTCGGCGACACAGGAAGAGTTGATCGCACTCGGTGAAGCGATGGTCGAATTGTGGATGGTGCGTGAAGCGCAATTAAACGGCGATGAAACGCATGAAGACACGATTTGGATGCCGTTGCTGCACGATCGCGATAACTCCGATAACTTTCCGCGTTTTGGCAAAGAGTGGGCCGAAGGTTTTCTGTTGGCCAGCAATTTGCACGCCGATTATTGGAAAGCCGCGGCTGAACAAGTCGAGGTGATCGATGATTGCGCAACACTGCTCAGTGCCTTGGTGTCAAACGAAGGCAATGAAGGGCAATTGACACAAGCGCTGCGTAAAACTTTGGTCGACAGTTTGCCGATTGCGGTGCAATCACTGGAACTGTATTGGCGGCCGTGGCGCGAGCAAAAAACCATCGTCAAAGAGGCCAAAATTGGCCGCAATGATCCGTGCCCTTGTGGCTCTGGCAAAAAATACAAAAAATGTTGTGGCGCCACCACGGTGCATTGATCCCGAAAAAAAACGGCGACCGAAGTCGCCGTTTTTTTTTGACGTGAACTTACTCGCCTTTCGGATTGTAAACCCACAGTGCGTTGTTGACGTGATTGCTGGTGTCTTCACCGACCAACACACGACCATCGTCCAATACCACGATATTGTCCGGATTCGCCACGCCATTGACGTCGCAGCGATTGCTCGCGGCAGCCGCATCATAATTGGCGCCGATCACCACCGGTTCCATGCGCGTCACGTTGTAATCAGCGTGTAAGCCTAAGCGATAGACAACACCACAGCGACGTGCGCTGACTTGGATATCACCGGCCGTGTCGGCCATTGCGCCGGTAACGTCCGACATCGCGACGTACATAAACGGAATGCTGCGATCGGCGGCGCCGTTGTAATTAATCGCGATACCTTCCATCTTGTTAAACTCTACCGTCGCGCCCTTCGCTTTGGCGGCGCGCAAGGTTTCGATGAATGGGTAACGATTGTCCGCGGCGCCACCAGCGGCCCAGGTCTCAATTTGTGCATCGCTGATATAACTGGTGCCACCGGCGCTGAAATGTGTGCGATTGATGGCATCGTACTCTGCGATCCAGCTTTCAATTTGCACGTTGGTGGCGTGACCCAGTTCAATCCAGCTGATATTGAAGCCAGCTTTGGTCACATCGGTGGTCGCATCTTGCACCACTTTTGCGGCGTACAAGGTTCCGGCGCTCATGTCGCCAGCTGTGTCGGCGACAAATTTATAGAATCCCTTTTTGCTGCCATCGTCGGTTAGATAAACCGTTTTTTGATCGGGCATCACAACCGGGTTTTCATGCGCAACACGTCCCATCGTGAACAACTTGACCGGAACCGGATTCGCCGATTTTGGCTGAGTGATCTCAACGATATAACCATAGCGATACGGATTGGGGAAAGTGCCACCCAAGTACTGCGTGATCAAATCAACATCAGCTGCATTCGGATAACCTGTTGAGTACGTTGCGTCGTTCCAGCGCGCAGAATTTTCGGCTTCGTAGTTTTCTTCTGATGTCATCGGCGTGCCCCACGGTGACACCACGCCAAAACAATTGATGATAGTGCCTTTGACGTTAGAAAAGTCGACACTTTTGCCGCCGGTCACATTCCATGTTTTATCGGTATTGCGGGTGATCGACAAACGATCCATTGCGCCGGGACGATCTTCCCAAGCGACAAACAAATAGCCTTCGCTGCCATCGGCTTTGGTCGGGATAAAAGCGTTAAAATCCGGATCTTGTGATTGTTTCAATTCGGCATTGTTCAGACCGTTAACGACGGCACCCAAACCGAACGGCAGCGCGCCCGCAAACGTATCATTGGCACGGCCCAACACTTGATAAGAACCGGCCGCCACTTTGGTGGTTTGTGATTCAGCTGAACCGGTAGCAGGAACCGGCACAGGCGCTAAGCGTGGATCAAGATTGTCAAAATCAACACCGACCCAAGCGCCGACAGCGGCGTTATTTTCCGGCGCTGGCAACGTATCTGATGGATGTTGCACATTAAAAAACAATTCACCGTTATCGGTTTTGGTAATACCGGTAATTTCAGCTCCGGCTGGCAATGTCGCAATACGCGTCAATTTGGGCACGGCCGTCAAATCTTGACCATCAGTGCCATTGGTACCATTACTACCATTTGTGCCGTTGCTGCCGTTAACACCGTCTTTGCCATCGTCGCAGGCTACCAGCAACAAGGCTGCGCTGATCGCGAGTGCGGCAGCGCTCAATTTATTTGTGTTTATCTTCATCGTAATGTCCTTGGTGAAGTGATACAGAATGCAGCGCGACTGTAGCCGGTGTTTGTGTCGTTCACGCGATCAAAAGATGAACGCGCGATGTCAGTTTGATGACATCGCGATGCTTTTTTGTTCAGGTTTAGTTTGCCAGTTCAAACGAATATCCCAACCGAACAAGCGATGTTCGTTGTTTAATGGCGGTGAGCTTTCATCGATATCGCGATAGACATTGCTGGCGGGAACGATGACGGCATCGCGACCGAAAATAAAACTCTGATGACGCACAATGTGGGTGTACGCTTTGTTCAATTGCAACGCGCGTTCGCGTGATGGCGTAATTAAATCATAAACACTGGCTGCGGAAACCTCGGCCGTTTTAAGCTGACCGTTTTGATCAAACCAACGCTGACGCATTTCCGGATTTTCACGAAACTCATTTCCACCACCGACAAGGCGCAAATATTGTGCGATCTCGCCTTCCATTTGGGTTATCGAGGGGGCGTCCCATTGGGTGCGCAAATTGATGTAACCCCAACCTTGTGCGCCGGTGATCTTGCGTGCAAACGCAAACGTTTGATCAATCGTCGTGCCGATCGCCGCGTGACAACCCATGCAGGAAAACGTTTCTTCGGTGTTTTGTGGTCGCAGATCACCGTTATAATCTTCGATAAAACCGGTCAGCAACCAGCCCATGCCGTTTTCACGACCGCGATCACCGTGGTCGATGTAAAACGGTAATTCGCCCAGTACTTTTTCTTTGCGTTCGCGGCGATAACGGTTATCGAGATCGTCATCATTTAATTCGCGAATTTTCTGCATATAGCGCAGTTCTTTCATTCGTGCCGGTACGTGGATGGCGCCGCTTTCATCGACACCAACATAGCGCACCGAATGTAAAAATTCGGTACCCACCGGAAATTGTTGCGACACCACCGCCACGCTGGCGGCATCACCGACATAATGTCGACTGGCCTTAAGCTGCGTCAGTGTCGTCGTCAGCTTGCCATCGCCATCAACATCGATCTGCAGTTGATTTTCATCCACTGCGGCAATGTCAATGACCGGTAACCGCTTGATATTCATTTCGACAAGCGCGAGATTGATCTGATAAATCGCGCGTGAAAATTGCTGGTTCACTGAGCGAAATTTCGCCGGCAAACGGATGACCACATCATCGGTCGATCCGTTAGTGGGCCAGAAGGTACTCGGTAACGGTTTGTAGTTGAAGGCGATCCACCCGCTGCCATCGCGCGCGAAACCGTGTTCATCAAAGGCACCTGCCGCTAATTGAAAGTTGCGCAGATCCGGCACATATCCCTGCCACTTTTGTTGTTGTAAACGATCCGCCAATGACGAGTAATTGTCCTGCGCAATATAGCGCAAAATCGCATCGTCGCTGATCTGCGCGATCCAATCGCGGCGATCAGTAAACAAATTGTCCCAATGATTGCGCAGACCTTCATCCGAAAAAATGTATTGCCCTTGAATGCCGCCGTCATCGAGTTTGTTCATCCGCGGTGTTGCGCCATCATTGGCGTAAACCTGATGACAGACATAACAAGGGTTGTGACGACCTTCCGTTTTGGTGTAACACATCGCCGGCACCGGCGCTTCCGGATTCAAAGTACGATCGGGGTTGTTTGTGGTGCGCTGCGTCGGCGCGACCTCCGGTAACAATGCTGCGCGATCATGATTGCTCGGCTGACACGCGAACAGCATCATCACACCTAAAATCATCGCACCTAATATGGACCAAGAACGACAACGTCCCATCTGACTAACCTCACCGCTTACTTTTGCGGCGCCAGACTAGCGTGCAACGATGAAACTGATGTGACATCGAACTGACATCGGTATGAAATAAAAAAATAAGCCGGCGTAAGCCGGCCCCAGTTCAACACACGGAGGGACTAAAGCGACTGGAAAATAGGCGACAAATGCGGTTCTGTTCGTCGTCGTGGCAATTTAACACGCACGTTTTTACGATTAACCCAATTTAGCCATCGAAAAATACATCGCGTGCTCTGTGGATTCGGCCAGTTCGGCGCGTTGCTTGCCGGTGCTCGTGATGGCCGGCAACACGGTCAACTGAGCAAAAAGACGCCGTTGTGACACGATGGCCAAAATCGACTGCACCAAATTCATTTCACCAACATAAGCTGGCGCGTCGCTGAAATGGCGCGTGCTGTCACGATAGTGCAACACAATGGGCACGACGGCCGTGTTGGCATCGATTGCCGCTTGAAACAGCGCGGATTTGAATGGCTTCAGCGTATTGCCGCGTGTTGTTGTACCTTCGGGAAAAATCGCGACCATTTCGCCGTTATTGATCGCTTGCCGCAACGAGGCATTGATATCGGTCACCGCGCGTTGACGATGACGGTCCAAAAACAATGTACCGGCTTGTTGGCACAGAAAACCGATGATGGGCCATTGCTTGACATCGGCCTTCGCGACAAAACGTGAGGGCAGTACGCTGTTCAGCACAAACACATCGAGCCATGAAATATGATTCATGACGACGACGTGGCCGGGCATCGGCAGTAAAGTCAAAATATTTTTAACGTCAACCTGAATGCCCAAAATGCGCAGCAACTGCTGAGACCAACGTCGCATCTGTTGTTCTACGCGTGGGCGTGAACAAAAAGGCAGTATCAATGCCGCGCGCAACACGCCGGTCAGTACATGCAAAGCAAGGCGTACGCAACGAAATGCGATCACATGGCGCGATGCCAATCGATTGTCGCGCGCAGGTTCGACGTGGACCGGAAATGGTACAACATCGAATTCACCGGTTTGAAAAAACATCGCAGCTCCCTTGATCAAGCGGCAACAAAATGGCGCGCAAATTTTTCGTCGAGACGACGCATGGGCAGCAGCACCAACAGATCGGCCGTGTTGAAATCCGGATCCCACGCGGGGCGCGCACAAACATAAGCACCGGCGCGCAAATAAGCACGCAACAAGGGAGGAATATGCGCTTTCTTGCCTTGATCCAATTGCTCAACCGGCAGCGGATTCAAAGGACGCACGCGCCATTGTTCCGGCGCCGACGCACTGCCTGAAATTTCACGCCAAACGGCGGCGGCATTGACGCCGCCGTCGTGATGCATTTCAATGGATGCACAACCCATAAAATAATCGTAACCGCGTTGCTGCATATAGTCGGCAAGCCCTGACCATAACATGGCGATGGTGGCGCCGCTGCGATAGTCGGGATGCACACAAGCGCGTCCCACCTCAACTAAGCTGGGTCGCAGCGCTTTTAACGGCGCCAAATCAAATTCGGTTTCGGAATAGTACATGCCAAACGCGTCGGCGCTTTCGGGCGACAAAATGCGATAAGTACCAACCACTTCGCCGCTGTGCTGATCTTGCACAATCAAGTGTTCACAAAAATGATCAAATGGATCGATATCCAAACCCGCTTCCGGTGTGCGCAAAGTCGCGCCCAGTTCGTCAGCAAATACCCGATAACGCAATGCTTGTGCGGCCAGAATCTGTTCAGCGCTTTGCGCTAATTCGACGGTCAATGCGGGACGACGGTTCAGGCGGGCAACACTGCTGGTTTGCAACATGGTCAAACTCCGTGACAGGCGTAATGTGCATCAGCTTGCGCACGCGCAGTGAAAGCGCGATGAACACCTTGTGACAATTTAATGATCGTGCGGTGCAAAATTGCCGTTGTTGTGGTGTTTGCCTTCGTCGCACAATCGCGCTCGCTATGTTTGCAGGGTGGCTTGCTGATCGTGATCCGCGACCACCGCTCGGCGTGATAAATACAAGGAGATGACAATGCGATTGAGCGGTCTGCTTGCGATCGTTTGCTGTTGTGTGTTGCCGGCGGCGGCGCACACGGAGCAGCTCGTTGAGCATCATGTACACACGATTGCATCAAAGGTATTAAATGAGTCACGCACCGTCTTGGTTCATAAACCGCTTGATTATGATCAGGGCAATCGTCGTTACCCAGTGTTGTATATGCTTGATGGGCATGCCCCCCATTTGCTGACGATGCCGGGTCATTTAATGACATTGACCAATGCCGAGAAAATGCCGCCAATGCTATTGGTCAGTATTCAAAACACCGATCGCTGGCGTGATCTGACACCGACATCGGGCAATCGCCCCGGTCGTGGTGGCGCCGATCCATTTCTGCGTTTTATCGAAACCGAAGTGTTCCCCTTGGTCGAAAAAAACTATCGCACAGAGCCGTTTCGTATTTTCGCCGGTCATTCACTGGGGGGCTTACTGGTGACATTCAGCTTGATTGAATATCCCCATTTATTTAATGCGTACCTAGCAGCGAGTCCAGTGCTGCATTGGGACAACGACTACATTGTCAGCAAAATAAAACAGCAGCAGCAAAAAAATCGGGTGTGGCGGGGCAATTATTTTGCGGTATTGGGCAATGAACCCAGCTATCAACAAACCTACGATCGCGTTAAAACGCTGTTCGGTGATATCAAACAAACCGGCTTCGAAGTTGAAATGCGCAGCTCGCTTGATGACGATCATATGACAACACCGATCGCGACGTATTTTTATGGTCTCAAAAAGATCTGGTCGGCATGGGCGCTTGATGGCAGTACAATCGATGATTTGCCCGCGTTGACGCAGCATTTTCAGCGCGCCAGTCAACGTTATGGTTACACAATGGTGGTGCCGGAAGCGCGCTTGAATCAACTGGGATATCAACTGCTGCAGCAACAAAAAAGGGATGATGCGATTACCACATTCAAATTCGCCATCACCCACTACCCGGCATCGCCGAATGCACACGACAGTCTTGCGGAGGCGTACGAACGTCAAGGTCAGTTGGCCGATGCGCTTACGCATTATCAACGCGCGGCTGAGTTGGCCAAAAACAACCCAGACCAGAATTTACGCACGGCAATTGAGCGCAATCTGCAGCGGGTGCAAACGGCACTGACATCAGCTGGCATACCGTAAACGGTGTCCACAGTCAGCCGCCGCTATGCTGACGCCACTGCAAAATGCGACAATCTGGGGCTTCTGCGCCCCAGATTATGTTTTCGGAGACCGACGTTGCTTGATTTACTGATGCAAGGTGAATTTCACCTGTTTGCGATCCTATTGTCCGTGATGATTTTTTCACTGACGATGCATGAATTTGGTCATGCCTTGTTGGTTACCCGACTGGGCGACAATACGGCGTTACTGGCAGGACGTTTAACGTTAAATCCGGTTTCACATATTGATGTGCTGGGTTTATTTATGCTGATTTTGTTGGGGTTTGGTTATGCCAAGCCAGTGCCATTTACGCCGCGCAATATCAAACAGAAATGGGGCAAGGCCGCGATCGCGGCGGCGGGCCCCGGTATGAATTTGCTACTCGCCATCGTTTCCATCAACGTGTTTGTGTGGGGCATCGGTAGCGGTTCGATCAGTGGCGAGTCGCCTTTAGGGGTTGCTTTGCAATATATGGCGATCATCAATTTACTGTTGATGTTATTCAATCTGTTGCCGATCGGTTTGCTTGATGGTCATTACATTATGTCGTGGTTATTGCCACCGCGCTTGAGCACGCAATACGATATGTGGAATGCACGTTACGGCCATTTGCTTTTTATGGGCTTGATCATTTTAAGTATCGCCGGCGTGCCGATCTTCCGTTTCTTGACCACGTATAGCTATCAGCTGGCGACGTTGTTGGTGATCGTTTGATCATGATAAAAAAAACACTCGTTGCACTTGTGTTTGTGGGCATCGGCGGCGCACACGCTGATGGTGGCATCGAACATATTGTCGTGAACGGTTATCGCTCCGGTTTTGCCCGCAATACGGTCAGTGCTGGTGAAGGCCATATTGGTTTTCAGCAGCTGCAGTTTCTGCCATGGCAACGCGTCGGTGAAATGCTCGAAACGGTGCCCGGGCTTATCGTCAGTCAGCACAGCGGTGAAGGCAAAGCCAATCAATTTTATTTGCGCGGTTTTAATCTCGATCACGGCACTGACTTTGCGATGAGTGTCAACGGTATACCGGTGAACTTGCGCAGTCATGGTCATGGTCAAGGTTATACCGACTTGAATTTTCTGATACCGGAATTGATTGGAGCCATTGATTTTCGCAAAGGCAGTTACCGTGGTGACGACGGCGACTTTGCCACCGCCGGCAGCGCCAATATCGTTTACGGTTATTTGCCGGATACGCAAATCGCGCTGACGGCCGGCGCTGACAACTATCAACGCTGGTTTGCCGGTAATCACTGGCATCAAAACGAACACTCATTGATGGCCGCGGTGGCGATCGAACGTGACGACGGGCCTTGGGATCTGGCCCAACAACTCGATAAACAGCAAGCGTATTTTTCGTGGAGTCTCAACAACGGCGATTCGCAATGGTTGGTTGATGCGATGTTGTATCGAAACGAATGGCGCAGCAGCGATCAGATCCCACAGCGTGCAGTCGATGAAGGCCTGATCGGTCGCTTCGACACAATTGATCGCAGCGATGGCGGTGACACGGCGCGTGACAGCATCAGCGCGCGTTGGTCATATAATCGCGACACGGTAACGATGTTGGCGCAGCTGTATGCGCTGCGTTACGAACTCGATCTGTTTTCGAACTTTACGTATTTTTTAAACGATCCACTGCGCGGCGATCAGTTTGAGCAACGTGATCAACGTCATGTCTACGGCGGGCGCTGGCAGTGGTCGCAAGAATGGTCACAATGGCGCCTGTCGTGGGGCGTGGATAGCCAATTTGATCGTATCGACGATGTTGGTTTGTTTTTAACGCAGCAACGCCAACGTCACGCCACCTTGCGACGTGACAGTGTCGATGCCGACAGCACGTCGTTGTATGTCGAGGCACAATGGCTACCGTCGTCACAATGGCAATTCATCACGGCGCTGCAGCAACAGTTTTATCGTGTTGATGTGGCCAGCGATCGCGACGTCAATTCCGGTCGTGCCGACGATCAGTTGTTAAGTCCGCGCCTGAGCATGGTGTACCGAGCCAACGATCGCCACACGTTTTTTATCAATGCCGGTCGCGGTTTTCACAGTAACGATGCCCGTGGTGCGACCACACGTGTCGATCCGGTTGATGGCGTCACCGCCTTGCAACCGGTTGATCTGTTGGTCGCCTCGGATGCCTACGATATGGGTTGGACAACACGGTTTCGGCGTTGGCAAATGTCGATCAACGGTTTTGCACTCGATATTGATTCCGAATTGTTGTTCATTGGCGATGGTGGTACTACCGAAGCGACACGGCCAAGCCGACGTCGCGGCGTCGAGGTCGCCGGCTTTTGGCAGATCAACGCGACAACGTTGCTGGATCTGTCGTGGGCAAAAGCGCGTGCGCGTTTTCGTGATCACGCCGCCGAAGGCGACTACATCCCGGGTGCGCCCGAACAAATCGCTGCGATCGGACTAAGCTATAGCGATACGCTTTATTCACTCGGCGTGCGCTGGCGTTATTTTGGTGCGCGCGCGTTAACTGAAGATAACCAGCAACGATCGCGCAGCTCAGCGTTGCTCAATGTCAATGCCGGTTGGCAGATCAACAAACACTGGCAACTGAATGCGTCGTTATTAAATGTGCTCGATCGTGAACAAGACGGTATTCGCTATTATTATGAGTCGCGTTTATCGCATGAAAGCGAAAGTCAAATGGATGAACATTTTCACCCGGTTGAACCACGTGCATTGCGCGTGGGTGTGCAGGCCAACTGGTAATGACTGACGCACAGGCCGAACGCATCCGCCTCGACAAATGGTTGTGGGCGGCGCGCTTTTTTAAAACACGTTCGCTGGCAACGCAGGCGTGCGATGGTGGCAAAGTGCATGTTGAGGGGCAGCGTGCCAAACCGAGCACGCCGATGCGATTGGGCCTGCGCATTCGATTACGCCAAGGTTTTGATGACAAAGAAATCATCGTGCGTGCATTGAGCGAGCACCGTGGCAACGCCACAGCGGCGCAGCAGTTATATGAAGAATCGGCCGACAGCATCGCGAAGCGTGAACGGCATGCTGCACAACACCAGGCCATGCGTCTGGCAACACCGGTCAGTGATGGTCGTCCTGACAAAAAGCTACGACGCCAATTACTGAATCTGAAATCACAGTTTAAAGATGAGTAACATCATGTGGGATCTGTTGCACCGTTTTACGTTTGATAACTGCGAAATGCGCGGTGTTGTCGTGCGTCTTGATGACAGTGTCAAACGCAGTCTCGACGCCCACGCTTATCCTGACAGTGTGCGTGAGTTCTTGGCGCACGCCACGGCCGCGATTGCCATGTTGTCGAGCACGATCAAGATCAAAGGCCGGGTCAGTCTGCAATTAAAAGGCGAAGGGCATTTGTCGTTGCTGATGGCCGAATGCACAGACGATTTTGGCCTGCGTGCCATCGCGCGCGTGCACGAACCACTGAACGAAACATCATTTGCTGAACTGACACGTGGCGGTTTGTTGGTGCTGAGTTTATTGCCAGATGTCGGGACACAATACCAAGGCGTGGTGCCACTGCAAGGTATGCATTTGTCGGATTGCCTTGAACACTATTTTGCGCAATCAGAACAATTGGCGACACGCATGATCCTTGCATTTGATGGCCAACGCGTCGCGGGTCTGATGGTGCAGGCATTACCGAGTGCACACGCTGAAGACATTGATCGCATCACCGCGCTGGCCAACACCGTTCGCGCTGAAGAACTGTTGCAATTGCCGATCGAAACGCTGTTGCATCGTTTGTATCACGAAGAAGCGCTGCGTTTGTACGACGCGCAAGTCTTGCGTTTTCAATGCCGTTGTTCGCGTGACAAAATGCGCAACAGTCTGCGCATGCTGGAGCGCGATGAGTTGCAGCAGATCTTGCAAGAGCAGGGACATATTGCCGTCAATTGTGAGTTCTGCAATGTGCATTATCACTTCGATGCCATTGACGTTGCTGACCTGGATAACGACACGCCTGGTTCAACGCACGCGCACTAAACGTTGAATCAACCGGCGTTGACACGGCAAAGTGCCGCGCGTTTTTCACACGACGGCAGTGTCTGCCGGTCATTTCGCCTTGCAGCATTGGCAATCCTGGCCTTTACTTTAGCCTACTCCTGACCTCCTTTTTGGCTGCCGTATCGCTGATGGCCACTCCGATTATCGTCTGTGATGACTCCCAGATGGCGCGCAAGCAATTGATTCGCGCTTTGCCACCGGACTGGGCGGTGGACATCACCCAGTGCGCCCACGGTGGCGAAGCACTGGAAGCATTGCGCGCAGGCAAAGGTCGAGTGATGTTTCTCGATCTGACAATGCCGGTGCTCGACGGTTATCAAACCTTGCAGGCGATGCTGGATGAGGGCCTCGAAAGTAAAGTCATTGTGGTGTCCGGAGATGTGCAAGAACAGGCGGTCGCCCGCGTGCATCAGCTGGGCGCACTGGCGTTTATGCGCAAGCCGGTTGAAAAAGACGATTTACTACTGGTGCTCAAAGAGCACGATTTGTTGGACGTGGAACCGGCTGCGACGTTGACGCGTAGCGATACCGGCACGTCGGTCAATTTTCGCGATTGTTTTCGTGAAGTGTGCAATGTGGCGATGGGGCGCGCCGCAGCGTTGCTCGCCAAAGTGATGGATGTGTTCGTCCGTTTACCGATCCCGAACGTCAATGAAATTGAACCCAATGAATTGCTGATGGCGTTATCGGCATCGCAAACCGATACGCGTGTGTCGGCGGTGTGCCAGGGCTATATCGCATCGGGTATTGCTGGCGAAGCGTTGTTGTTGTTCCACGATGCCAGTGTTAAAGAAATTGCCAGCTTAATGAAATCGCAGGCCAATAACGAGCAGCAAGAACTCGAATTGTTTATGGACATTTCGTCGATCATTATCGGCGCCTGCTTAAAAGGTTTGGCCGAACAGATCGACACGCCATTTTCGCAAGGCCATCCGGTCGTGCTCGGCCGTCACTGCAAAGTCACCGATATTGTCAAAGTGAATCAGGCGCGCTGGAAGAAAATGCTGTCGGTCGAAATCTGCTATACGCTGGAAAAATACAATGTCAGCTTTGATCTGCTGCTACTGTTTACCGAGGATTCGATTCCTCGCCTCCAAAATAAACTCGCTTTTATGATGGAGTAAGTCACGATGACTGGGCAGTTGGATATTCGCGAATTTCACTGGTTGCTCGATGTGGTGCAAAGCATCGACGTTGGCATTGTTGTGCTCGATCGGGAATATAAAGTACAGGTATGGAACGGTTTTATGGAAAACCATTCTGGTATTCGTCCCGAGCAGGTGCGCGACCGCGTTTTCTTCGAAGTGTTTCCCGAAGTGCCAGCTCAATGGTTTCGCCAAAAGCTCGATACGGTGATGTTGCTGAACAATCGCGCGTTCACGACATGGGAGCAGCGCGAACAATTACTCAAATTCAAAAATTATCGTCCAATCACCGGCACTGAGCCACATATGTTTCAAAATCTGACGATCATTCCCTTGGCGTCGGCACGCGGCATTGTCGATCACGTTGCCTTGATCATCTACGATGTCACCGACATTGCGGTGAATCGCAAGCAGTTGCAGGCGGCCAATGCGCAGCTCGAAATTTTAAGTCGCACCGATCGTTTGACGCAGTTGTGGAATCGTGGTCATTGGGAAGAATGCCTGAAACGCGAATTCGCCGTGTACAAACGTTACAAAACCCCCGTCAGTTTGATCATGTTCGATATCGATCACTTCAAAAAAGTGAACGACACCTACGGTCATCAAGCCGGTGATGAAGTGATTCAATGCACGGCCAAATGTGTCAGCAGTAGCTTGCGCAATACGGATATCGCCGGTCGTTATGGTGGCGAAGAGTTCGCCGTGATTTTGCCGAACACGGACACCGACAATGCGGCCTTGTTTGCCGAGCGGCTGCGTAAATTTGTTAGCGAGCAGGTCGTGACCAACAACAATCAAACAATACGCTGGACGATCAGCTTAGGCATATGTGAATGCAATATTGCCGTTGCTGATTACAAGCGCTGGATTGAAAGTGCTGATCAGGCACTTTACCAATCTAAACTCAATGGGCGTAATCGCGTCAGCATTCACGGCGTTAGCCCATAAAGCGCGCGCAATTGCGTCCATTGGCTTTAGCTTGATACAACGCCATATCGGCGTTTTTTAACAACTGTGTCGGTGACACCAATTGTTCAGCTGATACGGTGTACATGCCGACGCTGGCGGTGACACGATTTGTCAAGGGTGAACGCTCGTGAGGTATGTTGCGCAAGTGCAATCCTTTGGCAAATCGTTGATAGACTTGTTCAGCGCCGCTGCTGGGTGTATTGGGTAGCAACATGACAAATTCTTCGCCGCCATAGCGCGCGGCAAAATCCGTTGTGCGTTCAAGGCTCTGTTGCAGCACTTGGCCAATTGCCAACAAACAACGATCACCTTGTGGATGTCCGTAATAATCATTGTAAGGTTTGAAATGATCGATATCGATCATCGCGACCGTTAAAGGTTCTTGCGCGCGCCGCGCCCGGCCACACTCGCGCAATAATTGCTCTTCAAACGCGCGGCGATTGGCTAGCCCAGTCAACGCATCGGTACTGGCTTGTTTCACCAACGCTGATTCGGCGTCTTTGCGCTGAGAAATGTCGCGGCAGATCCCGACGAAAAAGGGCTCACCAAGTAATACTGGACTGATCGAAAAATCGAGCGGAAATACCACGCTGTCGGCACGTCGGGCTTCCACTTCGCGAATGCCAAAACAGTGATTGAGTTCACCGCTGAAGAGCTGTCGGTATTCTTGCGCGTACATTTCGGTGAGCAGTAGCGTGATATCCGCCGACACGAGTTGCAGTTCATCGCGACCAAACAAATGAATGGCCGCCGGATTGGCGAATCGCACACGTCCGCTTTGATCAAACATGAGCAACGCATCAGAAATATTATTCACAATGGCGCGAAAGCGATCGGCTTCATGGCGCAGCTGCGCATGCAAGTCGCACAACAACACATGCGTGCGCACGCGCGCGAGCACTTCTTCGCGCCGAAACGGCTTGCTGATGTAATCGACGGCACCGGCGCGGAAACCTTGCAGTACATCATCGGTATCCGTGCGTGCGGTGACAAAGATAATCGGAATATCGCGGGTGTTATCACTGGCTTTCAAGCGTGCACAGGTTTCAAAACCATCGAGCCCCGGCATCATCACGTCGAGCAAAATTAACGCCGGCCGAATTTTCGGTGCGATGCGCAAGGCCACATCACCGGACAACGCCGTGGCGACGGCAAAACCTTCGTTCTCGAGCATGGTGCGCAGCACATCGAGATTGGCGGGGGTGTCATCAACAACCAAAATCTCACCGGCTACGCTCATGGACAATGCTCCACCCACTGTTTGAGTCCGTCAAAGTCATACTGCTGCAACAAGGTTCGCGCCTGATTTAACCACGCGTGTGGACCGCTGAGTTGTTCGGCCTGTCGCAAACGCTCTTCGATCGCGGACGCGCGACAGGTATCAATGGCGTGCAACAACTGTTGCTTAATCGCGCTGGGCAAGACATAACGCTCATGCGAATCGAAATCACGCCGTGCCAGTTCGACATTGACCGTCGAGATTGGTGCATCCGTGCGCGCTTGTTGACCGAGATGCTGTTGCAGGCAATGCAGCACCGTATCAAAACGAAAGGGCTTCGCAATAAAATCGGTGAAACCCGCCTGTTGATACGCTTGCGTTTGATGCAGCAGCGTGCTGGCGGTGATGGCAACACACGGAGGCATCGGATCGTAAATCTGTTGCAGGTGTTGCAGCGTTTCGAAGCCATCCATGCCGGGCATGCGAATATCGAGCAACACCAAGTCGTAGCGCCGTTGCCGCGCCATCTGCAGCGCTTGCTCGCCGCTGTCAGCCGCATCACAGTCGATCGCTACCGAGTTCAACAATTGCTGCAAGATCGCACGGTTGTCGCTGACATCATCAACGATTAAAGCGCGCACGTGTTGTGCTGGCCACGCCTGCACAACTTGTTGACTCGGTGCCGGTGCATTGTCGGCTGGGGTCAGTTCCACATCAAACGAAAATCGTGCGCCTTCGCCGCTGTCGGATTCGAGTTGAATATGCCCATTCATTAATTCAATTTGGCGCCGCACGATCGACAAACCCAATCCGGTGCCGCCTTTGCGAATGCCGGCTTGGCCTTGTCGAAACGGTTCAAAAATATCGTGTTGCAATGTTCTCGCTACGCCCGGGCCGGTGTCACTGACGCAAAAATGAAAACGCTGAGCGTCGCGTTGTTCAACGTGCAATTGCACATGCCCGCGTTCGGTAAACTTGACAGCGTTGCCGAGCAAATTGAACAACACCTGGCGCAACTTGCGCTCATCGCCTTGTACGGAACACGGTGCCGGCAGATCCAGTTGTTGCACAAATGCGAGGCCTTTATGTTCGCAGCGTTGTGCAAATAATGTCGCGACGCCTAGAACCATGTCGTGCAGATCAAAGGCGGCGGTGTGTAACTCCATTTTGCCAGCTTCAATTTTGGACAGATCCAAAATGTCGTTGATCAGTTCAAGTAAGTGGCTGCCACTGCGATCGATCGTTGCGACCGATTGGCGCTGCTTATCCGTCAGTGAGGTGTCGCGCAACAAGATTTGTGAAAAACCCAAAATGGCATTCAGCGGCGTGCGGATTTCGTGGGACATATTGGCCAAAAACAATGATTTGGCGTTATTGGCTCGATCAGCATCTTCTTTGGCTTGCTGCAATTGCACGCGCAGCATCTCGCTTTCGTCGAGTTGTTGCAGCAAATTTTCGTTGGCGGTGTGCAAGGCTGCAGTGCGCTCGCGCACTTTGCTTTCGAGTTCGGCATTTACGCGCAACAACTCGTTGTTGCTGCTTTGCAAGGCGGTGCGATCATGCAAGCGTTGCAGCGCCATCGCGACATGGCGCGATACATAGAACAGCAATAATTGATCTTCTTTGGTGTAACGGTGGGCCTCACTGTAGCTTTGCACCACGATGACGCCCAAGATCTGATTGTTGACGCGCAATGGCACGCCCAACCATTCGATCGCCTGCGTACCGAGCGGATCGATCTCGCCTTGTGCCGCCATCGCGAGGATCTCGTCGTGATTCACAAACAATGGGCGACCAGAACGCAACACGCAGCCGGTCAGTGTGCGCCGCAAACGCGCGACCGGAATCGCGTTGAGGGTGTCGGAACTTAAGGAATCAACGGTATCAACGATATACGGAAACGATAGCTGTTGCTGCTCGGCATCGGTGACGGCGACGTAGAAATTTTCAGCGTACATCAGTTGGCGCAAAATATCGTGCAGCGCCGCCAAAAAACTGTGCACATCAATATCGGCCAACGACAGTTCGCCGATATCGTACAGCGCTGCGATCAGCTCGCGATAACGCGCGAGTTCTTCGATGGCTTCATCGCTTGCAGGTTCGACTGCGGTGGGATTCACGATTAAAACCGTCCGGGTCAAGTGCATTAACTATAGGACGATTTTTTGTGGCGTGCGGTGGCGTCAATGAGCGGCGCCACCGCCGAGTGAGATCAGCAATAGGGAATTTTCAAGGTGGCGGCCATGCCACCTTCGGCGCGATTGCTCAGGCTAATCGACGCGTTATGCATATCAGCAATTCTTTTTACAATGGCAAGACCTAAGCCTGTGCCGCGACCACTGCGCGCACTGTCACCGCGTGTGAAAGGTTGGAACAAACGGGGGATATCGGCTTCGTTAACGCCGGGTCCGTTGTCGAGCACCGACAGCACTACGTGATTGCCTTCAACGCGCGTTTGCAATGTCACCGGTGCGCCGGCATAACGCAGCGCATTTTCGACGAGATTGCGCACCAGACGTTTCATGGCAAGCGCTTTGAAGGGCACGGGCGGCACCTCAGTTAAATCGAAAATCAGATCGGTGCCGTTCACATTGGCCGGTTCCGCGGCGTGCAACACCATCATATTAAAATCACCGGGTGCGCTGCGCTCATCACGACCATCGCGCACATACGAAATAAATTGGTCAATGATCTCATCCATGTCTTCGGTGTCACGGACAATACCTTCTTTGATGTCATCGTGTTCGGGTGGCAAAAATTCACTGGCCAAACGGATGCGCGTAATCGGTGTGCGTAAGTCGTGTGAAATGCCGGCCAGCAACATCGTGCGATCTTGTTCAGACTGACGCAAATTGGTTGCCATTTGATTAAATGATCGCGTCAACGCCACCAACTCTTGCGTACCGCTTTCTTTTAAGGTGCCGGGCATATCGCCGCGACCGAGTTCGCGTGCGGCAAATTCGAGACGGCGTAATGGACGTGTGATCTGGCGTGCAAACAACCAACCACCGACCGTCGACAGCAAGGTGATCACGGTCAGGTACAACAGCAACGGCGATGGATAGGAGCGCTCGAATTTCATCATCGGAATGCGCATCCAGTAGCGGGTGTTGTACGGCGATTGCACCCACATATACACCATGTCACTTTCTTCGATGCGCACTTCGGAGTGCAGTAATTCCGGCGAGGCATTGTCACTGACCGGATGCGGTTGACTGCTCAACGCGGTGTTCAATTCGTCGGTCAGTGACTGGTACAGCTTGGCGCGCGACAAACCCTTATCCCATGCTTGTTTACCGTCATAGGTTTCGATATGGGTCGCGTCGATATAACGTTTGGACACCAAGGGATCGATTTGCACGCTGCCGTCACGATTCAGGAAATGTACTTTGACCTGCATCGCTACCAAATGCATGGTTTGTTTGATTAGTGGATCAACAACATACATGCCAACGGTGACGTAATACACCATTTGGTTGATCAGCAACAGAAAGCCAATCATGACGGCGATACGACCAAAGGTGCTGCGGGGAAAAAGTTTCATAACGTCGCGATCACAATGAATCTGGAAAGAGTTTTGTGTTATCAGTTGTCAGCATGCTGGCTTTTTTCTCTGACAACTGACAACTGACAACTGACAACTGACAACTGGCAATTACGGCGCACCGGCCCCGTCCGGCACAAAGACATAACCAATGCCCCACACCGTTTGAATATAACGCGGTTTCTGCGCATCGATTTCGATTAAGCGGCGCAGACGTGAAACTTGCACGTCGATTGATCGTTCGAGCGCCGAGTAATCACGACCCCGGGCCAGGTTCATCAATTTGTCGCGCGACAACGGTTGCCGTGCGTTTTGCACCAATGCTTTGAGCACGGCAAATTCGCCTGACGTCAGTGCGACCGGCTCGCCGTGTTTGCACAATTCACGCGTCGCGAGGTTCAATGTGAATTCACCAAACGACACTGAAATTTCTTCCTGACTTGGTGCACCCGGCACTTCTTTTTGCTGGCGGCGCAACACGGCTTTGATGCGTGCCAGCAATTCGCGCGGATTAAACGGTTTGGCCAGATAATCGTCAGCACCGAGTTCGAGACCCACGATGCGATCTACTTCGTCGCCCTTTGCTGTCAGCATGATAATGGGCATTTTGTTTCCGGTGGCACGCAAACGCTTACAAATCGACAAGCCGTCTTCACCTGGCAACATCAGATCCAACACCATCAAATGGTAATTTTCGCGCTGCAGGAATTTGTCCATCTGCTCGGCATCCGGTACCGCGCGAGCTTGATAACCTTGCTCTTTTAAATAACGTTCAAGCAGTGCGCGCAAGCGCAGGTCGTCATCAACAACAAGGATCTTGGGGGTCTCTTCCATGTTGGGCGTTTGTGTCATGTTGTGATTCTCGTCGTGAGGGCGTCGGCTGATCCTTGCAAATCAGCACTGGCCGAACTGTAGCCTGAGGTTACAAAATATGTCCGTAGTTTAAACGTCGAGAGTGACTTATGCCCAGCTGGTTATTTCGTGTACTGATGAATTGGTGGCCGCCGTTTCGCTGTGCCGGCATCAAAGTGCGTTTTGTTGCGCCGGATTTTTCTGAGGTCGATGTCGAACTGCGGCCGTCACGGCTGAAACGCAATTATGTGAACACCCATTTTGGTGGTTCGCTGTACGCAATGACGGACCCGTTCTACATGCTGATGCTGCTGCACCGCTTGGGCAAGGATTACTGGGTCTGGGATCTGAAAGCGACCATCGAGTACTTGACGGCGGAATCAGGTCCGGTGCGGGCCCAGTTTCTGATGCCGACCGCCGAAGTCGAACGCATTCGCGCGCTGGCGGCGACCGGTGACAAGGTCACACCGGAGTATGTGATCGACATCACGGATCGCAACGGTACCGTCGTTGCCCGTGTCCACCGGACGTTGTACGTGCGGCTGAAGAAGAACAAGCGCCCTGTCAAGACTGACTCTGACGATGACGGATCCCTATAATCCAGCCCCATCCCAAGGCCGCCCTATTTCAAGACCAGGTGCCTGACGTTTCCCCTCGGAGCCACGTGCACACGGGCTCCGTTCTTATTGAACACTGATTAGGAAAGCTCATGCTGAATATTGCGCAGCTGATCGCCGGCGAATTGAACGTCCGCGAAGCTCAGGTTGTTGCCGCCGTGCAACTGCTGGACGAAGGCGCCACAGTGCCGTTTATTGCGCGCTACCGTAAAGAAGTCACCGGTGGTTTGAGTGATACCGATCTGCGTAATTTGTCGGAGCGTTTGATTTATTTGCGCGAGCTGGAAGAACGCCGCGCGGCAATTCTGAAAAGCATTGCGGATCAAGGTAAATTGAGCGACGAATTGGCCGCCAAAATCCAATCGGTGATGTCCAAAACGGAACTCGAAGATCTGTACCTGCCGTACAAACCAAAACGTCGCACCAAAGGCGCGATTGCCATTGAAGCCGGATTGCAACCGTTGGCGCACGATCTGCTCGCGAACCCGACTTTAGACCCGCAGGTTGAAGCCGCCAAATACGTCAGTGCCGACAAAAATGTGGCGGATGTTAATGCGGCCTTGGAAGGCGCGCGTTACATTTTGATGGAACAATTTGCCGAAGACGCCGAGCTGCTGAATAAATTGCGTGAATACGTCAATGCTCACGCGGTGGTGATCAGCAAAGTGGTCGAAGGCAAAGAAAACGAAGGCGCCAAATTCCGTGATTATTTTGATTTTTCGGAAGCGTTGAACAAGATCCCGTCGCATCGTGCGCTGGCATTGTTTCGTGGTCGCAACGAAGGTGTGCTCAGCGTGTCGATGGTGCCGCGTATTGCGCCTGAAGGCGAAAAGGCCGATACGCCGTGCGAAGAAATCGTTGCGGATCATTGCAACATCAAACAGAAAAATCGTGCGGCGGATGCCTGGTTGTGGCAAACGGCACAATGGACCTGGCGCGTTAAATTGGCCAGCAAATTTGAAACCGAATTGTTTGCCGATGTGCGCGAACGCGCCGAAACGGATGCGATCCGCGTTTTCGGTGCCAATTTGCGCGATTTGATGATGGCGGCTCCGGCCGGCACCAAAGTTACGATGGGTCTCGATCCGGGCTTGCGTACCGGCGTCAAAGTGGTGGTGGTTGATGACACCGGCAAGCTGCTGATCCACACCACAACGTTTCCGCACGCGCCACAAAATCAATGGAACGAGTCAATCAAGATCCTGCATCAGCTCTGCATCAAATTTAATGTGGAATTGATTTCGATCGGCAATGGCACTGCCTCGCGTGAAACCGATAAATTGGCGATCGAATTGATCAAATTAATGCCGGATCGGCAAATCACCAAAGTGGTGGTCAGTGAAGCCGGTGCGTCAGTGTATTCGGCGTCCGAAATGGCGGCGCAAGAGTTTCCCAATCTGGATGTGTCGTTTCGTGGTGCGGTCTCGATTGCGCGTCGCTTGCAAGATCCGATGGCGGAGCTCGTCAAAATCGATCCGAAATCCATTGGTGTTGGTCAATATCAGCATGACGTCAATCAAGTGCAGTTGGCGCGCACACTCGACGCCATTGTCGAAGATTGCGTCAACGGCGTTGGCGTCGATGTCAACACCGCGTCAGTGCAATTGCTGTCGCGCGTCTCCGGTTTGAACCGTACGTTGGCCGGTAATATCGTGGCATTTCGTGACAAAAATGGTCGATTTAAATCACGTGACGATCTGCGCAAAGTCGAACGCCTCGGTGAACGTACCTTTGAACAAGCCGCCGGCTTTTTGCGGGTGATTGGCGGCGACAATCCGCTCGACACCTCGGCCGTTCACCCTGAGGCGTATCCGGTAGTCGAACGTATTTTGGCGAAAAGCGGTAAATCCTCCATCAAAGAAGTGCTCGGTAACACGGTGTTTTTGAAATCGCTGCGTGCACACGATTACACCGATGAAAAATTTGGTGCGCCGACCGTTAACGACATTCTTGCCGAACTCGAAAAACCGGGCCGTGATCCGCGCGGTGAATTCAAAACCGCTGAGTTCAAAGAAGGCATCGAAAAAGTCAGCGACTTAAAACCGGGCATGAAGCTCGAAGGGGTCATCACCAACGTGACCGACTTTGGGGCGTTTGTCGATGTTGGCGTTCATCAAGACGGTTTGGTGCACATTTCGCAATTGGCCGATCGCTTTATCAAAGATCCGCGCGAAGTGGTTAAAGCCGGCGACATCGTCAAAGTGACGGTCGTTGAAGTCGATGTCGCTCGTAACCGCGTGGCGTTATCAATGCGCAGTGATGGCGGTGTCGGTGCCGCCACATCGGGTGGCAAGCCAAGTGGCGGTCAAGCGAAGTCATTTAATAAAACCGTTTCGGCGCCACCGAAAGCCGCTGTCGGTGGATTGGGCGCGCTGTTGCAAGAAGCCATGAAGAAGAAATAAAAGTGATCCTGAAAGCCGCAGTTGACCGCTACTTTGTTGCTGCAACTAAATAAGTTGAAATAGTTTTGTGATATGCGGCGCAGTCGCCCATTTGGTGAAACGCTACACGACGCATAGCGCGCACCGGACTTGGCGATACGGCGTTGAAAATCCTCGCGAGGTGTTCAACCTCGCTGCGGTTTTCGTCTTGTCTCGCCGGCGCCGGCGCGCACTCTGCGTCGTGTTCAACTGTGGTTTTCAGGATGGCGGTGCGATATGCGCACAAGTGGCCCAACTTGTCTGTGCAACGATGAAAAAGCGTTTGCCTGACAGAAAATGCCGGTGTTATAAATCGCCCCGCGAACATAAAGAAGCTCAGAGGACACTGGGCCTAAAGCAGACTGGAAAACTTCCGAAGCCCCTGTAAAGGGGCTTTTTTATGCGTTACAGAAAGCACAAATATCGCTGGCGCAGGATGTGCAGGAGCTGTGTCCTTTTCATCCGCGCCATCATCAGAAAAACGATTGTCGTTACTGTCGATGGGGCACGGCTGTCGCGTACAGCAATGACATCATCCTTAAGTCCCGCTCGCATCTCAATTCAGGCATGCATCTTTTTGCCGCGTTGGCCTTTCTTAGCCGTTCGCTTGAAATCATCGGCGTGTTCGTGGCGATAGGCAATGCGCCAATGGATCACCGTAACGCCGACGACGCAGAGGATGATGCCGGGAATGTAACGCATCGAGCTATCCAGCATGCTTAACGTCAGCAAACCCATAACAAGATAGACATAAGGTAAGGTTTCATAGACGGGTTTTGGCAGGACCATCGTGCGCTCCTTGATTTTGTTCAATCCTGCTTTGCCGGTAACAGCAAAGCCCCCTAGCCATTCCGAAAAGAATCATCCTGAAAAAAGTGAACAGCTTACGGTTGCTAGGTATAGCACTGGTCGCCGGGTTTGCAATGTGGCCATAAGCCGTTACAGTGGCGGGCGATTTCTGGTCACAATGTGAGACTTTTACCATGCACAGTCGTGCACTGAATTTGTTGTTGGCGTTTTTTTGTCACGAGCTTTTGATAATTGCGTATTACTTTCAATACGTTAAAGGATTGAACCCGTGCCCTCTCTGTATTGTGCAACGCATTGTTGTGTTGGGTTTGGCCGTCTGGTTCTTATTCCTGGCGATCACAAACGCGAAGAAAGGTGGCGTCGTAAATCGTCTAATAAATGGTTTGGCGGCGTTAACCGCACTGACCGGTATTGCGGTCGCTGGACGCCAGGTTTGGTTACAACATTTACCGGCCGATGAAGTGCCTGCTTGCGGACCCGGTCTCGACTACATGATGGATGTGTTCAGTGGCACCGAATTGTTGAGCGAATTGTTTCGTGGCTCCGGTGAATGCGCGAAAGTGGATTGGACGATGTTTGGGTTTTCGATGCCGGAATACACCTTGGCGTTTTTCAGCGTGATGTTTTTGTTTACCGCGTGGCGTGCGCTGCAAAAATAGTTGTCAGT
>JAYSCL010000060.1:0-23545 GCA_041914905.1 Enterobacterales bacterium
AAAAGCTTGGTTTTCCCGTGTTTTTCAGCTAAAACGTGCGCAGATTCCGACGTCAACCCCAGTTTTTCTCGGGAAAAACGCCAGATCGTCATAGTTGTTTGTAAAATCGCCGCGTAAAAACCGACCTTTTTGCAGCATCTATATAGGACATAACAATCAAGAGGCGAATCTCATGGCCAAGAAAGCAGCTAAAGCAGCTCCCAAAAAAGCCGCCACTAAAAAGGCAGCTCCGAAAGCAGCAAAGAAAACCGCAGCAAAGGCAGCCGCGGCTCCGATGAGCCAAAAAGGCGCAATCAGCACCAAATATGGCAAAAGCCAAATCGTCACCTCGATTGCTGAAGCAACCGAGCTGAACCGCAAACAAGTCGGCGCCGTGATCGACAACCTGAGCAACCTGATCGAACGTCACATCGGTAAAAACGGTGCCGGCGAATTCGTGATGCCAGGTTTGTTCAAAGTCACCTGTGTTAAAAAGCCGGCGACCAAAGCCCGCAAAGGCACCAACCCGTTCACCGGTGAAGAAGTCATGTTCAAAGCGAAACCAGCACGCACTGTGTTGAAAATTCGCCCGCTGAAAAAAATGAAAGAAATGGTGTAAACCATTTATTCGTCAGCACTTAAAACGGCGCATCTTGCGCCGTTTTTTATTGCGCGGAGATTACCCCACTAACGTTTACGAAAACGTCACAACCCGTATACGTTTAAAAATGCGAAAAACTGATCCGTGCAGTGCGGAATTTTTTGCGTCGTCTCACGTTGCGCTTGACAGTGTCGATAAGGGTATGGGATGTTCAAACCATGAACGCGAATTTTGTTGTTACGACAAGCGGTACCACCACTACCCGGCGACGGGTGGTGCGGCACGGCGCGTAACGAAAAAGCGCGAAAAAGCCCGCCACCCGTCCAGGGTCGCGGGCTTTTTTGTTGCCCGCGTTAATGGTTGTGGTGGCCACACAGTGAACGGAGAAGCATGATGCACGTAATGAAGTTTGGTGGTACGTCAATGGGCAATGCCGAGCGCATTGCATTAGTGGCCAATCTGATTTTGACTCAAGCACAAACTGGTCGCGTGGGGGCCGCCGTTTCAGCGGTGGGCGGCATCACCAACAAACTGCTCGCAATATTGCACAGTGCTCTGCGTGGTGATGATTATCAAATCGAACTGCGTGCGGTGTTACAACAACACGATGACATCGTGACGGGATTGTCCGGCTCTATCGGCAAGGTGGAGATGCAAGCATTGCAGCGTGAATTGCACACCATTACCGAACAACTTAAACGCGATCTGGCGGGTGTACAGTTGCTGCGAGAATGTCCCGACTCAGCACACGCTCGCATTCTGGCCTGTGGCGAAATGTGGTCCAGTCAGATTTTGCTCGCCGTGCTGACAACGAAACAAACGAAAACGGTGTATCTGAACGCGCGTGATGTAATCAAAACCAGCGGTTCATTGATTGAAGGTCATGCCGATTTCGACAAAATCGAAACGGCATTTGCGCCGTATCGCGACAGCGATGAACCGATCGTGTTGATGCCGGGTTTTATTGGCGAAAGCGACGACGGTCAACTGAGTTTGCTCGGACGCAATGGCTCTGATTTGTCCGGCGCGCTCATGGCGATGGGCTTGCACGCAACACTGTGTGAAATCTGGACCGATGTTGACGGTGTTTACAGTGCCGATCCACGCTTGGTGCGCGATGCCAAGCTGGTCGACGAAATGAGCTATGAAGAAGCGATGGAGTTGTCGTATTTCGGGGCCAAAGTGCTGCACCCCAAAACAATTGCACCGATCGCTCGCTATGCGATTCCCACACGGATCAAAAACACCTTTAATTTATCCGCACCGGGCACCTTGATTCACGCCGATGCCAATCACCATGAGATGCCGGTACGCGGCATCACCTGTCTCGACCACGTTGCCTTGATCAATTTATCCGGTCCCGGCATGAAAGGTGTGGCCGGTATGGCGGCGCGCGTCTTCGGTTGTTTATCCAAGCGCAGCATTTCGGTGGTATTGATCACGCAATCAAGCTCGGAATACAGCATTTCATTATGTGTCGCCGAAAAAGATGCCCCCTCGGCATTGCTGGCCATTGATGATGAATTTCATCTTGAACGTCAAGCCGGTTGGTTGCACACGCCCGATGTGCGTTACCGCCAATCGGTGCTGTGCATTGTGGGCGATGCGATGCGCGATCGTCGCGGTGTGGCGGGCGAATTTTTCGCGGCCTTATCCCATGCCGATGTCAATATCGCTGCCATTGCGCAAGGTTCCAGTGAGCGTTCGATTTCCGTGGTGATTGATGGTCGCGAAAGCCAACGCGCCTTGCGCGCAACACATCAACGCTTTTTCAACACGGCACAAGTTATCGAATTATTCCTTGTCGGCGTTGGTAGTGTTGGCAATCAACTATTGCTGCAACTGCAACAGCAGCAAGCCTCGCTATTGCAGCAAGGTGTCGAACTGCGTGTTCATGGACTCTGCAATTCAAAACATCAATTGCTGAGTGCAAACCCACTGTCATTACAAAACTGGCCATCGGCACTGGCCACAGCTGACGCATTTGATTGGTCAGCATTAATACAGCACGTACGTGAGCAACGTTATTTGAATCCGGTGCTGGTCGATTGCACCGCCAACGATGAGATTGCATCACGTTATCTCGATGCCTTTCGGGCCGGCATGCATGTGGTCACACCGAACAAGCGCGCCAACACACAATCACAAACGTATTACCACGATCTGCGCCACACCGCGAATGTGCAACGCCGACGCTTTCTATACGAGGCGAATGTCGGCGCCGGCCTTCCGGTCATCGACACTCTGCAAAACTTGATGAAATCCGGTGATCAGCTTTTGCAATTCGCCGGCATATTATCCGGGTCTTTGTCGTTTATATTTGGCCTGCTTGAAGACGGTATGAAATTCTCGGACGCGGTGAAACTCGCCAAAGAAAAGCAATTCACTGAACCCGATCCGCGTGACGATTTATTTGGCATGGACGTGGCGCGTAAACTCCTGATTCTGCACCGTGAAGCAGGAGGCAAAGGTGAGCTGCGCGATGTCGAGATCGTACCCCTGTTCCCCTCCACCTTTGACAGCAGCGGCGATGTCGCCAGCTTTATGCAGCGATTGCCCGAAGTCGATGCCTATTTTGATGAATGGATCAAACGCTTGAAAAGCGAAGGCAAAGTGTTGCGCTTCGCCGGCGAAATCATCGAAGGCCGTTGCCGAGTCGGTGTCACACCGGTTGACGCACAACATCCTCTGTTTGCCATTCGTGGCGGCGAAAATGCGATCAGTTTCCGCACGCGACGTTACAATCCGGTGCCACTGGTTATTCGCGGTTATGGTGCCGGAGCGGATGTCACCGCCGGCGGTGTATTCGCTGATATTCTGCGCACGGTTTCGTTTAACCCACACCACGCCCAATAAAGGTTGCCGTTATGTCTCGTGTTTCTGTGTTTGCGCCCGCTTCTATCGGCAATTTTATTGTCGGCTTTGATTGTTTGGGCGCCGCTATTCAACCAGTTGATGGCCACTTGCTTGGCGACATTGTGCATGTCGAAGACTGCGATACTGACGACGTAGTGGTGTCCGGTCCCTTTGCTCACGCGTTGCCGACAGATCCCAAAGACAATATCGTCTTTGCTTGCCGTCAACGGTTTCAGGAATTGATGGCGCTACGCGATTGCGCACCATCACCGAATCGCATTGTGCTGGATAAACGTTTGCCGATCGGCAGCGGACTCGGTTCGTCGGCCACGTCCGTCGTGGCTTGCTTATTTGCACTCAATGAATGGTATGGATTGCCGTTCGCCGAATTTGAATTGCTGCGCTTGTGCGGCGAAATGGAAGGCCGCATCAGCGGCGGATTGCATTACGATAATGTCGCACCAAGCTTACGTGGCGGGTTGCAGTTGATGGTGCCAGACAAAGAGCGTATCTCGATCAGTTTGCCACTGCCCAATTGGTATTTGGTCATGTGTTATCCTGGCATTAAAGTGGAAACCAAAGCGGCGCGTGCCGTGCTGCCGCAACACATTGCGTTAAGCACGTGTGTGCATTTTGGCGAACGCCTGGCCGCGTTTACCGCAGCCATGATGGCGCGTGAGTTTGAGTTTGCGTTATCACTTTTGCACGACGATATGATTGAGCCGCATCGCGCGTCGCTGGTCCCGGGATTTTTACACGCCCGCATCGCGGCACTGCACAATGGCGCGCGCGCCTTTGGCTTGTCGGGTTCCGGACCAACCTGCATGGCGATTTGTCAGTCGTTGGCGACGGCAGAATTAGTGAAGACCGCCATGATCAAGGCGTTGCCGCCTCAGCCGACATTGTTCGCGCATATTTGCACGATTGCCGAGCGCGGTACCTACACCCTATCTTAAGATTCGAGCCACCTCATGTTATTACACAATTTAAAGTATTCTGATGAACGTTGTTCTTTTGTCGATGCCGTTTTGCGCGGCATCGGTCGCGATAACGGTTTGTTTTTCCCCGCGCAATGGCCACCGCTGACAATTGAAAAACTTGCGCCGATGACCTTTCAACAACGTTCGGCGGAAGTATTGCAAACGTTAATTGGCGATGAATTACCCACAGCGGTTATCCATGAATTGGTGAACAACGCCTTCACGTTTTCACCGCAACTTAAAGCGATTGATGAACAGACCGACGTATTGGAACTGTTTCATGGCCCCACTTTGGCATTCAAAGATTTCGGCGGCCGCTTCATGGCGCAATTGTTGAGTTATTTGATCCGAATTGGCAAACATCAAGGTCCGTTAACCATCTTATCCGCCACCTCAGGCGATACCGGCGCGGCCGTTGCTCACGCGTTTCATCGTGTACCGAATGTGCACGTTGTTATTCTGTATCCGCTCAGACGCATTTCACCGCTGCAGGAAAAAATGTTTTGCACACTCGGCGACAATATTCATACGCTGGCGGTTGAGGCCGATTTTGATCAGTGCCAGGCACTCGTCAAAGCCGCGTTTTCAGAACCTGATATTGTCAAACAATTTGGTTTGAATTCAGCCAACTCAATCAACATTAGTCGTTTGTTTGCACAAGTGTGTTATTACGTCGAGGCCTGGGCGCAACGCGCCAATAAATCGTTGGTGTTCAGCGTACCGAGCGGCAACTTTGGCAATCTGACCGCCGGCTTGATCGCGCAGAAAATCGGAGTTCCGATCAAGGCGTTTATCGCCGCCACCAACCGTAATGACACGGTACCGCGCTATTTGCAGAACGGCGAATGGCACGTTAACCAGACAGTCGCCACCATTTCGAATGCGATGGATGTGTCCGCACCGAGCAATTGGCCACGTGCGCAATTGCTCGCGGAGAAATCGCTGCGTAGCATCGCCGTGGGCGAAGAGGAAACGATCGCGGCAATGAGATCGCTGCAAGCACGTCACTATATCGCCGATCCCCATACCGCTGTCGCGTATCACGGTTTACAAAAGCAACGTCAACCTGGTGAACACGGTATTTTCTTAAGCACGGCACATCCGGCCAAATTCAAAGAAGTGGTGGAACAACAGTTGGGGTTAACCGTAGATCTCCCGCCAGAGCTGGCCGCCGTTGCCAATAAACCGTTGTTGTCGACAACGATCCCAGCCGATTTGACTCACGTTAAACACGCTATCGCAAAGGCGTGGCGTTAAATGATCGGCGTGTAGGCATTCAGATTGCCTACACGCCGTCACGATTACCACGTCAATTGTAACGTGTAAGTCCCCGTCGCGCCGCTTGCGCCACTGTAATACCGCACTTCGATGTAACGAACTGTCGTGCTTGATGAACTGGTATTTTTCACCGAAACCACATCCACTTTGCCGCTGCTGCGTTCGCTTTTTGCGATCAAACTGCCGCTGGAGTTGTAGGCATACAAGTCATAATCCGAATTGGCATTAGGTGTTAGCGTTGCCGTTAGCGTTTTGCCGGGCGGTAAATCAACACGGAAAAAATCTTTATCGCTACTGAGATTCATCAAACCATTCACGATCGTTCCGCTCGTGGTGACACGATTGGCTTGCGAACGACTGTCATTGGGTTCGATATCACCACCTGACGAGGTGTTCACGGTGACGGATTTGGTCACACTGTGTGTGGCGCCGCCGTTGTCGGTGACGGTTAACTTGACAGAATACGTGCCGGCGCTCGCGTAATTACGTGTTGCATTTTGTGTCGACGCCGTGGCGCCATCGCCAAAGTCCCACGCCCACGACGCTATCGTGCCGTCGCTATCGCTGCTGCCGTCGGTAAATTGCACACTCAGTTGTGTTGCGACAAAACTGAAATTCGCGACCGGTGGTGTGTTGCTGCCTGCCGTCACGGTAACCGCTTTTGTCACGCTATGACTGGCACCTTGGTTGTCGGTTACCGTCAATTGGACGTTGTAGGTACCGGCTTGTGCATACGCATGCGACGGATGTTGCGAGGTAGCGCTGCTGCCATCACCAAAATTCCACAGCCACGACACGACAGCGCCATCACTGTCACTGCTACTGTCCGTGAATTGCACATTCAACTGCGTCGCGGCGAACGCGAAATTCGCTACCGGTGTTTGGTTGGTGACGCCGGATTTGATGATCGTAAATTCATCACGCGTACTGCCATTGGGTGACAGAAAACGCCCCGTCAAACGATCGCCTTTGACATCAATAACGAATGATCCCAACTCATACAAATGCGAAACATTGGCCGGGTGCGTGTCAATCGAGTATCCGACTTTGCCGGCACTGCCACTCATCACATACACCGCGCCTTGCGCTTGATCTTTGTTATACGGTGTCACTTTGCCATCGCCCGCCTGCTTGCGGTGAGTTGCGGCATTCCAGGTGGACGATGTGCCGTAATGGCCATTGATGTAATACGAACGATTGTAACTGTGATTGTGGCCACCAAGCTGCAAATCCACACCGTAACGTTCCAAAATCGGTACGGCATTTTCGCGCAACAATTTCATGCCCGACTCGGAATCCGAATTGTGACCATTGGTGATGGAATACGGCGGATGATGCCAAAACGCGATAACCCATTTTTTGGTGTTCGCCGCCAAATCACGCTCAAGCCATTGGTATTGCGGTGAACCAGCGGTCATTGTCGATCCGTACGAATCGAGACAAACAAAATGCACGTCACCGAAATTAAATGAATAATACGCCTCAGTGCCGGAGGCAACGCCACCCGCCTCACCTGCAGTGGGAAAAGTGAAGGCGTTGTAATAGACATTGGCATCGGCTTCATGATTGCCACGCGTCGAGTACAACGGTGTATTGCGCAGAATATCGATGTAGGGTTTGAATACGGCATTCGTCGTTTCGCTGTCGGTGCCGCTGTTATAGGCATTGTCACCCAACATCAAAATCAGATCCGTATCGACGTTATCGAGTGCGTAATACGCATCGCGCACAGCGTTTTGATCGCTGTTGGCGGTCCCAGCATCGCCCAGCACCCAGATGCGATAATCGCGATTGTGTGTCCCTTCGGTTGGCGCGGCACGAAACCAATAATCGGCCGTGCCACCGGCATGCGTAGCGGTGCTCGATCCGACAGAGTAAAAATACTTTTGATCCGCAGCAAGCCCCGTTACAGTCACACTGTGTTCTGTCACGCTGGTGCTGACTGTCGCTGTTAAATTCAAAGACGTTGGCGAAGTGCCATAACGCACAACGCTATCGCTTGCCGTGTCGGTACGCCAGCGCACCACCACTTTCCCGGGCTGCGTATTTTGCAAATACGGCCCGCGTTGCACAGTGAGCGCCTGCACAGCGAAACTGCTCAGCAGCAACACACTTAACCACAAATGATGCCAGCGTAAACTGGTGAATCGATTTTTTTGTTTCATTTATCTTACCCTCCTGTTGATGGCTTCACGCTTCTCGTACCACGATACTCCCGCAAGAAGTGAGTTTGACGACAAATCATCGCTGATTCGTCAGTGGCTGACAGCAGCCAATTTCTTTTGTAACTGTTGTTCATATTCAACACTGGCTGCGCGTTGTCGAATGTGCGCGGGCAGTTGTTGCACCAATTGCCATGCGGCGTCGTAGTGTTGGCGTGCGGCAATCTTGTTTTTTTGTTGTGACAACACATCGGCCTTGCGCACATGCCATAGATCCGGGCGTTCGCTCTGTTGAATGAGTTGATCAAAACGCGCGTAGGCGGCATCAAATTGTTGTTGGTTCAACAACCACTCAATAATTTGTTCATGAAACAGCTGCACCGGTCCTAATTGCACCAGTCCTTGCTCTAAAATGGCGATGGCTTTCTGCTGAAGGCCGCTGGCATAGACATTACGTGCAGCAAACAGCAACCAATCCGATTGCGGCTCGGTCGACAATTGAATGACACGCAACCAATCTTCAGCCGCGCCGGCATATTGTTTTCGCTGTTGTCGCAAACTCCCTCGCTGAATTAACACGTCTTTTTCGGCATCGGCATTGCCATAAGCGCTGAGCAGCGCTGTTGAAAAGGCCTCCTCCGCCTCGGCGAAATGGCCGGCCAATACGTAGGCACGTCCAAGATAGAGTTGCAATTGGGGATAGATGGCATCGCGATCCAGTACAAACTCCAAATCGTCTAGCGCGTGATCGGCTTGAGTGTTCAACAGCCATTGCACACCGCGTTGAAATCGCCATTGCAGATTGTCTGGATCGGCGACAATTTTTTCGTCCAACTGGCGAATTTTTTCTGTGACACTGCCATGCGCCAGCAACATCGGCGTGCAGAGCACACAAAAAACGGCGAGTATGATTTTCATATAATGCTCCAGTGTATTTAATTCACCGTATCGATGGCGCACGGTAGCGGCTCCTGGGCACCGCTTAACACGCCCCGTGCACAGCGATCGTCGTGTAACCACAACACCTCGCCATGTTGTCCACTCTTAATGCCGGCATCGACAACGATTACACGCTGTGCCAGTACCGTTGTGATCTGAGGCTGTGTCGTGTGGCCAACGACAATTCGATGCACATTGAACTGTCGAAGTGCTCGTTCAAATTCGTCGTCTTTTATCAGCGGTTCGCGAAAGTAACCGCGATACCACAACGGTCCCATTTCGCCGTGCAGCAAGCGCAATACGGCATCACTCTGCAGTTGTTCCGCGGAGTACGTCAGCGAAGTTGCTAGCCGCTGATTGATCTGCGTTACGTTCATTTGGCTGTTGACCAGATCGGCACTGATGCCGCCATGCACAAACAATGTGTTACCCAGAATCACAATGGTCGGTTGTTGTCGTAACCATTGACCAATTACGGATGACGGTCCGTACAACTCGGCTTGGCTAAGTCCAACGATTTGTTGCGTGTGTTGATATTTTTCATGCACGTATTTTTTCTGGCCTGACAGCAACATCTTTTCATGATTGCCCAGCACGACATGCACTTCGCCGCCAACAGCCGCCGCTTGTTGTTGCAGCTCGTACAAGAACCACAACGTTTCAGTGACGAATTCACCGCGATCGACACTATCCCCCACCACGACCAGGCGCCGTGTTGAAAACGCCCATCGCCCGTTGTTATCCAACACGCCCTGCGCGCGCAGCAGAGTTTTGGCCAAAGTTATTTGACCATGAATATCGCTGATCACCAACATGGTGCGTTGTGATCGATCCTGTTCAACGGCCGGTGACGCGGCAGCGTAAATCGTGATCACGTCATTTATATGACACGGCGATGACAACTGCGTCGGATATTGACTGACATTTACGGTTTTTTCCCGACGCTCTCCGTTGCACACCGCGACAACATAGAGTTGCTTATCTCGGTAAAACACATAAGGACCATCATTAATATTGGCCTGCGCGTTCGCCATAACGAAAAAGCTGAAGGACAATAAAGCTTTCATCACATTTACCACTGTTTTTCACTCATTAAAAAGGGCTCCGGCAACAACACCGGAGCCAATGGGCCAGTTCACTCAAACAACCAAATATCGTTTCAAGAACGTGATCAAAACTTTTGCTCGTAGCCAATACTAAAGCTGCGACCATAAACCGCATAACCACGATCCTGCGCGAAATACGGCCAATCATCGTGTTGATTGTTGGTGACGGCAAACAACGGTGGTGCACTGTCTTCGGCGTTATTCACCGCCAATTTCAAGCGTGCCTGCCATGGCAATTGATAGCTGAATGAAACGTTTAAGCGACCGTAGGGATTTAAAGTGTCGGTCAAGAAACGCTCTTCATCGTTGATCGTGTGCGCGTTGATGCCATCGGCACGGCCTATGTAGTAATAGGACAGACTGGCCGCATAATCGCGATAATCCCAACTGATGCCGACATTGGCTTTCCAGTGTGGAACGTAATCCTCTTTCGTCAGATCCTCGCGTTCAGCGCCCGCGTGTTCTTGCTGAATTTTTTCTTTCAAATAGGACGTCGTGAATTTGAATTTGAAATCCCCCATGGCCGTATCGCGCAATCGATACTCCAATTGCAGATCGGCACCTTCGGAGGATTCCAGAGCGGCATTAAATGGCCCCTCACGCAAACAACGCAGATCGGTGCTGGAACCCGGTTCGTAAATAAACCCCAGTGAGGGCAGTTGATCGCACTCGGCAAATTGGCCCGTGTAATTGAAATTCGAATTTTCCAGAATACGATAATACGGCAGTGTTGCCACTGCGCCTTCCAACGTGATTTGCCACCAATCCAGCGTCAGTGCGATATCAGGGCCCAACTCGGCCACAACACCGAGATTCCAGAAATCACCTTTTTCTTCTTCGAGTGCCAAATTGCCCGATTCAATTAGATAGACACTGTCCTCGACAATACCGCCATCGCGTTCGAATTCCAGCGTGCTGAAGCTGCGTGTCGGTGCCGCAAACATGCGGTGCATATCGGGCGCACGAAAACTCTGGCCGGCATTGGCTCGAATAATCAGTTCAGGAATCGGCCGGTATAAAATGCCGCCCTGCGTAGTCGTTGCACCACCGACGGCAGATTGATCGTCATAGCGGTCGTAACGGGTGGCGAGTGACAATTCCAGTTTGTCGACCGCCGTCACCTGATTCAGTAATGGAATCGCCAGTTCGACAGCACTGGCGTAGCGACGGCGTTTGCCACCGCCCCCCGTGCCGCCTTGACCGATAAAGCCACCGGCCAAAGTTGTTTCATCGATCGTGTCATCGTATTGTTCTTGCGCCGCTTCCACTGACCAAGCGTAGGCCACCGCGCCAGCGGACCATTCAAACAAATCGCCAGATAAGACGCTGGTGAATTGTTGCAAATCGGCATCCGATCGTTTTTCCGACACGCCGATGATGCTGTCGATTTGCGTCGATGTCAGGCGACGTAAGGGATACCAGCGCGAGGTGTCAGTGTCATTTGGATTGAAGGTGACAACGTGCAATAATTTTTCGGCATCAACCATGTGCATATTGTCTTTTTCATAGCGATTCAACGCTCTGGATAACGAGACATCCCATCGTTGTTCACCTATTTCGGTGTTGACACCGAACACAACACTCCATTTGTCATTTTGTGAGGGATACGTTCGAGCACCATCAAATTCTTCCATGCGACGACGAAAACGAAACTCATCACGACTCGCAAACGCCGCCGCATCGTAGCTGTATTCATGCGGATTACTGACGTTGGCGCGATTGCGATAAATGCGTACCGAAATGCCTTTTTCATCTTTGGGGCGAATGCTTTCTTTGGTCGACACATTCAGCATGGCATACAGCGATGTTGTCGCTGCAATCTGCCATTCATTGTTGAGCACCACGTTAAATCGTTCGTATTCGGATTGCAGTCCATCCTCATAGGTATCGTTGTAATAACAATCGTACGTGCCGGCCGGATCCCACATCGCGCGTACGGTAAAAAGGTCATAACATTGAGACTCGGTCAATGCCGTACTGCTGCTGGAGTGATAGCGACGATTGCGATCTTCTAAAAATGCCGCCGTGCTGGACGGCGCATCATCACCGTAGGGGCCAAAATTAGCGGTGAAATCACGTTGATACGTTTGAATACTGTCTTGTTGACTGTACTCAAACAGCAGCAAGGTTGAGCTGTTTTCGGTGGCCCAGCCCTGCGTTAATGAAAACGAAGAACGATCGCCGCCGTCCTGCTCGGGTGTTTCGTATTGCGCGTGCACACGGGTGCCATCAAAGCGTTTTTTCAAAATAATGTTGACGACGCCACCGATCGCATCGGAACCGTAAATGGCCGATGCCCCACCGGTTAAAATTTCGATGCGATCAACTGCTGATGCAGGAATATCGGAAACGTCGACAAAATTATCAGTGCTGCCCGCAGCCGTTGGAAAAGACGCCTGACGCCGACCATTGATGAGCACCAAGGTGCGATTGACGCCCATGCCACGCAAATTAATCGCGCTGGCCGATGTCGTGAATCCGGATGCTTCGTCCCCGCTGAAAGACGGACCGGCATTCGCAGGCATCGCTTCCAGCAATTCGGCAATCGTAAACAAGCCACTGCGTTCGATGTCGTCACGGGTGATCGTCACCACCGGCGCAACGCCTTCAAAATCGGTGCGCTTGATGCGCGAGCCTGTCACTTCGATGCGCTCAGCCTGTTCTTGCGCTAAGGCGCTCTCGTCATTGTCGGCGGCCGCCACAATCGACCACGACGGTGAAAAAAACACCCACGCAACAGCGCAGGCAACGGGGGACAACTTCATCGAAAACTCCTCGCTTTTTTGGGGCCAGTGAAACCGGCTCTGCTTGAAGACCGCGTCATCACGATCCCGCGAAGATGTACCGAGCTTGCCGCTCATCACGCAATCAGGCCTGCGTCCGTTGTCTGTCCGTTCTCTGTCTCGGCAATGTCTTTTTGTTGAGAAACAATTGCTTAAGTCCAATCTGAACATCACAATCGGGCGCAAATTAAGCGAGGAGAAAGCGAACCGTGGCGACAAATAAGCCCGACATTGTGCTGGCGGATTGGCGCTTCGTCAGGGCTCGTCATTGCGTCTGTTTGCCCGACGGCAGTGAAAAAGTGTTGCCGCCCAAAATGTTGGACGTGCTCGCCGAGTTGGCTCGCCATCATCCGCAGGTGGTCACGCATGAACAGCTGATCGAAGCCGTTTGGCAAGGCAATCACTATGTCGGCGGCAAGGCCGTGCGCAACACGATTTGGCAGTTGCGGCAATTGCTGGCACAGAATCCGGCGACGGCCGATGCGATTGAAACCGTGCGCAAAGGTGGTTACCGCTTATTGTTAACGCCGCGCGTAATCGACACTCACGCGCCAATCGTGTCGACATCAATCGCTGACAACCTCGACACGATGGCGCGACACGCGTCGCCGTCACGCTCGCCTTGGTGGTGGTTACTGCTGCTTATCCCACTGCTCATCTTGGTGGGCTGGTGGTTGCAACCCGATGTGCGTTTTGATGCGACAGCGCACGCGGTTTTTACGGATAGCCTCACGCGACGATTCCCTCGCGTGTCACCCGATGGCCAAATGCTGTTATACCGTGCACAAGATGCAGACAATCAGTCGCAGTTCTTTGTGCTCGACTTGAATGATCCGTCAGCACCGCCACAACAAATAACTCGCGATCACAGCCACAAAGGCATCGCCACGTGGGCGCCCGATCAATCAGCCATTTATTATTTTGCCGATTCGGGCGCAGGCTGCTTTGTGCAGAAATGGGATCGCGCACAACAACGCGCCGACACACTGGCTCAATGCGAAGACAATGTGTTTCGCGAGATTTCAGTCAGTGCGGATGGTCGTTGGCTGGCCTATTTGGCACCACTGACCACAGCGGGTAATCGTTCAATTCATGTGTTGGATTTACGCGATCTCTCCGCACCGCCTCAACGCCTGTCGTGTGAACCGGCCTGTTCGGCAACGATGCGCGATCGTGATGTGGCGTTTTCACCCGACGGTCGCTATCTGGCTGTCAGTCGGCGTGTCAGCGATCGCGCTGAACACATTTATCTTGTTGATCGCCACGATAATACACAACGGCAATTGACCGCATTGAATGAAGACATTCGCGGTTTTCGCTGGTGGCCCGATAGCCAGCATTTACTGGTCGCGCATTCACAAGATCTTAATGCACAACTGAGTCGGATCAATATTATTTCCGGTCAACGACAATCTTTTCAAATCACGGGAGCGGAATATCCCGACATCAACGCTCACCGTCGCACTATTTACTTTCAGCACACAGAAAGGCGTTCATCCTTACATCGTTGGGTAATTGATGCCGCCCAACAAGCACCGGAACCGTTGCGACGAGATCGGTTTAATTATCGTGACAGTTCGTTTCACCCGACTGAAAACAAAATGGTCTATATCAGCACGCAAACCGGCCATGCTGAACTGTGGTTAGCGAATCAAGATGGCAGTGATGCAAAACCATTGACCGATTTAAAATCCGTGTTGAGCTTTCCGCGATGGTCACACGATGGCAAGCGAATTGCCTTTGTCAATTCACCGGCGCACGGCAATGGTAATGTGTTGCAGATCATCGATATGACCAGTCGTAAAATTGATACGGTTAAATCGACATTTTTGTTTCATCGCGCCCCCAACTGGAGCGCCGATGACAGTGCGTTGCTCACGGCGACTGGCGATTTGCGTTATTCCGAATTGTTTCGCATTTCATTGAATGGCCAAACTGTTCAGCAATTGGGAACAAACCAAGCTCGAATAGCGTACGACGCCGGGCCTTCTGGTTTATTCTATTACAGTTCCGCGCGTGACGGATTGTGGCAATGGGTGGATGGCAGTGCAGAGCGTGATCGGTATTTCGATTGCACTGCCACCATCATCAGCGCCTACGCCTGGACCTTTTTCCAATCGAAGATCTATTTCATTGCGCACAGCAATCATCACGATGTGATCATGCGTTTGTCGCCAACGGATCAACAGTGCGAAACATTGCTGCAATTACCGGCAGGCAGCATTGCCCGTAACTCCGGCATCGACATTGCCGCTTCGTCGCGTCAGTTGGTGTTTACGATGACCGAACAATTGTCGCCAGAAATATATTCCATTAGTTATTAAATAAAAACGCCAGCAGAACTGTAATGCCACTCAGTTAAGACAACTTATCTTCGTAGGGCGGCCTTCAGGCCGCCGACCGGCGGGCTAAAGCCCGCCCTACAAAAGATTGATTGAGCTTAACTGATCGGCATTACAGCGGAACTGTCGTTTCTTTTAAGCGACGTTTCAGCGTTACCTGTTTACGGCAATACTTCCAGCACGTTCTCATCATTAATGCGGAAGCGACGAACTTTAGCTGTCGCCTCAATGGCCGCAGGCAGTGCATACGAATTGTTCAGCGCGGTGCTTTCATCCCATTCATAATAAGTCACGTCGGCCTGTGTGCTGCTGGCACTGATCACACTGAAACCATGACCATTCGAGCGCGCATATTTGATTGCCGGATTAGCCGCTTGCATCAAGGTATCCATCCGCGCGATCAATACCGCCACCAGATCGCGAATCGCAGCAAACGATTCGGCCGTGTTTGCCGTGTTGCGCAACAATGCCGACGAAGTGGCCGATGAAATTGATGTGCCGGTAAATTCATGCACGCCATTGCCGTGCTCCGACACATAACTTGCATGGATATCACCCGAGATCACAATGCTGCCGGCCGGCAACAAAGCCTTGATGGCTTGACGCTGCTGCGGGAAACCGTCCCAATGATCAACATTCAAATAAAACTGCTGATTAAACGGTGCCGGCACGCCCAATGAAGGACTTCTTAGATCGAACATCAAACTGGTCATCGACACCGAGCTGCCCAATACTTTCCAGCGTGCGGTGGAGGCGGCCAACGTATCCGTCAACCACGCCATTTGCGCTTGACCATACGCATTTTGCGCCGCGCCACCGGTCACCGCGTAGCGATAACCGGCATACATATCGTACGTTGACTTCACGACAAAATAACGCGAGCCCAATTCACCAAAGACACCGCCTTTACCCATCAACGAAAAATCAACACCGCGATCCAACGTTGGGAATATCGCTTCGCTAATCGGCGGCACCGGCGAACCGCCTGGAGGTAAATCCGCGTTGTAACTATCGATCATGCCTTTGGCGATCTCGGCATTCAGTTTCGCCGTCGATAAGGCCGTTGCTAACGCATCGGCTCTGGCAGCGGAAGCACCTTCGATCATGTAATACGAGGTCAATGCCAATTTGAAAAAGTTGCTATACGCGTTGAACGGTGCTGTGCCCAAATCGATATACGGTTTGAAGCTGGCTTTGGTGGCCTCGTACATCGCCGCGCCTGCGACGGCATCGCCCCCGGCTAAGGACGTAAACACAGCAATACAGGCGGCTTTGTCCAACGCCACATGGCCTGGAAAAGCATGCTCAGGGATCAAATGGTCCGGGCGGTGACTGCGAAAATCAGTCATCACCAAATGCACATTGCTGCCAAAACGGAAATCGCGATACAACGTTGTTTCCGGATAAAAATCACCGCTGGTTTGTTCCAGTGCAATTTGCGTTGCTTGGCTGCTGTGAATATCAACCGGCATATAGTCAAAATAGGCACGCTCGGCATTGCGTTTGCGATCTTCGTTCAATTCAATTTGAACATCGTTGGAATGTGTTGACGTGGCGCCAAAGGAATCGTCGGCAAACTCGTGATCATCCCAAATGCAGACAAACGGGAAGTTTTCATGCACCAGTTGCAGCGCGCTGT
Source organism: Enterobacterales bacterium (assembly GCA_041914905.1). Taxonomy (GTDB): domain Bacteria; phylum Pseudomonadota; class Gammaproteobacteria; order Enterobacterales; family Permianibacteraceae; genus Permianibacter. The sequence goes on from JAYSCL010000060.1 coordinate 16,666, forward strand.
CACTGCGATAGGTCTTGTACAAATCGCGGTAATTGCTGAGTGATTGCGCTGCGTAATATTGATTGGGCGCCGAACCCAATACAATGGCGCCAGCAACATCAGAAAACTGCACTTTGCGCGAGGAGGTCGCCGATTGAAAACGCGGATCGCCGGTAGTTTCGTAAACGTAATCACCAAGGTGCACAATAAAATCGAGATCCATCGCCGCCATTTTCATATACGGATTGTAAAAACGGCCGATGAAATCCTGACAGCTGACATAGGCAAATTTCACCGTGCGCGAGCTGCTGGCACTCGGTGCCGTGCGGGTGCGACCGGTGCGGCTGCGGTAGTATTTATCGCCTACTTTCAACACAAAACGATAGTAGTAAAATGTGTCAGCCTCGAGCGCGGTCACCCGCACCTTCAAGCAATGATCATGATCGGCTTTGGCCGTGAAGGATTGTTCAACAAACAGATTTTTGAAATCCGCGTCAGTAGAAACTTGCAGAATCAGCTGACGATCCTGCGTGTCACCGGCAGCGGCTTGCACACGAGTCCACACAATAACCGATGATTCACGTGGATCGCCCGACGCTAACGATTGCGGGAAAAATTCGGGCGCCAATACGGCGTACTCATTGCCTTCGTCATCACTCAAACAACCGCTTAAGGCCACGGTGCTCGCGCTGACCGATAAAATTTCCAGAAAACGACGACGTGTAAACTGTGTCATGGGGATCTCCTCGCGTTATTGTGCACTGATCCTGGTGAAATGGATGTCTAAAAAGAGCGGTCACTCTTGATCTGATCGTCAGCGCGCGCTGACGGCTCTGGCCGAACAAACTACCGGAAATCTATGACAATGGAATACTCGCCCACACAATTTTTGTAGTCTTTTGTAGGCGCGGAACAATTTGGCGCGATGCCACAAATGATGGCGTCAAAAAACAAAAAGGGGTGTCAGCTGACACCCCTTTTTTTATGAACACAATGCTGGTGTGTTAATCGGCTAATCCGACATAAACGTTTTGTACGTCGTCGTCTTCGTCGATTGCTTCAATAAACGCGATGACTTCCGCTTTGGCCGTCGCATCATCAACACTGACCGGATTTTTTGCTTTGTAACCGAGCTTGGCGCTGGTTACCGTGAACCCCATTTCGGTCAACGCTTTGCTGACCGCATCAAGATCGGTGGTTTCGGTATAAAAAATCGTCGCGCCTTCATCACCGGCTTCCAGATCTTGCGCGCCGGCTTCAATGGCCGCTTCTTCCGGATCAATACCCGGTTTATTGGGTGTCGCTTCAATGATGCCAAGGTGAGCAAAATCCCAAGACACCGAACCGGCGCTGCCGAGCTGACCTTTGCGGAACGCGACGCGCATGCTCGAGATCGTGCGATTTTTATTGTCGGTCAAGCATTCGACAATGATCGGCACGCGATGCGGTGTAAACCCTTCGTAGGTGACCACTTCGTAGTTGACGCTTTCGTTGAGCAATCCGGCGCCTTTTTTTATCGCACGTTCCAAGGTGTCGCGCGGCATCGAGGCTTTTTTGGCCGCTTCAATCGCGATGCGCAATCGTGCGTTCATGTCGGGGTCGGCACCGGCGCGCGCAGCGACCATGATCTCGCGGACTAATTTGGTAAAAATTTTGCCTTTGGCGGCCGCCGTTTCCAGCTTGCCTTTGGTTTTCCACTGTGCGCCCATGACTAAACTCGACTAACCTGAAAAATAAGCGGCGGTAGGATACCGGTTTGGCGCCCCAAAAGCAGCGTGTGGCCACCGGATTCTGCCGCAAAGACGTTTTCGCTTGCGTCAAAACAAAGGAATGGCGGCATGAGAGGACTTTGCTGGTCGATCGTGGTGTTCTGCCTTGGTATCTGCCGCGCGGACGAACTGACCTTAATCGTGCCCAATGATGTGCTACACGACTACGAATTGCTGCTCAACAACCGTTCGGCCCACCAATTGCACGACTTTTCCGGTACTGGTTCGCGTCGTGACACAGTCGAAATGATCATCGTGCAACAAGCGCTTTGGCAGGGCGGCATTACCGAGCCCGTCAAATTTGTCACCGCCGATTCGTATAGCCGCATTTTGCGCATGTTGGAAACCGGTGAAGCGCTGTTGGGGGCCACCAGCGTCTGGGAAAACAGTACGCAATCGGTAAAAGACAGTGTGGCCCTCACCGACAGCGTAATCCCTGACGGACAATTCGTGGCGGGCTTTTACACCAGTGCCGACAATCAACGGGCGCTAAACGCGGATTCGCTCGCCAAGATTCAGCAATTGCAGATCGTGGCCAATCCGGCCTGGAGTGCCGATTGGTCGACGTTGCAGACATTGGGCATTCGCCGTTTGGAGGCCACACCACAATGGAACAGCATGGTGCGTATGGTATTGGCACATCGCGTTGATGCGTTGTTGGCACCGTTTCAAAATCGACCGGATTTAACCTTGCACACCGACTTTGGCACGCTGCACCCGATCCCCAACATTAAAGTTGCATTGCGCGGCAGCCGACATTTTCCGGTGTCGCTAAAACATCCACGCGGACTGATTGTTTTGACGGTATTAAACCAGACACTGCGCAAAATGCATCGCGATGGCACCATTCAGCGCGCGTATTCGCAATCCGGTTTTTACAATGCCCGCGTAAAAGAGTGGAAGTTAATCAATTAAAAAAGAATGGCGACTCACTTAATTATTGATGGCAAACCGGACATGCCGGATCGCGTTTGATTTTCAATCGACGAAATTCACATTGCCAAGCATCGTAGACGGTTAACACATCGACAGAAGTGGATTGCCCCGCCAACACTTTGACCGTTTCTACTGCTTGCAAGCACCCGATCACCCCAACCACCGGTGCTAAGACGCCGGCTTGTGCGCAGGTTTCCCCCTCTTCGTCTTGTTCGGGATAAACACAGGCATAACACGGATGCGTTTCACCGCGCAAAAAAACGGCCAGCTGCCCTTCTCCTCGAATCGCGGCACCGGACACCAATGGTTTGTTGTGTTTTACGGCCAGTCGATTGATCAGAAATCGCGTGGCAAAATTATCGCTGCAATCGGCGATCACATCGTGATTCGCGATTAACTGATCGCCATTGTCGGCCGTCAGCCACTGTGTTTCTGCGATTACTTTTGTCAGTGGATTAATGGCCGTCATGCGCTGCGTCAACGATACCGCTTTGAACTGTCCGATACTGTCGCTGTGATGCGCGATTTGTCGCTGCAAATTGGACAGCTCCACGTTGTCGCCATCGACAACGGTGATCTGCCCAACGCCGGCGGCCGCCAAATACAAACCGACTGGGCAACCCAATCCGCCAGCGCCAATGATCACGACACGACTGTCACGCAATTTTTGCTGGCCGGCAATATCAATTTGCGGCAATAAAATTTGCCGGCTGTAGCGCAGCAATTCATCGTCATTGAAAAAAGCATTGTTCAATTCGATTATCCACATCAAGGGCGGTTTTCGATCCCGGTAGGGGCCCACTTGCTGGCGATCTCAATTAAGAAACATTCGCCCGCAAGCGAGCTCCTACAACGGATTAATTCTACGTCACATTACAATAATTTTTTGCCCATCGTCACGCGAGGCAAAGCAGCCAAATCGGCCAGCGTTTGCACTTGGCAAAAGGATTGAGCCATTAAGGCACGCACTGCTTCGCCTTGATCAAATCCGTGTTCAAGCAATAACCATCCGCCTGAAAACAAATGCAGCGGCGCTTGTTCGATAATTTCGCGAATGTCGCTCAAACCGTCAGGGCCACTGCTCAGGGCGGTGCCGGGTTCGTAACGCAGATCTCCTTGTGATAAATGCGGATCACTTTCGGCCACATACGGGGGATTCGACACAATGACATCAAAGCGACGATCACTTAACGGTGCAAACCAAGAGCCCATCACAAATTCAACCGGCAACTTCAGTCGCCGCGCGTTTTTTTCCGCCATACGCAATGCGGCAATCGAAGCATCGGTCGCTGTGATTTGCCATTTGGGTCGCTCTTTGGCAATGGCCAGCGCAATAGCGCCACTGCCGGTCCCCAGATCCAAAACCGAAATCGATTGATCGGCCGAGAACAATTCCAACACCGCGCTCACCAGAATTTCGGTTTCAGGGCGCGGAATCAAGGTGGCTTCATTGACCATTAACGGCAAAGACCAGAACTCACGCTCCCCGACCAGGTACGCGACCGGTTCGCCTTCGCAGCGGCGCGCAACAAGCGCGTAAAACTGTTCCAACACCTCTTCATCCAACGCGTGCTCAGGAAACGTGCGCAAATAACTCAAATTTTTTTGCAACACATGACACAACAACACTTCGGCATCACGTCGCGCACTGTCGCTGTGCTGCAACTGCTGTGTGGCATCGTCAAGTGCGGTTTGAATCGTGGACATAGTGAGCTCGATTTGCTTCGCGTTCGGGTAGCGGGTTCGGGTAATTTTTTGACTCGCTGCCCGAACGCGCAGCCAACCCGAACCTTGTTCTCAGTTTTCCGCCGACAACGCGGCCAACTGATCGGTTTGATATTCGGTGACGAGCGGATCAATGACCTGATCCAGATCGCCTTCCATAATATTGTTCAAGGAATACAAGGTCAGGTTTACACGGTGATCGGTCAAACGACCTTGCGGAAAATTATAGGTGCGAATGCGTTCGGAACGATCGCCGGTACCCACTTGCAAACGGCGCGCTTCGGCTTGTGCCGATTGTTGTTTTTCCACTTCTTGCGCTTTGAGTTTGGCGGCAAGCAACGACATCGCTTTGGCGCGATTTTTGTGCTGCGAACGTTCATCCTGACACTCAACAACAATGCCAGTGGGAATATGCGTAATTCGAATCGCCGAATCGGTTTTATTCACGTGCTGACCGCCCGCGCCCGATGAACGATAGGTGTCGGTTTTCAAATCAGCCGGATTGATGTCGATATCGGTCACTTCATCGACTTCCGGCAAAATGGCTACCGTTGCAGCGGAGGTATGAACACGGCCTTGCGCTTCGGTTTCTGGCACACGTTGCACACGGTGCGCACCGGATTCAAATTTCAAACGTGAATACACACCTTGGCCAATAATGCGAGCGATCACTTCCCGATAACCGCCATGTTCACCGGCGGACTCAGACACAATTTCAACTTGCCAACGATGGCGGTCGGCGTATTTGGAATACATGCGAAATAAATCGCCGGCAAAAATCGCCGCTTCGTCACCGCCCGTACCGGCGCGAATTTCAAGATAAACATTGCGCTCATCGTTTGGATCTTTGGGCAACAATAATTTTTGCAGGCTCAGTTCAAGATCGGCGACGGCCTGTTTGGCACCCGGCAATTCTTCACGCGCCAGATCACGCATGGATGGATCACTGTCCGTCAACATTTCTTCCGTCATCGCTAAGTTATCAACGGCGGCTTTCCATGCGTTGAACTCGGCGACAACGGGCTCCAACTGAGCATATTCTTTCGAGCAATCGCGAAAACGATTGCCGTCGTTGATCACCGAATTGTCGGACAACAAAGCCGCCAATTCTTGATGACGTTCATGTAACACGTCCAACTTACGGACCAAAGACTCTTTCATTGACTTACCATTTCCGATTAACACACTGATGAAGACATGACCAGCCTGGGTTATGTCGACTCATCCAAATCAAATAAGCGACGCACGATATTCAACGTTTCTTGCTGACCATTGGCGGCTGCATTGCGCAGATGTTCACTCGGCGCGTGCAAAAACTTATTGCTCAGGCGATGCGCCAATTGCTTGACCACCTCTTCGGCATTGTCGCCCGCACGCAAGCGCGCGAGTGCACGTTGAGTTTCGTCATCTTGCAGAGATTGCACCGAGCTGCGCAGATCGCGAATGGTGCCTGCGGCATCGCGCGAACGTTGCCAGGCCAAAAATTGTTCGACTTGGTTCGCAATAATTTCTTCGGCTTGCACGGCCGCTTCTTGTCGCGCTTTGAGGTTTTCTTGCACCACGCCATTCAGATCATCGACGCTGTATAAAAACACATCGTCGAGATCGGCGACTTCGGGTTCGATGTCGCGTGGCACGGCCAAATCCACCATGAACATCAGTTTATGTTTGCGTTGTTTGATCGCACGCTCGACCGCACCTTTGCCCAGCAACGGCAATTGACTGGCGGTGGATGAAATCACGATATCGGCACGCGCCAAATGCTGGGGCAGATCAAACAAGGCAATCGCTTCGCCGCCGTATTGCAGCGCTAATTCCTGCGCGCGCGACACGGTGCGATTGGCCACGATCATTTTGGTGACACCTTGGTTCGCCAAGTGTTGTGCACACAGCGCAATCGTTTCGCCGGCACCAATAAACAGCACGGTCGTTTGCGACAGATCCGCAAAAATACGTTTGGCGAGTTGCACCGCTGCATAAGCCACCGACACCGCACTGGCGCCAATCGCCGTTTCAGTACGCACTTGTTTGGCGACGGCGAAGGTTTGTTGAAATAAACGCGACAGCTGCGAACCAATCGTGCCGGCATCTTTAGCGGTGGCAAACGCGTCTTTCATTTGCCCCAGAATTTGCGGTTCGCCAAGCACCATCGAGTCGAGACCGGCCGCCACACGCATGATGTGACGCACCGCATCGGCTTGTTCACGCACATACAAACAGGAATGCAGATCCACACCGTTGATGTGCCGGTGTTGCGCCAACCAGGCAACGACGGCATCGGCGGAAATGTCGCCAGCACCGTACACTTCGACGCGATTGCAGGTGGACAGAATAGCGGCTTCCGGCAGGCCAACGTGTTGGCACAATTCGCGTAAGGCATCGCGAATAATATCCGGCGAGAAAGCGAGACGGTCACGCACAGCGATCGGCGCTGTCACGTGATTCAAGCCGAGCGCGAGAACCGTCATGAT
>JAYSCL010000061.1:0-22191 GCA_041914905.1 Enterobacterales bacterium
TACACCTAAAAGCAACTTTCGCTTGCTCAGCACTGATCCCGGCTTTGTCGAAGGTATCAATTATTTAAATATCTCTTGCGCAAGCGGCGACAATGACTCCTGTTTTTCCGCTTACTTCATGTCGCTCATGGCTGAGCGAGCCGTCTGGAGGCGCCTCCCGCAGACAGGCAGCAAAGAATGGCAACATTTTCGTATTCAACGTTTTGCTTATGCAGAGCTGATGATCGCGAACGGCCCGCTTGGTATGCGCTACTTAATAGCTAGTGACAACGCTGGCGCACTGCCGGAAAACGAATCCGGTGTTTACCCCAATGAACTTTCTGATGAAGAAAAAATCGCAGTACAGAAGCAAGCACTAGATCTTGCGGAGAAAACACAAAGAACACTGGAGATAAGACAGATTGAAGAAAAGGAACGCTTGGATTGGCTGCAGCGCTGGGGCTATCTCGAAAAATTCTCTGCCGAAGTGGAAATTATGTGCCCATAAGAAAGGCATCCGTAGACGCCTTTCTTATTTTGCTTACTTCCGCAAATCATCAAAAAAGTTTTTGACGCCATCAAACCAGCTGGTCGCACGTGGGTTGTGGGAATTGTCATCTTTGAGCGATTGTTCAAAATCACGCAGCAGATCTTTTTGTTTGCCAGACAAATTTACCGGCGTTTCGATCACGACGCGGCAAATCAAATCGCCAGCTGAACCACCGCGCATCGGCGTAACACCTTTGCCACGCAAACGGAATAATTTCCCAGTTTGCGTTTCACTCGGTACTTTCAACATAACGCGACCGTCAAGTGTCGGTACTTCGATTTCGCCGCCGAGTGCGGCGGTCGCAAAACTGACTGGCACTTCGCAATACAGGTTATTTTCTTCACGCTGAAAAATGGCGTGCTCTTTGACGTGAATGTGCACGTACAAATCACCCGGCGCTGCGCCAGCAATACCGGCTTCACCTTCACCGGCTAAGCGGATGCGGTCGCCATTGTCGACACCGGCCGGAATGCGTACCGACAGCGTGCGATCTTTTTGCACGCGACCTTGGCCATGACAGCTGCCGCAAGGATCTTTGATGATATTGCCGCGACCGTGACAGGTTGGGCAGGTTTGTTGAATCGAGAAGAAGCCTTGCGACATGCGCACTTGGCCGGCACCGTGACACGTGCCGCATTGCGATGGCGATGACCCTTTTTTTGCACCACTGCCGTTACAGGTATCGCAGCGTTGCCAGCTCGGTACATGCAGTTCGACTTTGGTGCCGCGCACAGCTTCTTCGAGCGAAATTTCGAGATTGTAACGGAGATCGGATCCGCGTCCGGCGGCTCGGCCACCACGCGCTTGCGCGCCAAAAATATCGCCGAACACATCACCAAAGATATCGGAGAAATTGCCGTTGCCAGCCCCGCCGCCGCCAAAACCACCTTGTCCCTCGACACCGGCGTGACCAAAACGATCATAGGCAGCGCGCTTTTCAGCATCGGACAAGATCTCGTAAGCGTCTTTGACTTCTTTGAATTTTTCTTCGGCTTCTTTTTTGCTGTCGTTACGATCGGGATGGTATTTCATTGCCAACTTACGATAAGCCTTTTTGATCTCGGCTTCATCGGCGTTTTTGGCAACCCCCAGCACTTCGTAATAATCGCGTTTCGACATGGAATACAACCGTTATCTGTATGTGCAAAAACCCGTTTTTGAAAAACGGGTTTTATTGTGTAATGTCAACATTTGAATTGACGATGCCGTCAGTTATCGTTCGTGATGAGCCTGTCGAAACATGAACAGGCTCAGCAACGGTGTAACCGTTCATCCTTCGATGCCCGAAGGAAATTCCCTTGCGGGACAGGCTCAGGACGAACGGAACCTGCACTGACGTAACCGATATGAATCAAAAACACATTATTTCTTGTCTTTGACTTCTTCAAACTCGGCATCGACAAAATCGCCATCGCCTTTGTTGGCGCCACCGCCTTGCGCACCGGTGTTACCAGCAGCATCGGCTTGCGCCGCGCCTTCCGCATTTTTGTATAAGCGCTCGGCCATTGTGGCGCTCGCTTGTGCCAATGCAGCGGATTTGGTTTCAATCGCGTCTTTGTCGTCGCCTTTGAGCACTTCTTCCAATTCCTTGATCGCTTTTTCAATCGCGTCGCGCTCACCGGCTTCCACCTTGACCGATTCATCAGCCAATGATTTTTTGGTGGCGTGAATCAAACCGTCGGCGCGATTACGCACTTCGATCAATTCCTGGAACTTTTTGTCTTCTTCAGCGTGTGCTTCGGCATCACGCACCATTTTTTGGATCTCATCTTCGGACAAACCGGAGTTCGCCTTGATCTCGATCTTTTGCTGCTTGTTGGTGGCTTTGTCGATCGCCGACACATGCATGATGCCGTTGGCGTCGATGTCAAATGTCACTTCAATTTGCGGCACGCCACGCGGTGCAGGCGGAATGCCGGCCAAATCAAATTTACCGAGCGATTTGTTGCCGGTCGCTTGTTTGCGCTCACCTTGCAACACGTGCACGGTGACCGCCGTTTGATTGTCATCGGCCGTTGAGAACACTTGCGATTTTTTGGTTGGAATCGTCGTGTTCTTTTCGATCAGCACGGTCATTACACCGCCCATAGTTTCAATACCCAGCGACAACGGGGTTACATCGAGCAACAACACATCGCGCACATCACCGGACAACACCGCCGCTTGCACCGCAGCGCCCACTGCAACGGCTTCGTCTGGGTTCACATCTTTACGCGGTTCTTTGCCGAAAAAGTTCGCGACAATTTCTTGCACTTTTGGCATGCGGGTTTGACCGCCAACCAACAACACTTCATCGATGTCGTTCACGGTCAAGCCGGCGTCTTTGATTGCCATCTTGCACGGGTCCAAAGTCTTTTGCAGTAACTCATCCACCAACGATTCCAATTTGGCGCGCGTCAACTTGATCACCAAATGTTTCGGACCAGTAGCATCAGCGGTGATGTACGGCAAATTCACTTCGGTTTGTTGTGAGCTCGACAATTCAATCTTGGCTTTTTCGGCCGCTTCTTTTAAGCGTTGCATGGCCAAGGAATCGCCGTGCAAATCCATGCCGGTGTCTTTTTTGAATTCGGCCACGAGATACTCGATGACGCGCATATCAAAATCTTCACCACCCAAGAACGTGTCGCCGTTGGTGGCCAACACTTCAAAGGTTTTTTCACCATCAACTTCGCCGATTTCGATCACCGAAATATCGAACGTACCACCACCCAAGTCGTACACCGCAATGGTCTTGTCGCCTTTGACTTTATCAAGACCGTAAGCCAACGCGGCGGCGGTTGGTTCGTTGATGATGCGTTTGACATCCAGACCAGCGATACGGCCAGCATCTTTGGTTGCTTGGCGTTGCGAGTCGTTGAAATAGGCCGGTACTGTGATGACGGCTTCGGTAACGGTTTCGCCGAGATAATCTTCAGCGGTTTTTTTCATTTTCTTCAGCACTTCGGCGCTGATTTGTGGCGGAGCCATTGGCTTGCCATCGACATCAACCCACGCATCACCATTTTTTGCTTTGGTGATTTTGTAAGGCACCATATGAATGTCTTTTTGCACGATTTGATCGTCGAAGTTACGACCGATCAAACGTTTGATCGCATACAACGTGTGTTTAGGATTGGTCACCGCTTGGCGCTTGGCGCTTTGGCCAACCAACGTTTCACCGTCTTTGGTGTACGCAACGATGGACGGCGTCGTGCGCGCACCTTCGCTGTTCTCGATCACGCGCGGCGTGCTGCCTTCCATGATCGCGACACAGGAATTCGTTGTACCCAAGTCAATACCGATAATTTTGCCCATCGTTCTACTCCAACGTGCTATTCAAGATGACGCTTTGCTTGGTCTGCCAAATGCGTCGAGTTGTGTCATGTAGTGGGGCCCACTTTGTGCTGATCAAGCCCCTGGTTCTGATAAAAAGCATTCTGTTAAAGCGCTTTTGGCTAAAAGCGTTCAGAAAAAACCGTTACGGCGCACGCGACACGATCACACGTGCAGCACGCAACAATCGTCCGTGCAAGGTGTAGCCGTTTTGCAGCACGGTCAACACCGTATTGGGTTCGAGATCGGCCGATGGCTGCATCACCATCGCTTCGTGCAAATTGGCATCGAACGGTTTGCCGGCAGCCTCAATTAAAGTGACGCCAAATTTTTCCAGCGTAGCCATCATTTGTTTGCGCGTCAGTTGCACACCATCTTGCAAAGAACGGGCGTCAGGCGATTCGCTTTTGATCGTCAAGCCCTGATCCATGCTGTCGAGCACCGCCAGCAATTCAGACAGCAGTTTTTCAACGGCAAATTTGGCTTGCGTATCGGCGTTGCGTTCGGCGCGTTTGATCAGATTGTCGGCATCGGCTTTGGTGCGCAGGAGCAGGTCCCAATGCTGTTTGGCCTTTTCTTCGGCAACATTCAGTTCGGCTTGCAGACGTGCGACCTCGGCTTGCCAATCGGTTTGTGACTGCGCAGCCGCTGCAGCGTCGGCAGCAACGGTATCCGGCGTGTTTGGTTCAGTGCTCATAAAAATCCCCGTATTTCAGACACTTAGCGCGAATTTTGGTGTCGCTAAGCGAAGACCTTCCGGGTTATGGGGTCATCAAAGGCAGTTTCAAGTCAGTAACCGACTTTTCGATAGGTAACGAGAGGCGGGGAAGCCGCCTTTGCCAGGCACCGCACGTGGCGATGTCGGGCAAAGGCAAGATGACTTAAGCGATGGCCAATGCCGGGCGTTCAATGATGATGTCGCTGAGTTCGTTGGCGAGGGCATCCCATAAGCGGATGCGATGATCAATGGCATTCAGCGCCGACATCAGCAAACGCTCACGGCTCGTTTTATCCTGGCCGAGCAAATCATCAATCAGTGTCTGGGCGGCCGGTCCGTGCGAGTCACCGTCCAATTCAATATGGCGCTTCAGGTAATACACAAACGTTGGGGCCGCGTTGGGGTCGACCGTCCAGTTGTCGAGCAACGACTGGAACATGTGCGGGATCACATCTTCTCGGCCATAAAAAAAGCTGCCAAGCACTTCTTCCGTGCTGCCGGTTAATGCCGTGCGTAGCGTCGACAGCACAAACTGTTTTACCGCGACTGGTACATCGGCCTGATGCAAGGCTTCAACAATGGTTTCACCACTGACGACAGCATCAATAAAGCATTCGATCTGCACTGTCGCGGCACCGACTTCGCGCATCGCCTGCAAATACAAATCAAAATGACTGGCATGGCCGCCGCCAAAAGCTTCGTCACTTTCTTCACCCAATACAATTTCATTGATTAAACGTGCCGCGGCCGGATTTTGCGGTGGCAACCAGGGTAAATCAACGCAAGTGAGATCGCGTTGCAAACGTTTGACCAACGACATGAAGTCCCACACGGCGAACACATGCCACTGCATGAATGTGTGCAAATCGGACACGCTGCGAACGGTGGAAAAAACATGATGGTATTTCATCGCCTCCATACGTTGATGCAATACAGCTTCCATCTCTTCAATGGCTAAATGACTCACGATAGGTTCCTCACAACAGCAAATGAAAATGCGCCTTCATGGACCAATAACGCTGGCGCAGTGCATTAACACTAATGCACTGAACATATTACGGAGAGCGGTGATCAGCGACAATCGGCGGTTCATGTCAAAGCGCACAATTCCGCCAACTGTCACACAGAAGAAACGGTGTAGTCGATTTTTCGTCAGCGCATTTTTGTCATCGACAAGATTACGCCACATGGGAGTGAGGCTGTGCCACCTGACCAGAAAAGCCGTGCGTTTGGTTGCGCCGTTTAACTGTCAGATAACGCCGATGACAATAGACGCGCCGTAATATCCACAACCGGGATCACCCGATCGTAGGCCATCCGTGTTGGACCTACGACAGCAAGTACACCGACTTTTTCGCCATCAATTTGATACGGCGCGCTAACAACAGAGAAATTTTCAAGTGCCGGATGTCCGGTTTCCTGACCGATAAAGATCTGAACGCCATCGGCATTCAGGCATTTGTCCAAAATATCAAGAATTTGTTGTTTGTGGGCAAACGCTTCAAATAATTCACGCAACGATTGCAGATGTTCGCCTCCGGTTAAGTTCAGCAAATTGTATTGACCGGCAACGTGGTAATCATCGTGTGGTGTGTCCGCTTGCAATGCCGCTTCGGCAACCTTCAAGGTATTGTGCATCATGCTGTCGAGCGCGCTGCGATCGAGTTTGAGTTGATTAAACAATTCAAAGCGCGCACGTTGCAGATCTTTGCCAGAAAAATGTTGCGTGACATAGTTGGCAGCTTGTTGCAATTCTTCGCGGGTGTAATCACGATCACAAAACAAAATACGATTTTGCACTTCGCGATCGGACAACACCAACACGGCCAATACGCGTTTATTACCGAGCGGTAAAAATTCAATATGCTTCAGGGTTTGCACTTGCCGTTTGGGCACACGCACCAAGCCGGCCATATGGGTCACTTCTGACAATAACGTTGACGCATTCGTCAGCAGCGCCCCCGTGTCTTGCGCGGTGTTCAAACTGTGGCGCAGTTGCGCAATATCATTGGCTTGCAGCGGTTGAATCGTTAGCAATTGATCGACAAACAGGCGAAACCCAAGCGTTGTGGGAATACGGCCGGCTGACGTATGCGGCGTTTGCACAAGGCCTAACTCTTCCAGCTCCATCATCACATTGCGCACCGTGGCCGAGCTGATCCCCAGATTGGCCACATCAACCAAGGTTTTGGAACCAACCGGCTGCCCGTCGCGCAAATAGGTTTCGACCAGCGCTTTCATCAGCAACTGTGCACGTTCGGAAAAAGGCAGATTCGACATGGTCAACGCAAGCAAGGGTGATGGGCCAAAGTATAACGAGGCGTTCGTCAGGTCTCTAGAAGTCAGTCCCAAAAGGCCTTGCGATCACCAACGCATAAACCAGTCGAGGCTCCATTCGCGTCCTTTGTAGCGCAAGGTGTCATAGCCACTGTCAACAAACGGCGATGCCACATTCAATCGTTCGTTACTCAGGTCATGCACGGACAAGCCAAGGCGCCACGTATTGGTGTCGTACCACATCCCCAGATCAAACAAGGTTTGCGCTGGCAACGTGCCGGTTTGCCCGAACGGCGTTGCGACGGATGCATTTTTCTCCGACAAATAGGTGATGTTCAATTGCCAGGACCAGCGTTCGTCCACACGATAATTGACGTGCGCAAAGGCTTTCCAATCCGACAACGCCAGCCACTCTTTCGGTTCATGCAATGCCAGGTACGTGTCGCCACCGTAAGGATAAGCTTGATAAGAGTCTGGATTGTCGTCGTGAAATAATTTGGGTGCCGCATACGCGAGCGTGAACAGTCCCGTCCAATGGGATTGTTGCCAGCGCACTTCAAATTCAGCGCCATAAGAACCGTATTCGCCGCCGTTATCGGAAAACAAATCGTCGGCGGCGACGTTGTAGCGAAATTCGATCACATCGTATAAATGCTGATAAAACAAATTGGCGCTGACAAACCACGCGTCGTTGATCACATAACCCAGCTCGATTTCATACACTTTGGCGCGCTCAGGCGCTACGGGCGAACGATGCGGCTTGTCGGGGTCGTAACCAAAACGACTGAATGCGGTGTTTGCCGTCAGTGGCGCATGAAACGCATGCGAGATCAATGCTTTGAAATACAGCGACGGTTGATGCCACGTCAATCCGATGCGCGGACTCAACTGTGTGTCGTACAAATCATGTTCATCAATGCGCGCGCCGGCAAACAAACGCAATGCTTCATTGCGCCACATGATGCTGCCAAACAAGCTGCCACTGTGGATAGCGATGGCTTCATGTAAATCGTCGTTGGGGGTTTCACGCAAACCAAGATTCGGATCGCGTTGCGCCTCATCACGGGTGCGCAACATCAACGCTTGATCGCGTACCCATTCACCACCAATCAGCCAGTGCCACTGCGCGATGGCGTTTTCAAATTGTGTGCCCAATTGCTGACGACGCACTTGCACATCATCCCGGCGTGGACGCTCGAATGGCCGATTTTCACGCCAACCCGCGGACCAGCGCCATTGGGCTTGTGCGTCGTGCCACAACAATCCATCTGCCGTCACCGATGTGTTGCTGAAGTTGGCTGGCGCCAAATGCGATGCGATTCCCGCCGCCATGGCGTCGTCGATTTGATCGGGTGGTGTTGAAACTGGCACCGCAAAACCGGTGACGACATTGTTGCGCAAATAGTGCCGTACAATCTGCAATGACAACACGTCTTCATGGCGCACATTGAATAAAAACACTTCCGTATCAATGTCGGCACTTTGTTCATTGTGCGTAAACGCGGGTCGTTGCTGAAAATAGCGGTAATCCGCATCAGAACGACGCGCATCACCGGCGAACAACAAACCGGACCATTGCCACTCATCAAGGTGATGTGAAAAACGCAACGCGATATCTTGATGGCCAACCGTTGTTGGCAAACGTCCATAACGGGCGTAAGTGTCCGTTCCGGTGGCATTGTCGAGCACGATATTGATCACCGCCGTTTCTGCGCTACCACCGTAGATCACCGAACCGGGACCGCGAATAATTTCGATGCGTTTGATCAAGTGGATGGGAAAATCATTGGCAATTGGATAACCACCAAATAGCAACTCGTTGAGCGGCGCACCGTCCACCATAACGAGCGCTCGCCCTTCAAACGCATACAGACCCCGCACACTAAACGTCGTGGCAGCAATGTCTTGCGTAATTTGAAAACCTGGCACACGTTGAAAAACATCGACGAGATCGCGTGCATGCAATTGTCGAATTTCTTCAGCGCTGATCACGGTCAATACGGCGGGACTTTCCCTTTGAGGCAGCGCGTACAATGTAGCGACCGATGTGTTGAGCCGGATCTGTGCCAGCTGCTCAATGTCCAGACTAAACAGATCTTCGGCAGCGGTGACCGATTCACCCAGCGCTAAGCACACAACAAATCGAATTAAACGCATGCCGAGGCAGAGGGTTGTTTGACACGTTTACACAGTGTAGTGCAAAAGCAAAAGGCCGCTGATACGCGGCCTTTTGCCAGACATTAAACGTTGCAGCTATTCAAATGCACATCAGACATTGCGTTCCACTTTGAACCACGCGGCATACATCGCCGGCAACACCAGCAACGTCAACGCGGTCGCGACCAATAAACCGCCCATGATCGCAACCGCCATCGGCCCCCAAAACACGGATCGTGCTAAGGGGATCATGCCCAAAATCGCGGCCAGCGCCGTCAGTACAATCGGGCGAAAACGTCGCACAGCAGAACCGACAATCGCTTGCCACGGATCGATACCTTGTTTGATGTCTTGTTCAATTTGATCGACCAAAATAACCGAATTGCGAATGATCATGCCGAACAACGCAATGACCCCCAGCATCGCGACAAAACCGAACGGTTGATTGAACACCAGTAAAAATAAAGTCACACCAATCAAACCAAACGGCGCCGTTAACAAGGTTAGGAACATTCGCGAAAAGCTATTCAATTGCAGCATCAGTAACATCGCTATAACCGCCAACATCAATGGCATACCGGCATTAATCGACGCTTGCGATTCAACACTCTTTTCCAAAGCGCCGCCCATTTCGATGCGATAGCCCGGCGGCAGTCGCTCACGAATGGCTTCCAATTGCGGATCAATCGCTTTGCTGACATCGGGTGCTTGCACGTGATCGGGAATGTCCGCGCGCACCGTGATCGTCGGCATGCGATCGCGTCGCCACACCACACCATCTTCAGCGTCATATTTGATGTGCGCCACTTGCGAGATGGGCACAAAGCGCCCACCGCCGATATGCACATTCAAATCTTTCAAACGACTCAAGTCATGGCGATCGAGATCGCTGGCGCGGCCAACGATATCAATCAACTGATCACCTTCGCGCACTTGTGTCACCGGAAAACCGGATAACAACGTGCGCAAGGCAAACGAGATTTGTTGCGTTGATACGCCCAGCACGCGCGCTTTGTCTTGATCAACTTCGAGCTTGACGATTTTACTTTTTGTAAACCAGTTGAAATTGACATCGCGCGTGTCGGGATTGTTGCGCATCACTTGCGCGACTTCTTCAGCAAAACCACGCAATTTGTCTGCATCTGGGCCGCTGACGCGAAACTGAATCGGATAACCAACCGGAGGCCCGTTGGGCAGGCGTGCGGCGCGGGCGCGCACGCCGGCGAAATCCTCGTCAAACCATTTATTCAGATCATGGATTAACGACTCACGCTCATTCAGCCCTTTTGCCAATATGACAAACTCAACCAAGTTGGTGTTCGGTTGTTGTTGATCGAGCACCAACACAAAACGAGGACTGCCACCACCTAAGTAAGCGACAAAATTGTCAACACGTTCATCACCTTTCAGTTTGGCTTCGAGCTGCCGCGTGACATCTTCCACCGCTTTGTGCGAAGCACCTTCTGGCAACCACAGCTGTGTCACAATTTCGGGGCGTGTTGAATTGGGAAAAAACTGCTGGGATACAAAACGGAAGCCGACGATCGACAGCACCAACAACGCAATGGCGCCGGCAATAACCGTTTTACGATTTGCCACACACCAATCGACCAACTCACCAAATTTTTTATAAAAGCCCTGATTGTAAATATCTGCGTGCACATCATGGCCTTCGGGTACTTTCAGCATTTTGTAACCAAGGTATGGCGCAAACAACACGGCCACAAACCAACTGATAATTAGCGCCACAGCGGTAACCGCAAAGATACCAAAGGTGTATTCACCGGCCGCTGATTGTGCGAGCCCGACAGGCATAAAACCAGCCGCCGTGATCAGCGTTCCTGTCAACATGGGAAACGCCGTGCTTTGGTACGCAAACGTCGCCGCCCGGATGCGATCGTAGCCCTGCTCCAATTTCAACAACATCATTTCAACGGCAATGATCGCATCATCTACCAGCAAACCGAGTGCAATAATCAAGGCACCAAGGCTGATTTTTTCAAAGGCCATGTCGAGCATATTCATGACGGCAAACACACCGGCGAGCACCAACGGAATGCACAACGCGACCACCATGCCACTGCGCCACCCCAAGCTCAAAAAGCCGACACCGAGCACAATTACCAACGCGAGCACCAGCGTTTCCAGAAATTCATTAACCGATGTTTTGACCACTTGCGGTTGATTGGACACCTGATTGATATCAACACCGATGGGAAAATCGTGTTCGAGTTTCTTCCATGCTTTATCGAGTCGCTGACCGAGCGCCAGTATGTTGCCGCCGGGCTGCATCGACACCGCGATACCGATGGCTTGCTCACCTTCGAAATGCATGCGTACCGTCGGTGGATCCGCATAGCCACGCCACACTTTCGCCACATCACCTAAACGAAACACACGATTGTTGGCGCGAATTCCAATACTCTTGATACTGTCGACGGTTTTCAAATCACCGGTCACCCGCACAAAGACGCGATCGGTCTTGGTGACAACATCACCAGCCGAGGTCATCACATTTTGCTGCTGCAATGTGTTGACGATCAAATACGGATCGATACCGAACGTCGCGAGTTTGGCATCGGACATTTCGATGAAGATTTTTTCAGGCTGCACGCCAATCAGATCGACCTTCTCAACGTCTTTTACGCGCAGCAGTTCAGCGCGCGCCATCTCAGCATATTGGCGCAACTCGGCGTGGCTGAAACCATCACCTGTTAACGCGTAAATTGACCCATACGTTGTGCCAAATTCATCATTAAAAAAAGGACCAATGACCTCTTGCGGCAAGCTGCCGCGCACGTCCTGTATTTTTTTTCGGGCTTGGTACCAGGAGTCGGGCACCGAGGTTGGTTCGACACTGTCACGCAGTGAAACGATCAGGAATGTTTCACCGGGTTTGGAAAAGCTGTCGATATGATCAATGCCCGGTACTTCCTGCAGTTTTTTCTCAAGCCGATCGGTGACTTGTGTTTGCATTTCTTCGGCAGTGGCGCCAGGCCAATAGGCATTGATCAACATTGCACGAAACGTAAAGCCGGGGTCTTCGGCACGACCCAGTTTGAAATAGGCCAACACACCGCTGATTGCAATCAAGATCATAAAGAAGATGATCAGCGTTTGATTTTTCAGGGCCCATTCGGACAGATTGGGGCCGCGCATTATTCGGCCTCCAGCACACGCACGGTTTGACCCGACACCAAACGGTTGACACCTGCGGTGACAACACGCTCGCCCTCACTCAAGCCAGACAGCACCAAAATGTCATTGTCCGCAAACTGACCGACCTGTACGGCACGCAATTGCACGCTGCCATCATTGGCAACGACCCACACTTGTGGTTGTTTATCGATCTGGTAGATGGCCGATAACGGCAATTTGACCGCCTTGCTCGATGCGCCTTTCAAATTGACGCTTGCCGTCATGCCCAAACGCATTTCTTTGGGGGCATCGGCAACACGAATTCGTACATCATACGTCCGCGTAACCGGATCAGAATTCGGCGCAATTTCTCGCACACTGCCGCTGAGTAAAGTATCGGGCATTGCCCACAATGTGATCGTGATCTGTTGTGCCGTTTTCAATTCATCGACACGCGATTCCGGCACACTGATTTTCACTTCTCGTTCGCCTTCGCGCGCTAAGGTCATGATCGGTTGACCGGCGTTGACGACTTGGCCAACCTCCGCTGAATTTTCAGTGATGACACCGTCCGAATCGGCAACCAATGACGCGTAATCGGCCTGATTTTCGCCGACCAATGCCTGCGCTTTCGCTTGTTCAAAACGCGACACGGCTAATTTGTAGCGCGTTTCACGATTGGAAAACTCAATGTCGCTGACGAGTTTTTTATCGTGCATTTGTTTGAAGCGATCGTAATCAAATTTGGCTTGATTCAAATCCGATTCGGCCGATGCTAATGCCGCTTGAGCCGCCGCAGCATTTAGCTGCAGATCGGTTGCATCGAGGCGCGCGAGCAGTTGACCTTTTTTGACGCGCGTCCCGACATCGATGACACGTTGCGAGATCTTGCCGGCCACCCGAAAACTCAAACGCGATTCATAACGCGCCCGCACATCGCCGGAAAAGGTTCCGCTGGTGGCCACCGCTTCGATTTTGACCAACTGCGATTTTACCGGTCGGATTTCAGGCGCTTTGGCATCCGGTTTGGAACACGCTGCCAGCGTTGTTAAAAGAGGGAACAATAGCAAAGGACACAGCAAGGACTTGATCGTTGACATGACAGATCACCAGATCGAAAAAAATGCCTACCGTGCACGGCAAGACGTGACGGTTCCAGTTTTAGCGTTGATAAGCGCGGCGGACGTCGCAGCAAATTAGAATTATGGCTGATCGCAGCCGGCCAGTTGAGGGCCGGCGCCATTCTGGCATATAACCGACCGCCAGTCAGTTATTTTTTAATTACCTTCTCGGTGGGCATTGGCCACAGCGTGCAACATCGCGTCGACCAGCTTTTCGTGCACGTCGATACCCATGACAGCATTGATCTGGCGTATCGCCGACGGGCTCGTCACGTTCAGTTCAGTCAGATAGCCGCCGATCACATCCATGCCGACCAAGAACAAACCTTGTGCTTTCAAGTAGGGAACGACGTCGGCGATGATGTCACGCTCACGAGCGGTCAATGTGCACGCTTCGACCTGCGCGCCTTGATGGATATTGCCGAGCCATTTGCCGGCGGCCGGAATGCGATTGACCAAACCGACCACCTCGCCATTACACAGATAAATGCGTTTATCGCCGTGCTGAATCGCCGGAATGAATCGCTGCGCGATCACCATGCGCGTGTCGCCTTGCGGGTTGCGCAAAAATGCGGCCAATTGTTGATCGCGCTGAGGCGTATCGGCTTGCAATCGCAACAAACCGCGCCCGGAACAATCTTCCACCGGTTTCAACACGATGTCGTCATGCGTGTGCAAAAAGTCCTGCAGTGCAGCGAAGTTTTGCGTGACCAGCGTCGGCGGTGTCCATTGCGGCCAACGCAGCGTTGACAATTTTTCGTTGTTGTTGCGCACACCGGCCGCATCATTGAATTGCAGGACGGAACGCGGCAAAAAATCGAGCAAATACGTCAGATGCAAATAGGCCGCATCAAACGGTGGATCTTTACGCTGCACCACCGCGTGCAGCGTGTGCGTATCCAGGCGCAGCGCTTCACCCAGTACGAACGGCTCGACGCTTTGCACAGGTTTTGCTTGCGCGTACAAATGGCCGCTCTCCAGAATCATGTCGGCCATTTCGGTCCACCATACCTGATGGCCTCGCTGCAATAACGATCGCATCAACAGCAACGAGGTTTCGGTCGCCATATTCAACGTGGCGTAAGGATCCATCACAAATAAAAACTGGTGCATGAGCTAAGCCTGTCACGACAACATCAACGTATTATGTGGACAGTTTAAGCGATCACAACGGTGATGATGTAGATCCGGACACAGATTGGCTACACTGACAAGCGAGCTCAAGACGAGACCAAAACCTTGGCAACACCTGAATCACGCCGCTTTCATATCATTGGCATCATTGGCAAACCGCACCATACCGCCGCTGGCGAAACGATGTTGGCGCTGCGCGAGTATCTTCTGGCGCGTGGCCATGCGGTCAAAATTGAAGAGAATGTTGGCGCGTCACTGGGTTTGCCGTCACGCGAGCTAACGTCCGCGCTGAGTCTCGGCACGTTGTGCGATCTGGTGATTGTGGTGGGTGGCGATGGCTCGATGTTGCACGCGGCGCGCGCACTGTCGAATTTTAATGTGCCATTGCTCGGTATCAATCGTGGTCACCTTGGCTTTCTGACGGACGTGACACCGACCGGTTTTCGACAAAAACTCAATGAGGTATTGGAAGGTCGTTATCTCGAAGAAAAGCGCTTTTTGTTAACCGCGAATATTGTGCGTCACGAAGAACCGGTTGCCACATCAGAAGCGTTGAACGATATCGTGTTATACCCCGGCGAAATTTCAAAGATGATTGAGTTTGAAATTTACGTCAATGAGAAATTTGTTTATAGCCAACGTTCAGATGGTTTGATCGTGTCAACACCGACTGGCTCCACGGCATATTCGCTGTCGGCCGGTGGCCCGATCTTGCATCCGTCATTAAATGCGATGGTACTGGTGCCGATGTTCGCGCATACCTTGACTGCACGCCCGATCGTGCTCGACGGAGATTCCCGCATCGAGATCGTGATCAGCGCCAGTAACCGCACGCGCCCGCAAGTGTCTTGCGATGGCCAGGTCCACATTAAAATTGCGCCCGGTGATTCGATTCATATCAACAAGAAACGCGAACAGCTGTGGCTAATTCATCCCGATGATCACGATTACTATCATATTCTGCGCACCAAGCTGAATTGGGGCAGCAAGCTGTAACTGTCTCACAATAGCCAAGTGCCCAACTGTTGACAGTTTACCTGTCAATAATGCACTCGACATTTGTTGCCAGCGGACTACGCTACTCAATAACAGGCAAATGGGTTTTCCTGTGCGAGGTCGGCGATGCAGCTACTGCGCTGGGTATGGTTAACAGGGGTGTTGTTTACGCCCTTGTTCGCGGAAGAATGGCGAGACGCCCCCGTTGTGGTGGTTGAGCGCGATGAGATTTTGCGTCTGCCACCAGAACTCGAAAATCAAATCAGTGAGTTTATGCGCCATGAATCATCCCACGCTGAACGCTACTATTATTTGCTGAGTCAAGTCACCGGTATTCACTGGCGTTACAGTGAAACTGGCACGTCGATCGCACGCGACACGTATTGGAACAACGAAGGTAATTGCTTGAGCTGGTCTTTGCTGACGTACGCGATTGCACAGCGCTTGGGTTTTCGCGCTAGCCTGCAAGAAGTCGAGATCCCACCGATCTGGGATCGGTATTTGAACACCACTTATCTTGGCCGTCATGTCAATGTCGTCGTTTATGGTGCGGTCAATGCCGATTATCAGACCGGTCCGGTCGTCATTGATTTTTATCCGCAACAAGTGAAATCGCGCTATATCTCACGCAAGATCAGCATTGAACGCGCGCTAGCGATGTTTTATAGCAATGTCGGCGCCGAACAACTGATCAAAAACAATGACGCCGCTGCGGCAGCGAATTTAAAAAAAGCCATTGTCACCGATCCGGAATTGGACGGCGCCTGGTTCAATTGGGGTGCCTATTTGTACCGCACACAGCAGTTTGCCACGGCTAAAATGGCGTTTGAAAAAGCTCACGCGCTCAATGAGCGTAACATCGCGACGGTGAAGAAATTGATTGCCATTGCTGAACACATGCATCTGCCTGATGAAAATCAACGGCTACAAAAAAAACTCAAAAAACTGCTCGATACCGATCCGTTTTACTTGCACCAAAAGGGCCGCCAATACGCCGAACAGCAACAGCTGAATGAGGCGATCAAGATCTGGGAGAAGGCCGACAAAATTTCCAACTTTCCGGAAATCAAACGTGACTTAATCAATGTGTACATGACCATCGGCGAACATGACAAAGCCTTGCACCATATTGATGAGCTAATCGCAATGGAGATCGCCAGCGAAGAACGCCTGTTCTTGACCAAGAAAAGCGCAGCGTTGCGAACAGAGCCTTAAACGACAGGCAATAAAAAAGGCAGTTTTCGCTGCCTTTTTAAAACTTCACGCCGATTACACTTCAAACGGATGTCGCATCAAGATCGTTTCATTGCGATCAGGACCGGTTGACACGATGTCGACGGGCACATTCAGCTCTTGTTCGATGCGTGCCAAATACGAGCGAGCGTTTTTCGGCAGATCATCAAACTTTTTGACACCCACCGTGCTTTGCTTCCAACCCGGTACTTCGACGTATTGTGGTTCGATTGTGGCGAAACCATCGGCGGATACCGGCGGCGCCGTCAGTTTGCCATTGTCACGGCAAATATAACCGGTGCAGATCTTCACCGTTTCCAAACCATCCATCACATCGAGTTTGGTGATGCACAAACCGGAAATTGAATTGATTTGCATGGCACGGCGCAGCGCGACCAGATCGAGCCAACCGCAGCGACGCGGACGTCCCGTTGTGGCACCGTACTCATGGCCTTGTTTGCGCAAGTATTCGCCCAGATCATTTTCGAGTTCGGTCGGGAACGGGCCGCCACCTACACGAGTTGTGTATGCTTTGGTGATGCCCAACACATAATCGATATAACGCGGACCAAAACCGGAACCGGTTGCGGTGCCGCCGGCGGTGGTGTTGCTCGAGGTCACAAACGGGAACGTGCCGTGATCGATATCAAGACCCGTGCCTTGTGCACCTTCAAACAGAATTTTTTGGCCGTTGACGCGAGCGTTGTGCAATTCTTCTGGCACATCGACCACCATCGGCAATAATTGTTTGGCGTAGTCTTCACAATCGCGCAGCAATTGATCGAGATCGACCATCGGTGCTTTGTAATAGTTCGCAAGCACAAAGTTGTGATAATCCAAAACTTCGGTCAGCTTTTCGCGAAAGCGTTCGAAGTTGTACAAATCGTCCAGACGCAAACCACGACGTGCCACTTTGTCTTCATAAGCCGGACCAATACCGCGACCGGTAGTGCCGATCGCCATCTTGCCGCGTTTGGCTTCGCGCGCATTATCGAGTGACACGTGGTACGGCAAAATTAACGGGCAAGCGGGCGAAATACGCAAGCGCTCGCGCACCGGTACACCTTTGCCAGCCAGTTCATTCATTTCTTTAAACAAGGCGGCCGGCGACAAGACAACACCGTTACCGATGTAACACTGCACGCCATCACGCAAAATGCCGGACGGGATCAGATGCAGAACCGTTTTTTTACCATCAATGACCAGCGTGTGGCCTGCGTTGTGACCGCCCTGATAACGGACGACGTGTTGTGCACGATCGGTAAGCAAATCAACGATCTTACCCTTGCCCTCGTCACCCCATTGGGTGCCAAGTACGACGACGGATTGAGCCATGGTGGCGATACTGGATAGGTGGTGGAAAAAACGAAGGGGCGGATTTTACGCTGTTCGCCCCGGCCTTGCCGGACATTTTGCGGCCTATACAAGCGCGAAAATCAGGCGCTTGGGTGTACCCAATATAAGGTAGCCAATCCGGCCAGCATCGCCAGCAAACCGAGCACTCGCAAGGCCCGATCACTTAAGGCGGCCGCCGTGATCAGCGTTAAACGGAAGCGTTTCGGACTCAAAAACGGCAAAACGCCTTCAATAACCATGACCAGCGCTAACGCCGCCATCAGACTGTTCCAATCGATGTGCATGCTGTCTTGCTCCCCGCACTGCTCCGGCGCCCGCGGTGGCGATAACCGTGGTTGATCTCACTCGACGAGAACGTCGCTCCTGCGCATCTCGGCAATTGCTCCTGCATTGCTCTACCTTCCGCCATCCTTGGCGGTCGCCTGCGCCCGCGACGTACGACCGCCAAGGATGGTGCAAGTGAAGTTTTTGCAGGAGCAAAAAACTTCCCGTTCATCCTGAACATAAAAAAACGGTGCCAAAGCACCGTTTCTGTCCATCAAGGCGTGTTACTTGCCTTTTGAATCTTTCATATAACGGAAGAAATCGCTGTCCGGCTGCACAACCATCATGTCGGACTGATTTTTGAACGTCGCTTTGTACGCGTCAAGCGAGCGCAAGAAGCTGTAAAACTCCGCGTTTTGCTTGTATGTATCGGCGTAAATTTTAGCGGCGGTCGCATCACCTTCACCCCGAATACGGCGCGATTCGCGGTCGGCTTCGGCCTTGATCACACGGACTTTGGCGTCGGTGCTGGTGCTGATAATGTTCGCTTCTTTTTGGCCGGCAAAACGGAATTCATTGGCCTTGGATTTACGTTCCGAGATCATCCGAGCAAAAACCGAATCGGACACTTCATCTGGCAGGTTGATCTGTTTAATACGCACATCAACAATTTCGACGCCAATATCTTCGGCACTCTTGCGAGCGCCTTCCATCAACTCAGTCATCGCCGCCAAACGTTCACCGGCAACCAAATCGTGGATAGTGCGCGTACCAAATTCATTACGAATGGCTTGATCAACTTGGCGCTCCAACAACAATTCGGCGTTGGCGATGTTACCGCTGGTGGCCAAATAGAATTTGGAGAAGTCCTTGATGCGCCATTTCACAAACGAATCAACGATGACGTCTTTTTTCTCGTTGGTACCAACACGATCCGGATCGCCTTCCATATTTTGCACACGCGTGTCCATGCGCACGACGGTGTCCATAAATGGCATGCGAAAATGCAAACCGGGGTCATACACAAGCGGTTCATTCTTGTCATTGGTTTTGACTTTACCAAACGACAACACCAACGCACGTTCACGTTGATCAACCACAAACATGGTGCTGCTGGCACCAATAATCAGCAACAACACGAGAACCAAAAAGCCAAACACTTTACCGTTCATGGTTTATTTCCCCGCATTTTCGCTGACAACCGACATCGGTACGTCGCGACGCTGCTGCATTTTATCCAGCGGCAAATACAACATATTGCCAGGTTTGACATCGACCATCACTTTGCTGACATTGCTGAGCACTTGCTCCATCGTTTCTATGTACAAACGATTGCGTGTGACTTCAGGTGCCGCCAGGTATTGTGGTAACAGTTTCTGGAAGCGCTGCACTTCACCGGTCGCTTGCGCGATTGCTTGAGTGCGATACGCTTCAGCGTCTTGCAAAATACGTTGTGCTTCGGCTTCGGCCAGTGGAATTTCTTTGTTGCGATAACCTTCCGCTTCTTTTACGGCGCGATCTTTGTCTTCACGCGCTTTGGTTACATCGTCAAATGCGGCGACGACCGGTTCGGGCGGACGCGTGTCTTGCAATGTCACTTCGGTGATCTGCAAACCGGTGTTGTACGGCGTTAAAATTTGCCCCAATACCTCTTCGGTCTTGGAACGCACAACGTCTTTGCCACCGGTCATAATGTCATCAATTTTGGTTTTACCCACCACCAGACGCAATGCACTTTCTGCTACTTGCACCAAGGTTTGATCGGCATCACGCACATTAAAGGCATAGGCGACTGGATCGGCGATCTTGTATTGAATACCAAGTGCGACATCAATCAAGTTTTCGTCTTCGGTCAACATGCGACCACGCACATTTTGTTGTTGCACACTCGATACATCGATCACTTGTTTGGTTTCGATCAGGGGGGCATACCAGTGCAAGCCCGCACCTTCAGTCGCGACGTGTTTGCCAAAACGCAACACAACCGCGCGCTCTTTCTCATTGACCGTGTACCACCCCATTGTCCACCAAATGGCGAGCACGACGGCAACGATTCCCACAATCACTAAACCACCGGCATTACCATTGTTATTGCTGCCACCCGATGGCGGTTTGCCACCCATGGCACCGGAGATTTTTTTCATGAATTGACGAAACGCTTCGTCGAGATCAGGTGGTCCACCTTGTGGACGACGATTGCGCCACGGATCCTGATTGTTATTGCCCGGTTCATTCCACGGCATGTTCCCATTCCTCCAGCTCTTCGCCTGTCTGTGGGGTATTGCTCATTCGTTGTGGTAAATAGGCCTGCAGATCCGGATCGGATTGCAGGCGCGCCAATTGTACCGATTTCACGCGCAAGGTCAGCTGCCAGGAACCGTCTTCGGCAACGGATTCTGTAACAATCGCTTGCTGTTCATAAAGCTTGGCCCGCGCTTTTCCGGCTTGTGGCGGTAACACCACCGTAATATCGGTTTCGCTATCACTGATGCGTTGCGTAATTGCTTGTAATAATTCGGTCAAACCGGCACCGGTTTTCGCTGACACAAACGCACGCACCGGCACCTGATGTTCGTCGTATTCAATGCGCGGATGCAGCAGCGGATCTTGGTCAATTTTATTGAACACCAGCAACTGCGGCACCGTGTCGGCACCAATCTCGCGCAACACACCTTGCACCTGCGACAATTTTTCATCGCGTTCGGCATCGCTGACATCGACAACCAACAACAGTAAATCGGCTTCACGCGATTCGGTCAACGTGGCCTTAAACGCGTGCACCAGATCGTGTGGCAAATGACGAATAAAACCAACGGTATCCGCCAACAACGCTTCAACACGCGGCAACGGCAATTTACGCAGAGTCGGATCGAGTGTCGCAAACAATTGATCAGCAGCGTAAACACCGGCATCCGTTAATGCATTAAACAATGTCGATTTGCCCGCGTTGGTATAACCGACCAATGACACGGTTTTGACATCATTGCGACGCCGCGCACGACGGTTTTGTTCGCGTTGTTCACCGACCTTTTCCAAACGCTTTTCAATTTGATCAATTTTGTTCATGACCAAACGGCGATCGGTTTCGAGTTGCGTTTCACCGGGGCCACGCATGCCGACACCGCCACCACGCTGGCGGTCCAAGTGTGT
Source organism: Enterobacterales bacterium (assembly GCA_041914905.1). Lineage (GTDB taxonomy): Bacteria > Pseudomonadota > Gammaproteobacteria > Enterobacterales > Permianibacteraceae > Permianibacter. The sequence continues at coordinate 21,389 of JAYSCL010000061.1, forward strand.
CCAGCCGCGCACCAGTCGTGTCGAAATATGTTTAAGTTGCGCTAACTCGACTTGTAATTTGCCTTCGAACGTTTGTGCGCGCTGCGCAAAAATATCCAAAATCAAACCGACACGATCAACGACGCGGCATTGCAAAAACGCTTCGAGATTGCGCTCTTGTGAGGGTGACATTTGGTGATTGACGATCACCACTTGCGCGCCCGATGCTTGCACGGCGGCTTTGACTTCATCCGCTTTGCCGGTACCAAGAAATAAGCGAGGGTCGGGATCTTTGCGTGAACCCGTGATCACAGACATCACGGTTAAACCTGCCGAGCGTACAAGCTCCTGCAGTTCCGCCACATCTTCAGCGATGTCGCGATTTTTAAAATCAAGATGGACGAGTACAGCCGCCTCGCCGCCGGCGTGGCGATCAAACATGGGAACAAATCATCAGTGTTAGTCAGCGCGTCGGCTTATAAAAACCGACGCGCTTGAAATGGGGTAATTAGGTGTTGTCGCTGCTGCCGCTGTCACCTTCTTCACCGCCTTCTGACGAACCACCAGGACCACCGCCATGATGTGGCAAGCGGACATTGCGGGCCGGAACGACGGTCGAAATGGCGTGTTTGTACACCATTTGGCTGACAGTGTTTTTCAGCAATACGACAAATTGGTCAAAAGACTCGATTTGACCTTGCAGTTTGATGCCGTTAACCAGATAAATGGAAACTGGAACGCGCTCACGACGCAAAGCGTTCAAAAAAGGGTCTTGTAACGACTGCCCTTTGGACATGTCAATTCTCCTAATTGTTGGGAGCGTT
>JAYSCL010000062.1:0-5312 GCA_041914905.1 Enterobacterales bacterium
TTTCAGGCGATAAAACCATTGCATAATGCCGCTCCTGTTGTCGTTATGGGTTAACGATTGATAACAGCGACAGAAGTGTCCGCTGCCAATTTCTGTGTGGAATGGGTGTAAACGCTGTGCGCTAAATTGGGCACATCCAAAATCAACGCCACTTGGCCATTGCCCAAAATGGTGGAACCACTGATACCGCGCATTTCACGGAACAAGGATCCCAGTGGTTTGATCACGGCTTGCAATTCCCCCACCAGTTGATCAACCACCACCCCGACGCGTTGTCCGCCGTATTGCACAACAACGAGACTCTCTCGTTGAGGGTGTTCGCCTTCGACGGCAAATAATTCACGCAAACGAATGAAGGGCAACGGCTCGCCGCGTAAATTGATGATATTGCGATAAATGTCGGCGCTGACCAGATCGGCGCACTCTTTGACCATTTCCAGTGGCAAGACAAACGCTGCATTGGCCACCGTGACTTGAAAGCCGTCAATGATCGCCAACGTCAACGGCAATCGAATGCGCACCGTCGCACCTTCACCAGGACGGCTGTCGACTTCGACTTCGCCACGTAACGCGTCGATATTTTTTTTGACCACATCCATGCCGACACCACGACCAGATAAATTCGTGATTTGGTCAGCTGTTGAAAATCCGGGCTCAAATATCAGTCGGTAAATTTCTTGATCGCTTAATACTTGTTCGGGTGTGATCAAACCGCGTTCAATACCTTTATGACGGATCTTGTCTTTGTTGAGACCGGCGCCGTCATCGCTGACTTCGATGGCGATGCTGCCGGAATCGTGATACGCATGCAGGCGCAATGTGCCGGTGATCGGTTTGCCGGCTTGCTGCCGACGCTCGACCGATTCAATGCCGTGATCGATCGCGTTGCGCACAATATGTGTCAATGGATCGGACAGTTTTTCAACCATGGATTTATCCAGTTCGGTTTCCGCACCGGAGATCACCAACTCGATCTTTTTGCCGAGATCCTTGCTGATGTCACGCACAACACGCGGGTAACGCTGGAACACTTCACCGATCGGAACCATGCGCAAACTGAGCGACGCATCACGAATGCTTTCAACCAATCCGCCCACCACGGTGATCGCTTCTTCGCTCGCGATGGCGCCATCCGTTTTCGCCGCCAGCCGTGCTGCGGCACCGGCGATCACCAACTCACCGACCAAATTGATCAGTGCATCAAGTTTGTCGACATCGACTTTGATAAAACGCTGTTCATGCTGCTTCTTGACCACCTTTTCTTGTTGTTTGGTCAACGCCGCTGACACAACGCTGGGATGCACGACATTTTCTTCGACCAGCAAAGTGCCGATCGGCGGTTTTAGTGCCGACGGACTGTTGGCTTGCAGTTGCAGAATGTGATCGAGTTCGGTTTGCGTAAGCGCACCGCTGGCCACCAGTATTTCGCCGAGACGCTGTGGCTCTTCCGGCAGCGTGCGAATCAGCGATACATAATCGTCAATTAAACTGCGGGGTGGCAAGATTCGAATGAACGATTCTTCGCGGACAAATTCAAAGACGTTTTCAATCGATTGCTTGTCCGCCGTTGAATCAAATTCGATTTCAAAGCCCAGATAAAGTGTTTCGGGATCGAAATCGCTGGCCTGCGGCAGGTTTTCAGTCAGTGTGTTCAAGTAAACAATGCGCCCCAATCGCGTTAAGTAGCGCAAAAACGACAACGGGTCCATGCCGCTACGCAACACGTCCGGCGACAGTCGCAGTGAAATATGCCACGTGTCACTGTCCACTTGTTCGCCATTCATCACCTCGACTGTCGCATCCGGTTTGCGAGGCTTGGCGATCACTTCTTGTGTTGGCGTCGGCAAAAAATCGGCGAGCTGTTGCAGCAAATCGGCGCGTAAAACCGGATCAGGTTCGGTGTTGTCTTGTTCGGCTTCGATGCCATCAATCAATCGACTCAGGTAATCGCCCGCCGCCAACAGCACCGTTAACAGCGCTTCACTCATCGGCAATTGACCCGCGCGCGTGCGATCGAGCACATTTTCCATTACGTGCGTAAAACTCACGATGTGATCGAGTGCAAATAGTCCGGCCGAACCTTTGATGGTGTGCGCCGCGCGAAATACCGCGTTAATGGAATCGTTCGACATACCTTGCGTTTCAATGTCAAGTAATGCGGCTTCCATTGCGGTAAGCAACTCGCGCGACTCTTGTACAAACGCACCTCGTGCACTGTCCAGATCCATTCTGTTGTCACTCTTTTTGGTTATATCACTAGGCAGGGATCACCACCGGATCACCGAGGGCGCCGGCCAGATTCAGCAAATCGATCACTTCGCGCACCGCCGGACTGTGATGCAAAAACGCGCAGGTTTTATTGCTGCGCTGCGCCTGATGTTTCAACATCAACATCAGTTGCACACCCGCCGTGTCGAGTTCTTCGAGTTCGGACAAATCCACTTCCAGCTCACGCCCTTGCGCCAAGGCGTGCAATAGCTGTTCTTTGGCTTCTCCGGCAACGTAAATGTTGAGTGCATTGTCGATTTTTATTCGCACCACATCGCCAACGGTGTTGACTTGAATCGTCATGTTCACCTCAGGGCAAAATCAGTTTGCTAACGGCATCAAGCAAGACCGGAGGTTGAAATGGTTTTACCACCCAGGCTTTGACACCGGCAGCTTTGCCTTCGGCTTTTTTATCGTCACCGGCTTCCGTCGTTAACATGATCACCGGCGTGAATTTGTAAGCGGGCAATTCTTTGGCTTTTTTGACAAAGCTGATGCCATCCATCACCGGCATATTGACGTCCGATACGATCAGATTGATTTTGCGTCCATCCAATTTTTTTAACGCATCCTGACCGTCGCCGGCTTCAACGACATCATAGCCAGCACCTTTGAGCGCCATGCTGACCACCTGACGAAAACTGGACGAATCGTCCACCACCATTACTGTTTTTGACATGCTAAGCCTCTAGAAAAACGTCACAGAAGATTGTTCATTGCCGTTATTATTGCCACCGTGCAGTGCGCGTTGTTCGCCGGTGGTATAGGTTCGCTCCAACGCACGCAACCATGTTTTGGCGTCGGGCAATTCGCCACGCGCAAGGGCTGCGCGAAGCTTGTCCACATCTTGACTGACGTGCGACAAGATCTGGCTGACGCGATCTTGGAACTGCAGATCCACCATGACGGCATTGACGGTGTTTTCGACATCAGCACTGGTCGAATGCAATTGTTGTATGCGCTGCTCCAGCAGCTTGACGCTGCTGGAAAAATCGCTGAGCACGCGTTGTACCGTTTCTTCCGCGCTGTTGATCAATGTTTGTTCGGTTGCGGCAATTTCGTTGGCGTGATCGATCGCCAATTTGACGGCGTTGGCGACATGGCCAACTTTTTCGGTAATGCGTTTGCCCGTGTCACCCGACATGGTTGACAGCTTGCGCACTTCATCGGCCACCACAGCAAAACCGCGACCGGATTCACCGGCACGCGCGGCTTCAATCGCGGCATTCAGCGCCAATAAATTGGTTTGTGACGCCACTTTGGCGACATCACTGGCCATGGATACCAGTTCTTCAATTGACCGGGTTAGTCCGGCAATTTGATTCAGAAATTCTTCACGGGCGGCGCGTGTGCGATCGAGTGCTTGCACGGCGTTTGGCAATTCGGTTTGTGCCGTGCGAATCACCGCCAGCACATTGTCGGTGGCGTTTTCAGTGCCGCCGGACAACACCGATTGCAAACGCTGCGTGATGTCTTGAAAACGCGAGGTTAATCCGTTACTGGCTTCTTCTGTTTGCGTGCGCACCAGATCCATATTGCGCATCCAAACTGGTGCGGTTTGTTGCAGCAGATCACGCAAGGCCTGCACTTCTTTTTGCAGTTGTTCCATGTGATCACGTTCGGCAAATGACACGGTTGGTGTGGTGTCAGTGACCGGTTGATTAAACCAGATCCAACTGACGCCAACGGCCACAATCAGTGACAAGATTAACGCTTGCCACCAAGCCGTCGCGATCCAAAACGAACACAGCAGCACGATCAGCACGAGCACCACGTGCGCAACTGGTGATGATTTATTCACGGTTTTACACCCACCTTGCCAACACGGATCACCCCCAGGGGAGGGAGGTACCCTGAAGCTTAGTCGGGATATATAAAAAAACACCAACTGCCGTGATAAGACACGTGATTTTTATGCACGCGCCGCCGCATTTTGCGGCGCTGCATGATGGCAAGAATTGGCCGCTTTGATGGCGTGCTTACCGACGTTTATAGCAGCATAAAAAACTCACTCCGTTGGGTGATCGCTACCATTAGTGGGTACTCGTTTGCTCGTGACCACAATAGGTAACCTAATTGTCATCGAATTTTCATACAATGCGCGCCTTCTGCAACCGCTCACGGGCCTGTTGATGACACCGCTAAACGTTCTGTTTCTGTGCACCGGTAATTCCTGTCGCAGCCAAATGGCCGAAGGCTGGGCCAAACAGTTGTGGCCAACGCAATTCCGCTTTTACTCGGCTGGCATCGAAAAACACGGCCTCAATCCCAACGCCGTGCGAGTAATGGCTGAAGCCGGCATTGATATCAGCCAGCACTTTTCCAAAACCTTGGACGATTTAAACCATGTTACTTTCGATGTTGTGTTTACGGTCTGTGGTCATGCCAATGAAACTTGCCCGGCCTTTTTAGGGCGTGCCAAAAAAATTCATGTCGGATTTGATGACCCACCCAAGCTCGCCAAAACGGCACGCACGGAAGAAGAAGCGCTCGATCATTATCGTCGTGTGCGTGATGAGATCCGCGCGTTTATCGCGACATTGCCGCAGCATTTGGCATAGGTTAACAGCATGCCTTTACGATCAGCCTTGATGGCGGAATTTCTCGGCAGCTTTATGTTGGTGCTGGCCGGCTGTGGTGCCATTGTGTTTAACGATGTCAGCGCGGGTGCGATTACGCACGGCGGCATTGCGGTGACATTCGGTTTAATTGTGCTCAGCGTGATTTACGCCTTCGGCGATGTGTCGGGCGCTCATGTGAATCCCGCCGTGACGATCGCGTTTGCGTTCGCTAAACGTTTTGCTTGGCGCCATGTGTTGCCGTACTGCAGCGTGCAAGTGGCAGGAGCGATATGCGCCGCCATTTTGCTGCGCTGGTTTGCGCCCGAACACACCACACTTGGGGCCACTGTGCCGCAACTGCCGCCGGTCAAAGCCTTTGTGCTCGAACTGTTGCTGACCTGGTGGTTAATGTTGGTAATTTTGTTTGTCGCCGTCGGCGCCAAAGAAAAAGGGTTGTTGGCCGGCTTGGTCATTGCGGCCGTG